>NZ_BAAGPQ010000033.1:0-182 GCF_054783995.1 Actinocorallia aurea
CATGTGTTAAGCACGCCGCCAGCGTTCGTCCTGAGCCAGGATCAAACTCTCCATTAAGGTCCATACGACCCCCATCCGAAGACGAGAGCCAAACCTAAGGTGTTGAAACTGGCAAGAACAAGGTCTTGGCTGACCTTGCATATTGCCTCAAAGAAATCCTCAGACGAGGATGACCAGAACCT
>NZ_BAAGPQ010000033.1:231-8379 GCF_054783995.1 Actinocorallia aurea
AAACGGACCCGCAGTGAATCCCACCCTTTCGGGCTTCGTTCTCGGCGGTTTCTCGAGCTTACCAGTCCCTCGGAGTGCTTCGCGCATCTCCGGGTGAACCGTGAAGTTCAAGACGTTCCGCTGGTCCCGGGGCCGGCCGCTCTCGCGTCCTGCTCCCCTCGGGCCCAACAAGAAGAACACTACGCTCTTGCGAAACCCCCGTCAAACCAAGGGTTCTCCCCGCCTCTCCCCCGTTCAAACCTCGTCGGCGACGGTAAACCTCTCCTGAGGGTAAAAACCCGTGGTCAAACCGCTCGTTCCGGGACCAGGTCGGGCGCTGTGCGACGCGCCCGGCGCGCCGAGCGCCGGCTTCACAGGTCCGGAACCCTGTCGGTGACGCAGTAGGCGAGGCCGTCGGGCGCCCGCAGGACGGTCCACCCGGTGTGCTCGTGCTCGACGCGCGCACCGCGCGCGGTGTGGCGGGCCGTCTCGGCCTTCCGGTCGGTCGTCGCGAAGTCGAGGTGCGCCCGGACCGGCCCCCCGGTCTCGCCGAGCCGCTGGAGCAGGATCTTCAGCCCCTCCCCCGGCCCGCTCACGAGCCTGGAGAACTCCGCGCGGTCCCGGCCGGGCCGCAGTTCCCTGCCCGTGACGCCGGTCCAGAAAGCGGTCTCCCGCTCCCACCCGTCCCCCGGGACGTCCACGGACAGCTGGTCGGCGACGCTCCCGTGCCCGTCCCACTTCTGGGCCGGCGGGGCGGCCGACCCGGGGTCCGGGACGATGCACACCGCGAGCCCGCCCGGTGAGCGGACCGTCGCGTAACCGTCGGCCGGGTAGCGCGCCACGAGGGTCCCGCCTGCGGCCTGGGCCTCACGGACGCCGACCGCCACATCCTCCACATGGAGGTCCACATGCATGGCGCTGAGCGCGCCGCCGACCCTCTGCACCCGCACCGTCGCGTCGCCCTTGGGGGGCACCAGCGTCAGGAACTCACCCCGCGCGCCCCGCACCGCGGACCGCTCCCACCCCGTCAGGTCCTCCCAGAACCGCACGCCCTCCTCATGCGATCCGGCGGCCAGATCCAGGAACCCGCTCACCCAGGAGACCTTCACTTGTCCTCCCCTCCTCCGGGCACGGTACGTCGCGGGTCCGGTGATCGTCCGAGGAACGCGAAAAGCCGCCCTGCTGATGCAGAGCGGCTTTTCTCCTTGCTGTGGAGCTATGGGGATTCGAACCCCAGACCTCCTCCATGCCATGGAGGCGCGCTACCAACTGCGCTATAGCCCCGCCGCCGGGGATCGCTCTCCGGCAACGAGGTGAAAGGTTACACGGGTGGCGCGCGGGACGCGAATCGGCGGCGACGGGCCGGTCAGGCGACGCCTTCGGCGAGGATCTCGTCGATCTTCTCGTAGCCCTCGACGACGCCGGTCTCCATGCCGCTGGCGAGCATCGCGTCGCGGTCTTCGAGGGTTTCGACGACGCTCGTGGTGACGGTGCGGGTGCGGCCGTCGCCGAGGTCCTCGAAGGTGATCGTCTCCAGGCAGACGCTGTCGGGGACGCCCTCGTAGGTGAAGGTCTGGACGATGCGCTCGTTCTCGCGGACCTCGTGGAAGGAGCCGTAGAAGGAGGCGATCTCCTCGCCGTCCCGGTGGGAGGCGTAACGCCAGCTTCCGCCGCGCCGGAACTCCCAGGTGTCGATGCGGTTGGTGATGCTGCGCGGGCCGAGCCAGCGGGCGACGAGGGCGGGATCGGCCCAGACGCGGTAGACGAGGGCCGGCGGGGCGTCGAAGTCGCGGGTGATCCTGATGAGGGGCAGGCCCGGGTCCGCCTCGATCCGGGTGCTGCCGCCGTGGGTCCTGGTCGCGGTCATGATGCCGCCCCTTCCGTCTGGTCGTCGGTGCCTTGCCGGAGTTCCGCGAGGAGGGCGTCGATGCGCTGGTGGCGCTCCTCTGCCCTCCTGCGGTAGCGCTCCAGCCATCCGGTCATCAGGTCGAGGACTTCGGCTTCGAGGTGGACCGGGCGGCGCTGCGCGTCCCTGGTCCGGCTGACGAGCCCCGCCTCCTCGAGCACCTTGACGTGCTTGGAGACGGCCTGGACGGTGACGTCGTAGGGAGCGGCGAGCTCCCCCACCGTCGCGTCCGAGGCGGCGAGCCGCGCCACGATGTCGCGCCTCGTCGGGTCGGCCAGTGCCGCGAACACCGCGGACAGCCTTGCGTCTTCCATACTCTCCACCTGCGTCTTCAACCTACCGGTTGATAACAACACTACGACTCCGCGAGCCCTTGTTCAACCCCTCGGTTGATAAAGCCCGGCGCGGCTTCCAGGCTGCCGCGCCGGGCCTGCGGCCTCACTTCCGGCGGGCCCGGTCCAGGATCTCCTCCTCGTTGAGCGGCCCTGCCGGGTGATGGCTCAGGCACAGCGGGGTCTGCGTCAGGGCCTCGGGCAGGCCCTCGCTCGCCACATAGAACTGGCCCCTCTGGAGTTTGCCTACGCGCCCGGCGGTCCCGCCCCGCGCCCGGGCCAGTTCCTTGGCCGCCGCGATCTGCGCCGGCGCGTTGAGGCGGCCGATGAACTGCGTGGTGGCGTTTCCGGAGACCTGGTTGTGCAGGCCCTTGGGGGCTTGGGTGGCGAAGACAAGGCCGAGCCCGTACTTGCGGGCCTGTGACGCGAGGGTGAGGGTGCTCGCCAGAGCGGGGGTTCGGGGAGTGGCCGGAGCCAGCGTCTGCGCCTCGTCCATGACGAACAGGCCGCCCAGCGGCCGGTCACGGGCCGGATTGCGCTTGATCCACGAGAACAGGGCGATCTGGAGCCGCCGGACGAAGTCAGGTCGGCGCTCGTCGGCGAGCCCGGCGAGGCTGACGACCGAGATCCTCGCCCGCCTGCCCTCGGCGGGGGTGAGCAGGGTCCGCGGGTCAACGGGTTCCCCTTCGCCCGCGAACAGGGGGTCGTTGATCGTCGCGGCGGTGAGCCGCTGGGCGAGTTTCAGACCGAACTCGTCGGCTCCCGCGATCCGGCTCGCCTCGAAAGGCAGGTCGCCGAGCAGGGCGAGGAAAGCGGTGAGGTCCCCTCCGCCGCGCCGGGCGAAGTGGGCGAGCGCTTCGCGCAGTACCGCCTTGGCCACCGGGGCCTGCGCGGTGTTCGCCTCGGTGCCCGCCCTCGGGGACAGTTCTTCCATCGCCAGGTCGAGCGCGGAAGCGAACTCGTCGGGGTCGTCCCGGACGGCGGCGAGATCAGGCAGGGGCTGGAAGCCGAGCGGCCTGCCCGAGGCCCGCCCCGGTGTCCACACGACGACCTCGGTGCCCTCGTGGTAGAGGGCGGCGCGTTCCGCGTCGCCGTCCGCCCAGCCCTCGGGCGGGGAGGGCCACGCGTCGCCGAGCCGGGCGAGGTCGTTGTTCGGGTCGAGGACGATCGAGGACACTCCGCGCAGCGCGCACTCCTCGACGAGCCGGCGGATGAGCACGGTCTTGCCAGAACCCGATCCGGCGAAGATCGCGGTGTGCCGGGTGAGGACCGCGGGGTCGAGCGTCACCGCTGCCTCGCCTCCGGCGCGCGTCCCGATGCGGATGGGCTCGTCCTCGCGGGGCCGCCGTACGCCGGACGGGGGCGGCGCGAAGGGCAGCACCGAGGGCGGGGGCGTGAACTGCCGCGAAGGCGCCGGGGGCTCTCCGGGCGGCGGGAACGGGACGACGAACGGCGGGCCGATCACGGGGCCGCGTGCGGCTCCGGTGTCCTCGGCCGGGCCCGTCCTGGGCTGTCCGAACGGGATGACGGTCGCGCCCTGGAGCGTCGAGGACTCGGTGCCGTTGAGCCGTGCGTGGGCGCCGTCCGCCGGGGGCGTCGGGAAGACCAGCGGAGGGTTCTCCGCCGGGGCTTGGCCAGGGGACGACGGCGAAGGCAGCGGATCGTAGGGTCCGGACACCGGCCCGGGAAGCACGCGGATCGGAGGCTCGTCTTCGCCTGCCCCCGCAGCCTTGGACGGTTCCGGTTCCGCGGGCAGCGCCTCGGCGAGGACTTCGGTGAAGAACTCCGTGCGCCCCGCCGGGCGGCGTGCGGCGAGCCAGTCCTCCAGGCCGGGGCGGGGCGCGTCGAGCAGTGCCGCGAGCGCGGCGAACGTGCGCAGGTCGTCGTTGCCGATCGTCAGGGACCTGCCTCCCGACTCCGTCAGCCGGCCGAGCAGTTCCTGGGTGGCGGGGCCTTCGGCCCACTCCATGTTGCGCACGACGATCAGGGTGCGCTCGCCCTCCGCGCCGCCGCCGGACTCGGTGAGCGCGTCGCGGAGCCGGGTGAGCGCGGCCCTGGGGTGGGACGCGGCGATCATCCGGAACGACCAGTGCCGCTGCCGCTCGGTGACCGGGTCCAGAGTCTGGCGGAGCCTGGCGTGCAGCACGGCGCGGCGGGCGGGCGGCGGGTCCACGGAGAAGGCGCGGCCCGCGGGGCCCGCCTCGCGGATCCACGCGGCGAGGCCCGCGGCGAGCAGCCCCGGGGCGAGCGCGTCCTCGGCCTTGGGATCGAAGACCGCCTCGACGGACGCGCCCGCCTTGAACTCGGCGAAGCGCGCGTCGAGCTCGGCGAACGCCGCTTCGTCCGGTTCATGCCTCTGGTGCACGACCTGCGGCGGCGCTGACGCGGCTTCGAAGGATGTGAGCGGCCTTACCTCCCCGTCCGACAGGCAGCCTTGGAGGTGGGCGTCGATCCGCTTCATCACCTCGCGGGGAGTCCGCGCCCCCACGGTGGCGTATGCCTCCGGCATGACGGGCCAGCCGCGCCAGGGCGCAGCGAAGCCGGAGTCTTCGAGCGCGGCGGACAGGCGGCGCTCGACGATCGCTTGCGCCGTGGAGGCGTCGGGGATCGTGCCGAGCATGAGGGAAGTGCGGAACCTGTCCTGCACCGTCGTCACGGACTGGCCCTCCACCAGCCGCCAGGAGGACGGAAGGGCGGCCACAAGGCAGAGCGCGCGGCGCGTGACGTGGCGGAGCTCCATCAGGCCGCCCGCCACCTCCTCCAGGAGGGTCCTGTCGGGAACCTGCGGTTCGGCGTCATGGGCCGACGTGCGGGCCGAGTGCTCCAGCAGCGCGTCTATCTGGTCTATGGCGATGACGCTGGGCCCGGTGAGGGCGAGGACGGCGGACAGTTCGACGACGATGTCCTGGGGGCTCGGGACCCTCCGGCCGATCCCCCACGCCCGGCGGTCGCCGGGCTCGGCCTCCTCGACCGAGCCGAGGTAGTCGCGGGCGGTGTGGCCCAGGTCGAGATCCGGTGACGCCAGCAGGGCCAGTGCGCGCAGGGTGTCGGCGGTGCGGGCGATCAGGGCGCGGTCGCGCCGGTACAGGCCCTTGACGAGCGCCTCGACGTCGTCCCTGGTGCAGGGGTGCTCGCCCGCGAGCGCGGCCGACCTGCTCTCGTCGAGGTCGGCGAGCAGGGAGAGCCTGCGCAGGAGGGTGGCGGCCTGGGTCGCCAGGCCACCGGGGCCGACGCGGTCGAGGTCCTGCACCATCGCGCGGGCGACGCGCGGCCAGAATCCGTCTCCCGCCCCGAAGCTGAAGTCGACGAGGAAGAAGTACCCGCCGCGCTTCTCGGCGGTCTGGCGGACCCAGCCGAGCAGGTGGGTCTTGCCCGTCCCGCCCTCGCCCGTGACGGCGACGCCGAGCGGGCTGGAGTCCCGGGAGCGCGCGGCGGCGGCGATGCCCTCGGTGATCATCTCCTCGGCGCGGGGGTGCAGGCCGTCGACGTGGAAGGGCGACGGGCGCCAGGCGTGCTCCGCGGTCGCCGCCCAGTCCAGGCCCGCCTTCAGGTCCTTCAGCGCCCTGCGTTCGGCCTCGTTCATCGCGCCTCGATCGCCAGGAGGTGCTTGTCCCGGTCGCCGACGCGGACCGCCGCGGCACGGTCGGCGTCGGTCAGGGACTTCTGGTCTGCTTCGGGCGCTATGTACACGTCCGCTCCGCGTTCCATCCGGCGCAGCACGTCGTCCACCTGGTCGCGGGGCGCGTCGCCGAGGAGCGGCCGCACGTCCGTCAGGGACACCCAGGAGCCCGGCCGACCGGCCACCTGGAGGTAGGCCGCGCGGATGAGCCCCTCGAGTTCCACGTCCGAGACCAGGGGCGCGGACGGCGCGGGCTCGGCCTGCGCGGGCTCGGGCTCCGCCTCTGCGACGGGCAGGTCAGCGGCCGTGACGAACTCGGAAAGACTCAGGTCGGTGCCGTCGAGCTTGTCGCGGAGCATGCCCAGGACGACGTAGAGCGCGCGGCCGAGGGTGCTGCCCGCAGGCGGCTCGGCGGAGAGCTCCTCGGCGCACCAGGCCCAGCCCGCCTCTTCGAGCGTGTGGTGGTAGGACCTGCCCACCTTCGCGCTCTCGACCAGCTTCAGGTCGTTCATCCTGCGGCGGGACGCGCCGTCGAGCGCGGTGCCGACGCGGGCTTTGAGGTCGGGGTTGGAGGCGGAGCCGCCCATGGCCATGAGGGCCAGGAGGAGGGCGCGTTCGGGGACGCCGAACTCGATGTGTGCCACTGGGGTCTCCTCAGGGGGTTCGGGGGGTCGGCGCGGGGCCGGGATGGAGGGTGTGGAGATCGCCGGGGGAGGCGACGAGTTCGGGACGGCCGTTGACCGTCACGAGGGTGCCGCGGGCGCGAACGGGGGTCCCGTCGCGGTGGGCGGCCATGGCCTGGGCGTACGCGGGGGCGTCGGGGAGCCGGACCCAGAGCGCGCGGCGGGCGGCTCCGTCGGCGCCGGTGGCCTCGCCCTGGATATGGACGCGGAAGCGGTCCTGGCCGCCGTTGTCGACGAGCGAGGTGATCCGGCCGGTGATCTCGGCGGCGCCGGTGTAGCGCAGGCGGCGCAGCCGGAACGCGCCGTGCCGCAGCAGCTTGCCCGCCCCCGGCCCGAACACCGCGGTCGCGGGCGGGGCCGGGGCGGGAGTGGAGCGGGCCCAGCGGAATCCGGTCTCGAAGGGTCCGCCCGGGTCTGGGCCGGCGAAGCGGGCGAGCGCCTTGCACAGGTCGGCTGAGACGCCGGAGGGGACGAGCCCGTCGAGGGCGGAGAGGTCCCCGGCGGCCGCGGCTTCGCTGAGCCGGGTGACGGCGCCGTGCAGGAGGAGTCCGACGCGGCGGCCGAGGGGTCCGGCGTCGGGGACGCGCAAAGGGATCCGCACGGTGAGCAGGTCCGGGGACGGCCGGGCGACGGTCACGCGGGCGAGGAGCTCGCGGGCGGCTTTGGGGGCGGGGCCGTCGAACGCGGCGCGCGGCCCGGTGAGGACGGTGCGGGCACCGGCGGCGAGGACGCTGTGCACCCCTTCGAGGGCGGACAGCGCGCTGGTGAGGCCGGTCTCGTGGGCGCCGTCGGGGACGGTGCGGTACCACTGGACGTCCGCGGCGGGCGAGGCGATGTCGGCGGCGATCGCGGCCCGGGGCCTGCCCTCGACGGCGGCGAGGACGCTGAGGAGTTCGCGGAGCCGGCGGGCCGCGTCCTTGAGCGCGGGGTCGTCCGGCACGAGGACCTCGTGGTCCCCCTTGTGCACCCAGACGGACGCCCCGGGCCGCGCCTCCGTACGGACCCATCCGGAGGCGGCGAGGTAGCCCGTCACGTCCTCCGGTGAAGGCGGCTCACCCATCGAGGCCCCTTTCCGGCGCGCCGACCAACGCGCGCAGGGTGCGTTCGGTGAGCACATTCCCCAGCGGTATCCGGACCCGCCGCCGCCGTTCCCTGCTCGGTCGCGCGACCGGCCTCTCCCCCGCGAGATCGGTGAAGTAGGCGAGCTGCCGGAGCGTCAGCCCGTCGGTCTCCACCCGCGTGTAGGCCACGTCCCCCGGCGGCATCACCACCAGGAACAGGTACCGGGGCACGCTGAACGGCCCGTCCACCAGCTTGTTGAACTGGACCTCGTCGAGCCCGTCGTAGACCAGCCGCCCCTCCCCCACCCGGGGCCGCGACCATGACTTCACCTGCACCTCGATGGCCGGCGAGGCCACCTTCCCGGCCCGCCCCGAATACCGCAGCCCGAGATCGATCCCGTCAAGATCAAGATCATACGTATAGACCAGCAACCCCGCCGCGGAGGCCAGCACCCGCACATAATCCTCAGCGAACTTCCCCTGCCGGTTGCCACCCCCCACCCCCACGACAACCCCCTGACCTTCGCCCACCCACAAGTAAACCCCTCCACCCCCCACAACCCCCGAC
>NZ_BAAGPQ010000034.1:0-204699 GCF_054783995.1 Actinocorallia aurea
TAGAACCGGCGGAGTGGTGGGCCATGCCTGTCAGTGCACCGCACATAAGCCCACAGTGCACGACGCACCACGCATCAGAGCCTGCGGTTCGGCCTGGTGGACCGGGGTTGGCGCACGGGCGCGAGACGCCGGGCCGGCTGCCCTGAGATAGCCGCAAGGCGGTGGCCCGCTTCCTGGCCGCGGAGCGTGAACGAGTCCGCGGCCAGGAAGCGCTGGAGTTGTTCGCCGAAGAGGAAGAGGCCTGATCTCTGCGAGCCGAAGCTCAGCGTCACGGTCGCACCGGCGTTACCAGCGGAACCACGAATTGACGTGAGGCCCCGTCGCCGTACCGACGCCGATCTCGCGAATTCACGCGATGCACTGGCACCCACACACTGACACGGTGTTTTCAGTAGCACGTAGGCAGAAGGGTGGAGATCATGTCGGCGGATGTTCTGGAAATGAGCGCGTCAGGTAGCTTCCATACCACCGAGTCATTGCCGGTCGCCCGCAGACGAGCCTACTGGCGCGAAGCCCTGTCCCGGACCTTCGGCGCTGTGCACATGACCGTCTCCGACGAGGTGTATTCCGGCACGATCCGCACAGCACAGCTCGGCCGAGTACAGGCAGTCACGGTGGACGGCGACTGCCTGTCTGCCCTGCGGACGCACCGGCTTGTCGCACAAGGCAACGAAGAAGACTTCGTGGTGGTGAAGTTGCTGGACAGAGGAGTTGGCCGAATCGAACAGGACGGCCGCGAAGCATTTCTTGAACCAGGAGGCGTTTTCGTTTACGACATGGCGCGCCCCGTTCGACTGGATCTCCCTCAGGCTTTCCGAACCAAATCCATCGTCATGCCGCGAGGAATCCTTGGGTTGAAGGAATCTGACGTCGCTGAGGTGACGGCTTTCCCGCTCTCGACCGGCACCCCCGTGGGCAGGCTGCTCTGCCCCTTGCTGGCCGGGCTTGTGGATGGCGCGGGAACCTTTCCGCCACACGCCAGCGAACTACTGGTTCGGAACGTCGTGGATCTACTCAGCGTCTTCGCCGACGAGGCGCTCCGCCGGTCAACCACGGACGCATCCGCCGGGAACCGGATTCTGCTGCTGCGAAT
Organism: Actinocorallia aurea; assembly: GCF_054783995.1. NCBI lineage: Bacteria > Bacillati > Actinomycetota > Actinomycetes > Streptosporangiales > Thermomonosporaceae > Actinocorallia > Actinocorallia aurea. Next base: position 1,094 of record NZ_BAAGPQ010000034.1, read on the forward strand.
CCAGACATTCATCGACCACCATCTCGCGGATCCCGACCTGACGCCTCAGGTAATCGCACAGGCCCACCACATATCCCTGCGCTACCTGCATAAAATATTCGAGAGCGAAGATGTCACTGTCGGTCGCTGGATCCAGCAGCGACGCCTGGAGGAATGCCGACGAGACCTGAGGCGCCGTAGGAACAATTCCACCATCGCCGCAGTGGCACACCGGTGGGGTTTTGTCAGCGCCACCCATTTCAGCCGTGCGTTCCGGATCGCCTACGGAATGACGCCTCGTGAATGGCGCGAGAGGCACAGCTGGGCATTGTAGATGCTGCCACCCAATCTGAGCATCACCATCCGGACCCGGCGTTGGTTTCTCTTGCCGCATGCCCTGTGCATTTTGGGGGAGGTTGATGCTCCCCCAGCGCCTTAGGGTCATGCAAAGAAATTCTCTCCTGCATCCTTATTGAGGAACGAAATGAGCCAGTCTCCGCAGTCGGTCACGAGCTCGGTGCGTGTGCACGTCGGCGTCCGGAACGGGTTGCCAGCACCGCTACCCGCAGAGCTGCACTACGACACGACAGACCCTTACGCCGTGCGTCTCTCCCTCGGTGCGCCCGCGACCAGACCCGCGGACTGAGATGATGTCTTAGATGATGATCTTTGTGAGTCTGCGGTAACAGGTGAGGGCTGCTGCGAGGGCGAGCAAGGCGTGGAAGAGGTGGCCGTGGCGTTCGTAGCGGATGCCCAGGCGGCGGTAGCCGAGCAGCCAGGAGATGGTGCGTTCGATCTTCCAGCGATGTGTGCCGAGCCGGTGGCCGGGGTCGATGCCCTTGCGCGCGGTGCGCGCGACGATGCCCCGGTCTCGGATCCAGCGCCGCAGCTCAGCGGACTCGTATGCCTTGTCGGCCCGGATCTTGACGGGGCGCCTTCGGCGGGGTTCTCGCCCGGAGCGGATGCGCGGAATCGCTTCGACGAGCGGCTTGAACATGCGGATGTCGTGAACGTTCGCGCCCGAGACCTCGACTGCCAGGGGCAGGCCGGACGCGTCGGTCAGAACGCGCGAGTTTGCTGCCCTTCTTTGCCTGATCGACCGGATTCGGCCCGGTCAGCGAACCCCCCTTTTCGCCCGGACCGCGGCCGCATCCCCGATCGCACTCGACCAGTCGACCTCACCGCGCCCGCCGAGCTCGTCCAAGACGGCCTGGTGGAACCGAGGCCACAAGCCCTTCTCGGTCCAGAACACGAACCTGCGATGCACCGTCGCCGGCGACACCCCGAACTCCGTGGGCAGATGCCGCCACGCACAACCGCTGGTCAGGACGTAGACGAGCGCGGTGAACACCGCCCGGTCGTCCGACGGCTGCTTCCCGCCGCCCTGAGGCCGCACCGCATACTGCGGTAGCAACGGCTCGACCAACTCCCACAGATCATCCGACACCAACCGCAGCCCGAGAACCGACATCAACACAGTTCCCGATCATCCCACCCGATATCCATCTAAGACACGCTCTAAAGGCGGAATGGGGAGACGAAGTCCCAGATGACGTCGTTCGCGGTGATGTCGTGGGTGGTGCCGCCGAGGAACGGGCCGAGGAAGGGCAGGCCGCCGGGCCAGTTGTGCCCGCCGCCGCGGATCCGGTAGAGGACGACGGGCGCGGCGGCCGGGCAGCCCAGGTAGGTGATGCGGTCGACGGTGGTGCGGTCGGCCGGGTCGAGGTCGGGGAGCGCGGTCTCCTTGGTCTGCGTGGAGCAGCCGTTGCGGGCCGCCCAGAACGCGGCGGCCGGCGGCACCGTCGTGTACGGGACGATCGTGTCGTCGTCGCCGTGCAGGAGGACGATCGGGACGGGGCGGCCCGGCGCGCAGCCCGCGAGGTCGCTGAGCTGCCCGGACACCGGGGCGAACGCCGCGAACCGGGTGTTCTCGCAGGCCAGCGCGCTGGTGAAGAACCCGCCGTTGCTCATGCCGGAGGCGTACAGGCGGGCCGGGTCCGCGTTGAAGCGCTCGACGAGGATGTCCTGAAGGCGGCCGACGAAGCCCGGATCGTCCAGGTCGGGTTCGGCGGTGCCGCCGGGGACGCCCTGCCAGCCGCGCCCGTAGTGCTCGGGGGTGATCATGATGTAGCCGCGGGTCCTGGCGTGGTCGGCCATCCTGCCGAAGAACTCGGCCATCCACGGCGCCTCGATGAGGCCGGGGAAATGGAAGAGGACCGGCCGGGGCGAGCCGTCGTAGTCGTCGGGCAGCCTGAGGATCGCCCGGCGCTCGACCCCCGCGTGGGTGATCCGGATCGCGTGGTCCCCGGGGTCGGGCAGCGCGTCGACCAGGGTGAAGGAGACCGCGCGGCGGGACGTGCCCGCGCCGTCCGTCACCGACGCGGGGCCCTCCCACGCCACCGTCCCGTCCTCGGGGACGGCGACGCCGCGGACGTCGGCCTTGACGAGCACGCCGGAACCCGGATCGGCCAGGGTGAACGACCCGGCGAGCCCGGAGAGCCCGCGCCGCACGTCGAGGCGAGCGGTGGCGTCCCCGCCCGACGGCCCGGGGAACGCCCCCTGCCCGGTGATCCGGACCGTCGCGAAGTCGGCCACCCGGTCGGTGACGGCGAACCCGCCCGAGGTCAGGGCGCCGCCCGCGGCGTACCCGGACCCATCGATCCGGACCGAGAATCGGTCGGCCGCGGGGGGAACGGCCCCGGCCGTGGCCGGGACGGCGGGCGAGAACGCCGCGGCAGCCAGCCCGAACGCCATGCACGACCGTGCGAGCAGCGCTCTCACAGTGCTTCTCCTTCGCTGGGAGCCACGCCGGGGAGCTGGCGGCGGCCGGGTCGGAAAATCGATCGGATACTTTATATAAGTCAGGATCGGCGGATCGGCCAGGCCCAATCGCCCCGCGTCAGCCGGCCGCCGCGCCCGGGCCGAAGAGGGCCTCGGCGCCGAAGAGATCCTTGAAGACCGAGGAGTAGTCGGGGCCTCGGCGCAGGTGGTGGCCGCCGTCGACGTTGAGGATCTGGCCCGTCACCCACGCCGACTCCGGTCCGGCGAGGAAGCGGACGGCCTCGGCGATGTCCTCCGGCTGCCCGATCCGGGCGATCGGCATGCACTCCAGGTAGTCCTGGAGGACGGGGCCCTGGTCGGCGATGCCCGCGACCAGCTCGGTGGCGACGACACCGGGGCGGACGCCGTTGACGCGCACGCCGAAGGCGCCGAGTTCGTCGGCGGCGAGCTGCACGAGATGGTCCACGGCGGCCTTGGAGACGCCGTAGGCGCCGAACCACCTGTGCGTGTTGGACGACGCGATCGAGGAGACCGCGACGATCGCGCCGCCGCCCGCCTCGATGAGCGCCTTCGACCCGTGCTTGATGGTGAACATGGTGCCCGTCGCGTTCAGCTCCAGCGTCGCGCGCCAGGCGTCGGCGTCGAGCGTGCCGATCGGGCCGATCGAGGTCGAGCCGCCCGCGTTGGCGACGATCGCCTTCAGCGGGCCGCGCGCGGCGGCGGCCGCGATGGCCGCGGTGATCTGCGCCTCGTCGGTGATGTCGGCGACCACGTACGCCGCGTTCCGGCCGAGCTTGTCGACGGCGGCCTTCAGCCGTTCCTCGCTCCGTCCGCAGATGGTCACGAGGGCGCCGTCGGCGGAGAACCTCGCCGCGCAGCCGAGCCCGATGCCGCTGCCGCCGCCCGTCACGAGGACGGACGCGCCTTCGAGGGATCCCATTTCCGCTCCTTCTTCCTTCCGGCGGGGTGTGCCGGACTTCTGGGGACGCGCCGCCCGGCCGGGCGCGCGGGTCAGCGGTCTACCGCGGTCGTGCCGCCGTCGACGGTCAGGTGCGCGCCGGTGATGAACGAGGCCTCGTCGCTCATGAGGAAGCGCACCGCGCTCGCGACCTCCTCCGGCAGGCCCATCCGGCCGAGCGGGGACTTGGCGGCGAACTCCGCGCGCATGCCCTCGCCCGCTATCGCCAGCAGAGGCGTGTCGATGTAGCCGGGGCATACGGCGTTCACCCTGACGCCGTCGCCGGCGAGCTGGTGGGCGAGCGCCCGGGTGAGCCCGAGGAGTCCGGCTTTGGAGGCGCAGTAGGACGGGATGAACAACTGCCCGACGAACGCCTCGATGGAGGCGATCCCGACCACCGCCGAGCCGGGGTGGGCCTTGAGGTCGGCGAGCAGCTCCTGCACGAGGAAGGCGTGCGCCCGAAGGTTGACGTGCTGGACGGCGTCCCAGGTCTCCTCGTCGAGGTCGCCTACAGCGGCCGGGCCCGAGATCCCCGCCGCGTGCACGAGCCCCCCGAGGGACCCCAAGGCGGCCCGGCTCCTGCGGACGGCCTCGGGCAGCTCGGCCCTTCGCGTGACGTCGACGGTGACGGCCAGGACGGGCACCTGGAACTCGACGGAGATCTCGGAGGCGACGTCGGAGGCGTCGGAGAGGTCCCACAGGGCCACGGGGCGGCCCACGCGGGCGAGCGCCCTCGCGCACGCCGCGCCGATCCCGGAGGCGGCTCCCGTGACGATCACCCCGGTGTCCGGACCGGGCGAGGGTGTCGGCATTTATATTCCTTATAATTGATACTTGATGCCTTGACCGCTTCACATTAGCGTTCCGTACGGTCCCCGGACAGGGGCCGGATGAGAGCGCCTGGAGGCTCGCCGTGCGGGAACTGCGCGACAGGATCGCGGTCGTCACCGGAGCGGGCAGCGGGATCGGCCGCGCCCTCGCCCTGCGTCTCGCCGACGAGGGCATGGACGTCGCCGTCACCGACATCGACGGCGCGGCGCTCGCCTCCACGGCCGAAGCCGTCGCGGCCAAAGGCGTCCGCACCGTCACGTACGTGGCCGACGTGGGCGAGCAGCCGGAGGTCGAGGCGTTCGCCGAGTTCGTCTACGCCGAACTCGGCGCGGTCCACCTCCTGTGCAACAACGCCGGCGTCTACATGGGCGGGCAGACGTGGACCCGTCCGGCCGCCGACTTCGCCTGGACCCTGCGCGTCAACCTCTGGGGCGTCCTGCACGGGCTGCACGCCTTCGTCCCCCGGATGCTCGACGCGGGCGACGAGGGCCACATCGTCAACACGTGCTCGGTCGCGGGCCTGTTCGTCGGCCCCGGTGCGGCCCCATACACCGTCTCCAAGTGGGCGGCCTTCGCCGCCACCCTCAGCCTCGCGCAGGAGCTCGCCCTGTCCGGCGCGCCCATCGGCGTCTCCGCCCTGTGCCCCGGCGGCGTGACGACCCGCATCCACGAGTCCGAACGCGTCCGCCCCGCCTCGCTGGCCTACGTCCCGGGCGACGACGCGGCCTTCATGCAGACGATGATCGAGCAGACCGTCGAGAACGGCATCTCCCCCGAATCGGTCGCGGACCAGGTCGTCTCGGCGGTCCGCGACCGCCGCTTCCTGGTGCTCACGCACCCCGCGTACGCCGAAGGCCTCCCCGACCAGGCCGCGGCCCTGGCGGACGGCCGCCTGCCCAACATGCCCGACTTCGAATGGCGAGGATAGACATGACGGAAACCGCGAAGCCCAAAGGCATCGACTTGCCCCGCGCGGTCCAGATCATCAAGATCATGTCCCGCGTCAACATCCGCCTCTACCGGCTCACCGGCGGCCGGGTCGGCGGCACCTGGCGGGTGGGCAGCGCCTTCCGCAAACCCGTCCCCGTCTGCCTCGTGACGGTCAAAGGCCGCAAGACCGGCAACCCGCACACGATCCCGCTCCTCTACCTCCCCGACGGCGAGAACGTCATCATCGTCGCCTCCCAAGGCGGCCTCCCCAAGAACCCCATCTGGTACCTCAACATCCTCGCGAACCCCGAGGTGACGATCCAGGTCCGCAAGGACGTCCGCCGGATGACCGCCCGCGTCGCCACCCCCGTCGAACGCGCCGCCCTCTGGCCGAAACTCGTCGCCCAGTACGCCGACTTCGACACTTACGCCGCCCGCGCGAACCGCGAAATCCCCGTCGTCATCTGCACCCCGGCCTGACGGGCCGTCCCCGCCCACCGCGCCACCGGCGAACGGCGTCCGGCGGCGGTGGTCAGCGGGGCGGCGCGCAGACGGCCTGCGCGAAGGCGAGGGAGTGTTCGAAGCAGGCGGTCACCGTCGTGTCGGGCACGCCGGTCCAGAGATGGTCGGCGCCGGGGACGGGGTGGAACTCGACGGGGACGCCCGCGGCGGTCAGCGCCGCCGTCAGCCGCTCGGACTGCGGGTAAGGGACGAGGGAATCGGCGGTGCCGTGCAGGAGGAGAAAGGCGGGGGCGCCGGAGGATACCTGCAAGGCGGGGCTCGCGTCGGCTGCGCGATCGGGTGCGGAGGCCGGAGGAGCGCCGAGGAACAGCGCCTCGAAGGTGCCGGGCGAGGCGGGGTCGAAGCCGCCGCCGGAGTCCTCGGCCAGCGCCGTGAGGTCGGACGGGGCGTACCAGGCGATGCAGCCGGAGAGTTCCGCGCCGGAGGTCCAGGGCCGGGTCAGCGCGGTGAGCGCGGCGAGATGCCCGCCCGCGGACTCGCCCCACAGGACGATCCGCGAGGTGTCGAGGCCGAGTTCGGCGGAGCGGGTGTGCAGCCAGTCCAGCACCCGGCCCAGGTCGTCGCGCTGGGCCGGGTGGACCGCCTCACCGCTGAGCCGGTAGTCCGGGCACGCGACGGCGAAGCCCGCCCGGACGAGCCGCGCGAACGGGCCCGGCCGCCAGGACCGGAAGCGCGGGCCCGGATCGGCGCGCAGGCCGCCGCGCCACGCGCCCCCGTGGACGAACACGATGACCGGCACCGCGGATGTGGGCTCCGCGGGCAGCCAGAGGTCGAGTTCCAGCGGACGGCCGCCTTCCGGCACGTCGTAGACGGCCCCGCCGACGAAGCGGACGCCCTGCTCCGGAGAGGCGGCGGGCGGGAGCGGGAGGACGGCCGGGTCGGGCGGTGCGAGGAGCTCGAACGGGAAGGTCATGCGGAGGTCCCTCCGGTGAGACGGGGCAGGAGGGCGCGCGCGTTGGACGTCGTCAGCGACCTCCAGGTCGCGCCGGGAACGGGCGGCTCGGCCGCGTCGAACGCTCTGGCGGCGGCCAGGGCGGCGGGCGCGGGCGTCCAGCAGTGGTCGGTGCCGAACAGGATCCGGTCCGGCTCCGCCAGGGCCAGCAGCGCCGGGATCTGCCGCGGGAAGGCCGGGCCCGCCGTGTCGTAGTAGAGGCCGCGCAGCTCCGCGAGGGCGTCGGGGGCCTCTGCCCCGGCCGGCATGAACAGCCGCATGAAGCCGTCGATCCGGTCGGCCAGGACGGGCAGCGCCCCGCCGCAGTGCGGCACGATCACCTTGAGGCCCGGGTGCCGCCGCAGCGTCCCGGCGAACAGCAGGTCGGTGACGGTGCGCGCGGTGTCGAAGACGAACTCGATCATGGGCCGGGGCCGTCCGAGCGCCGAGTGCTCCCAGCACACCGGCGACGTCGGGTGCAGGAACACCACGGCCTCGCGCCTGCCGAGTTCGGCCCACACGGGCTCCAGCCGCGCGTCGCCGAGGTAGACGCCGTGCGCGTTGGTCTCCAGCACGACGCCGTCGGCGCCCAGCACGTCGAAGGCGTGGGTGATCTCGGCGAGCGCGCCGTCCACGTCGGGCAGCGGAAGCGAGGCGAACACGCCGAACCTTCCGGGATGCTCGCGGACGAGCTCCGCGCCCTGCTCGTTGACCTCGCGGGCCAGCGCTCGCGCGGCGGCGTCGTCGCCGAAGTGCACGCCGGGCGAGGACATCGACAGAACGGAGGTCGCGATGCCCGCCGCGTCCATCAGCTCCAGGTGGGCGGCCGCGGACCAGGCGGGCCAGGCGGGGACGCCGTCGGGCCGTTCGTGGCCCGCGGCTCTGGCCCGCGCGACGTAGGCGTCGGTGACGAAGTGCGCGTGCACGTCGACGAATCCGTGTTCCACGGGAACCTTCCTCACTTTCGATCTCCAGGGGTGCGCGGCCTTCCGCGCAGGGCGGCGCCGGCCCGTTCGCCGGCGACGATGCCGGCCAGGCCGGTGAGGCCGATCAGCGGTGGCGCGGGCGAGGTGACACCGATCGCCCAGTAGACCCCGCCCATGGCCAGGCCGACGGCGAAGGCGAGCCCGGCCCGCCGGGCGAACCCGCTCACAGCGCCGCCGTCAGGGCGGCCTGGCCCGCGAGCATGCCGAGCAGGCCGAACAGCGCGACCGGCGGAGGCGCGGGGGACTCCACTCGCACGGCCGCGTACAGCAGGCCGACGAGCAGCCCCGCGGCGAGCGCCTGCAGGTGGGCCATCAGGATCGGGTCCGCCATTCCTGGGCGGGGAGGAACCGGACATCGTATGCCTGCGGCACCGTCCCGAACCTGGCGGGCGCGGGCACGACGGGCGCGGGCGGGAGGCCGAGCGCATCGGTGGGCGCGCCGAGGTTCTCGAAGAACCGCTCGAACGTCCCGCCGGGTCCCGCCGCGACGCCGACGATGAGGCTGTGGTGCCGCTCGATCCGGTAGGCGTGCGGGCAGTTCTTGGGAACGAAGCCGAAGTCGCCGGCGCTCAGCAGCCTCTCGTACTGCTCGCCCTCGGTGTCCTCGACGAAGAGACGGACGGCGCCTTGGCCGATGTAGAAGACCTCATAGGTGTCGGGGTGGGAGTGCGCGGGGATGATGTCGCCCTTCGGCCCCTCGCAGGTGAAGAAGTTGAAGGTGTTCTCGGTCTGCTCGCCTCCCGCGTAGATCGTGAACAGGTCGGTGAACAGGTGGGCGCGGTCGCCGAGGCCCTTCTCGATGAAGTAGGGCTTGCCCGGCTCGGGCGGGATCAGCGAACGGCTGCGGTACCGGGTGGCGTACTCGATGGTCATGGGGCGTCTCCTCTCATTATGTCAGGCTACCTGACATAACCTTGCCGGGCTAGGCTCGGCCCGGAGATCTTCAGGAGGAGCGGGCGATGACGCGGAACATTCCCCAGCTGCTCGGCACCGCCCGGCAGTGGTTCGAGACGGCCCTGGGCGCCGCCATGGAGGCCGATGGCGAGCAGCCGATCAGCTGGGCGCAGCAGCTGGTCTTCAGCGCGCTCGATCCCGACGGCACGAGCATCGCCGAACTGGCCCGGCGCATGGGCGTCGCCAGGCAGAGCGCCCACCAGGCCGTGCACGCCCTTATCGCGATGGGGCTGCTCAGCCAGGCGCCCGACCCCGGCTCCGCCCGCCGCCGCCTCATCCGGATGACCGAGGAGGGCCTCCGCGTCGACGCCGTCGCGCGCTCCCACATCGCCCGGCTGGAGCGGATCCTCGCCTCCCGCATCGGCGCCGCCGCGGTCTCGTCCCTCACCGAGGTGCTGCGCGCCGACTGGGGCCCACCGCCCACCCCGCCTTTCACCCAGCCCGGGAGCTGAGATCCGCGGCCGGAAGCGCACGGAAGGAGATCTAGGCGGGCTTCGCCGGAGGATGGGTGTCTCGTGGAGCGAAGGACGGTTTGATTGACATGGGTGCGCGGTCCGGGGGAGGCGTCATGGCGGAGTCCGAGGTCGGGGTTCTGTTCGACGCGGTGGCGGTTCCGCTGGCGTACCTGTCCACCGATCTGGTGTACCTGCGGGTGAACCGGGCCTACGAGCAGGCGGTGGGCAGGTCCAGAGACGATCTGCTGGGGCGGTCGGTGGCCGAGATGTTCCCCGGCAACGAGGACGGGGGAGAGTATCTGGCGCTGCGCAACTCGATGGACCGGGTACTGGCCGACCGCGAGACCGACATCATGGCCGTGCACCGCCACGACGTGGAGGAGTCGGAGAGCTCCGGCGTGATGCGGGAACGCTACTGGAACATCACGAACACCCCGATCCTGGACGGCGACGGCGAGATCGTCGGGATCCTCAACCAGCCCCAGGAGGTCACGTCGTTCATCCGGCCCGATCTCGCCTCGTCCGAGATACCGGTGAACAGGGTGGAGGCACTGGAAGCCCACCTGCTCGCCCAGACCGGCCAGCTGCACGAGGTCAACCAGCGGCTGCGGCGCGCCCAGCTCCGCGAACGCCGCGTCTCGGACGCGCTGCGGCAGGCGGTCAAGGAACAGCGCGAAGCGGTCGCCGACGCCTCCCACGACCTGCGCGGACCGCTCACCGGCCTGCTCACCCGCCTCCAGGTCGCCCTCGACGACCCCGACGCCGACCCCCGCGAGACCCTCCTGGCCACCCTCCAGGATGCCGAACGGCTCGGCGACATCGTCAGCGACATGCTCGAACTCGCCCGTCTCGAAGCCGGCCCGCCCGCCGACACCGAACCCGTCAACCTTCCGCTGCTGGTCGGCGGCGAACTCGTCCACCTCGCGCCGCACAAGTCCGTCACCACCCATCTCGGCGTCGGCGCGATCGTCGCCGCCTCGCGGATCCGGCTGGCCCGCCTCGTCGCCAACCTGCTCGCCAACGCAGAACGCCACGCCCGCTCCCGCCTCGAAGTCACCGTCTGCGTCCAGGACGACCAGGCAGTCCTCGAAGTCATGGACGACGGCCCCGGCATCCCCGACGCCGACAAGGAAGCCGTCTTCCGCCGCTTCTACCGCCGCCCCGACGCCCGCCGCACCGACCCGGGCGGCACCGGCCTCGGCCTCCCCATCGCCCGCGAGATAGCCCGCTCCCACGGTGGCACCCTCGAGGCAGCCGACCGCCCCGACGGCCTACCCGGCGCCCGAATGATCCTCCGCCTCCCCCTCCACCGCACCTGACCTCCGCCGGATGGGCGGACGCGGGCCGGAGGGCGCCGGTGCGGTCAGATCTCCCGTGCCGACTGCGGCGGGTGCTGGTCGTCGGCGTTCGCGGCGGTGAGGAGGCGGGCGGCGAGGGCGCGGCAGCGGTCGGCGAGGGCCGGGGGGTGCAGGGGGCGGAAGGGGTGGCCAAGCCTGACCATGTGCAGGATGACGAAGTCGAGGTCGGCCGCGCCGGCCAGGACCTCGCAGTGGCCGTCGCCCGTGTCGTGCACGACGGCCGCCCCGGCGGGGATCTGGGCGCGGACGGTCGCGGCGGGGGCGTGGACCAGGAAGCGGGCCTGGTGGGGGTAGGCCCGGCTCGCCACCGATTCCTGGACGTACCGGGCCGCGTCGGGCGCGGGACGGGGGCGGAACCGCCAGGTGCGGGCGGTGACCTCGGTCATCCGGTCGACGCGGAAGGTGCGCCAGCCGTCGCGGTCGAGGTCGTAGGCCAGCAGGTACCAGCGCCGGTCGGAGGCGACCAGCCGGTACGGCTCGACCCGCCGCGTCCGCACGCCCTCGCCCGACGGGTAGGCGAAGCCCGCCTCGACCTCGTCGCGGCAGGCGCCGGCCAGCGTCGTCAGCACGGAAGGGTCGACGGGTTCGCGGCCTCCGCCGAAGGACTCCACCGAGCCGGAGAGGCCGCGCACCTCGCCCCGCAGCCGGTGTGGCAGGACGCGGTCGAGTTTCGCCAGCGCGCGCAGCGCGGCCTCGCCGGTGCCGGCGACCGCCCCGGTCCCTGCCGTGAGCAGCGCGACGGCCGTCGCGATCGCCTCCTCGTCGTCGAGGAGGAGCGGCGGGAGGTCACGTCCCGGCCCGAGCCGGTACCCGCCGCCCGCGCCCAGCCCGGCGCGCACCGGGTAGCCGAGCGCGCGCAGGCGTTCCACGTCGCGCCGCACCGTGCGCGGGGTGACCCGCAGTTTCCCGGCGAGTTCGGGGCCCGTCCACACCTGGCGCTGCTGCAGCAGCCCGAGCAGCCGCAGCACCCGTTCCGTCGTGCCGAGTTCTGCGCCTTTTGCCGCGTCCATGACGACACCCTGCCAGAATGCGGACCGATCCTGTCCGCCTACCGTGGCAGCGTGAAGCCCATGAACGCAGACGCTTTCCCGTGGAACCGGACGTTGCGGGAGCAATGGGAGCAACATTGGCAGTACCAGGTGCGCGCCAGGCTTCAGGGACTCACCGACGACGAGTACTTCTGGTCGCCGGTCGCCGACCCCTGGACCGTCCGGCCCCGTGAATCCGCCGGGCCGAACGCGCACGGGGGCGGCGACTTCCTCGTCGACTTCGCCCACCCCGTCCCCGAGCCGGCGCCCTTCACCACGATCGCGTGGCGGCTCGGGCACGTCATCGTCGGTGTGCTCGCGGTCCGCAACGCCGCGCACTTCGGCGGACCACCCGCCTCGTACGAGAGCTGGGACTACGCGGGAGACGCCGCCACCGCCCTCGCCCAGGTGGAGACCCAGCTCGACCGGTGGCTGGCCGGGGTGGCGGCCCTCGGGGAGGGCGGGCTGCGCACGCCGATCGGCCCCGCGGAGCCGTTCCCCGACGCGCCCACCGCCGCCCTCGTCCTGCACATCCACCGCGAACTCATCCACCACATGTCCGAGGTCTGCCTCCTGCGCGACCTGTACCGGCACCAGAGCGGAGCGAGCCGATGAGCCGCCATGTCCAGATCACCTTCGACTGCCACGACCCGCGGGCCCTGTCCCTCTTCTGGCGCGACGTCCTCGGCTACGTCCACCCCGGCCCGCCCGGCGTCGACCTGCCCGAGGGCGCCGACCCGCTCGCCGCCTGGGAAGACTTCCTCGCCCGCATCGGCGTCCCCGAAGCGGCGCGCAACACCCGGTCGGCCATCGAGGACCCCGAAGGGCGGGGGCCGCGCCTGTTCTTCCAGCAGGTCCCCGAAGGCAAGACCGCCAAGAACCGCGTCCACCTTGACGTGCGCGCCGCCCCCGGACTGAGCGGCGACGACCGCATGGCCGCCCTGGAGGCCGAAGCGGACCGTCTCGTCGCCCTCGGCGCGACCCGGGTCCGCCGCCTGGAGCCCGCCCCGCCCCTGGGCGGCGGCCACCTCATCATGGCCGACCCGGAGGGCAACGAGTTCTGCCTCGATTGACGGGCCGCCACTGACGGGCCGCCACTGGCGGCCCGCTAGGGCCGGGCGAAGGGGCCTTCCAAGGCCGCCCAGTGCAGCAGCATGATCGTTTTTCCGTCGGCGACGCGGCCGTCCCGGATCATGGCGAGGGCCTCGGTGAAGGGGACTTCGAGCACCTCGATGTCCTCGCCGTCGTCTTCCAGCCCGCCGCCTTCCGCGGTGCGGTCGGCGGGGGTGTACGGGGCCGCGTAGAAGTGCAGGCGCTCGGTGACGGAACCGGGGCTCATGTACGCGTCGTAGACGTGGGTGAGCGGGCCCAGGGCGACGCCGAGCTCCTCGGCGGCCTCGCGGCGGACCGCGGTGAGCGGGTCGTCGGCGTCGAGGAGCCCGGCGGCGGCCTCGACGAGCATCCCGTCGGGATGGTCGTTGACGTAGGCCGGGAAGCGGAACTGGCGGGTGAGCAGGACGACGCCGCGCCCGGTGTCGTAGGGCAGGACGACGGCCCCGTTGCCGCGGTCGTAGGTCTCGCGCTGCTCGGTCACCCAGCGGCCGTCGCGGCGGCGGTAGTCGAACGTGGTGCGGCGCAGCACGTGCCAGCCCCGCGAGGTCAGCTCGACGTCGCGGACGACGACGCCGGGGTTGCGGTCGAGATCGCGCCCGGCCTGGTCGAGTCCGGTGCGGCCGCGGTGGTCGGGGGTGTCCACGCCGGGGATCACGCGGCCTCCCGGCGGGGGATCTCTGCCACGTCGTGGTAGACGGGCAGGCCGCGGCGGCGGGCCGTGGCGACGTCCTCGTCGGCCCCGGTGGACGCGCCGGGGAGGCGGAGCACCGCGTCGCAGTGGGCGAGGAGCCGCTGCGCGGTCGGGTAGAGGACCGCGTCGGCGAGCGGATCGGTGGGTCCGGCGCCCGCCGAGTGCAGCACGGGCAGGGCGACCCATTCACCGATCATCGGGACGTGGCCCGCCTCGAAGACCGGCCATGCGGCGGCTTCGAGGCGGGCGAGGTTGGCGGCCATGGCGTCCGGGTCGCCGTCGGTGCCGGAGCGGTAGGGGCCGGCGATGAGGATGAGCAGGGGCTTGTCGGTCATGTCCGCTACACTACACGCAGAAACGTGCAGAAACACGAAGGAGTGTGTATGCTCGCCGCTGAGAGGCGCGAACACCTGCTGGGGCTGCTCGCCCGCCAGGGCAAGGTCGTTGCCAAGGACGTCGCCGCCGAACTGGGCATCTCCGAGGACAGCGTGCGGCGCGATCTGCGCGACCTCGCCGCCGAAGGCCTCTGCCACCGCGTGTACGGGGGCGCGCTGCCGGTGTCCCCGGCCGTCGCGGACTACGCGGCCCGCCAGGCCGTCACCCCGGACGGCAAGCGCAGGGTCGCCGCTGCCGCCGCCGCGCTGATCCGCCCCGACAGCGCGGTCATCCTCGACGGCGGCACCACCGCGCTGGCCGTCGCCGAGGCCCTCCCGCCCGAGTTGGCCTGCACCGTCATCACGCACAGCCCGACCATCGCCGCCGCCCTCGTCGCCCACCCGAAGGCCGAGATCTTCCTTCTGGGCGGCAGGATCTTCAAGCACTCCGCGGTCGCCTGCGGCGCCGCCGCCGTCGAGGCGGCCCAGCAGATCTCCGCCGACCTGTGCTTCCTCGGCGTCACCGGCGTCCACCCCGAGGTCGGCCTCACCACCGGTGACGCCGACGAGGCCGCCATGAAACGCGCCCTCGCCGCCCGCGCCGCCGACACCTGCATCCTCGCCTCCTCCGAGAAGATCGGCACCGCCTCCCGCTTCCGCGTCCTGCCGCTCGAAGCAGTGACCGCGGTCATCACCGACGCCACCGGGCACCCCGTCCTCGACGCCCTCCTGGCCCAGGGCGTCGAGGTCCTCACGGCCCCCTGACGCCGGGCCGCCCCGGATGTCCCGGGGCGGCCCGGCGGGGTCAGGCGGCGGCCACGTCGAGGACCCAGGTGATGCCGAACGGGTCGGTGACCATGCCGTAGAGGGGCGCCCAGGCGGCCGGGGCGAGGTCGACCACGACGGTCGAGGGCCCGCTCAGGCGCTTCCAGTAGGCGGTGATCTCCTCGGGGTCCGCGCCGCGGACCGAGACGAAGAAGGGGGCGTCGCCCCGGCTCCACGGACGGGACGACGGGACGTCGTAGGCCATGATGTGGAAGCCGTCGGGGGAGGCGACCTGGCCCCACATGATCTGGTCGGCTTCTGCCGGGTTCTGCACGTTGTGCGCCTCGGCGTAGGTGACGGCGACGAGGTCGCCGCCGAACACCGACCTGTAGAACTCCAACGCCTCCCGGGCGTTCCCGCGCAGGTTGAGGTGCGCGACGGTGCTGATCATCTTTTCCTCCGGTCGTTCGTGGAGGCACCACCATCACGTGAGTAGCGGCCAGGATGTGTCCGCTACTTGGGGCAGGATCTCGGCATGCCGAAAACGTCCGCCCGCCTCCTGGCGCTGCTGTCCCTGCTGCAGACCCGCCGCGACTGGCCGGGCCGGCTCCTGGCCGACCGGCTGGAGGTCAGCCCGCGCACCGTCCGGCGCGACGTCGACCGGCTGCGCGAACTCGGCTACCCCGTCGCTTCGGTCAAGGGCCCCGACGGCGGCTACCGGCTCGACCCCGGAACCCGGATGCCGCCGCTGCTGTTCGACGACGACCAGGCCGTCGCCCTCGTCGTCGCGCTCCGCCTGGCCGCGCATTCCGGCGCCGGGATCGAGGAGGGCGCGGAGCGCGCGCTGCACACGATCCGGCAGGTCATGCCGAGCCGCCTGCGCCACCGCGTCGACGCCGTGCCTGTCGTGCCCGTCCGGCCGCCCGGACCGGAGCCCCAGGTCGACGCGGGCGTGCTGGTCGCGCTCGGCGCGGCGGTCCGCGACCGCGAGACCCTCCGCTTCGACTACCCGTCGGCCGATCCGGACGCGAAGGGGACCGGCCGGCCCCGCCGGACCGAGCCGCACCACCTGGTCGCCTGGAAGGGCCGCTGGTACCTGCTCGCCTGGGACCTCGACCGCGCCGACTGGCGCACCTTCCGCGCCGACCGGATCGGCCTCCGCACCCCGAACGGCCCCCGCTTCGGCCCCCGCCCCCTCCCCGCCGACGACGTCGCCTCCTTCGTCACCGCCCGGTTCCGCGGGTCCGACGGCACCGTGGACTGGCCGTGCCGAGGCGAGGTCGTCCTGGACCTCCCGGCCTCCGCCGTCGCCGCCCACGCCGCCGACGGACTCGTCGAGGAACTCGGCCCCGGCCGCTGCCGCCTGCACGCCGGATCCTGGTCCTGGGCCGCGCTCGCCGCCGCCCTCGGCCGCTTCGACACCGACATCGAGGTCGTCGGACCGCCGGAACTCAAGGACGCGTTCGCCCGCCTGGCCCGCCGTTACGCCGCCGCCGGAGCCTGACCGGCCCACGGGCCGTGCGGACGCGTCAAGGGGCGGAACGTTCCGGAGGGGCCTCCGACAGGCTGTACTTGCCGGGCGGCAGGTCGGCTCGGGCACCGAGGCGGGCGACGAAGAAGGCGCGGAGGCCGGCGAGGTCGGCCTCGTAGGTGGGGAAGTCCGAGTGCGGGAAGGGAAGGCGCGGCATCGTGCCGTCCCGGAGGCGCAGGGCGGGGCAGCGGATGCGGCGGGTGGACTGGGCGTAGGAGGTCTCGGCGAGGCCGGCGATCTCGGACCAGGGGACGTGCCTTCGCCGAAACGTGCGGAACACGACGCCTTCGTCATCGACGCGGACGAACATCCGGTACGCCAGCGGGAAGACGACGGCCGAGGAGAGGAACCCCAGGCCGAGCGTGAAGGCGAGCGGCAGGAGCGTCGACTCCGCCAGCGACAGGAGCACGCCCGCGGCCCCGGTGCCACCGAACGACAACACCACGGGCAGCCACAGGCGCATGCCCGTCGCACGGAACTCCAGGAACGCCGGTGCGTCGGCCATGGTCTCCTCCGGAGGGACGCGTTCCCGGCAGCGTGCCACGCCGCGCCCTCCGGTGTCCGCTTCACCCGGCCGACGCGGGACCCAGGCCCCAGAAGATCAGGACCAACCGCTTGCTTCGGGGACGGTGGAAGGCTCGGCGCGGGGTGGGGGATGCTGGGGAGGTGGACGGATTCGAGGTGCAGCGGCCGCGGCTGATGGGGCTGGCCTACCGGATGCTGGGCCGGGTCGCGGACGCCGAGGACGTCGTCCAGGAGGCGTGGCTGCGGTGGGCGGCGGCGGACCGGGAGAACGTGGCCGATCCGGAGGCGTTCCTGGTCCGGACGACCACCCGGCTGGCCATCGACCGGCTGCGCAGGGTCCAGGCACGGCGCGAGGTGTACCCCGGCGAGTGGCTGCCCGAGCCCGTCCTCACCGCGACGGACGACGCCGCCGACCAGGTCGTGCGGACCGAGTCGGTGACGATGGCGGTCCTCGTCGTGCTGGAGCGGCTGTCCCCGCTGGAACGGGCGGTGTTCGTGCTGCGGGACGTGTTCGAGGAGCCCTATCCGGTGATCGCCGAGGCGCTGGGCAAGGCGGAGCCCGCGGTGCGGCAGCTCGCGGCGCGGGCGCGGGCGCACGTCCGGGAGGGGCGCCCGCGCTACGAGGTCGACCGGGAGCGGTGGGGGACGGCCGCGGCCCAGTTCTTCCTCGCCTGCGCGACCGGCGACATGGACGCGCTCCTCGCGACCCTCGCCCCCGACGTCACGCTGACCGGCGACGGCGGCGGGCTCGCGCCCAACGCCCTGCGGATCGTGCGCGGCGCGGCCAAGACCGCGCGGCTGCTGGTCGGCATCGTCCACGGCCAGGGCATGGCGCACTACCTGGCCCGGCTCGGCCTGCGGGACGCGCAGCCGGGCTTCCAGCTCGTCGACGCCAACGGCAGGCCCGCCGTCGTCCTGACGATGGACGGCCGCCCGGCGGTGTTCTTCCAGCCCACGATCGTCGACGGGCGCGTCCAGGAGGTGTTCGTCATCACCAATCCCGCGAAGATGGCGGGCCTGATGTCACAGAAGGCGGGCCCGCTGCGTCCTTGACGCATGACGACCCTCACCATCATCGGCGGCGGCCTCGCCGGCCTGACCGCGGCGATCAGCGCCGCCGAGCGGGGCGCGTCCGTCGTCCTGCACGAAGCGCACGCCGAACTGGGCGGACGCGCCCGCACCACCGACGGCCCCTACCGCGCCAACGACGGCGCGCACGCCTTCTACGCCGACGGCGCCCCCTGGCGCTGGCTGAAGAAGCGCGGCCTCGTCCAGCCCTTCCATGCCATCCGGCCCTTCTCCCTGACACGTCTGTACTTCCGCCGCGACGGCGCGACGCGGCACCTCCCGCCCGCGCCGCTCCTGCGCGCGATCCTCCTGAGCAGGCGGCACCGCGCGCCCGTCGACCTGCCGTTCCGGCAGTGGGCGACCGAGCGGTTCGGCGAGGCCGCGGCCGAGGCCGCGATCGGCCTCCTCGGCCCCGCCACCTACTTCCACGACCCGGGGGTCCTCTCGGCGGCGTTCTGCCAGGAACGCCTGCACCGGGTCGCCGCGCTGTCCTACCCCGTCACGCGCTACCCCCGCGGTGGCTGGGCGACGATGGTCGGCCGCATGCGGCGGCGCGCCGAAGAACTGGGCGTGCGGATCGAGACGGGCTCCCGCGTCACCGCGCTCCCCGAGGACGGGCCCGTCATCGTCGCCACCTCCCTGGACGCGGCCCGCGGCCTCCTGGACGACCCGTCCCTGACGTGGGAGAGCGGCCGGGCCGCCTGCCGCGACGTCGCCCTGCGCACCGGGCCCGGGGACGCGTTCCTCGTCTTCGACCTCGATGAGCGCTCCCTGGTGGAGGACTACTCCGCCGCAGACGCCATGCTCGCCCCGGCCGGGCACTCGCTCGTGCAGGGCTTCGTCCCGGCGCGGCCCGAGGAGTCCAAGGCCGACGCCCTCCGCCGGCTGGACCGCGCCTTCGACGGGGCGTTCCCCGACTGGAGGACGCGCACCGTGTGGGAGCGCGACCAGATGTCCCACCACCGCACCGGCGCCCTCGACCTGCCGGGCCGCACCTGGCGCGACCGCCCCGCCGTCTCCCGGGGCGACGGCCGCTTCCTGGCCGGAGACGCGGTCGCCGCCCCCGGCATGCTCGCCGAGGTCTCCGTCACCAGCGCGCTGCGGGCCGCCGAGCTCGCCGTGTCCCTGGCGCGCCGGACCTCTGCCGGAAGCCGAGGCCGGTCCGCCTCCTGACCCGGCACGCCCGCCGGGACCGCGCCCGATCGCAGTCCCGGTGGGACGCGCGGGCGGACCCGCGTCAGGTGGGCGGAGGCGGCGGGGCGGCCATGACGGCGGCGAGGGCGGTGGCGAAGCGGGAGGGGGCGACGTCGGCGGGGGAGCGGCCGAAGTAGCCCTGGAGGAGGTGGTAGCCGGTGAGGGCGGAGACCGCCACGGTGAGCAGCGCGTGCGGGTCGTCGTGGGCGGGGCCGCCCGGGAGGTCGCGCACCAGGTGCGCCGCCTCCTCCATGATCCCCTGGTCGACGAGGACGCCGCCGATCTTCAGGGTCAGGTCGGGGAATCTGCCGTGCTCGCGGGCCAGCAGGTTGATCAGCGGTCTGACCCTGGCCATGTAGTCGAGCTGCTGGAGGAAGCGGCGGGTGAGCGCCTCGCGCGGATCGGCGACGGCGCCGCGCTCGAACTCCTCCCGGAAGGCCTGCGCCCGTTCCAGTTCGCGTTCGAGGACCGCCCGGAACACCTCCTCCTTGGAGCGGAAGTGCCGGTAGAAGCTGCCGCTGCCGGGGGAGAGCCCGGCGAGTTCCTCGATGCCGGTGACTGTGGTGCCGTTGAAGCCGTGCCGCTGGATCAGTTCCAGCGCGGCGTCCAGGATGCGTGCGCGCGTAGGGGAGGCCACAGGGGCAACGTAGCCCTTGCCCTTGCAAGAAGGTTCTTGCACACTGAGGCCGCAGAGGCCACCCACCCCCCGAAAGGCCCTCTCATGCCAGCGAAGCATGTTCTCTCCCTGCGTTCCTTCCGGCTGACCGCCGCCGCCGTGCTGGCCGCGGGCGCCGTCGTCGCCACCGCGGCGCCCGCGCACGCCGACGGCGCCGTCACCGTCTCGGCAAAGCAGCAGAACTGGGTGTTCCGCGACGCCCAAGGCCGCGAGGTCACCCTGCGCGGCTTCAACGTCGCGGGCAGCACCAAGCTCTACGAGAACGGGCTTCTCCCGTTCAAGAGCGCCGCGGACGCCGCCAAGTCCGCGCAGGCGATGCGGGACCTCACCGGCGCGAACGCCGTCCGCTTCCTGATCAGCTGGGAGGGCGTCCAGCCCGCCGCGAACACCATCGACCACGCCTACCTCGACAAGGTCGTCGCACAGGTCCGGGAGTTCACCGACCGCGGCATCCGGGTCCTCATCGACTACCACCAGGACCTCTACTCCGCGCACCTGTTCAACACCGGAAGCTGGTACACCGGCGACGGCGCGCCCAAGTGGGTGATCCAGGCGGGCGGGTACCCGAAGGAGTCCTGCGGGATCTGCATCCTGTGGGGGCAGAACATGCAGACCAACAACGCGGTGCGCAAGGCCGCCTACGACTTCTGGCGCGACCGGGTCCTCACCACCCCGTCCGGGACGGTGGGCGTCCAGTCCGCCTACCTGACGCAGGCCAAGGCCATGATGACCCACCTCCGCCAGCAGCTCCCCGCCGCGTCCTTCGCCAATGTCGTCGGCCTCGACCCGTTCAACGAGCCGTTCGACGGCGGCCTGGACGGCGGCAGCGGCGTCGAGTGGGAGAAGAACCACCTGATGCCCTTCTACCAGCGGATCCGCACCGCCATGGACGAGGCGGGCTGGACGGCCAAGCCCGCCTTCGTCGAGCCGCTGGTGTTCTGGAACACCTGGGCCGCCGAGGAGGGCGGCATGACGACCGTCGGGCAGCTCGGCAGCCGCATGGTCTTCAACAGCCACTACTACGACGGCGCCCGCCTCACCCTCGACGTCTCGGCCGCCTCCGACGGCGTCTACACCGACGAGATGAACGAGATCCGCCAGCGCGCCGCGTCCCTCGGGACCGCGCCGATCCTGTCGGAGTTCGGCGGCAAGATGACCGGCAACGGCAGCGACCGCACCCCGTGGATGATGCGCGCGACCTACCAGGCCGCCGACGCAGGGGTCGCGGGCAAGACCTGGTGGACGAACCCCGCCGCGGGCGGCAACGTGCTTTCGGCCCTGCAATGGCACTGGGACATCTACAGCGGACGCCACAACGAGCTGATGAACTTCAACCCGAACAAGGTCAAGACCGCGGGCGACGCCTGGAACGACGAGGACCACTCGGTGGTGAGCACCGACGCGGCAGGGGCCGTCACGATCCGGCTCGACCAGCGCGTCCTCGACCGGCTCTACCCGTCGGCGGTGAACGGCGACACCCTCGGCTTCGCCTACGAGGACCTCGCCCGCTCCGGATTCGGCGGCGCGGGCACCCAGACGCAGTGGCTCATCGCCCCGTCCTCGCTGCCGAACACCGCGTCCCTCACCCAGAACCGGCAGCACGGCGTCCTGGTCTGGAAGTCCGCGTCCGCCGACGTCCCGACCGAGCTCCACCTGCCCCGGTCCTTCGCGAACGGCTCCACCACCGTCGTCAGCGATCTGGCCTCCTTCACCGGCATCCCCGGCGCCGGCCCGATCACCGCAGCCGTCGAGACCGGCTCCACCACCGCCCGGAAGCTGAGCGTCTCCGCCGCCCCCGGCACCCACTACGCCCTCATCGTCAACACCGCGACCGGCACCGCCCCCACCGCGGCCCAGCTCACCGCGGTCCGCACCGAACTGGCCGCCTGGCTCACCCAGAAGTTCCCGGGCTGACGTCCGCGGTTCCGCGACCCCCGAGCGGGGGTCGCGGAACCCGCGGTCAGGCGCGGCAGAGGATCTCGCCGTGCGGGACGGCGAACCAGCCGTCCGGGTGGTCGGCGAAGGACTGCCAGGCGCGGGACAGGCGCGCCAGGTCCTCCCGGGTGGCGAATCCCGCGGCCAGCGCCTGGTCGGCCATCGCCGACTCGCGGATCCTGTCGCGCCACATCTCGCCCCACCAGCGGCGCTCCTGCGGGGTGGCGTGGCACCACACCGACGCCGACGGCGCCACTTCCGTGCAGCCCGCCGCGTGCGCCCAGGCCAGCAGGCGCCTTCCGGCGTCGGGCTCGCCGCCGTTGGCCCGCGCGCACTTCAGGTAGAGCGCCAGCCATTCGTCCAGCTCCGGCGCCGCGGGATGCCAGAACATCCCGCTGTAGTCCGCGTCGCGGGCCGCGACGATCCCGCCCGGACGGCACACCCGGCGCATCTCCCGCAGCGCCGCGACGGGATCGGCCACATGCTGCAGCGTCTGATGGGCGTGCACGACGTCGAAGGCCCCGTCCTCGAAGGGCAGCGCGTAAACGTCCGCGGCCTGGAACGAGACGTTCGCGACGCCTTCCGCCCGCGCCCGCGCCTCGGCCAGCACCCCTTCGGCCAGATCGACCCCGACGACCCGCGCGACCCGCCCCGCCAGATCGACCGTGATGCTCCCCGGCCCGCACCCGACGTCCAGCACGACGTCGTCCGGCCGCAGATGCGGCGCCAGATACGCCGCCGAGTTCGCGACGTCCCGCCACCGGTGCGAGCGCAGCACCGAATCGTGATGCCCATGCGTGTACTTCTCGTGGTCGGCCATGCCGGCCACTGTAGCCGGGCGTCTCATTAAATGAGAACTGTATCTCATTATTTGGACAGTAGGCAGAGATCTCCTCGGCGCTGACGCGGATTTGGGGATCGCGGGCGGATCATTGAAGAGTGGGAGGCGAAGGGGACGAGGAGACGCTCGCGAGGCTGAGAGCCGCCGCGCTGCCCCTGTTCGCGAACCTGGGCTACGACGGCACCGACACCCGGATGATCATGAATGCCGCGGGCCTGCCGCGTGCGGCCGTCGCCGCTGCGGGCGGCCGCAAAGGCCTGTACCTGGCCATCGTCGACATTTACTACCGGGAGCAGGTCGCGGCGCTCGACGCGATCGCCGAGCACTTCACCCCGGACGAGCCAGGGGTCCTCCGTCTCCTGGAGGGCATGCTGGAGTTCTACCTCGACCACACCTCCGAGATGGCGATCTGGCAGCACCGCTATCTCCGCGACGCCGCCGACCTGATCGACATCGACGCCGTCTACCGGGAGCCGATGTTCCGGCGCATCGTCGATCTGCTCGGCCCCGAGATCACCGAGCGGATCGACCTTCCCATGGCCATCAGCATCGTCAGCTGGAGCCTGCGCGGCTTCATCAGCGAGGGCGTCGTCCGGCCGGGCGAACCGCCGCTCGGCCCGCACACCCCCGAAGGCAAGCGTCGCTTCCGCTCCTACCTTCCCCATCTGGCCAGCCTGTTCTTCCCCGAGGAAGATCGCCGCCGTTGACGGAACCGGCCCGGATACGCCGGCGATACGGGCCTGCTTCTAGCATCGAGGGCATGCGCGTGTTGATCGTCGAGGACGAGCCCTATATGGCGGAGGCGATCCGGGACGGCCTGCGCCTTGAGGCCATCGCGGCCGACCTCGCCGGAGACGGCGACACCGCCCTGGAACTGCTGGGCGTCAACCGCTACGACATCGCCGTCCTCGACCGCGACATCCCCGGCCCGTCCGGTGACGAGATCGCCGCGCACATCGTCGCCTCCGGCAGCGGCATGCCCATTCTCATGCTCACCGCCGCCGACCGGATCGACGACAAGGCCTCGGGCTTCGAACTCGGCGCCGACGACTACCTCACCAAGCCCTTCGCCATGCGGGAACTCGTCCTGCGGCTCAGGGCCCTCGACCGCCGCCGCGCCCACCACAGGCCGCCCGTGCGGGAGATCGCCGGCCTCCGGCTCGACCCGTTCCGCCGCGAGGTCCACCGCGACGGCCGCCATGTCGCGCTCACCCGCAAGCAGTTCGCCGTGCTGGAGGTCCTCGTCGCGGCAGGAGGCGGCGTCGTCAGCGCCGAGGAACTGCTGGAGCGGGCCTGGGACGAGAACGCCGACCCGTTCACCAACGCCGTCCGCATCACCGTCTCGGCCCTGCGCAAACGCCTCGGCGAACCCTGGATCATCGCCACCGTGCCGGGTGTCGGCTACCGCATCGAGGCCCGGGGAGGGGACGGTGCCTAGGCGGCCGGGGCTGAGCGTCCGCCTCAGACTCGCCCTCAGCTACGCCGGATTCCTCATGCTCGCGGGCGTCCTCCTGCTCGCCACCGTGTACTTCTTCCTCCTGGGCGACCTGCGCGTCGCCCAGAGCGCCCCCGGCACCGGTTTCGTGCCGCTCCGCCATATCGTGATGAACTCCTACCTGCCCGCGACCGCAGTGGCGCTGGCGTTCCTGCTGGTCTTCGGCCTCGTCGGCGGATGGCTCCTCGCCGGCCGGATGCTCGCCCCGCTGGACCGCATCACCGAGGCGACCCGCCTCGCCGCGACAGGCTCCCTCTCCCACCGGATCCGGCTGCCGGGCCGCGGCGACGAGTTCCGCGAGCTCGCCGACTCCTTCGACGGCATGCTCGCCCGGCTGGAGGCCCACATCGCCGAGCAGCGGCGGTTCGCCGCGAACGCCTCGCACGAGCTGCGCACCCCGCTGGCGATCTCCAAGGCGCTCCTCGACGTGGCCCGCGCCGACCCGACCCGCGACACCCACGTCGTCATCGACCGCCTCACCGCCGTCAACACCCGCGCGATCGACCTCACCGAGGCCCTCCTGCTGCTCAGCCGCGCCGAACAGCGCTCCTTCGGCCGGGAGCGGGTGGATCTGTCCCTGCTGGCGGAGGAGGCGACCGAGACGCTCCTCCCGCTCGCCGAGAAGCGCGGCGTCGCCGTCGAGACCTCCGGCGACATCGCCCCCGCCCTCGGCTCGCCCGCACTCCTGCTCCAGCTGACCATGAACCTCGTGCAGAACGCGATGGTCCACAACCTGCCCGACGGGGGCTCGGTCCGGGTGACGACCGCCGCGACCCCGGGACGCGCGGTCCTCACCGTCGAGAACACCGGCGCGTTCCTCCCGCCGCAGCTCGTCGCCACCCTCACCGAGCCGTTCCAGCGCGGCACCGAACGCGTCCATGCCGACCACGCGGGCGTCGGCCTCGGCCTGGCCATCGCCAAGACCATCACCCGCGCCCACGACGGCACCCTCACCCTCACCCCCCGCCCCGGCGGCGGCCTGCAGGCCACCGTCGTGCTCCCCGCCCCGCCCCCTGCCTGAGGGGGCGGGCGCAGGTCGCACGCCCGCACCCTCGGGGCTCAGCCGAGCGGCAGGTCGGTGAAGGACGGGTGGAGGCGGCGGGTGTGGTCGACGCGGCGGGCCTCGCCGGTGAGGACCACCTCGGCCGTCAGGCGCACGTCGGCGCTGGAGGCGCTGAGGCGCAGCTCCAGCGCGCCGGGCTCGACGCGGCGCGTGCCGTCGCGGCCGGTGAAGGACGCGAGGTCGGCGGGGACCGCGACGGAGACCCGCCGGGCCTCGCCCGCGCCGAGCGCCACCCGGTGGTAGCCGACGAGCCGCTGCACGGGCTGCACGACGGACGCGACGGGGTCGTGCAGGTACAGCTGGACGACCTCGGCCCCGGCCCGCGCCCCGGCGTTGCGGACGGTGAACTCCAGGAGGAACTCCCCGTCCGTGCCGGCCTCGGCGGCGCGCACGGCGAGATCGGTCCAGTCGAAGGCGGTGTACGACAGCCCGTGCCCGAACCCGAACGCCGGAGTCGGGTCGGTCGCCGACACTTCGGTCGCGTGGCCCAGCCGGGCCGCCAGGTACGTCGACGGCTGGACGTTCGGTCGCGCCGGAACGCTGACCGGAAGCCGCCCCGACGGATTGATCCGCCCGCTCAGCACGCCCGCGACCGCCGCGGTGCCCTCCTCACCGGGGAAGAACGCCTGGACGATCGCGGCGGACTCGCCGACCGCCCGCCCGAGGGCGTAGGGGCGTCCGGCCAGGAGGACCGCGACGAGCGGCGTCCCGGCGTCCAGCAGTGCGTCGAGCAGCGCCTGCTGGACGCCCGGAAGGACGAGCGACTCGGTGTCGCATCCCTCGCCGCTGGTGCCGCGCCCAAACAGCCCGGCCCGGTCGCCGAGCGCGACGACCACGAGGTCCGCGTCCCGCGCGGCGGCGACCGCCTCGGCGAATCCGGAGGTGTCGTCCTCGTCGACCGGGCATCCGCGCGCGTAGACGAGGTCGGTATCGGGGAATTCGGCGGCGAGCGTCTCCCGCAGGGTCGGCAGGGCGATGCCCGTCGCGACCTCCGGGTGCTGCACGCCGACGTGCATCGGGAACGAGTAGCAGCCGAGCACCGCCGTCGGCGTGTCCGCGTTCGGGCCGATCAGGGCGATCCGTCCGGGCCGGGTCAGCGGGAGCGTCCCGTCGTTGCGCAGCAGCACGACCGCTTGTTCGGCGAGCTCCCGCGCCAGCGCGCGGTTGTCCGGCCCGTCGAGGTCGACGGTCCCGCGCAGCGCCTCGGGGTGGGCGAGGTCGGCTCCGGCGAGCGCCTCGGGCACCGCGTCCCAGCCGGGATCGAGCAGGCCCAGTTCGGCCTTCTGGGTGAGAATCCGCAGGACGGCCCGGTCGATGACCTTCTCCGGGACGCGTCCGGCGGCCACCTCGGCGAGCAGCGGCGCGCCGAAGGCCTTCACCGTCGGCAGCTCCACGTCGAGGCCCGCCGCGAGCGCCTGTCCGGCCGCCTCGCCGGAGCTCCCGGCGACCCCGTGGAGGGTCCTGAGGAAGTCGACCGCGAAGTAGTCCGAGACGACGGTCCCGGTGAACCCCCACGTGTCGCGCAGCAGCCCGGTGAGCAGCCGCTCGTCCGCCGCCGAAGGCACTCCGTCAAGGTCGGTGTAGGAGTGCATGACCGACCGCGCGCCGCTCTCCCGGATCGCCATCTCGAACGGCGGCAGGATCACGTCGGCGAGCTCACGGGGCCCCATGCCCACGGGCGCGAGGTTCCGCCCCGCCCGCGAGGCCGAGTACCCCGCGAAGTGCTTGAGCGTGGCGACGATCCCGGCCGACTCCAGCCCCCGCACATAGGCCGAGGCGATGCTCCCGACCAGGTACGGGTCCTCGCCGATCGTCTCCTCGACCCGGCCCCAGCGGCCGTCGCGCGTCACGTCGAGCACCGGGGCGAGCCCCTGGTGGACGCCCAGCGCCCGCATGTCGCGGCCGATCCGCGCGGCGACCCGCCCGACCAGCTCGGGGTCGAACGAGGCGCCCCACGACAGCGGCACCGGGTAGGCGGTGGCCCGCCAGGCGGCGAACCCGGCGAGGCACTCCTCGTGCGCCATCGCCGGAATGCCGAAGCGGGACGCCGCCGCGATCCGCCGCTGCGTCCGCAGCAGCGACAGCGCGCCGAGCGCCGGATCGACCGGCGCGGTGCCGAACGGACGGGTCAGCTGGCCCAGCCCGTGCGGCAGCAGTTCCTCCAGCGCGGGCGGCTCCTCCATCTCGTGCTGGTACGGGGCGACCTCGCCGCCTTCGTCGGACGCGCCGACCCACAGGCCGTAGAGCTGGGCGGTCTTCTCTTCGAGGGTGAGCAGGGGGAGCAGGGCCTCGGCGCGGGCGCGCGGATCGAGGGAGACGTCCCGCCAAGCGGGCACGGCGTCCGTGCCGGTGGTCGAGTCGGTGGCGGTGTTCAAAGGAGTGTCTACTTTCCCCCGACGCCCATCAGCCCCTGGATCAGGGCCCGCCGGGCGAACAGGTAGACGATGAAGATGGGGAGCATGGACAGCACGACCGCGGCGAGCAGGCCGGGCACGTTCATGCCGAACTGGGTGCGGAAGTCGTAGAGGCCGAGAGTGATGAGCTTGCTCTCCTGCGACTGAGTGAGGACCAGCGGGAACAGGAACCCGTTCCACGCCTGGAGCGCGGAGAACACGGTGATCGTCGACAGGCCGCCCTTGGACAGCGGCAGCACGAGCTGGAAGAACGTCCGCCACGTCGAGGCCCCGTCGATCGCCATCGCCTCGTACAGCTCGGTGGTGATCTCCCGCATGACGCCGCAGATCACCAGCGTGCACACGGGCAGCGCGAACGCCGCGGTCGGCAGGATGATGCCGATGAGGCTGTCGTACAGGCCGACCTCGCTCATCAGGTAGAACATCGGCACCAGCACGGCCTGCGACGGGATCGCCAGGCCCAGCAGGAAGACGCGGAACACGAACGTCGTCGCCCCGCCCCTGCTGCGCACGATCGCGTAGGCCAGCGGCGGCACCACCAGCAGCACGATCGCGACCACCGCGCCGGTGACGACGAAGGTGTTGACGAAGTAGCGCCGGAACCCGCCGGTGAACAGGTCGACGTAGTTCTGGAGCGTGAGGTCGTCGGGCACGCCGAGCGCGCCCGTCTTCGCGTAGCCCGTCCGCGTCTGGAGCGAAGCGGCGAGCATGACGTACAGCGGCAGCCCTATGAGCGCGAGCCAGACGACGGAGCCGATCCCGGCGAGATAGTTCGGACGGCGTCGCATCACAGTCCCTCCGTACTGGATCGCATCCGGTCGTAGCCGGACAGGCGGACCATGACGAGCGAGACCAGCGACGCCGTCACCACCAGGACCATCGCGACCGCCGAGGCCAGGCCGAAGTCGAAGCCCTTGAACGCCTTGTCGTACATGTAGTAGGCGGTGATCGTGGTGTCGGTGCCCGGCCCGCCCTGGGTGAGGATCAGCACCGTGTCGAACGTGGTCAGGCCGCCGACGACCATGAGGATCATCGAGGTGATCATGGCGTTGCGCAGCTGCGGCAGGGTGATGTGCCAGAACGCGCGCACCCGGCCCGCGCCGTCGATCGCCGCGGCCTGGTACAGCACCTGCGGGACGCCGCGCGCCGCGCCCTGGTAGATCAGCGTGTGGAACGGGGTGAACTGCCAGACCCCGACGAACACGAGCACCGCGATCGCCGTGCTCTGCTCGCCCATCAGGTTGCCGTCGCCGAACAGCCAGGTGGCCTGCGACGGGACGCCCCAGTTCGGGTCGAGGAGCGTCCGCCACAGCACCGCGACGGCGGTCGAGGACAGCAGCAGCGGAATGAAGTAGATCGCGGACAGCACGGCCCGGTTACGCTGTTTCCCGGCCGCCCACACGCCCAGCAGGATGCTGATCGGCGTCTGGAACGCGACGCCGAGCGCGGTGAGCAGCAGGCTCAGCCAGATGCTGTTGACCATGGTCGGGTCGGCGAGCAGCGCCGACCAGTTGTCCAGCCCGACGAACCGGGGATCGCCCAGGCCGTTCCACGCGGTGAAGGACAGCACCGCGACCCCGGCCAGCGGGATCAGGGCGAACAGGACGAAGAAGACTGTGGCGGGCAGCGCCCAGAGGAACCCGGGGCGGGTGGACGCGGCGCCGGACCGGCGTGCGGCCCGGCGCCTGCCCGCAAGAGCTGCGGAGAGGGAGGTCATCGGCGGGTCCGGTCAGGACGCCTTCGGCAGGGCCTGCATGGCCTTGATGAAGCCGTCGGCGTCGACCGAGCCGTCGAAGAAGCCCTGCATGGCCGCGAGCATCGGGGTGCCGGCCGCGGGCGGGTAGGCCTGGTCCCAGGAGAGCTGGAAGGCCGGGGCCTGCTTCACCAGGCCGAACTGGAACTTCGAGTACTCGGGGCTGGCCGAGGTGTCGAGGAACTGCTCGGTGTTCGTGGTCGTCGGCAGGTTGCCGATGCCGAGCTGGGCCTGCACGAACTCGTCGGAGTACATGAGCTTCAGGAACTCCGCGACGGCCTCCGGGTGCTCGGTGTCCTTCAGGACCGAGTAGAAGTTGTTGGTGTTGCCGACGATGTCCGCCGGGTCGCCCTTGCCGCCGGAGATCGTCGGGAAGGCGCCGTAGCCGAGGCCGTCCTTGGCGAAGTCGGGGTCGATGTTCTGGTGGGCGGCGTAGGCCCAGGAGCCCATCAGCTCGAAGGCCGCCTTGCCCCGGGAGACGAGCGTGGGGGAGCCGTCGTCGGTCCAGCGGACCGAGTTGAAGTTCGTGCCGAAGGCGCCCGCGTCGATCAGCTCCTTCAGCTTGGCCAGCGCGGCCCGGCTGTCGGCGCCGTCCCACACCGCGGTGTCACCGGCGATGGCCTGCCTGAACAGGTCGGGGCCGGCCACGCGGTCGTAGACGTACTCGAACCACATGAGGATCGGCCACTTGTCGCCGCCGCCCAGCGCGATCGGCGTGACGCCCGCGGCCTTCAGCTTCGCGACCGCCGCCAGCAGCTCCTCCCACGTCGCGGGCAGGGAGATGCCGTTGTCGGCGAGCACCTTCTTGTTGTGGAACAGCATGACGGGCTGGGTGCCGCGCATCGGGACGCCGTAGGGCTTGCCGTCGACGGTCGCGGTGTCGAACACCGAGGGGAGGAAGCTGGACTTCAGCGCCGGGTCCTTCGCGATGAACTCGTCGAGCGGCAGGAGCAGGCCGGCCTGCACGAACGGGGCGATGCTGCCGCCGCCCCAGTTGAAGAACACGTCCGGCGCCTGGTCGGAGGCGATGACCGTCTGGAGCTTCGCCTGGTAGTCGGCGCCCGGGATCGTGTCGAGGACCGCCTTGACGTCGGAGGTCTTGTTGAACGTCTCGACGAGCTGCGTCTCGACGGTGTTGCCGGTGTCGCCGTAGACCAGGACGTGGATCTCTCCTCCGGCTTCGCCGCCGTCGTCGGAGTCTCCGCCGCACGCGGTGAGGGCCAGGCTCAGGGCGAGTGCCGCGCCGCCTGCCGCGGTGCGGGTGAGCCAGGTACGTCTCTTCATCGCTGACCTTTCGAAAAGTTTCGAGCGGGGAATCGAAACATCGTGTGACCCGGGACACTAGAGCGCGCTCTTGAAGCGGTCAAGTCCCAACTTTTCGATCACGGACGTACCTGTGTTCCTGGTGGGAAGGCCTTATGCTGCTCCCCATGCAGGAAGACGAGGGAGCAGGCCGGGTCACCTTGGCCCAGGTGGCCGACGAGGCAGGCGTCTCTGTTTCGACAGTTTCGAAAGTTCTCAACGGGCGGCAGGACGTGTCCCGGCCGACCCGCCTCCGGGTCGAACGCCTCCTGGAGGAACACGGCTACCGCCGCGCCCCCATGTCGGCGGGGGAGGCCCCCCTCATCGAGATCGTCTTCCACGAGATCGAGAGCCTGTGGGCGATGGAGCTCATCCGGGGCGTCGAGACCGTCGCCAAGGCCAACGACGCGAGCGTCGTGCTGACCGCGAGCGGCACACGGCACGCCCCCGGCCCCGAGTGGCTCGACGGGGTCCTGCGGCGGCGCCCCCTCGGCGTCGTCCTCGTCTTCTCCAGCCTTCCCGCGGAGATCAAGCAGCAGCTGCGGTCGCGGGCGATCCCCTTCGTCGTCATCGACCCGGCGGGCGACCCGGCCCCCGACGTCCCGTCGGTGGGCTCCGCCAACTGGTCCGGCGGCCTCGCCGCCACCCGCCACCTCATCGAATGCGGCCACCGCCGCATCGCGATCATCACCGGCCCCGAGGACATGCTCTGCTCCCTGGCCCGCCTCGACGGCTTCCGCTCCGCCATGAACATGGCGGGCCTCGAAGTCGACCCCACCCTCGTGGCCTACGGCGACTTCCACGTCGAAGGCGGCCACCGCCACGCCCTGGAGATGCTCTCCCGCCCCGACCGCCCCACGGCGATCTTCGCCGGCAGCGACCTCCAGGCCCTCGGCGTCCTCGAAGCGGCCCGGATCCACAACCTCCGCGTTCCCGAAGACCTCTCCGTCGTCGGCTACGACAACGTCGCCGTGGCCCGCTGGTCCAGCCCCGCCCTGACGACCATCCACCAGCCGCTGCGCGAAATGGCCGAAGCCGCAGCCCAGATGCTCCTCGCCCTCCGCACCGGCGCCCCCACCACCACCCGCCTGGAACTGGCCACCAGCCTGGTCCTCCGCAAGAGCACCGCCCCACCGCCCGAGAACCCCTGACCCACCCCGCGTCCCCCCCATTGTGGATCTTTGTTGATTTTCGGACATTCCGAAGCCGTGACCCGGCATACTCGCGAACGGCGCGCACCGGCGCGCCGGGACGGGGTCGGGCATGCGCCGCTGGGTGACGCTCCTGGTGTGGGCTTCGATGACGCCCTTCGCGGTGTGGGCGATCCTCCGCCTGGCCGGCTGGGACCTGGGCTTCCGCTGGACCCAACTGGTCGCCTTCACCCCTTATGTCGCGGCCCTCTCGGTCTTCGCCCCGCTCCTCGCCCTCGCCCTCCGCCGCCGGCCCGCCGCCCTCACCGGCCTGGCCGTCACCCTCGTCCTCGCCTCGCTGCTCGTCCCGCGCGTCCTGACCGACGGCGAGCCCCCCGCCGCAGGGCCGGAAATCCGCGTCCTCAGCGTGAACACCCTCCACGGCAAGACCCGCCCTTCCCGCATCATCGAACTGGTCCGCGAACTCCGCCCCGACGTCCTGTCGGTGCAGGAACTCTGGACCGACGACCGCGCCGAACTCGACGCCCTGGGCCTCGGCGCGACCCTCCCGCACCGCCTCGACGGCACCAACGGCACGTCCCTCTTCTCCCGCTTCCCGGTCACCTCACCCGGCCCGTCACCCGAAGGCTCCATCCGAGCCGAGGCGGCGGTCCCGGGCTACGAGGCCCCCGTCGAGTTCGTCGCCGTCCACGCCTGCGCCCCCGTCCACCCGGGCAAGGCAGCCTGCTGGCGAGCCGGCCAGGAGACCATCCCACCGGCCACTCCGACCGGCCGCCTCCGCATCCTCATCGGCGACTTCAACGCCACCTTCGACCACCCCACCTTCCGCCGCGTCCTGGACACCGGCTACCGCAGCGCGGGAGCGGCGCTCGGCAAGGGCCTCACCCCCACCTGGCACGACCGTAAGCGCCCCCTCCCCGGAGTGGCCATCGACCACGTCCTGGCCGACCGCCGCATCGCCTTCCTCGACTTCTCCACACACGACCTCCCCGGCAGCGACCACCGCGCCGTCCAAGCCCGCCTCCGCCTCCCCTGACCCCCGCGCCCGGGGCCGCACCGTGAGCCGTCGCGAGTGCCGCGGGACACGGGTCCCTTGCGGGACGGGTGGAGGGAGGCAAGGGTCGGGCTATGAGGATTCGAGGTGCTGTGGTCGCGGTGTGCGCGGTGGTGGCGGGCGGGGGATGCCAGGGGGAGCTGGGCCCGCCGTATCCGGAAGGGCCGCCGCCGTCGATGCGACCGACCTTCGTCCCGCCCCGATCGCTGGAAGTGGGCGGGGCGACCTGGGTGCGCGACGAGCAGGCCGAACGCCTGGGCCGGTGGCGACGGCTTCTCCCGGGCTGGATGGCCGAAGGCGAACTGTACGGGGAGCGGTGGGCCGTCTACCGCGGCGCGAACGGCGGCGCGCGCCTGGAGTTCCTCGGCGGAGTCGCCGTCGGGCATCCGGCCTCGGTGCTCGGCGAGATCGAGGAGTCCGTGGCCGCGCACGACGCCGCGTCCATCGAGCCGACGACGACGGAGGGCGGGCCCACCGGCCTGTGCTTCGACTTCTCCGAACCCTCCCGATCCGCCTGCGCCTGGGCCACCGACGGAACAGTCGCCGTCATAGCGACCACCCACCCCGAAACCCTCCCAGCCGACCTCCCCGCCTACTACACCGCCTTCTCCTCCACCCTGACCCCACCCACCCCCGCCCCCCGCTGACCCCCGTGCGTGTCAGAGGAGGTCGGGGTCCGTGGTGATCTCGACGACGATCCATGGGGTGTAGGGCAGGGCTGCGAGGTCGTCGTGCAGGGAACGGCGCACGCGGTCCTCGTCGGCGATGTCGCAGCGGCCCGGCGGGACCACGAAGCCGACCTCGACGTAGACCCTGTTGCCCATCTTGGAGGTGCGCAGCACCGGCTCGGGAAGCCCTTCGGAGGCCCGCGCCCGTTCGACGGCGGCACCGATCCGCTGCTGCACGGCAGGGTCGGGAGCGGACTCCAGCAGCTCCGACACCGCCTGGCGGAGCATGCGCACGGGCAGCCCGACGAGCATCACGCAGGTCACCAGGACCAGCACCGAGTCGGAGTACGCCGCCGCGCCGCGCCAGCCCGCCTTGACCAGCAGGAGCGCCACGACGCCGCCGACCGCGATGAGAAGACTGGACACGGCGCCCGCGAACCAACCCGCCGCCTCCGCCCGGATCAGGTCCGACCGCGGCCCGCGCCGCGCCAGGTACCCGTACGTCGCGAGACTCGCGAGCCCGCCCACCGCCCCGTACGCGGCAAGGCTCGCGGGCGCCACCTCCGACCCGCCGCCCAGGACGACCCGGACGGCCTCCACCGCCGCGTAGGCCAGCGTCCCGAACAGCGCGAGACCCTGCACGCCCACGACCATCGGCACGAGCGGCTCCCGCCCGAACGGGAACCGCGGCGTGGGCTCGGCGGAGGCGGCCCGCGAGGCGTACAGCGCGAGCGCCGACAGCCCCAGCCCGAGAACGACATAGACCCCGTCGAGCAGGATCACCTGCGAGCCTGCCGCGAACCCCCACCCCAGGGCCACGACCCCGAGCCCGACCGACACCGCCATCGAGAACCCCAGCCCACGGCGCTCACGCCGCGTGGCCCCGACCCGCTCCCCGTCCCCCACCACACCATGATCACAGCCACCCACCCCCACGACAACGACCCCGCCCCCGACCCGCGCCGCCGCCCCGGACCGGGACGCCCCTCTACGATGGCGACCATGACCGAACCGAGTTCGCTTCAGGAGATCCGCGACCGCATCGACGCCCTGGACACCGGCCTCGTCCGCCTCCTGGCCGACCGCCAGGCCCTGGTGCGGCAGGCCGCCCGCTTCAAGCGCGACGAGGACGCCGTCCGGGCCCCGGCCCGCGTAGACCAGGTCATCGCCTCGATCCGCGCCCGCTCCACCGAAGCGGGCCTCTCTCCCGACATCGCCGAAGCCATCTGGCGCACCATGATCACCTCTTTCATCACCATGGAGCTCAACGAACACCGCACCCCGGCCCCGCACGCCCCCTGAACCCTCCGACCGCGCACGCGCCGACCCGGCGTCAGCGGTCCGGGGACGGCGCGCTCGAGCTCGTCCCGCTCAGCGCGCCGGGACCGACCGCGCCCCGAATCGACGGTCCCGGGCCCGCCGCCCCGCGCCCGGCCCCGCGGACGTCACTGGCCCATGACGTACTTGACCGTCGGTCCCGCGGTCCAGCCGCCGTCGACGGCCAGCTCCGCGCCCGTGATGTAGGAGGCGGCGTCGGACAGCAGGAAGACGACGGCCGCGGCGATCTCCTCCGCCTCGCCCACCCGGCCCATCGGGGTGTTCGGGTAGTTGCCCTCGCCCTGCTGGATGCCGGTCTGCGCGGTCATCGGGGTGTACGTCATGCCCGGGTGCACCGAGTTGACGCGGATGCGCTCCGTGCCGAGCTCCACCGCGCCGATCTTGGAGAGGCCGCGCACGCCCCCTTTGGAGGCGCCGTTGCCGGCCGTCAGCGCGAGCCCCATCAGCCCGGCCGCCGAGGAGATGTTGACGATCGAGCCGCCACCGCGCGCCCGGAACGCGGGGACCGCGGTCTTCATGCCGATGAAGACGCCCGTCAGGTTGACGTCGAGGATGGTGCGGAAGCGCTCGACGGACTCGTCCGCGAGCGGCACCCCGGTGGCGATGCCCGCGTTGTTGACCAGGCCGTCGAGGCCGCCGAAGTCCGCGACGGCGAAGCCCACCGCGGAGTTCGGTGGCCTCGGACACGACGAGGACGGCGAGCAGCGTCCGCGCGTGACGGTCAGAAGGGACCGCTGATCACGGGCGACCGCCTCAGTCCGGATACGGGCAGCACCCCGACCGGGTCAGCGGGGGGTCCAGGTGATGCGTCGGCCTGAGTGGAAGGT
The DNA here is from genome assembly GCF_054783995.1 of Actinocorallia aurea. Taxonomy (NCBI): domain Bacteria; kingdom Bacillati; phylum Actinomycetota; class Actinomycetes; order Streptosporangiales; family Thermomonosporaceae; genus Actinocorallia; species Actinocorallia aurea. The sequence goes on from NZ_BAAGPQ010000034.1 coordinate 36,585, forward strand.
TCTGGCGCCTTCGATGAGGGAGGCGTCGTCGGTGCCCAGTTGGATGAGGGACTGGCCCATTTCCAGGGCGGCTCGGTAGCTGGACTCCTGGGCGGTCCAGATGGACTTCACCGTCGTCTCGGTGGCCAGGGCCGGTTGGGACGCGATCTGGGCGGCCAGCTCCAGGGCCCGGGGGAGGAGGGCTTCGGGGGCGGTCAGCTCCTGAACCAGGCCGATCTGGTGGGCGCGCCCGGCGGTCATGCGTTCGTAGGCGCCCATGAGGGACATGCGCATGATCTCGCCCAGGGGCATGCGCTGGAGCATCATCATGGGTTCGAAGACGGCGGCCATGCCGTAGGTGGTGTGGGGGTCGAAGAAGCTGGCGGTCTCCGCGGCGATGATGAACTCGACCTCGCCCAGGAGGTAGAAGGCGCCCGCGCAGGCCATGCCGTTGACGGCGGCGATCACCGGTTTGTAGAGGTGGCCCGCGGTTTTCGGGGGCAGGAAGTGGCCCGGGTCGTTGTGGTGCAACGGGACCGCGCCGTTCTCGCCCACCGCTTCGGCTTTGCGGTCCAGGCCGGTGCAGAAGGCCCGGTCGCCTGAGCCGGTGAGGACGATGGCGCGGATCTGCTCGCGGTCGCGCAGGTGGCGCCAGCAGGAGGCGATCTCGCGCATCATCACCGAGTCGAAGGCGTTGAGGACCTCCGGGCGGTCGAGGGTGATCACCGCCACTCGGTCGATTTCCTCGTATTTGACGGTCTTGTACCGGGGGAGGTCGGTGGAGGTCATGCGGGGTCCTCTACGCCTGGATGAGGGACAGGGAGTCGAGATCGCGGATCATGGCGCAGGAGCGACGGGCCATGGTCAGGAACATGGCGTCGCCGCGTTCCGTGGCGGTGCCGTAGGCGCAGCCCAGGACGGTGATCAGGGGGCCCTGGACGGCGGCGAAGCGGTAGTCCTCGTAGCAAGCTTCGAAGGTGTAGCCGGTGACGCCGTGGGCCGTCAGCTCCGAGTGGTAGGCGGCGACCACGTCGCGTTCGCAGGAGGCGCGGGCGGCGGGGTCGAGGCCGGTGCCGAGGAGGAAGGCGACGTCACGGAGGGGGTGGCCGAGGCTGAGGGTCTGCCAGTCGACGGCGGTGACCTCGGCGCCCGACGGGGGGAAGAGGAGGTTGTCGAGGCGGTAGTCGCCGTGGACCAGGCCGAAGCGGTCGGGGCGGGCGACGGCCCAGGCGACGACCGAGGCGGCCACGTCGCGGAGGGTGGCGGCGTCCTCGGGGGCCAGGCGGCCGGGGAAGCGGGAGATGAAGGTTTCGACTGCCGGGACGAAGGCTTGGCCCAGCAGGTCGGCTTCCTCTTCGCCGACCTTGCCCAGCCAGTCGTGGTCGAGGAGCGTCGGGTCGCACCAGCGGGGGCCGTGGAGCCCGGCGAGGTTGCGAGCGGCGGCTTCGGCCTGGGCGGCGTCGCAGCCGGAGAGCTGGTCGCCCTGGACGGACGGGGCCGCGTCCTCCAGGAGGAGGGTGAAGGCTGTGCCGTCGTCTGAGATGGCGCTGTAGTGGCACTTCGGGGCGCGGACGGCGACTGTGGGGGCGATGTCCTGGTAGAAGCGGACTTCGGTGCGGTAGGCGGAGCCGAGGAAGGCGCGGGAGGCGGGGTCCTCTGCGGGGAGTTTGGCGATGAGGCGGGACGGGACGCCGGGGCCGCCGGCCAGTTCCAGGCGGTAGCAGGTGCCGATCTGGCCCGAGCCGACGCGCGTCGCGGAGACCGCGGTCACCGGGGCGCCGAGGGCCGCGGTCAGCCAGGCCGCGTCGAGGAGTTCGGGGGAGTCGACGACCGGCGGAGGGCCGCCGGAAGCTTCAGAGAGGTCGACGCGCACGGTGGGCTCCTTTGCGTGGGCGCGGTGCCGTGGGAGGGGCGGGCGGCAAGGGGTGGGGCGCACCGGCCGCTGGACCGGCGGCCGGTGCGCCGGAGGGGGTCAGGCCTGGAAGCGGGCCGGGTTGAGGTCGGTGCGGACGCCGAAGGAGTCGGGGCGCATCTTCCGGTAGGCCTCGACCACCGGCTCCAGTTCGGCAGGGGTGGCGCCGTGGAGGATGACGCCGTCGGCGCCGTGCGCGAACTGGTCGAGGACCTTCGCCGCGCACTGCTCGGCGGAGCCCGTCGCGGAGGCGGCGAGCCATTCTGCGGGGATCAGCGTGCCCAGGTGTTCGAGCTGGTCGGTGGTGGCGGTGGCGTCGAAGGCCCCGGCGAAGGTGCTGACCATGTCGTCGGCCCGGAAGCGGGCCAGGACCTCGGGGTCCCAGCCGTTCAACCCGACGAGGAGGTCGCCGTAGCCCTGGAGGTAGGTCGCCAGACGGCCGGTGAGCTTCTTCAGGCGCAGGTCGTAAGGGATGTGGTCGCCCACGACGGCCAGCACCGACCACACGCGGACCGACGAAGGGTCGCGGCCCGCCTGCTCGGCGCCGCGCCGCACCGCCGCGACCGAGCGCTCCAGCAGTTCGTCGCCGAAGAAGGTGTGCAGGACGACGCCGTCGGCGACCCGGCCCGCGAACTCCAGGGTCTTCTCGCCCATCGCGGTCAGCAGGATGGGGATGTCCTCGTTGAAGGAGGAGTCCTGCATCAGGTAGGGGAACTTGCCTGCGGGGCCGTCGTGGCCGAGGACGGGCTGCCCCTTCCACAGGGTCCGCAGGATGCCGATGACGTCTTCCAGTTGGGCGCTCGTCACGCGGGGCACGCCCATGACGTCGAAGAGCATGTCGAAGCCGCGGCCGAAGCCCAGCGCGAAGCGGCCGCCGGTGAGGCGGTGCATCGTCGTCGCGAACGTCGCGGTGAGCAGCGGGTGCCGTGTGTTGTGGTTGGTGGCCGCCGTCGCTATGCCGAGCCGCTCCGACGCCGCGCCCGCGGCCCCCGAAAGCGTGGCCGCCTCCTTGGCGTTGAACCTTTCGGAGAGGAACACCGCGCCGAGGCCGAGGCGTTCGCCGTCGCGTACTTCGGAGAGGAGGTCGCGGGGGGTGGCGGAGTGGCCGGCGAGGCCGTAGAAGCCGAGTTCCCAGAGGTCGTCCATAGAGAAGGACTCCGTTCAGTGCGCGATCTTGGGGGTGGGGGTGAAGCGCACCTTCATGCTCTCGTAGCCGGACACGAAATTGGCGGGCCGATAAGCGGGTTCTGTGCCGTCGACGGGTTCGAGGTCGGGGAGCCGCGCCAGGAGGCGTTCGAACATCACCTTCAGCTCCAGCCGGGCGAGGCTGTTGCCGAGGCAGAAGTGCGGGCCGTTGCCGAAGGCGATGTGGTCGTTCGGGGTGCGGGCGACGTCGAAGGCGAACGGGTCGGCGAACACGTCGGCGTCCCGGTTGGCCGAGGGGTACAGCAGGAGCACGTTGTCGCCCTCGTTGATGAGACTGCCGTTCAGTTCGAAGTCCCGGGCGGCGGTCCGGTTCATGTTCTTGATCGGCGACACCCACCGCAGCATCTCTTCGACGGCCGTGGGGATGCGCGAGGGGTCGTCGATGAGGCTCTGCCGCTGGGCGGGGTGCAGGGCGAGCTGGTACATGCCGCCGGAGATGACGTGCCGGGTGGTCTCGTCGCCGCCGATGAGGATGAGCAGCGACTCCTGGATGAGCGAGTCCTGGTCGAGGCGGTCGCCGTCGATCTCGGCGTGCACGAGGATGCTGAGGAGGTCGTCCATCGGGCAGCCGCGCCGCTCGGAGATCGCGCCTGCCGCGTACTCGTTGAACCCGGTGAACGCCTCGCCCGCCTTGACCAGAAGGTCGGGGTCGTCGCCTCCGGTGAGGCCGGACAGCATGTCGTCCGACCACTTCAGCAGCGTCGCCCGGTCGGACGGCGCGACGCCGAGCGCGTCGGCGATGACGATGAGGGGCAGCAGCGCGGCGATGTCGGAGACGAAGTCGCACTCGCCCTTCTCGCACACGTCGTCGATGATCTCGTCGCAGATCCGCCGCAGGTAGGCCTCCTGGTCCGAGACGCGGCGGGGCGTGAAACCCGCCGAGACGAGCTTGCGCCGCATCTTGTGCTGCGGATCGTCCATGTCGATCATCATCGGCATGGGGAAGGAGTCGGCGCGGATGCCCTGGGCGTTGGAGAACACCTCGGGCATGCGGGAGGCGCGCTTGAGGTCGGCGTGCCTCGACACCCCCCAGACGCCCGCGTTGGCGTCCCAGTAGACCGGGACGTTCTCCCGCATCCACGACATCTCCTCGTGCGGGTTCCTGCCCCAGAACTCGCCGCTGATCAGATTGATCGACGGGTTGACGGGCTGGTCGGCTCTACCGGGCATGGGCAACCTTCCTCAAGGGGTGGGGGCGAAGGCCTTCAGGCGGTGACGCGCACGGGCAGCTTGGACAGGCCCCGGACGTTGCTGGAGTAGGCCCACTCGATCCCGGACTCGTCGTAGTCGAAGTCGGGGAAGCGCTTCAGCAGCTCCTCGAACGCGACGCGCGTCTCCAGCCGGGCGAGGGACGCGCCCAGGCACAGGTGGCGGCCGAAGCCGAAGCTGACGTGCCGGTCGATGTCGCGGGAGAGGTCGAAGACGTCCGGGTCGGCGTACTTGCGCTCGTCGCGGATGGCCGACCCCGTCACGAGGATGACCCGCTGGTCGGCCGGGATGACGGTGCCGTGCAGTTCCACGTCGCGGGCCGTCCACCGCCCCTGGTAGTGCGACGGCGGGTCCCACCGGAGCATCTCCTCGACGGCGTTGCCGAGCAGCGCGGGGTCGGCGACGATCGCGCGCCGCGCCTCGGGGAACCGGCTGAGCGCCATGACGCCGTTCGGGATGAGCTTGGCGACGGTCTCGTGCCCGGCGAAGGCGAGTTCCAGGAACCGTGAGGCGAGCTCACTGTTACCCAACGACCGGGTTGAGCCGTCCTCCTCCTCGACCGGCGTGTTCATGAGGAGGGTGATCACGTCGTCGCCGGGGTTCGCGCGGCGCTCCTTCACCAGGTCCGAGAGCAGCCCGAGGAGTTCCGCGCTGGCGACGAAGGCGTCCTCGGGCGTCTTGTTGTCCTCGGTCCGGTGCGCGACCCGGTCGCTGAGGTGGTGGATCCGCTCGCGCTGCTCGGCGGGGATCCCGATCAGCTCGCTGATCACGTCCAGCGGAAGCCGGAACGAGAAGTTCTCGACGAGGTCGAACTCGCTGACGCCGTCGAGCTTGTCGAGGAGGTCGGCGGCCGTCCGCCGGATGAACGGCTCCAGCGCCGCGATCCGCCGGGGGGTGAACAGCCGCGCGACGATCTTGCGGTGCATGGTGTGCTCGGGCGGGTCCTTGACGATGAGGAACGGCGCGCCCCGGTCGACGCCCTCGATCGTCACGCCGTGCGCGCTGGAGTACGTCTCGACGTCAAGGTGGGCGGCGACGACGTCCTCGTACCGGGTGAGCGCCCAGAAGCCGAGTTCCTCGTTGTGGTAGACGGGCGCCTCGTCCCGCAGCCGCTTGTAGACCGGGAACGGGTTCCGGACCGTCGCCCGGTGGAACGGGTTGTACTCGATCACGGGGTCTCTCCAGAGAACGGGGCCAGCGAGTCGGCGAAGGTGCCCACGACGGGCGAGGGGGAGCGGACCGTGAGGTGCTCCAGGCAGACGCCCGGCCTGCCGAGCGCGGTGGCGGCGGTGCCGAGCAGGACGTCGGCGACGTCCTGCGGGTCCATCATCTGCTCCTGGGCGAGTCCGCGGACGCCCCAGTCCTCCAGCGCGCGCATGAGGATGTCGCCTTCGAAGCCGTTGCCGAAGTCGGTGGGGAAGGTCGCGCCGATCGTCACCGTGGTGAACCGCTTCCACGGGTGCTCGGTCCGCCAGGAGACGAGCAGCCTTTCGAGAGCGGCCTTGGACGCCGCGTACGCGCCGAGCCCTGTGCGGGGCTGCACGACGGTCTCGGACGACAGCGCCATCACCATCGCGGAGGCGTCCAGCAGAGGCAGGCACGCCTTGAGCAGCCGGTGGGTGCCGACGACGTTGGCCGCGAAGACCCGTTCCCAGTCCGCGTCGTCGGTGTCGACGAGCATCTTCAGCGGCGCGACCCCGACGCAGGACACGACGAGATCGAGCCCGCCGAGTTCCTCCCGCACCGCCGCGGCGATCCGGCCCGGCCCGTCCGGCTCGGTGAGGTCGACCGCGACGGCCAGGCCGCCGCCCGCCTCGTCGCAGGCCTTGTCGAGTTCGGCCTGCCGCCGGGCGGCGAGCACCACCCGGGCGCCGGCCCGCACCGCACCGACCGCGAAGGCCCGCCCGATGCCCGCCGACGCCCCGCTCACCAGGACGCGTGCGCCCTCCAAGCCCATGGTCTTCCCTTCGTCGGGGAGGTCAGCGGCCATAAGCGATGGCCTTGATCTCCAGGTACTCCTCGAATCCGGCGAGGCCGCTCTCCCGGCCCACGCCGCTCTGCCGGTAGCCGCCGAAAGGCACGTCGGCGCCGTAGTAGAGGCCGCCGTTGACCGACATCGTGCCGGTGCGCACCCGCTCGGCGACGGCCCGCGCCCGGTCCTCCGACGCGCTCACGACCATGCCGGAGAGCCCGTAGGCCGAGTTGTTGGCGATGCGGACGGCGTCGTCGTCGCCGTCGTGGGCGAGGACCGCGAGGACGGGCCCGAAGATCTCCTCCTGCGCGACGGTCGCGTCCGGGGCGACGCCGGTGAGGACGGTCGGCTGCACGAAGTAGCCGCGCGGCAGGTGCTCGGGGATCCCGCCGCCGAGCGCGACCTTCGCCCCTTCGGAGACGCCCTTGTCGATGTAGCCGAGGACCCGCTGCCGCTGCCGCTCGCTGATGACCGGGCCCATGAGGTTGCCCGGGTCGGTCGGGTCGCCGTACGGCCAGTCCTTGAGCATGTCGACGAGCAGTTCGACGCCCTCGTCGTAGCGCGCTCGCGGCAGGACGAGCCGGGTGAGGATCGCGCAGCCCTGCCCGGCGTGCGTGGTGATCTGGAAGGCGGCGTTCCCGACGGCGGCCTTGAGGTTGGCGTCGTCGAGGGCGAGGAGCGCTGACTTGCCGCCGAGCTCCAGGAACACCTTCTTGATGGTCTCTGCGCCCGCCCGCATGACGCTGCGGCCGGTGTTGGTCGAGCCGGTGAAGGACACGAGGTCGACGCGCGGGTCGGACGCGAGCTGCGCGCCCAGCTCGTGCGACGAGCCGACGACCACGTTGAACACGCCGGCCGGGAGGTCGGTCTCCTCCGCGACGATCCGCCCCAGGATGGTGGCGTTCCACGGGGTGTCCGGCGCGGGCTTCAGCACGACGGTGTTGCCCGCGGCCAGCGCCGGGCCGACCTTCGCGAGGATGATCTGCATCGGGAAGTTCCACGGGGTGATCGCGCCGACGACCCCGACGGCCTCCCTGCGGATGACGCGCCGGGTGCGGATGCCCATCGGGGACGCCTCCCCGAGGTCGGTCTCCCACGCGTAGGACTCGGCGACGTCGGCGATCCAGCCGAGGCCCTCGACGGGGGCGTCGAGCTGGGGTCCGTGGGTGAGCATGACGGGGGTGCCGACCTCGGCGACGACGACGCCGCGCAGCTCGTCGGCGTGCCGCTCCAGGCCCTCGCGGAGCTGGCGCAGGCAGCGGACGCGGAACGCGAGGTCGGTCGACCAGGCGGTGTCGTCGAAGGCGCGGCGGGCCGCGGCGATAGCGCGGTCCATGTCGGCGGCTCCGGCGTCGGCGGTGGCGCCGATGACCTCCTCGGTCGCCGGGTTGACGTTCTCGAAGGTGCGGCCGTCGGCGGCGGCCGTCACCGATCCGTCTATGAGAAGCAGTTCCTCGCGGGGGGCGTCCGATGTCATGGTGTCTCCACGGGGTGGTCGGAGGCGCGAGCCCGGCGCGGGTAGGGTCGCGAATCTGATTTTGAAAACTTGATGATGTATATTATTAGCAATTCGTGGGTCCTGCCAATGCCCACCGGGCGACGGGCCCCGACCCCCACCCCACGCTCCAGTGGTCCCCCGGAGGAGGCGCGCACATGCGCTTTGCAGACAAGGTCGCCATCGTGACCGGCGCAGGACAGGGCATCGGCGAGGCGTACGCCAAGTCCCTGGCCGAGGAAGGCGCGAAGGTCGTCGTCGCCGATCTCAACGAGGAGCAGGCGCGCCGCGTCGCCAAGGAGATCGAGGCGGCGGGCGGCAGCGCGCTCGCGATCCGCACCGACGTCTCCGACGCCGAGAGCACCGCCGCGATGGCCGCCGCCACCGAGGACGCGTTCGGCGGCGTCGACTACCTCGTGAACAACGCCGCCATCTACGGCGGCATGCAGATCGAGTCGCTGCTGAAGGTGGACTTCGCCTACTACGAGAAGTTCATGGCCGTGAACATGAACGGCGCCCTCCACTGCACCCGCGCCGTCTACCGCAGCATGCGGGGGCGCGGCGGCGGCGCGATCGTCAACCAGTCGTCGACGGCGGCCTGGATGGCCGGCGGCTTCTACTCGATCGCCAAGGCCGCCATCAACAGCCTCACGGTGAACCTGGCCGCCGAGATGGGCTGGATGAACATCCGCGTCAACGCCATCGCCCCCGGCCCGACGGACACCGCGGCCACCCGCCAGGTAGTCCCCGAGGGCTTCGTCGAGCCCATGGTCCAGGGCCTCGCCCTCAAGCGCCTCGGCACCCCTGAGGACCATGCGGGCGCCCTCAAGTTCCTCCTCTCCGACGAGGCCTCCTGGGTCACCGGCCAGATCTTCGCCGTGGACGGCGGCCACATCGTCCGCATCTGACCCCCTCCACGCAGGAGGCCCGCCCCAGGACGCGCCGGGGCGGGCCTCGCCGTCGGCGGGTCACATGGGGATCGGGTGCAGCAGGGCGAACGGGGCGCCCTGGGGGTCGGTGACGACCGCCATGCGGCCGGCAGCCATGTCGAAGGGCGCGGTGAGGACCTTGCCGCCGTGCTCGGTGAGGACGGCGACGGTGGCGTCGACGTCGTCGGCGGCGAAGTAGACGCGCCAGTGCGGCGGGACGCCGGGCGGGTCGCTCTCCAGGAGGCCGGCTCCGCCGACCGTGCGCCCGCCCGCCTGCAGCTCCCAATAGGAGTCGCCGCCCTGCATCGGCACGATCTCGATGCCGAAGACCGCCCCGTAGAACGCGGCGGCCCGCTCGATGTCGGGAGTGTGCAGCTCGTGCCAGACCGGCGCGCCGGATTCCCCGACGATCCGGGTGCCGGGGAAGGTCCCGGCCTGCCAGACGCCGAAGACGGCGCCCTGGGAGTCGGCGGCGACGAGCATCCGGCCGAGGTCGCCGATCTCCATGACGGGCGCGATGAGGGTGCCGCCCGCCGCGACGATCGCGTCCTGCGTGCCCGAGATGTCGGTGCTGGCGAGGTAGGTGGTCCAGACGGTCGGAGGCTCCGGCATGCCTTCGGGCGCCATCGTCGGGCCGATTCCGGCGACGGCCTTGCCGTGCAGCTCGCACGTCGAGTACCCGCCGAACTCGGCGGGCCCGACCTCGCCCTGCCAGCCGAACAGGTCGTGGTAGAACTCCAGCGCCGCCGGGTGGTCCTTCGCCATCAGGTCGACCCAGCACGGCGTTCCGGTCGCGTACGGGTCGGTGACTTCGGACATGCGCGCTCCCCCTGGTGAGATCCCCCTGCCGACCCACCCCTGCCCCGGGACGCGTCCGCCGACACGTCCCGAACACGTCCCCGACACGCTCCCCCGGTTCAGTCCTTGCGGCCGGTGACGGCGACCGTCACGCCCAGGCCGATCATGGTGACGCCGCCGATGCCGCCGACGAGGGACAGCCGCTCGGGCGAGCGGGTGAACCATTCCCGCGCGGTGGAGGCGGCGAGGCCCCAGACGCCGTCCGAGGCGATGGCGATGGCGTTGAAGACGAGGCCGAGGACGAGCATCTGCACGGCGACGTGGCCCTGACCCCGGTCGACGAACTGGGGCAGAACCGCCGCGAAGAACACGATGGTCTTCGGGTTCGACACCCCGACGGTGAAGCCCTCCCAGAACGTCCGGAGCCCGCCGCGCGCCGCCCCGCCGTCGGCGACCGCCGCGCGCAGCGCCCCGCGGTCCCGCCACGCCCGGAATCCGAGGTACACCAGGTAGGCGGCGCCCGCGAGCTTGAGCGCCGTGAAGACGGCCACCGACCGCTCCACCACGGAGCCGATTCCCACGGCCACCGCGACGACCAGGACGTACCCACCGGCGGTGTTGCCGAGGACCGTCGTCAGCGCGGCCCGCCGCCCGTGCGCCAGCGCCCGCCCGATCACGAACAGCACGCTCGGACCCGGGACGGCGATGAGAAGGAACGACATGGCGGCGAAGGCGAGAAGCCGATCAAGGGAGACCATGCGCCCATGCAAACACGAACCACCGCGAACCGCAGCTGTGCCCGTCCCGGGCACAGGCACTGCGCGACGGCGGGGAGGGCGAAATGAGGGTCCCGGTGGCCGAGTGTGGTCGGCACTTACCATAAACCTTGACGGTTTACGGTATCCGGCCGCATCCTCCAAGGGTGAGCAGAGCACCGAGAGCGCGCCGGACCCAGGCGCAGCGGACCGCGGAGACCCGGCAGGCGCTGCTGGACGCCGCCCATGACGCCGTCGTCGAGCTGGGATACCGGGCGACGACCACGACCGAGGTGGCGCACCGCGCGGGCGTGTCGCTCGGCGCGCTGCTGCACCACTTCCCGACGAAGACCGACCTCGTGGTCGCCGCCGCCGAGCACGCCTTCACCCGCCGCCAGGCCGAGTACCTGGACGCGATGGCGGCCTTCGCCCAAGGCTCAGGCAAATACGCAGGCTCCGGCAAGCTGGACGCGTCGGTCGATCTGCTGTGGACGATGATGTCCGGGCCCGGGTTCGCCGTCTGCATGGAGTTGGTCGTCGCGGCCCGTTCCGACGCGGTGCTGGCGGCGGCGTTCGCCGAGGTCAACACCCGCTTCCTGGCGGCCTGCGAGCAGAGCTATGCGCGCCTGTGGACGGGCCCGGACGGCACGCCCGACCCCGCGTTCCCGCCGGTCGGGTTCCACCTGGTGTGGGCCCTCATGGAAGGGCTCGCGGTGTCCCGGCTGGTCCCGGGGCACCGGTGGCATCCCGCCGAAGAGGTCATCGGCACGATCAAGGCGCTGCTGCACCTCGGCGTCGAAGCCCTGCGACAAGCACCCCCGACCCTTTTGGAGGAGTGACATGCCCTCAGCCGCCGAACCTCCGCCCGTCCAGGAAGACCTGCCCCGCGTCGAGCGTGACGACTACACGAGGCTCCTCGCCCGGCTCAGCGAGTCGTCGGTCACCCGGCACTTCGACGCCTACGCCGACATCGCCTGGGATGACCCCGCGTTCGCGGTCTCCGCCGCCGACCCCCGATGGGTCCTCCCCGAACACGACCCCCTGGGCGGCACCGCCTGGTACCGGAACCTGCCCGAGGAGGACCGCGCCCGGCTCGGCCTCGCCCGCGTCGCCTCGATGATGAAGCTCGGCCTGGAGTTCGAGCGGGTGCTCAAGAAGGGCCTGCTGGAGTTCACCGGGGCGCTCCCGAACGGCGCGCCGGAGTTCCGCTACGCCTACCACGAGCTCATCGAGGAGGCGCAGCACTCCCTGATGTTCCAGGAGTTCGTCGACCGCAGCGGCTATGACGCCGCCGGGATGCCGTGGCCCCTCCGGCCGGGGAACGCGCTGATCGTCCGGCTCGGCCGCAGGTTCCCGCCGCTGTTCTTCCTGTTCGTCCTGGGTGGCGAGGAGCCCATCGACCATGTCCAGCGCAGCACCCTGCGCACCGTCCCCGACCTGCACCCGCTCTTCGAGCGCATCATGCGCATCCACGTCATCGAGGAGGCCCGCCACGTCTCCTTCGCACGCCACTATCTCCGCCGCCACGCCGCCGCGGCCGGACGTTTCGGACGGTGCGCCCTTGCCGTCGCCGCGCCCGTCCTCCTCGCCATCACGACCCGCGTGATCCTCCGGCCCCCCGCCCGGCTGCTGCGCGACTTCGGCGTGCCGCGCGACGTCGTCCGCGAGGCCTACTCCCGCGACCCCGCCCACCACGCCGACCGTCTCGACGCGATCCGGCGCGTCCGGAAGCTCTGCGCGGACCTGGGCCTCCTCGGCCCCGCCGTCCGCCCCCTCTGGCGCGCCTTCGGCCTGCTGGACGCCTAGCCTGCGCCGGGCGGCCTGACCGCCGCGCCCATGAGGCCGCCGGCCCTCAGGTCACGGCGGACAGGGTCTGCTTGGCGATGACGAGCTGCTGGATCTGGGACGTGCCCTCGTAGATGCGGAAGAGGCGGGCGTCCCGGTAGAGGCGTTCCACGGGGATGCCGCGCATGTAGCCTGCGCCGCCGTGGACCTGGACGGCGCGGTCGGCGATGCGGCCCACGGCCTCGCTCGCGAAGTACTTGGCGCAGGAGGGGCCCATGCGGGTGTCGGTGCCGGCGTCGAAGGCGCGGGAGGCTTCCAGCAGGAGGGAGCGGCTCGCGTAGAGGTCGGTCTGGGAGTCGGCGATGAGGGCCTGGATGAGCTGGAAGTCGGCGATGGGCCTGCCGGACTGCTTGCGGGACAGGGCGTAGGAGACCGTCTCGTCGACGAGGCGCCGGGCCATGCCGGTGCACAGGGCGGCGATGTGGAGGCGGCCGTGGGCGAGGCAGCGCATGGCCGTCAGGTAGCCCTGGCCCTTGCCGGCCGGGCCGCCGATGAGGGCGTCGGCGGGGACGGGGACGTCCTCCAGGAAGACCTCGGCGGTCCACGCTCCGTGCTGGCCCATCTTCGCGTCCTTCGGGCCGACGCTCAGGCCGGGGGCGTCGCGCGGGACGAGGAAGACGGAGATGTCGCGGGACGCCTTCTCGTGTTCGCCGTGCCGGGCGAAGACCATGAACACGTCGGCGACGGGCGCGTTCGTGATGTACCGCTTCGCCCCGTTCAGGAGCCAGCCGCCGCTTCCGTCGGGCCGGGCCGTCGTCTTCAGCCCCGAAGGGTCGGAGCCCGCGTCGTCCTCGGTGAGGGCGAAGGAGGCGGTCCACTCGCCTGACGCGAGCTTCGGCAGGTGCGCCTTCTTCTGGGCCTCGGTGCCGCCCTCCATGAGGACGTGCCCCGCGATCCCGTTGTTCGTCCCGAACAGCGAGCGGAAGGCGGGCGTCGTGTAGCCGAGCTCCATGACGAGCAGGGCCTCCTGCGCCATGGTGAGGCCGAGGCCGCCGTGCTCCTCGGGCAGCGCGAACCCGTACAGGCCCATCTCGGCCGCCGCCGCGCGCAGCTCCGGCGGCATCTCGTCGGTCTCGTCGATCTCGGCCTCGCGCGGCACGACCCGCTCGCGCACGAGCGCCCGCACCGCAGCGACGATCTCCGCGACGTCCGCGTCCTGCATGTCTCCTCCGGTCCGTTCGGGAAAGGCGAGGGGCGGGCTCAGCCGCGCGGTACCTCGCGCCAGGGCAGGCCTTCGTACTGGTCGGGTTCCTTGGGCAGTCCGAGGACCCGTTCGGCGAGGATGTTCTTGTTGACCTCGCTGGTGCCGCCCTCGATGGTGTTGGCGCGGCTGCGCAGCAGGCCCCTGATCTCGGCGGGGATGCCGTCGGCGTACTCCTCGCCGCCCTCCCACGCGGTACCGGCGAGGCCGAGCATCCGCGCGGCGGCCTCCTGGACGCGCTGGTTCAGCTCCGAGCCGTGCACTTTGCCGATGGAGCTCTCCGGGCCGGGCGGCAGGCCCGCCTTGAGCCCGGCGCGCACCCGGACGTTGGTCCACGCCCGGATCTGCTCCTCGCCCCACAGCTTGACGAGCCGGTGACGGGTCTCGTGGTCGTCCCAGCCGTAGGGAAGTCCTCGCTCGGACCGCTCGATGGCGAGCCCGATCAGACGACGGGTGCCGGAGCCGCCGATGCGGTCGACGCCGCCCGAGCCGGAGCCGGAGACCATCTGGCGCTCCCCGCTGAGCGTCGCCCGGGCGACCTTCCAGCCCTCGTCGACGGGTCCGATCCGCTGCTCGTCGGGCACGTACGCGCCGTCGAGGTAGACCTCGTTGAAGTCGACCTCGCCGCCGATGTGCTTGAGCGGCCGGACGTCCACGCCGGGCTGGTCGAGCTTGATGAGGAAGTAGGTGATGCCCTTGCGCTTGGGCACGTCGGGGTCGGTGCGGGCGAGGAGGACGCCGTAGTCGGCGAGGTGCGCCCACGTCGTCCAGACCTTCTGGCCGGTGATCCGCCAGCCGTCGCCGTCGCGCTCGGCCCGGGTGGCGAGGGACGCGAGGTCGCTGCCCGCGCCGGGCTCGCTGAACAGCTGGCACCACACCTCGGTGCCCGCGACGATCGGCGGCAGGAACCGCAGCCGCTGCTCGTGCGTGCCGTGCGCGAACAGGGCGGCCGCCGTGAGGTTGAGCCCGAGGGGGTTGAGCCGGGGCAGGTGGTAGGGAGCGAGCAGCCTTTCGGCGCTCTGCGCGAGCCGCCGGTCCCATCCGAGTCCGCCGTACTCGACGGGCCACTGCGGCACGACGAGCCCGGACGCCGCCAGCGCCGGGTACCAGGCCCGGTACTCGTCCGGCGTCCTGACCTTGCGGACCTCCTGCGGCCCGCCCCTCTCGCCCGCCTCGCGCCAGGCCGCCGGGACCTCGGCCGCGATCCACGCGCGGACGGCCTCGCGCACCTCCGCGTCCGTCGCACTGCTCCGCAGGGCCTCGCTCATCGCGGGATTCCTCTCGCCTCGCTCAGTCCGGTCTCTTGCGCGCGCCACAGGGCGCGTTTCACCGCGGCGAGCACCTCGGGCGGGTGCTCGGCGATCCGTTCGGCCAGCGCCTGGGCGGTCGGCCGCAGGGCGTCGGGGGAGACGACCTCGCTCACCCAGCCGAGCCGCAGCGCCTCGGCCGCGCTGATCCGCTCGTGCGCGCCGGTCAGGGCCATGCGGGCGACGGGGGCGAAGCTCGCGCGGCGGGCCAGGCCGATCGTCTCGAACGCGCTGACCTGGCCGACGCTGACGTGCGGGTCGAGGAAGGTCGCGCGGTCCGAGGCCAGGCAGAGGTCGGTGTCGGCCACGAAGTGCAGGCCGCCGCCCGCGCAGACGCCGTTGACCGCGGTGACGACGGGCTTGGTGACGCCGCAGTGCCAGCCGGTGAGCCGCAGGTCGGCCTGTTTGGTGCGCCGGGACATCTCGCGCAGCGCGCCGGGGTCCTTGGCGAGCTGCGCGACGTCGAGGCCGGTCTGGAAGGCCCTGCCGGCGCCCGTCACGCAGATGACGCGGACGGCAGGGTCGGCGTCGAGTTCGGCCCACGCCTCGGGGAGGTGGGCCATCATCGCGGCGTCCATCGCGTTGCCCCGGTCAGGCCGGTCGAAGACGAGCCAGCCGACGGGGCCGTCCCGTTCGATGCGGAGCCCGGGGGGCTCGGCGTTGGGGGGCCTGGCGGTATTCTTCATATTTGATACATTTATCACACCGGTGCTAGCGTCGTCAGGGTTCACTGAGGCCGCGCCAGGCGCGGCAGGCGTGAGGGGACGGTCGGGTGGCTTCGGAAAGGCCCGTTTCTGGGAAGTCCGTTTCTGGGAAGATCACTGATGAGGGCGTCGCCCTGCTGCGGTCCCGGATAGGCGTCCCGCAGCTGTATCCCGCGCCGCCGCACTACCGGCGGCCCGGCGAGGACGCGTTCCGGCACGTCGCCCGCTCCTACGGCGACGACAACCCGCTCTACTGCGATCCGGCCTACGCCGAGTCGACCCGCTGGAAGGCCGCGATCGCGCCTCCGGCCCTGGTCGGGGGCGACAGCCTCATCGGTGAGGACGCGCTCGACGAGGCGGAGATCGCGCGGCAGGACGCGCTGAAGGGCGACCCGCTGCGCGGCGTCCACGCCTTCTACGCGGCCAGCGAGCGCGAGTGGTGGGCGCCGCTCACCGCGGGGCAGGGCATCCGCCGGCGGACCGCGCTCGTCGGGGTGAAGGACCGCCCGAGCGAGTTCGGCGGACGCGGCGTCCAGGAGTGGACGGCCCAGGCGTTCCAGACGGAGTCGGGCACGCTGCTGGGCGCGCAGTACCGGATGATGTACCGGACCGAGCGCGAGAAGGCCCGCGAACGTAGAAAATATGCAGAGGTGACGGTCGAGCCCTGGACCGAGGAGGGCATCGCGGAGCTCGATGCCCAGTACGAGGCGGAGAAGCCGCGCGGCGCCGAGCCCCGGTACTTCGAGGACGTCCAGATCGGCGACAGGGTCGGCCCGCTCGTGAAGGGCCCGCTGACGGTCACGGACATGGTCTGCTGGCACGTCGGGATGGGCATGGGCATGTACGACGTGGCCCCGCTGCGCCTGGCGTACCGGAACCGGAAGCGGATTCCGCGCTTCTACCACCGCGACGAACTGGGCGTCCCCGACGCGATGCAGCGCGTCCACTGGGACCCGGCCTACGCCCGCAAGTCGGGCAATCCGACCACCTTCGACTACGGCAGGATGCGCGAGACGTGGATCATCCACGCCTGCACCGACTGGATGGGCGACGACGCCTGGCTCTGGCGGATGCGGGTGGAGTTCCGCAAGTTCAACTACGTCGGCGACGTGCAGTGGGTCGAGGGCGAGGTCGTCGGCAAGCGCCTCGTCGAAGGCCGCCCCGCCGTCGACCTGGAGCTGCGCACCAGGAACCAGCGCGGAGAGGTCACCTCCCCGGCGACCGCCACGATCCTGCTGCCCAGCCGTGAGCACGGGCCCGTCCGGCTGCCGGACCCGCCGGGCGCGGCCACCGACCTGGAATCGGCGTTCGCCGCGGTCATCGACCGGTTCGAGCGGGAGTAGCGGATGAGCGAGAACGACCTGAGGCTGCTGCGCGACTCCCTGCGCGACGCCTTCGCCGACCTCTCACCGTCCGAGGCGGTGCGCGCCCGCATGGACTCGGCCCGCGGTTGGAGCCCCGAGGAATGGCGGCGGCTCTGCGGGGAGCTGGGCCTCGCCGGGTTCCTCGTGCCCGAGGAGTTCGGCGGCGGCGGCTTCTCCGCCGTCGAGGCGGGCGTCGTCTTCGAGGAGGCCGGGCGGGCCCTGCTGTGCGCTCCGCTCTTCGCCGTCGCGGGCCTGGCCGTCCCTCTCCTGCTCGCCTTGGACGACGAAGAAGCCGCCAAGAGGTACCTGCCCGGACTCTGCGCGGGGTCCCTCGTCATGACGGTCGCCACGGCCGACGCGGTAGGCCGCCCCCTGCCTGACGGCGACGTGCCCGAGGCCGTCATGGGCGCCGAAGGCAAGGTGCTCACCGGGACTGCCGGTTTCGTCGTGGACGGAGCCTCGGCCGACGTCGTCCTGGTCCCTGCGCGGACCGGCGACGGGATAGGGGTCTACGCGGTGGAGACCGCGGCCCCGGGCGTCGCCGTGACCCCGCTGACCAGCCTCGACCTCACCCGCAAGCAGGCCCGCATCGACCTCGACAGGGCCCCGGCCGTCCGCGTCGGGGAAGGCGACGCGGCCGAGCCGTTCGCCCTGGCGCTCGACGTCGCGCGCGCGTTTCTGGCCGCCGAACAGGCGGGCGGGGCTGCGCGCTGCCTTGAGGAGACCGTCGCCTACGGCAAGGCGCGCGTCCAGTTCGGCAGGCCGATCGGCTCGTTCCAGGCGTTCAAGCAGAAGTGCGCCGACCTCCTCATCAAGACCGAGTCGGCGAGGTCGGCCGCCGAGGCCGCCGCGCAGGCCGCGGCCCTGGCGCTGGACGGAGACGCCTTCGTACGCCTGCCCGGTCTCCCGAACCTGCCCATCGTCTCGGCCGTGGCCGCCTCCTACTGCGCGGACGCCTACGTGGCCGTCACCGCCGAGATGATCCAGCTGCACGGAGGCATCGGCTTCACCTGGGAGCACGACGCCCACCTGTACTACAAGCGCGCATGGACCGGACGCGAGCTGCTGGGCCGCCCCGAGGAGCACACCGAGCGCCTCGCCCGCCTCCTGGCCGCGCCGTGATCCCACCTCTCCCCACCCACCGAAAGGCGGCCGCGGTGCAGCAGACCCCGGGCGGTCTCACCGACTTCCTCCTCGGCCATCCCGCCGCGCGCGACACCCCCGTCCTCTATGGCGTCGACACCGAACGCACCCTGGGCGAGCTGACGGCGTCGGCCCGCGTTCTCGCCGGACGCCTCGGCCCCGTCGCGGGCCAGCCCGTCGCCTGCGTCGTCGACGACGGGGTGCGCGCCGTCACCGCGATGTTCGCGACCTGGCTCGCGGGCGGCGTGTACGTGCCCGTCAACGGCAGGCTCACCCCGCGCGAGGTGGCCGCGCACCTTGTCGCGTCCCGCCCGGCCGTGGTCGTCGCCGGCCCGCGGACGCCCGTCCCCGAGGGGTTCGACGTGCTGCGCGAGCGCGAGCCCGACGTGTGGACCGCGGGATGCGCGCCGGACCGGGGCGAGCCGGCCTCCTACGGGCCGGACGCCGCCATCGTCATCAGGACCTCCGGCACGACCGGCGAGTCCAAGCCGGTCGTGCTCTCCCACGACGGCGTCCGGGACGGCATCGACACCGTCCTCGGCAAGCTGCGCGGCGGCCGGAGCTCCGGCAGGGCCCCCATGCCGAACCTCATCCCCAGCTCGCAGGCGCTGTGGGCGGGCGCGTGGAACCTGCTGTTCGCGTTCCGCGCGGGAGCCCCCGCGATCCTCATGGACCGCTTCGACCCCGTCGCCTACGCGGGCCTGGTGCGCCGCTTCGAGATCCGCTCGACGATCCTCGCGCCCGCGATGATGGCGATGCTCCTGGAACATCCCGAGGTGGCCGATCTCGCGCCGCTGCGGCTCGTCAGGTCGGTCACCGCGCCGCTCGCGCCCGACCAGGCGCGCAGGTTCCGCGACAGGTACGGCGTGGACGTCCTCAACTCCTACGGCCAGACCGAGCTGGGCAGCGAGGTCGCCGGGTGGACCGCCGCCGACACCCGCGAGTTCGGCGCGGCCAAGCTCGGCGCGGTCGGCCGTGCCCACCCGGGCGTCGACATCCGCATCGCCGGGGACGACGGGGCCGCGCTCGCGTCCGACGAGTCCGGCGAGATCTGGATCAGGTCGCCGTTCGCCACCGGCGATGCCGCGGGCCGCGTCGACGCCGAAGGCTACCTGCGCACCGGCGACCTCGGCCGCCTCGACGCCGACGGTTTCCTGTGGATCGAGGGCCGGGTGTCCGACATGGTCAACCGCGGCGGGCTCAAGATCGTGCCGCAGGAGGTCGAGGAGGTGCTCCGCGGTCACCCCGACGTCGCCGACGCGTGCGTCGCGGGCGTGCCCGACGAGCGGCTCGGCGAGGTGCCCGTCGCCTGGGTGCGGCCCAAGGCGGGCCGCAGCCCTGACGAGGCCGATCTCGCGGAGTACGCGCGCCGCGAACTCGCCGGGTACAAGGTGCCCGTCGCGTTCCGCGTCGTCGCCGACTTCCCCCGCACCGAGATCGGCAAGGTGCTCCGCCGCGACCTCGTGGCGGGCTTCGCAGCCGAGCCTTCCGACGCGTAGGCCCCAACCGCAACGCTTTCGAGAACGGGAAACCCCTTTGAGTTACCAGACCCTTCAGGTGGAGCGGCGCGGCCGCGTCGGGTGGCTGATCTTCGACCGGCCCGAAGTGCGCAACGCCATGAACAACGCCATGCGGGACGAACTTCGCCAGGCCTGGACGGAACTCGCGGCCGATCCCGAGGTGCGCGTCATCGTCAACGCGGCCAACGGCAAGGCGTTCCAGACCGGCGCGGACGTGCACGAGCTGGCGACCGACGGTCAGGGCATGGAACGCTACCGGGCCTCGGTCGAGGCCTGGGACCTGGGTTTCACGAGCTGGCACCACGGCATCGACAAGCCGGTCATCGCCGCGGTGAACGGCGTCTGCGCGGGCGGCGGCCTCCACTTCGTCGCCGACGCCGACATCGTCCTGGCCGCCTCCGACGCCCAGTTCACCGACCCGCACGTCTCCGTCGGCCAGACCAGCGCCATCGAGACGATCGCCCTCATGCGCAAGATGCCCGCCGAGGCGGTCCTGCGCATGGCCCTGGTCGGCCGCTACGAGCGCATGAGCGCCGAGCGCGCGCTGGCCCTGGGCATGATCAGCGAGGTCGTCGACCCACCGCAGCGCCTCCACGAGGCAGCCCAGGAACTCGCCGAGAAGATAGCCCGCAACTCACCCGCCGCCCTCGCCGCCACCAAACGCGCCCTCTGGGGCGCCCTCGAAGCGGGCCTCACCGACGCCTGCCGCGCCGGCGCCGCCGAGCTCACCGGCCTGTGGGGCCACCCCGACCAGGCCGAGGGCCCCGCCGCCTTCGCCGAAAAGCGCGAACCCCGCTGGAAGACCCTCTGACCACGCGCCGGGCCGGGAAAGCCGCGCGAGCGTCCCCCGGCCCGGCCGCCTCCGCGACCGTCCGCGACACCCGCGCCCCCGCCGCGCCCGACGACGCCGTCCGGGCACGGTCAGGCGGGGGCGGCCATCTCCTTCAGCACCGTTTCGACCGGCGTCGCGGTGACGCCCAGGATCCGCTCGGTCTCGGAGGCGTCGAGCAGGCTCGGGCGCTCGGTCAGGTAGAGCATCTCCGGGATCTCGGCCATGATCGGGTCGTGCCGTCCGAGCTCCTCCAGTTCCGCGCGGGACACCCGGGTGACGACGGGCGCCGGGAGGCCCGCCGCGGCGGCGAGGTCCCCGGCGAGGGCGGCGGCGGAGGACTCGGAGGACGAGGGCACGTGCCAGGCGCGGCCCCACGCGTGCGGGCTGCGGGCGGCGGCCGCGAGGGTCCGCGCGGCGTCGCCGGTGTACGACCAGCTGTGCGGCAGGTCCGGATCGCCGGGGTAGGCGACGGGGAGTCCTTCCAGGAGCGGCCGTGACACGGTCAGCGTGAACGGGGACACCGCCCCTGCTCCCAGGTAGTCCGAGGCGCGGACTTCGGTGACCCGCACGCGGCCCGCCTCGTGCGCGGCGAGCGCGTCGAGCCACATCCGCGCCCGGACCCGGCCCTTGACGCCGGTCGGCGCCATCGGCAGGTCGGGCGTCATCGGCCCGGCCACGGGCCCGTAACCGTAGGCGTTGCCGAGCATCACGTAGTCGGCGCCCGCGCTTTCGGCCGCGCCGAGCAGCGAGGCGGCGAGCGGCGGCCACTCCTGCGGCCACCGGTCGTAGGAGGGCATCGCGGCGTTGACGAGGACGGCGGCTCCGGCGGTGAGAGCGCGCAGCGCGGCCGGATCGGCGGCGTCCGCGGCGACCCGCTCGATCCGGTCGTCGACCGGGCCCCGGCCGCTCCGGCTGACGAGGCGCACCGGGACGCCCTCCTCGGCGAGGAGGAGCGCGGTGGCCCGGCCGGTCGCGCCGGCTCCGACGATGACGTGCAGTGACATGCGAAGACTCTTTCGGGAGAGGGGTTTTCCTGCGAACCCCATCCTTGGTCTGCAAAGGCGCCTAGGGTCAGTGGCACGAATGCCATATATCTGGAGGTTCAGGCCATGCATCGTGTCGTCGTCATCGCCGTTCCGCCCGCCACGACCTTCGACCTCTCGATTCCGGCCATGGTCCTCGGTGAGGCCGAGGTGAACGGCGCGACCGCCTACGACGTCCGCGTGTGCACCGCGCGGCCCGGCCCCGTGACGACGGGCGGCGGCATGGTCGTGACCGTCTCGCACGGCCTGGACGCGGTCGAGGACGCCGACACGGTCATCGTCACCGGCACGGCGGCACGGGAGGACACCGATCCGCGTGTCCTCGAAGCCCTCGTCAGGGCGGCCGGCCAGGGCAAGCGCATCGCCTCGATCTGCACGGGCGCCTTCGTCCTGGCCCGCGCCGGACTTCTCGACGGCCGGGCCGCCACGACCTACTGGGCGCGCAGCGAGGAGTTCCGCTGCGCCTTCCCGCACGTGGACCTGCGCCCCGACGTCCTGTACGTCGAGGACGGCCGAATTCTCACTTCGGCCGGCCTCTCGGCGGGTATCGACCTGTGCCTCCATCTCTTGCGCACCGACCACGGCGCGGCCGCGGCGAACGCCGTCGCCCGGCTCGTCGTGGCCGCCCCGGTCCGGCCGGGCGGACAGGCCCAGTTCATCGCCAGTCCGCTGCCGCCCGAAACCGGCGCCTCCCTCGCCGCCACCCGGGCCTGGGCCCTGGAGCACCTCGACAGGCCCCTGACCCGGGCGGACCTCGCCGCCCACGCCGGCACGAGCGTGCGCACGCTGGCCCGCCGCTTCCACGCCGAAACCGGCCTCAGCCCCCTCCAATGGCTCCTCCACCAACGCATCCTCCGCGCCCGCGAACTCCTGGAGACCACCGACCTCCCCGTGGACCAGGTGGCGCGCCGCAGCGGCCTGGCCACCCCCGACTCCCTCCGCGACCACCTCTCCCGCCGCACCGGCCTGACCCCCACCGCCTATCGCACCTCCTTCACCCAACGCACAAGGTGAGTCGAGGCGCGCCCTTCTCTGAACGGTCGTGCCTCGACCTGGGCGAGGCGAGGCGGGTCAGCGGCCGGTGAAGTCGGGGGTGCGGCGTTGGGCGAAGGCGGCCATGCCCTCGCGGAAGTCGGGGCTGCGGGAGCTCAGTTCCATGGCGTAGGCCTCTTCGGTGAGGTGGCGGCGGAGGTCGTGGTCGGGGGAGGCGGCCAGGAGGGACTTGGTGAGGCCCAGGGCGACGGTCGGGCCGGCGGCCAGGCGGGCGGCGAGGTCGTCGGCGGTCTCGGCGACCTTGTCGGAGGGGACCGCCGCGTGGGCCATGCCCCACTCGACGGCCTCGGCGCCGGAGAGGCGGCGGTCGAGCATGAGCAGTTCGCGGGCGCGGGCGGTGCCGACGACGCGGGGGAGGAGCCAGGTGCTGCCGGAGTCCGGGGTGAAGCCGCGGCGCAGGAACGGGTACCAGAACACCGCGTCGTCGGCCGTCACGGTGAAGTCGGCGGCGAGGGCGAGCTGCGCGCCGATGCCGACGGCCCAGCCGCGGACCGCGCAGACGACCGGGAGCTGGAGTTCCAGCAGCAGGGGGATGAGGCGGTTCGCCTGGTTCGGGAGGCGGCGCTGGATGCTGCCCGTGCGGGGCTTGGGGGCGTCGGGGGAGCGGCGGTTGCGGGAGACGATGTCGAAGCCGCCGCAGAAGTCGCCGCCCGCGCCGGTGAGGAGGACGGCGCGGAGGTCCTCGTCGGTGGCGGCGGTTTCCAGCGCGCTGATGAGGCCCGCCATGGACACGTCGTCCAGGACGTTGCGGCGCTCGGGCCGGTCGAGGGTGAGCCGCAGGACGCCCTCCTGGACGGCGACCGCCAATCCGTCCACTGACGCGTACCTGTCGGACATGGGGCCTCCAAAACCACGACACCGGGCGAGTTGTAGTTTTAATATAATAAACAATCTACGGAGGGAGCTGTCGTGGCGGAGGCGATCCAGGGCGGCGGGCTGCTGTCCGGGCTGCGGGTGGTCGAGTGCTCGATGCTCGGTCCGGGCGCGGTGTCCACCCCGCTGGCCGATCTCGGCGCGGACGTGATCAAGGTGGAGCCGCCGTCGGGGGACTACATCCGGGCGATGAGCTGGCCGATCGTCGAGGGGAGGTCGCTGCTGCACCTGCACATCAGCCGCGGCAAGCGCAGCATCGTGCTGGACCTGCGCACCGAGGACGGCAAGGCGGTCTTCCTCGACCTCGTCAGGGACGCCGACGTCGTCGTCGAGGCGATGCGGCCCGGCGGCCTGGACCGGCGCGGCCTGGGCTACGCGGCGCTGCGCGAGGTCAACCCGAAGGTCGTGATGTTCACGATCTCCGGCTACGGCATGACCGGCCCGTACCGCGATCTGCCGTCGCACGGCATCGCCTACGACGCCTGGGCCGGCACCGTCACCCCCGTCCCCGGCCCCGACGGGCTGCCCACGATCCCCGACCACACCTCGATCGGCATCACCGCGGGCCCGCTGTTCGGCACCGCCGCCATCCTCGCCGCCGTCATCAAGGCCCGCGAGAGCGGCCAGGGCTGCCACCTGGAGGTCGCCCAGTCCGACGCCGCGGCCGCGTTCGACTGGCTGCGCAGCGAAGGCCACCGCGCCTACGAGCGCCCGCACTCGGAGGTGACCGGCAACCCCGCCGACGACCTGGAGCGCCGACCGCCCGGCACCGCGGGCATGGAAGAGGGCGTCCGCTACCAGTTCTACGCCTCCAAGGACGGCCACGTCCTGTTCATGGCCTCCGAGCAGAAGTTCTGGCGCAACTTCTGCGCCGCCGTCGGCCGCGACGACCTCTACGAGGCCAACCCGGGCTCGAAGCTCGCCGACCACGCCCGCGGCAACCTTCCCCTGCGACGCGTTCTCGCCGCCCTCTTCGCCCAGCGCACCACCGCCGAATGGATCGAGTTCGGCCTGGCCCACGACGTCCCCATCGGCCCCGCCAACACGCCCGCCTCGATCGCGCACGACCCCCAGTTCGCCGACCGGATGCCGTGGCAGCCCGCCTCCCGCCTCGTCGCCGACCAGCTCCCCTTCCCCGTCCGCGTCGTCGGCGAGGCCCCGCCCGCCGCCGCCCTCCCCGCCCCCGACCCCGGCGAGCACACCGAGGCCATCCTCCGCGACGTCCTCGGCTACGACCCCGCCCGCATCACCGCCCTGCGCGCCTCCGGCGCGCTGGGCTCCTGAGCGGTCGGGCGGCGCCCCGCACGCGCCCGGAGCGCCGCCCGGCCACGCACGCCGAAGGCCGCCCCTCACCAGCGTGGGGAGACGGCCTTCGGCCTTGACGGCAGGGGGCTACAGGGCTCAGGGGACGCGCGCGACGACGCCGTGCATGCAGATGTCCTCCGGGCGGGCGCGGAAGCGCTCGGGAAGGTCCGGCCGCCACTGGGACAGGCTGGTGACGCCGGGTTCGACGGTTTCGAGGCCCGCGCACAGCTCGGCGAGGTCGGCGGCCGAGCGGAGGCGGAACGGGATCCCCGCGCGGCGGTTGAGCTCCTCGCGTTCGGCGACGTCGACGCCGGGCTCGTCGTCGGTGGTGGCGTGGCTGAGGGCCACGTAGCTGCCCGAGGGGAGCTCGTCGCGCAGGATCTTGAGCACGCGGTGCACCTCCTCGTCGTCGTCGAAGAAGTGCAGGACGGCGAGCAGCATCAGGGCGACCGGGCGGCCGAAGTCGAGGGTCGCGGTCAGCTCCGGCAGCGCGAGGATCGCCGCAGGGTCGTGCAGGTCGGCCTGGAGGTAGGCGGTCCTGCCCTCGCGGGAGCTGCGCAGCAGGGCCCGCGCGTGGGTGAGGACGATCGGGTCGTTGTCGACGTAGACGACGCGGCTCTCGGGCGCGATCCCCTGCGCGAGCTCGTGCACGTTGCCCGCCGAAGGCAGCCCGGAGCCTATGTCGAGGAACTGGCGGATTCCCGCCTCGCCCGCCAGGAACCGCACGGCCCGGCGCAGGAATCCGCGGTTCTCGACCGCGGAGAGCCGGATCGTGGGGAACGCCTGCGCGAGGATCCGCGCCGACTCGCGGTCGGCCGCGAAGTTGTCCTTGCCGCCGAGCCAGTAGTCGTAACGCCGTGCCGGGTGAGCGCGCGAGGTGTCGAGGCCCGGGGGAACGCCATCGAAGTCCACAGCCGTCATTCTCCAACATTCCCGGCCCACCGGCACCCCGCGTCACCAAGATCGCATCGAGCGCGCCGCGCCGGGTCTCGAGGGCCCGCGGGTCAGGGACGGGTGCGGCGGTCGCGCAGGACGTTCTTCAGGACCTTGCCGGCGGCGTTGACGGGGAGCTCGCCGACGATGTGGACGTGGCGGGGGACCTTGTAGTTGGCGAGGTTCTCGCGGGCGAAGGCGATGACCTCTTCGGGCTCCAGGAGGGTGGCGCGCCGGGGCACGACGAAGGCGGCGCCGACCTCGCCCTGGCGTTCGTCGGGGACGCCGATGACGGCGCTCTGCGCGATCTTCTCGAAGGAGTCGAGGACCTTCTCGATCTCGGCGGGATAGGCGTTGAAGCCGCCGACGATGAACATGTCCTTGATGCGGTCGGTGATGCGGACGCGGCCGTCGGCGTCGATGAGGCCGACGTCCCCGGTGTGCAGCCACCCTTCGGCGTCGACGGTCGCGGCGGTCTCGGACTCCTCCCCGAAGTAGCCCTTCATCACCGTGTACCCCCGCACAAGGATCTCGCCTTCCTGCCCCGACGACACGGGCCGGCCGCTGCCGTCCACCACGCGGACCTCAAGGCCGGGAAGAGGACGCCCCGCCGTAGCGGTGATCGTCTCCAGCGGGTCGTCGTAGCGGCACATGGAGACGATCGCGCACGACTCGGTGAGGCCGTAGCCCGTGACGATGTGGGAGAAGCCGAGCGCGTCGCGGATGCGGTACAGCAGCGCGGGCGGCACATTGGCGGCGCCGGTGACGGCGAGGCGGAGGTGCGCGACGCCCTCGGCGGAGAAGTCGGGGTGCTCCAGCATCGTCTGGTAGAGCGTCGGCGTGCCCGGCAGGACGGTGACGGCCTCCTCGCGGGCCACCCGGAGCACTTCGGGCACGTCGAGGGTCTTGGCGGGCAGCACGGTCGCGCCGACGATGAGGGAGGCGAGCCATCCGGCCTTGTACCCGAACCCGTGGAAGAACGGGTTGACGACGAGGTACCGGTCTCCTTCGCGCAGGCCGACGACCGAGGCCCACACCGCGTACGCGCGCAGCGTCTGGCCGTGCGTGCACATCGCGCCCTTCGGGTTCCCGGTCGTGCCGGAAGTGAAGAGCATGTCCGAGAGGTCGTCCGGGCCGACCTCCTGCGCGCGCGCTCGGAGGTCTTCGTCGGGGACGGAGGCGCCCGCGCCGAGGAAGTCCGCCCAGGTCGTCAGGGGGGAGCGGGCCGCGGAGTCATCGAGCAGGACCGTCTTCTCCAGGTCGGGCAGGCCGCCGTAGGGGAGGCCTCCTTCCGGCCCGCCCGCCGCGCCCGCGAGGGACGCGGGGTAGTCGCGCCCGAGGAACTCCCCGACGACGCACAGGATGCGGGCCCGGCTCTTGCGCAGGATGAAGGCCGCCTCCGCGCCCTGGAAGCGGGTGTTCAGCGGCACGAGCACGCCGCCCGCGCGCTGGAGGCCGAGCGCGGCGACGATCCAGCGGGCGGTGTTCGGCGCCCAGATCGCGACGCGGTCCCCCTTGGCGAGCCCGGCGGCGAGGAAGCCGCGGGCGGCCTCGGTGACCGCGGCGTCGAGGCCGGCGAAGGTGAGCCGGACGCCGCCGTCGACGATCGCCTCGGCCGCGCCGAGCCTCGCGGCGGCGTCGGCGAGCAGCGCGCTCGTCGTGCCCCAGCGCAGGTCGGCCCGCGGGTCGGTGAATCCGTCGGGGGTCGGGATGGGTTCCGGCACCGGGGCCTCCGCAAAAGGGTGGAGCGAGGGGGCAGACAGCGATCAGTATCTTCAATAACATATACATTCTGCACCGTCGAGGGGCCGCGCGTCGGCCCCCGCCCCGCTGACGCCTGGAGGCAGACCGTGTCCCGCTTGCTGGAGAACAAGATCGCCGTGGTGACCGGCGCCGCCCACGGCATCGGCCGCGGCCACGCGCTGGAGCTGGCCAAGCACGGCGCCACGGTCGTCGTCGCCGACCTCGGCACCAGCGTGCGCGGCGAGGGCGCGGGACACGACGCCGACGACGTGGTCGAGCTCATCACCAAGCGCGGCGGCACCGCCATGGCCGACTTCGCCGACATCGCCGACGAGGCCCAGGCCACCGCGCTGGTCGAGCGGACCGTCGCGGAGTTCGGCCGCCTGGACATCCTGGTGAACAACGCGGGCATCGCCCGCGACAAGGTCATCTGGAACATGTCGGTCGACGACTTCGACGCCGTCATGCGCGTCCACGTCCGCGGCACCTGGCTGATGACGCACCTCGCGGCCAAGCAGTGGCGCGCCCGCTCCGCGGCGGGGGAGTCCTTCACGGGCCGGATCATCAACACCACGTCCGGCGCGGGCCTGGCCGGCAACTTCGGCCAGTCGAACTACGCGACGGCCAAGGCCGCGATCGTCGGCCTCACCCTCACCACGAGCCTGGAGCTCGCCAAGTTCGGCGTGACGGTCAACGCGGTCGGCCCCGGCGGCATGACCCGGCTGACGGCCACGATGGGCAAGGACCTGAAGGCGTTCGAGCCCGACGACCTGGCCGAGGACGAGTACCACCCCATGGACCCGGCCGGGTCCTCCCCGCTGGTGGCGTGGCTCGCCAGCGATCAGGCCCAGCACGTCAGCGGCCAGGTGATCCGGGCGATCCACGACAAGATCCACCTCATGGAGGGCTGGCGCGAATCCGCCACCATCTCCGCGAACAAGAAGAAGTGGGACGCCACCCGCCTGGGCGACCGGATCGCCACCGACCTCTTCCACACCCGCGCCCCCGGCCTGCGCTGATGGACGCCTCCGACACCCCGGAACTCGCCGCCTTCCGCGCCGAGGCACGCGCCTGGCTCGCCGCCCACGCGCCCGAGCACGCCGGGACCGTCAAGCACCGCCTGCACTTCGAGCACGCCGACACCGCCGAGGAGTACGAGGCGGCCGAACGCGCCAGCGTCCTGGCCGCCAAGGCCTGGCAGGCCAGGCTGCACGCGGGCGGCTGGGCCGGGATCTCGTGGCCCGCCGCGTTCGGAGGCCGCGGCGGGTCCCCGGGACAGGAGGCGGTCTTCGCCGAGGAGTCGGACCTCGCGGACGTCTCGGTCGGCCCGCTGATGATCGGGCTGAAGATGGTCGGCCCGACCCTCATGCGGCACGGCACCGCCGCCCAGTGCGACGCCCACCTGAGCCCGCTGCTGCGCGGCGAGCGCGTCTGGTGCCAGCTGTACAGCGAGCCCGAAGCGGGCTCCGACCTCGCCGCCCTGCGCACCCGCGCCGTCCTGGACGAGGCCGCGGGGGAGTGGGTCGTCACCGGCCAGAAGGTGTGGACGTCAAGCGCGCAGGTGGCCGACTGGGCGATCCTGCTCGCCCGCACCGACGCCGACGTGCCCAAGCACCAGGGCATCACCTACTTCCTCGTCGACATGCGCTCGCCCGGCATCGAGGTCAGGCCGCTGCGCCAGATGAACGGCTCGTTCCACTTCAACGAGGTGTTCCTCGACGCCGTCCGCATCCCCGCCGACCAGGTCGTCGGCGAGGTGAACGGCGGCTGGAAGGTCGTGCACACGACGCTCGCCGCCGAGCGCGCGATGATCGGCGGAGGCGGCGGCGAGAAGGCGCGCGCCCTCCTCGACCTCGCCCGGGCACGCGGCAGGGACGGTGACCCGCTCGTCCGGCAGCGCATCGCCGAGGTGTTCACCCTCGACGAGATCCTGCGCTTCCTCGGCCTGAAGATGCGCGCCGCCATAGCGCGCGGGGTCCCACCCGGTCCCGAAGGCTCGATCATGAAGCTGCTCGTCGCGCGACGCGCCCACGAGGCCGCCGCGGCAGGGCTCGCGATCGAGGGCGAGGCCGCGCTCCTCGCCGGCGCCGACGCGCCCGACGGCGGCGCCTGGCAGCAGCAGCTGCTCAGCGCGCAGGGCCTGCGGATCGGCGGCGGCACCGACAACATCCAGCTCAACGCGATCGCCGAGCGCATCCTCGGCCTGCCCCGGCGCAGGCAGCCCGACAAGGACACCCCCTTCCGCGACCTCACCGGGACGGTCGCCGAGCGGTCCCGCAAGGAGGCCTGACCCATGAGCGTGCTCGACGGACAGCCCATCATCGACACGATGATCGGGTTCCCCATGCGGGACCCGAAGGCGACCTACGCGTTCATCACCGACAAGACGAAGGACGCCGAGTCGAGCGCGCTCAAGATGCCCGCCGGCTACCTCTTCAAGGACGCGCCCGGAGAGCCCGAACCGGAAGCGGTCCTGCCCGACCCCGTCGCCGTCACCCTCGCCCAGATGGACGCGCACGGCATCGCGGTCGGACTCGTCGGGGTGAAGGGCGAGGACGGCAGGCGGGCCGTCCAGGAGTTCCCCGACAGGTTCGCCGGCTCGCTCTCGATCGACCCCAACAAGGGCGTCGACGCGCTCCGCGAGATCACCGCCGCGCACCGCGACCTCGGCATCAAGGCCGTCGACGTGTTCCCGGCCGGGCTCAGCCCGCAGGTCGCGATCAACGACAAGAAGATGTACCCGGTCTACGCCAAATGCGTGGAACTCGGACTGCCGATCTTCGTCTGCGCGGGCATCCCCGGCCCGCGCGTCCCGTTCGAACCGCAGAAGGTCGAGTACCTCGACGAGGTCATGTACGACTTCCCCGAACTCGTCCTCGTCACCCGGCACGGCTGCGAGCCCTGGACCGACCTCGCCGTCAAGCTCATGCTGCGCTGGCCCAACCTGTACTACTCCACCAGCGCCTTCGCGCCGAAGTACTACCCGCGCGACATCGTCGACTACGCCAACTCGCGCGGCGCCGACAAGATCATCTACGGCGGCTACTACCCGATGGGGCTGAGCCTGGAGCGCATCGCGCGCGAACTGCCCGGCGTGCCCTTCAAGGACGAGGTGTGGCCGAAGTTCCTGCACGGCAACGCCCGCCGCGTCCTCGGCCTCGCCTGACCCCCTCCACGCCTGCCGACTCCCCGCTCGTCCGCCCTGCTTTGTCCACCCTCCGCCCACCCCTGCTCGTCCACCCTCCGCCCACCCCCCTGGAGGAAACCGTGACCGAAACCCAGTCCGCGCCCGTCACCCTCCGGTGGCGCGGCGACCGCCGTCTCGACCAGGGCATGCGGGATCTGCTCTGCGGTCCGGGCGGCCCGTTCGAACGCCGGATCGAGGACGTGCTGGGCGCGCCCGCCGAGGTGTTCGTGCAGCGGCCGCGCAGCATCCCGGAGATGCTCGAGGCCGCCGTCGCCCGCGAACCCGACAAGACCTACCTCGTCCTGGACGGCCCCGAGCCCGAGTCGCTGACGTTCGCGCAGACCGAGCGCCTCGCGCGCGCCTACGCCGAGGTCCTCGCCTCCCGGTACGGGATCGGGCCCGGCGATCGCGTCGCCGTCGCCGCCGCGAACTGCCGCGAACACCTGCTGCTGCTGTGGGGGACCCTGTCGCTCGGCGCGGTCGCCGTCGGCCTGAACGGCTGGTGGGCGCCCGCCGAACTCGACCACGGCCTCCGCCTGACCGAGCCGAAGGCCGCCTTCGGCCTAGGCCGCCCGCTGGAGCGGCTGCGCGCGTCCGAAACGGTCTCCTCCGGCGCGCTCACCGCCGACTCCCTCGACGACCTGCACGCCGCCGCCGTCGCGCTCGGCGAGCCGTCCCGCGCGCTCACCGCGACCCCCATCGCCGAGGACGACCCGGCCCTCATCATGTTCACCAGCGGCACGACGAACCGGCCGAAGGGCGTCACCCTCTCGCACCGCAACGTCGTGCACTTCGGCATGTTCGGCGGCATCGGCGGGGCCGTCGCCGCGCTCACCGGCACCGGTCTGCGCCAGGTGCCGCCGGACCTCCAGCGCACGTCGATCCTCGCGAACCCGCTGTTCCACGTGTCCGGCGCGTGCGTGGCGCTCGCGAACGCGTCCCTGTACGGGCTGCGGCTCATCATTCTCGAACGCGGCAAATGGGACGCTGAGCGGGCGCTGGAGATCACCGACAGGTACCGCCTCACCCAGTGGACGGGCGTGCCCACCCACTTCTGGCGGATGCTGAACCACCCCGACTTCGCGAAGTACCGGACCGACCAGGTCACCGTCATCGGCAGCGGCGGCGCCACCTTCGCGCCCGAACTCCTGCGCCTGTTCGCCCGCAAGATGCCCGGCCTCCAGATCACCAACGGCTACGGCATGACCGAGACGACGGGCTCCGGCACGTTCCTCAACGGCGTCGAGATGGACGGGCACCCGGCCTCCGTCGGCGCCGCCGCCCCCACCGTCGAGGTGCAGGTGCGCGACGAGTCCGGCAACGTGCTGCCCGAGGGCGAGGTCGGCGAGATCCACGTGCGCAGCGCCTCGGTGTTCCTCGGCTACTGGAACGACCCCGAGGCGACCGCCAAGGCCCTCACCCCCGACCGCTGGTACCGCTCCGGCGACTACGGCCGCATCGTCGACGGCGTCCTCTACCTGGAGAGCCGGATGCGGGACCTGATCCTGCGCGGCGGCGAGAACGTCTACCCGATCGAGATCGAGTACCGCCTCGTCGAGCACCCTTCGATCGCCGACGCGGCGGTCGTCGGCGTTCCGCACGAAGCCCTCGGCCAGGAGGTAAAGGCCTTCGTCGTCACCGAAGAGGGCGCCTCCCTGACGTCCGACGAGGTCCGCGCCTGGGTCGCCGAAGGGCTGGCCGCCTTCAAGGTCCCCGCTCAGGTCGAGTTCCTCGACGCGCTGCCTTACAACGAGACGGGCAAGGTCCTGAAGCGCCTCCTGGAAGACCGGTAGCCGTGCGGACAGGGGCTCTCGGCGGCCCCCGGTGGGACGGGGACGCGGTCGGTCAACGGGACCTGTCGATCCGGTAGACGTAGTGCAGGGGCGGGTCGATCGGGTTGTCGGGCTCCAGGTCGCCTTCGGCGACGCGCCGGTAGCCCGCCTTCTCCAGGCAGCGCCACGACGGCCGGTTCCCCGCGACGACGGCGGTGATGACGCACGGGACGTCGGGGAGGTCGTGCCACACGCGTCGGGTGGCGGCCCGCAGCATGGCGGGGCCGAGGCCACGTCCGGTGTCGGTGGCCGAACCGATGAGGTAGTCGAGCATGGCGGCGCCGGCGGGCACGTCGGTCAGCGTGGCGAGGGGCGCGAGGTCCTCGGGGTAGTCCGCGACGCGGCACCGCTGGACGAGGCCGAACGGCCGCCCGCCGACGAGCGCCAGGAAATCCTCGGACGGCTCCGCGCCCCGCACCGCGGGCCCGAAGTCGCGTGCGACGGCCTCCGGCGACGTGTCGTGGTTCCACCACCGCGCCACATGCGGCTCGGCCAGCCACCGCCCGAGCAGCGCGAAGTCGGCCTCGGCCACCCGACGGAACGTGATCTCGGCGTCCGCGTTCACGGTGGCAGTATCGCAACCGCCGACGACGAACGAGAACCTGTTTTCCGCACCGGCGAAGGACGCCCTTCGCCGGTGCGGATCAGGCGCGGGGCTGGGAGGCGGGGAGGATGCGGCCCCGCGCCCCGCCGGAGCGCACGTTGCGGACGGCCTGCACGACGCCGAGCACCAGGAAGACGAGGAACGCGGCGGCGATGAGGGCCGGCGGGGTGTCGTCGTCGCTGACGAGGCCGAAGAGGATGTTCACGGTGAGCGCCGCGGCCGTGCCGATGACGAGCCACCAGAAGGCGACGATGCCGAGAGCCTTCAACCACTTCATGGGAACCCCCGTCAGCACGCCTGTTCTGTCCCCGCAAAATAGCCTGATGCGGGGGCGGATGCCGGAGTTATCGGTAACGCTTTCACACCACCGCGGTCGGTCGGTCAGAGCCAGGTCGTGGCGAGCCGGACGGTCGCGGCGGCCCAGCCGAGGAGGACGATGGTGAGGCCGATGAGGCGGGCCTCGCCGCGGGAGAGGTGGACGCCGATGCCGCCGAGCTGGATGAGGACGCGTAGGCGTAGAACGCGGCGAGCAGGGCGGCTGCGATCCAGTAGGCGAGCTCCATGAAGGGCCTTTCGGACGAGGCGAGGCACCGGCAGCCTGGTGGGTTCACCCCCACCGGCCGCAGCCTCATTCCCCCAGCCCTCGCCCTGGCCGCCTGGGCCGCCGATCACGTCCCCGAGATCGAAGCCGCCCGCGCCGCCGTCGACCCCCGCTGAGCCCGCCCGCCCGTTCGGGTGATCGCCGGACGGGACGGGACGGGACGGGACGGGGGAGAATGTCCCGTTCTGTTGGTGTGCGGCGGTAGGGGGAGGCCGGGGTGCTCGGGGCTCGGGATCCGGAGGAGGTCGGCGGGTACCGGCTGCTGGGGAGGTTGGGAGAGGGTGGGCAAGGGGTCGTCTACCTGGGGGAGGGGGCGGACGGGGAGAAGGTCGCCGTGAAGGTGCTGCACGGGGGCGCCGCGGGCGATTTCCGGCGTGAGGTGGCGGCGGCGCGGAGGGTGGCGCCGTTCTGCACGGCCCGGATCCTTGAGGCGGGGGACGATTTCGTCGTCTCGGAGTTCATCGAGGGGCCGTCGCTGCGGCAGGCGGTCGAGGGCGGCGGGCCGCTGGGCGGGTCCGATCTGTACCGGCTGGCCGTCGGGACGGCGACGGCCCTGGCCGCGATCCACGACGCGGGGGTCGTGCACCGGGACTTCAAGCCCGGCAACGTCCTGCTCGGGCCCGGTGGCCCGCGCGTCATCGACTTCGGGATCGCGCGCAGCGCCGACGCGACGGTCTCGGTGACCGCGTCGATCATCGGGACGCCCGCCTACATGGCGCCCGAGCAGTTCGCGACCCGCGCGGTCACCGCGGCGGCCGACGTCTTCGCGTGGGCTGCCACGATCGCCTACGCCGCCACGGGCAGGCCCCCGTTCGGTCAGGACTCGCTGCCGCTGGTGATGCACCGGGTCGTCACGGGCGAGCCGGATCTCGGCAGGATCGGCGGTGCGCTGCGCCGTCTCCTCGTCCGCTGCACGGCCAAGGACCCGGCGGCCAGGCCGACGGCGCGGGAGATCCTGGCGGGCCTGCTGGAGACGTCCGCGCCCGACGAGGAGACCCTGGTGCTCGGTCGGGAGGCGGCGGCCTCCACGCCGGCCGACGAGGCCCGTACCGCGCGCTGGACGGCGCTGACCCTCACCGAGCCGCGCGGGCGGCGCGCGCCCCGCTGGCTGCCCACGGTCGCCGCGGCGGTCGTCGGCGTGGTGGTCGCGGGCGGCGTCGGCTTCGCGGTCATCCGGTCCCAGGACGAACCGGCCCGCACTTCCGCGTCCGGGCGGCCGACGGCCTCGGCAGGGACGGAACCCGAGGACGCGAAGGGTTTCGCCGCGTTCGTCACGCGGGCGGTGGACGCGGCGGGCACCGCGTCGGTCGAGGTGAGCGGCGGCCGGACCGAGGGCCTGGACCAGATGGAGTCCGAGGGGCGGCTGGAGGTCGAGTCCGGCGCGCAGACGAGCTTCGACGTGACCGTCAGCAGGCCCGAGTACGAGGTCGGGGATCCCGCGCGCAACCCGGCCCGGATGATCCTCATCGGGCAGCGCGCCTACTACAGGTCCGTCGGCGCGTCCGAGGCGATAGCCGCGACCCGGGAGGCCTACGGGCAGGGCGACGGACATCTCGACGTGCTGCTGGAGACCCGCTGGATGAGCTGTCCGCGGCTGGGCGACGAGCGGCCCGATCACCAAGCCCTTCTGAGCGCCCGCTTTGCCGGGTCTCGGGGGGATCTTGGCCGAGGGAGGACGTTCGGGCGCGTGAACATCTCCGAGGGCCGGGGCATCAGAAGAAGTGTCGAAGGGCTGAGCCAAATGGATCGGCGTCCGGGGGTCCAACCTCGGCGGAATGCAGGTTCGACTCCTGCCGGCCCTGCACGGTGACGGCGCGGGATCCCCTGGAGGGCCCGCGCCGTCGTGTTCTTCGGGCCGAACGCTCAGCGGCCCAGCAGTTCGGCGAAGGCGGCGTCCTCGCGGGCCCGGGCGGCGAGGATCGCGGCGCGGTGGGACTCGGTGATGACGCGCTTGGTGGCGATCAGCGACGCCAGCGGCTTCTCGGCCAGCTCACGGGCCAGCACGAGCGTCTCCGGCAGGACCTCTTCGCGCGAGACGGCCTTCAGAGCCAGGCCGTGCGCCACGGCCTCGGCCGCGGTCAGGGCGTGGCCGGACAGCAGGACGAGGTTCGCGCGCTGGGCGCCGAGCCGCAGCGGCAGCAGGTAGCTGCTGGCCGCCTCCGGCGCGACGCCCATGGTGGTGAACGGCGCGCGCAGCTTGGCCTCCTCGGCGATGACGACGAGGTCGCAGTGCGGCAGGATCGTCAGGCCCAGCCCGACCCCGCTGCCGTTGACGGCGGCCAGCAGCGGCTTGGGGAAGGCCGTGACGGCGTCCATGAGGATCGGGAAGCCCTTGCCGACGTCGCCGACCTCCTCGCCCGCCGCGTGCCTGCGGGCGATCTCGGCCATCTCGTTCAGGTCGGTGCCGGCGCTGAACACGGTGCCCTCGCCCGTCAGGACGGCGACGCTGACGGACGGGTCGGCCGCCGCCGCGTCCAGGGCCGCGGCCGTGGCCCGGTACAGCTCCTCGTTGAACGCGTTGCGGACGTCGGGCCGCCGGAACGTCAGCAGCCGGACCGCCCCTTCGTCGGTGACGCCGAGCAGGTCGCTCATGATGCCCTCCCGGAGGCGGTGAGGCGGTCCACGAGGTCGTCGCGGTGCCGGTCGGACGAGCCGAAGAGCGCCTGGACGCCCTGGGCCCTGCGGAAGTAGAGGTGGGCGGGATGCTCCCAGGTCACGCCTATGCCGCCGTGCAGCTGGATCGCCTCCGTGGCGACCCTGACGTACGCGTCGGCGCAGTAGGCCTTGGCGAGGGAAGCGGCGAGAGGGCCTTCGGGGGTGCCGGAGGCCAGGAGCGCGTGGTGCGCCGCGGCGCGGGCCGACTCGACCTCGACGTAC
This sequence comes from Actinocorallia aurea, assembly GCF_054783995.1. Classification (NCBI taxonomy): domain Bacteria; kingdom Bacillati; phylum Actinomycetota; class Actinomycetes; order Streptosporangiales; family Thermomonosporaceae; genus Actinocorallia; species Actinocorallia aurea. The sequence continues at coordinate 72,807 of NZ_BAAGPQ010000034.1, forward strand.
ATCCGCGCGCACGCGTGCTGCACCGCCTGGAACGCGCCGATCGGCTCGCCGAACTGCACCCGGTCCCGCACGTGCGCGACGGTCCTGGCGAGCAGGAACGCCGCGCCGCCGACGGCTTCGGCGGCGAGCGCCGCGCACGCGTGGTCCAGCACGTCGGCGATGATCGGGCCCGCGTTCCCGCCGACGCGGCGGGCCGCGGCCCCGTCGAACTCCAGCCGGGCGAGCGGCCGGGTCGCGTCCAGCGTCCGCAGCGGGACCGCGGTGAACTCCCGCACCGCGTAGAGCCCGGGCCCGTCCGCGCCCTGCGCGGTGACCAGGACGAGGTCGGCCCGCGCCCCGTCCGGCACGAGGTCCTTCAGGCCGTGCAGCACCGGCCCGTCCGGCCCGTCGGCGGCGGTGACGCCCGGGGACGCCCCGTGCCGCTCGGACTCCCCGAACGCGACCGCCGCGACGGTCCGCCCCGAGGCGATGCCCGGCAGGTGCTCCGCCGACGCCGCCGGGTCGCCCGCGGCGAGCAGCGCGCGCACCGCGAGGACCGCCGACAGGTACGGCCCGCCGTACAGTGCCCGGCCCATCTCCTCAAGGACGATCCCGGTCTCGACCGGCCCCGCGGCCGAGCCGCCGAACTCCTCGGGCACGGCGAGCCCCTGGAGGCCGAGCTGGTCGGCCATCCGCGTCCACACCGCGAGGTCGTGGCCGGGCGCGGTGTCCGCCCAGCGGCGCACCTCGGCCTCGGGGGAGTGCTCGGCGAGGAACGCGCGGACGACGCCGCGCAGTTCCTCCTGCTCGTCGCCGAACGCCATCACGCCTGCTTGAGCAGGGGCGAGCGGGTGTTGGACGGCCATTGCGGCCGGTGGTAGCCGCGGAAGTGGAGTTCGCCGCCGCGCAGTTCGCGGATGGTGAGGAAGTCGCCCTTGTAGCCGCGGTGGTCGTATTCGGCGAAGGTGAGGTAGCAGCCGGGTCCGCCGTTGGTGCAGGGCATCCACTTGATCTTCTCCAGGCCGATCTTCACCTCCTCCGGAATGGCGATGCGGGCGCCTGCGATCCCGTGCAGCGCGGCCCGCGCGGTGTCGTAGGAGAGCGCGACGACGACGTTGCGGCTGACGCGTCCGAAACGGGCCTCGAAGCGTTCCAGCATGGCCTCGTAGTTGGGGTTCGCGCCGTCCTCGCCGAGCTGGTCGACGCCGTGCCAGCCCTCCAGGCCCTCGGCCCAGGCGTTGGAGTTGGAGTAGAACATGAACGCGGTGCCCATGAAGCGCGGCGGGTCCCAGTCGAGGGCCTTGAAGCCCCGTGCGAAGTGGAAGGTCGAGTAGCCGTAGCCCATGTAGACGATGGCTTCGGCGCCCTGCTCCCGCATGGTCGCGAGGTGCTTTTCGAAGTTCTTGGGGTTCGGGCCCAGGCAGACCTCTTTGATGATCTCCAGGTCGTAGCGGCGGGCCGCGTCGCGGAAGTAGTCGGAGTACAGGTCGCCCGACGAGCCCTGCTCCCAGAAGAAGCCGACCTTGCTGTAGCCGTTCCGGAAGCACCAGTCCGCGGCCATGACGCCCTCGGTCGGGATGTCCCCGTTGGCGACGGTGAAGCAGTACTCGCCCGCGAACCGCGTCGTGCCCGTCCAGCCGAGCGCCGCGACGCCGGTCTCGTTGACGGTCTTGCACAGGTTGACGGAGTTGTCGGAGATGAACGGCCCGATGACGACGACGCAGCCGGCGTCCACGAGCGCCTGGTAGCCCTTGCGGACCTTCAGGTAGTTCTCCCGGGGCAGCCCCCGCGCGTCGACGGTGAGGATCTCGACCGGCCGGTCGTAGACGCCCTCGTTCAGGGCGTCCTCGACGGCCAGGATGATCGGGTCCATGAGGTCGGCCGTCAGCTGCCCGAGGTCCATGTCGATCAGCACGCCGATCTTCACCGGCTCGAACGGGTCGCCCTGCCCGACCACGCCGCCCGTCGGCGGGTAGATGACGATCGACTCGACGGGCTTCTCACCGATCTTCCCGCTGCCCTGGTACCAGAGTTCGTTGACGTGCTCGCCGTGCTCGGTGTCGGTCCCGGACCTGACGGACGCGACGGCCCGGTCGGGCCGGGCGATCCCGAGGTCGACGGGGGCGGGGAAAAGCCGGTCCGCGTAGCGCGGGGCGTCCTGCTCGGACATGCAGCAACCTCCTCGTACCGCCCTGGGGCGGCCTGTCCTCTGGGTGCTAACTTATATACAAAATATATTTGCTACAAGGGAGTGGGTCCATGCTCGACAGCCGGGACGTCGGCGACGAACTGGAGATCAGGAACGTCGTCGCGAGGGCCGCCCAGTACGCCGACACCGGCGACCTCGACGACTACGCGGCCCTGTTCACCGAGGACGCCCGCTGGGCGATGCCGGGCTTCCCGGAGAAGAACGGCCGCGCCGCCATCCGCGCCGCGGGGGAGGCCCGCCGCGCCGAGGGCCAGACCGGCCCGGGCAGTGCCAGCCGCCACCTCGTCAGCACCGTCGCGGTCGCCCTCGACGGCGACCGCGCGGTGGCCGACTCCTACTGGCAGTTCTTCGTCGAGACGGCCTCGGAGGCGCCGCGCCTGTTCTCCATGGGCGCCTACCGGGACTCGTTCGTGCGGACCGGCCAGGGCTGGCGGATCGCCGAGCGCGCCATCACCTCCGGCTGACTCACATGTGCCGCCCCCCGGTGACCTCCAGCACGGTCCCCGTCATGTAGCTGGACAGGTCGCCCGCCAGGAACAGGGCGACCTTCCCGACCTCCTCGGGCTCCGCGGCCCGCCCCATGGGCACCCCGGCGAGCTTCTCCGCCCAGAGGTCGGGGCGCAGCGCCTCGGTCATCGCGGTCCGCACGAGGCCGGGCTGGATCGCGTTGACGCGGACGCCCAGGTGGGCGAGTTCCTTCGCGGCGGCCTTGGTCATGCCGACGATGCCGGCCTTGGCGGCGCTGTAGTTCGTCTGCCCGGGCAGGCCCACCTTCCCGGAGATCGACGAGATGTTGACGATCGAGCCCGCGCCCTGTTCGCGCATGCGCAGGGAGGCGTGCTTCATGCCGAGCCAGGTGCCGTACAGGTGGACGTCCATGACCTGGCGGAACTGGTCCTCGGTCATCTTGCGCAGGGTCGCGTCGCGGGTGATGCCCGCGTTGTTCACCAGCACGTCGATGCGGCCGTAGGCGTCGGCGCAGGCTCTGACCATCGCCTCGACGTCGGCCTCCTCGGTCACGTCGCAGCGGACGGCGACGGCCTCGGCCCCGTCGGCGGCGAGTCCGGCGGCGGCCTCGGCGGCGGCGTCGCCGTCGATGTCGGCGATGACGAGGCGGGCGCCTTCGGCCGCGAAGACACGGGCGATGGCGAGGCCGATGCCCTGGGCGGCGCCGGTGACGACCGCGGAGCGGCCTTCCAGGAGGCTCATCCGGTTACCTCTTCCTCAGATCCGGGGGAACACGGGCAGGGTCAGGTCAGGGGTCAGGCGGGGAGGCGTTCGAAGACCGCGGCGATGCCCTGGCCGCCGCCGACGCAGAGCGTTTCGAGCCCATAGCGGGCCTCGCGCCGGTCGAGTGCGCGCAGCAGGGTCGCGAGGATGCGGCCACCGGTCGCGCCGACGGGGTGGCCGAGCGAGATACCCGAGCCGTGGACGTTGGTGCGGTTCCAGTCGGCGGCGCCGAAGCCCCAGGCGCGTCCGCAGGCGAGGACCTGGGCGGCGAACGCCTCGTTCAGTTCGATCAGGTCGATGTCGGCGAGCTTCAGCCCGGCCCGCTCCAGCGCGAGGGCGGTCGCGGGGACGGGGCCGAGGCCCATCGTGCGGGGCGGAACCCCGGCGACGGCCCACGAGGCGAGCCGGGCGAGGGGCCGCAGACCGAGCCGTTCGGCGTTCTCCCGGTGCGTCACGACGCACACCGCAGCGCCGTCGTTCTGGCCGCTGGCGTTGCCCGCGGTGACGGTAGCGTCGGGGTCGGACCTCAGCAGGACGGGCTTCAGCCGGGCCAGCGCCTCGGCGGAGATTTCCCGCCGGGGGTGCTCGTCGGTGTCGACGGTCTGCGCGCCCTTGCGGGTCTTCAGCACGACCGGGACGATCTCTTCGGCGAAGAGCCCGGCGTCCTGCGCGGCGACCGCGCGCTGGTGCGAGGCCAGAGAGAGGGCGTCCTGCTCCTCCCGGGTGATCCCGTATTCGGCGCGGAGGTTCTCGGCGGTCTCCAGCATGCCGCCGGGGACGGGGTGGTCCTTGCCGCCCGCCGTGGTCCTGCCGCGCGCCAAGGCGTCGTGCAGGGGCACCGAGGGGTCCTTGACGCCCCAGCGCATCCCGGTGGTGTAGAAGGCGGCGGAGCTCATGCTCTCCGCGCCGCCCGCGACGATGAGTTCGCTGACCCCGGTCTGGATCTGCATGGCGGCGTTGAGGATCGCCTGGAGGCCTGAGCCGCAACGGCGGTCGATCTGCAGGCCGGTGACGGTGACGTCCAGGCCCGCGTCCAGGGCGGCGACGCGGCCGATGGCGGGGGCGTCGGAGGTGGGGTAGCACTGGCCGAGGAGCACCTCGTCGATGTCGGCCGAGTCCAGGCCGGTGCGGGCGAGCAGGCCGCGGATCGCGGTCGCCGCCAGTTCGGCCGGCGGGACGTCGCGCAGCGCGCCCCCGTAGCGTCCGACGGGAGTCCGGACGGGTTCGCAGATGACGGCTTCACGCATGGCGGCCTCCCGCTCAGGCGGAGTAGCGCAGGAGCATGGCGGCGACGCACGCGGGCTTCGCGGCGCCCTCGACCTCCCAGGTGAACCGCAGCCTGACCTGGAGGCCGCCCGGGACGTCCTGGACGTCCTCGATCTCGGCGCCGACCCGGACCTTGGCGTCGACGGGGACGGGCGAGGGGAACCGGATGCGGTCGTAGCCGTAGTTGACGCCCATCCTCATGCCCTCGATGCGGTAGATCTCCCGCACCAGGCGGGGGCCGAGCGAGAGCGTCAGCAGGCCGTGCGCGATGGTGCCGCCGAACGGGCCCTGCGCGGCCCGTTCGGGGTCGACGTGGATCCACTGGTCGTCGCCGGTGAGGGCGGCGAAGGTGTCGATGTCGGCCTGCGTGACGGTCCGGTAGGAGCTGTAGCCGAGGTGCTCGCCGATGGCGGCCTTGATCTCCTCGACGCCGTTGAGGACGCGCATGGGGTCTCCCTAGTCAATAAAATATTAAAAAGAATGTATCAAGAGTGCCCTTCCGGTCCAGGGTTAGGGTGCGAGCTGTGACAGGAACGCGCGCGCATCCCGACACCCTCCCCGGCGTCCTGGAGCGGACCGCCCGGGACCACCCCACCCGTCCGGCGGTCCGCGACCCCCGCCTCACCTATCCCGAGCTCCTCGACGCCGCCGTGGACGCCGCCGCCGGACTCGTCGGGCTCGGGGTGCGGCCAGGGGAGAGCGTCGGCATCTGGCTGCCCAACGGCCTGCCGTGGATCGTCGCTTCCTACGGGGTGCTGTGCGCGGGCGCAAGGCTGGTCCCCCTCAACACCCGGTACACGGCCTCGGAAGCGGCCGACCTCATTGCGCGGTCCGGGTGCCGCGTCGTCATCGCCGGGGGAGACGGCGCGGGAAGGCCGCTCGCCGAACTCGCCGCGGAGGCGGGCGCGCGCATTGTCGTCGCCCCAGAAGAACTGGAAGGCGGGGCCGCCGACGAGGCGGAGGCCTTGCGGCGGATGGAGGCGGTGCGCCCCGAGACCGTCAGCCACGTGCAGTACACCTCCGGCACGACAGGGCGGCCGAAGGGGGCGCTGCTGCGGCACGGCGGCCTCGTGGAGACGACGCGCAGCTGGATCGAGATCACCGGGCTGCGCGCCGGGGACGTCTACCCGGTCGTCGCGCCCTTCGCGCACATCGGCGGGCACAAGACCGGGATCCTCGCCTGTGCCGTCGCGGGGGCGGCGCTCATCCCCGTGCCGTCGCTCGATCCCGCCGCGCTCGCCCGGACCGTCGGCGCGCGCGGCGTCACGTTCCTCCAGGGTCCGCCCGCGCTGTTCCGGGCGCTGCTCGCCGAGCCGGAGATGCCGCGCGGCGCCGTCCGCGCCGCGGTGACGGGCGCGGCGGTCGTCCCGCGCGACCTCGTCGGCGCGCTGCGCGAGCGGCTCGGGATCCGGCACGTCTTCACCGCCTACGGGCTGACCGAGGCGGGCGGCGTCTGCACCATCACCCGCCCCGACGATCCGGTGGGCGTCGTCGCCGAGACGTCGGGCCTGCCCATCCCGGGCACCGAGCTGCGGATCGACGCCCCGGACGGGCCCGGCGAGCTGCTCGTGCGCGGCCCCGGCGTCATGGCGGGCTACCTCGACGACCCGGCCGCCACCGCCGGGGCGTTCACCGACGGGTGGCTGCGCACCGGCGATGTCGCCGAACTCGACGGCGCGGGCCGGCTCCGGATCGTGGACCGGCTGAAGGACGTCGTCATCGTGGGCGGCCTCAACGTCTACCCGGCCGAGGTCGAGCACGTGCTGACCGTCGCGGCGGGGGCGCGGGCCGCGGCCGTCGTCGGGATCCCGCACGCACGGCTCGGCGAGGTGCCCGCGGCGTTCGTCGTCGGCGGCGGGCCGGCGGAGAGGATCGTGGCGCGCTGCGCGGCCCGGCTCGCCGCGTTCAAGGTGCCGCGGACGGTCTGGCACGTGGACGCGCTGCCCTTGACCGCCGCGGGCAAGGTGGACAAGGCCGCGCTGCGCCGGAGCGCGCTGGAGCTGCTGGGCACCCCCTTGAACCCCGCCGATCAGCCATGATTTATTATCTTTTATATAATTCTCCCACCCCCGGAGGCTCGTGTGGACGCAGCGAACAAGGTGGCAATGGTCGTCGGCGGCGGATCGGGCATGGGCCGCGCGACAGCCGAACTGCTCGCCCGGGCGGGCGCGAAGATCGCGATCCTCGACCTGCCGAACGGCCGGGGCGAGGACGCCGCCAAGGAGATCGGCGCGACCTTCCACCCCTGCGACGTCACCGACGAGACCGGTACCGAGGCCGCCATCGAGGAGGCCGTGCAGGCCCACGGCGGCCTGCACATCGCCGTCAACACGGCGGGCGGCGGCGTCAGCAAGCGGACCATCGGCAAGAACGGCCCGCTGCCCCTCGCCGAGTTCCGCAAGATCGTCGAGCTGAACCTCATCGGCACGTTCAACCTCAACCGGCTCCAGGCCTGGCACATGAGCAAGAACGAGCCCGAGGACACCGGCGAGCGCGGCGTCATCATCAACACCGCGTCCATCGCCGCGTTCGAAGGCCAGATCGGCCAGGTCTCCTACACCGCCGCCAAGGCCGGCATCGCCGGAATGAGCCTCACCATGGCCCGCGACCTCGGCAGCCTCGGCATCCGCGTCATGGCGATCGCCCCCAGCCTCTTCGCGACCGGCCTGCTCGAAGGCGCCCCGCAGGAGATCATCGACGTCCTCACCAAGGACGCCGCCTTCCCGCGCCGCGCCGGGCTGCCCGTCGAGTACGCCTGGCTCGCCGAGTCCATCGTGCGCAACCCGATGCTCAACGGCCAGACCATCCGCCTCGACGGCGGCCAGCGCTTCGCGCCCAAGTAAGGAGGCCGACCGATGCCCGAAGCCGTCATCGTCGCCGCCGCGCGCACCCCGATAGGCAAGGCCCACAAGGGCTCCCTCGTAGACGTGGACGCGTTCGCCCTGGCCGAGACCGCGATCGTCGCCGCCGTCGAGCGCTCCGGCGTGCCCGTGGACGACATCGACGACCTCGTCCTCGCCGAGTCCCTGCAGGGCGGCGGCGTCATCGCCAGGCACGTCGCCGTCCGGGCCGGGATGCACCAGGTGCCCGGCCTCGCCGACAACCGGCACTGCGCGGCCGGACTCAGCGCGCTCCAGATCGCGGCAGGATCCATCCGCGCCGGGATGGACCGCGTCGTCGTCGCCGGCGGCACCGAGAGCCTCAGCTCCATGCCGCAGGGCCTGAAGTCGGTCCCCGCATCCGCGCGCGACTACCAGCCGTGGATGTCGGCCAGCCACCCCGCGACGCCCGAGGCGCCCGCGTTCGACATGGCCCTCACCGTCGGCGAGAACACCGCGCGGATCGCCGGGGTCACCCGGGCCGAGGCCGACGCGTGGGCCGCCCGATCGCACCAGCGCGCGGCGGCGTCGATCGCGCGCGGCGACTTCGCCGCCGAGATCGTGCCGGTGACGCTGCCGGACGGGAGCCTGTTCGACACCGACGAGCACCCCCGCGCCGACACCACCGCCGAGAAGCTCGCCGGGCTGCGGCTGCTGCACCCCGAGATCGACGGCGCCGTCGTCACCGCGGGCAACTCCGCGGGCGTCAACGACGCCGCCGCGGCCCTCGTCGTCGTCTCCGACGACTACGCCCGCGCGCACGGTCTCACGCCGCTCGCCCGGATCGTCTCGTGGGGCTCGGTCGGCGTCACGCCCGAGCGGACCGGCCTCGCGCCGACGCTCGCCGTGCCGAAGGCGCTGGACCGGGCGGGCCTGAAGATCTCCGACATCGAGCTGTTCGAGATCAACGAGGCGTTCGCGACGATGGCCGTCGCCTCCAGCCGGATCCTCGGCCTGGACGAGTCCATCGTCAACGTGAACGGCTCCGGCTGCGGCCTCGGCCATCCCATCGCCGCCACCGGCGCCCGCATGGTCGTCACCATGCTCGGCGAACTCCGCCGCCGCGGCGGCTCCCTGGGCTGCGTCTCCATGTGCGCCGGCGGCGGCATGGGCTCCGCCCTCGTCCTGGAACTCCTCGGGTGAGCATGCCGAAGCCGACCCCCGCCGACGAGGCCCGCGAGATCATCGCGGCCTTCTGGACCGCCCTGTACGACCGCGACTGGACCCGCCTGAAGACCTTCTTCACCGCGGAGTCCATCTATTACGACATCCCCACGGGCCCCGGCGCGGCGGCCCGCGGCCCGGAGGGCATCGAGGCCCGCCTCAAGCTCGGCCTGGAGCCCCTGGCCGGCTACGCCCACGGCGACTCCCTCACCCTCGCCTCCGACGGCCTCGTCGTCACCGAGCACGAGGAGCACTGGCGCTGGCCCACCGGCGAGACCGTCACGCTCCCGTTCGTCTCCGTCCAGCACGTCCGCGACGGCAGGATCACCCTGTGGCGCGACTACTGGGACCTCGGCACCCTCATGGCCGGCGCCCCGCCCGACTGGCAGGACACCCTCTCCTCCGGCGACCTGTCCTGGCTCGTCGACGTCACCGGCGAGGTCTGACCGCACGGCGCAGCGGCGGACGCCTTCGGGCGCCCGCCGCTTTCGCGTATCGCGGATCCTGGCAGGTGAACAGCTCAGGAGGGGAAGCTCAGGAGGGGACGCTCAGGAGGGGACGCTCAGGAGGGGAAGAGGCCTCGGGAGGAGAAGAGGGAGGCCACCAGGTCGCCTTGGGACTGGAGCATGGTGGCGTAGGCGGAGGCCGCGGCTTCAGGGTCGGCCGCGCGGACGGCGGCCAGGACGGCCCGGCTGCCTGTGCGCTCGACGTCGATGGCGCCGGGGACGAGGGCGAAGAAGTTGCCGGGGACGATGCCGACCATCGCGCGCAGCACGGCGCGCAGGCGGGGGGAGCTGGCGGTGCCGAGGATGAGCCGGTCGAAGTCGCGGTTGAGGCGGGCGACCTCGTCGGGGTCGTCCTCGGCGGCGAGCCGGTCGCAGACGGCCGTCAGCCGCTCGATGAGGGCGGCGTCGGCGCGTTCGGTGGCGCGGCGGGCGGCGAACCCGTAGACGAGGCCGTAGAGGGCGTAGTGGTCGCGGACGGCCGCCTCGTCGAGCGCGCCGATGAACGCGCCCCGGTGCGGGCGGATCGTCACCCAGCCTTCGCGCTCCAGTGACAGCAGCGCCTCCCGGACGGGGATGCGGCTGACGCCGAGGGTGCGGGCGATCTCGTCCTGAGGCACCCGGTCGCCTTGGCGGAGCCGCCCGTCGAAGATGAGCCGCCGGATGTAGAGGGCGGCCTGCTCGCCGCTGCTGCGCCGCACCATCGCCTCACCGGGCGGCGGAAGCCGGGTCTCGGACGTCATCGGTCGCTTCCCCTCGGGTTCGGGCCGCGGCGCAGGCTCTCCTGGATCCGCCGGACGTTCTCGGCGAAGCCGGGCCGGTCGATCGACCACTGCTGGGCGGTGAGTTCGAGCGCGGCGGCCTCTTGCGCGGTCGGCAGGGCGAGGCTCTCGGTGAGCGTCTCCTTCGCGCGCCGGACGAGCTGGGGGTCGCGCGCGGCGGCCCGGCCGGCCAGCTTCAGCGCCAGCGGCTCCAGTTCCTCGTCCGGCACGCAGCGCCAGGCGAGGCCGCGGGCCGCGGCCTCCTCGCCGGCGAGCGCGTCGCCGCACAGGACGAGCGCGGCGGCGCCCTGCGCGCCGATCCGGGCCGCGAGCCGCCACAGGTGGCCGCCGCCGGGGTGGATGCCGACGTCGAGGAAGCGCGGGTCGAACCGGGCGTTCGGCGTGGCGAGGACGATGTCGCAGGCGAGCGGCAGGTTGACGCCGGCCCCGATCGCGGCGCCCCCGACGGCGGCGATCGTCGGCACGGGCGCTGCGGCGAGCGCCTGCATGCCCGCGTACATGTCGGCGAGCGGGTGCTCGCGGCTGATCAGCCCGTCGAGGGAGCCGCCCGCGCAGAACACGGGCGGGGCCGCGGTCAGGACGAGGGCGCGGGCTCCGCCGTCGAGGGCCGCCCCGACGGCGCGGGCCAGATCGTCGCTGAGCGGTTTGGACAGCGCGTTGCGCCGGTCCGGATCGTTGAGCCGGAGGACCGCGACGCCTTCGTGCAGCGCGAGGTCGACCAGCCCGGCTTGCGCGGTGGCCGTCATGTCCGCACCTTCCTGTGGCTCTCTGTCACTGTCGCTCTCGGTCACTCGATATCAAGATGCTATTTTATACATAATCAAATCGACAATGTTGTGCCAGAGGTTGTGCCCAGAGAAGGAGGCCCCATGCTGCCGCTCGCCGGTGTGCTCGTCGTGGCGGTGGAACAGGCCGTGGCCGCCCCGCTCTGCACCCGCCACCTGGGCGACCTCGGCGCGCGCGTCATCAAGGTGGAGAACCGCGCGGGCGGCGACTTCGCGCGCGCCTACGACGAGGTGGTCAACGGGATGGCCGCGCACTTCGTCTGGGCGAACCGCAACAAGGAGTCCCTCGCCCTCGACCTCAAGCACCCCGAGGGACGGGAGGCGCTGACCCGGCTCGTCGCGCGGGCGGACGTCGTCGTGCAGAACCTCGCCCCCGGGGCCGCCTCCCGCCTCGGCCTCGACCCGGCCGAACTGCGGGAAAGGCATCCGCGCCTCATCTGCGTCGACATCTCCGGCTACGGCAAGGGCGGGCCTTACGCGCAGGCTCGGGCGTACGACCTTCTCGTGCAGTCCGAGGCCGGCTCCTGCTCGATCACCGGGACGCCCGAGGCGCCCGCCAAGCCGGGCATCCCCATCGCCGACATAGGCGCCGGGATGTACGCGCTCTCCAGCATCCTCACGGCCTTGTACGTCAGAGAACGCACCGGACAGGGCGCCGCGATCTCCGTCGGCCTCTTCGACGTCGTGGCGGAGTGGATGGGCTTCGCGCTCAACCAGGCCAGGTACGGCGGTTTCGACGTCGCGCCCAACGGCCTCAGCTCCCCGATGGTCTCCCCGTACGGCGCGTACCGCACCGCCGACGCGCAGACCCTCGTCCTCGGCACCACCAACGACCGGGAGTGGCACCGCCTCGCCGAACGCGTCCTTCGCCGCCCCGACCTCGCCGCGGACCCCCGGTACGCGACCAACGCCGACCGCGTCGCCCGCCGCGCCGAACTCGACGCCGTCATCGCCGCGTGGGCCGCGACCGTCCCTCTGGCCGAGTGCCGCGCCCTGGCCGAAGCCGCGGGCCTCGGCCACGCCCGCCTCAACACCCCCACCGAGGTCCTCGCTCACCCCCAGCTCCTCGACCGGGAGCGCTGGCAGACCGTCGACAGCCCGGCAGGACCCGTCAAGGTTTTGCTCCCGCCCCCCGAGTGCGACTCCTGGGACTGGCGCCTCGACGCGGTCCCCGCCCTCGGCGCGGACTCCGGCCGCGTCCTCGCCGACCTCGGCTACCCGCCCGACGAGATCACCCGCCTCCACACCGAAGGAGTCGCGGGCCCGGCGAAATGACGGAGCCCGCGTTTCCCGCGGCCCCGCCCCGCCTTTCCCCGACCTGCCTTTTCCGGGCAAAAGCGCTGAGGCTCGCGTTAGCAGGAATTCCTTGGGCGGCTCTCATCCAGGAAATTGCGAACTGCTCCGTACCAGGTCGGCGACACGGTGAACTATCACGTATTTACGAATTCTGGTGTTATGTAAAGATTTTCCGGTTAGTATCGGAGTCCGTTTCGCCAGGAGAAGGAAAACCGTGGACATCGATGTCGTGCTCAAGGAGACCATGGCGATCGACGGGGCACTCGGTGCCGCCCTCGTCGACTACGAGAGCGGACGGTCGCTGGGCTCGCTCGGCGGAGGCCCCGCCCTCGACCTGGAGGTCGCCTCGGCGCACAACGCCGAGGTCGTCCGCGCCAAGCTCCGCGCCATCCGGGCGCTCGGCCTCAACGACACGATCGAGGACATCCTCATCTCCCTGGGCCGCCAGTACCACCTCATCCGCCTGTTCGAGGCGAACGCCCAGTCGGTGTTCCTCTACGTCGCGCTCGACCGCGACCGCTCCAACCTCGGCCTCGCCCGCTACGGCCTGCGCCAGGTGGAGCGCCTGATCACGGCCTGACGGCCGCCCCCAGATCCCGCCTCCCACCCCCGGCGCCGCCCGGGCCGACCACCCGTCGGCCCGGGCCGCGTCGTTTCGGGGGCCGGCGGAAGGGGCGGGCGCGGAGGCCGCCGTGAGCGGGCGGCACCGTGTCCTCGGGGCCTGGCGAGGGGGGCGGCGGAGTGTTATCTTCCGGAATTAAAGAAGGTTCTTCAAGAAGTCTCTTCACTCACTCGGAGGTCCCGATGGGCCGGTTCCCGTTTCCGATCCCCAACGGATGGTTCGCGGTCGCGCGGTCGGACGAGGTCGCGGCAGGGCAGGTCATGCCCGCGCACTACTTCGGCAAGGACCTCGCGGTCTTCCGGACCGTGGACGGCGAGCCCAGGGTCGTCGACGCCTACTGCCCGCACCTCGGGGCCAACCTCGCCAAGGGCGGGCGGGTCGAGGGGCAGCTCCTGGAGTGCCCGTTCCACGCGTGGCGGTACGACGGCGTGAGCGGCCGGTGCGTGGACGTCCCCTACACCGACGCCGAGCCTTCGCCGAAGGCCCGGGTGCACGCCTACCCCGTCGTGGAGCGGTTCGGGCTCATCTTCGCCTGGCACCACCTCGGCGGGCAGGCCCCGTACATCCCCATGCCGGAGATGCCGGAGTTCGACGAGGAAGAGTGGTCGGCGCCCGTCTTCCACGAGTTCAAGTTCGCGACCTGCTGCCAGGAGATGGCCGAGAACAACGCCGACTACGTCCACTTCAAGTACGTGCACGGCATGGAGTCGGTCCCCGGCGGCGAAGTCGGCTATGACGGGTTCGTGAAGACGGTCACCGAGCGCCAGGAGTTCAAGAGCAAGAGCGGCCAGGTCCACGCGATCGACTTCGTCCGCAAGTCCTACGGCCTCGGCCTCGGCGCGCTCCGCCTCAAGGGCGTCATGTCCTTCGTCTCCTCGGTGACCCCCGTCGACACCGAGAACGTGCACATCCGCTGGGTCTTCGTCATGCCCAAGTCGATGGAGTCCTTCTCCGCCAAGATGATCAACACCTTCGTCGAGGCGATCGCCGAGGACGTGCCCATCTGGGAGAACAAGATCTACATCGACAAGCCCCTGCTCATCAAGGGAGACGGCCCCATCATCGAGTTCCGCCACTGGGCGAGGCAGTTCTATGGTGAGGCGGTGCCCACCGAGGCGTGGGCCCCGAACCGGGTGAGGCGCAGGGAAGAGAGCGGTGTCTGAGAAGCGGGCGAGCGCGCGCGGCGTCGAGACGCGGGAGCGGATCCTCGACGCCGCGGAGCGCCTCATGGCGGACCGGGGGATCGGCGGGGTCTCGCTCAACGAGATCAACACCGCGGCCGGGCAGCGGAACACCGCGGCGCTGCACTACCACTTCGGCGGGCGGGAGGAACTCGTCAGGGCGATCCTGCGCCGGCACGGGGTGTGGCTGCGGGCGCGCCATGACGAGCTGTACGCGGCACTGGAGGGGCGGGAGCCCTCCACCCGGGAGCTCGTCGAGGTGATCATTCTGCCCGTCGCGGAGTACGTCGCGGCGGGGCCCGGCGCGCGGGCGGCGGTGCGGATCTGGGTGGCGGCGATCAACCGGCCCGAACTCGCCGTCGAGGAGATCCAGGGGCTGGTCGACGCCACGCTGACGCGGGCGGCGCGGGCGCTGATCGAGCGGATGACCACGGCGATGCCGCGCGCGCTGGCCGTCACGCGGCTCGTCACCGCGGCGCAGGCCGCGCTGCACGTGCTGGCGGACCGGGCCGTCCTGGAGGACGCCGCCGAGCCGCGGCGGGACGCGCCGCCGCTGGCGCTGGTCGCCGCGAACCTCGTCGACATGACGGTCGCGGCGCTCACCGCGCCCGTCAGCGCGGCGACGCGGGAGGCGCTGGACCCGGCGTCGGCCCCGGCCTGAACGGGCGGGGCCCCTTCACCGGGGCCCGCCCTGCACGTAAGGTGTATATAGAATCCATTATATAAGGAGGCGTCGTGACCGAGCAGTCACTGGCTCCGGACGTCCTCGCCGAGCGTCTGGCGAAGATCCCGCGGCTCATCGACGTGGACGCCCACGTCGTGGAGCCGGCGAACCTGTGGAGCACGCGGCTCCCGGCGCGGCTGCGCGAGGCCGGTCCGCGCATCGAGTACGCGCCCGCCGGAGACGTCCGCCTCGTGGACGGCCGCTACGTCGAGACGCCCGGCACCGAGGGCCCGGACGTCGCGTGGTGGGTCTACGAGGACAACCGGTCGCAGATCAAGAAGTACATCGCCGCCGCCGGCGTCCCCGCCGACGAGGTGACGAACGAGGGCATCACCTACGACGACATGCGGCCCGGCTGCTGGATCCCGGCGGAGCGGCTGGCCGACATGGACGTCAACGGCGTCGAGGCCCAGATGTGCTTCCCGAACTACGTCAGGTTCTGCGGGCAGATCTTCCTGTGGGGCAAGGACAAGGAACTGTCCCTCGCGTCCGTCCGCGCCTACAACGACTGGATGGTCGAAGAATGGTGCGGCGGCAGTGGAGGCCGTCTGATCCCGCTGTGCCTGGTCCCGCTGTGGGACGTCGACCTCGCCGTCGCCGAGGTGCGCCGCAACGCGGCCCGAGGCGTCCGCGCCGTCGCGTTCTCCGAGCTGCCCTCCTACCTTGGGCTGCCGAGCCTGCACTCCGGCTACTGGGACCCGTTCTTCGCCGCCTGCCAGGAGACCGGCACCGTCCTGGCGATGCACATCGGCTCCGGCACCAAGACCCCGCAGACGTCCCCGGACGCCCCCGGCGCGGTCGGCGCGACCATCATCTTCGGCAACAGCGTCGCCAGCATGACCGACTTCCTCTTCTCCGGCGTCCTGCACCGCTTCCCGCGCCTCAAGCTCCTTTACGCCGAAGCCCAGATCGGCTGGATCCCCTACCTCCTGGAGCGCATCGACGACGTCTGGGAGACCCACCGCGGCTGGGCGAACGGCCAGCTCAACTGCCCCGAGAAGCCCTCCACCTACTACTACCGCCAGATCACCAGCTGCTTCTTCAAGGACGCCGTCGGCGTGGAACTCCTCGACAAGGTAGGCCTCGACAACGTCACCTTCGAGACCGACTACCCCCACCAGGACGGCACCTGGCCCCGCTCCCGCGAAGAGGCCGCCCTCCAATACGGCCACCTCGACCAGCCCTCCATCAACAAGATCGCCCGAGGCAACGCCATCCGCCTCCTCGGCCTGGACCTCCCCGAGTCCTGAGGCCGGCGACGCCGTCCGCGGCCGCTGCGCCCGGCGCGGCGGCCGCGTGGCTTCGGTGCTCGGTAGGTTCGGGGGATGGAGAGTTTTCTGCGGGAGCTGGAGCAGCTGTTCTGGGACGCGCGGAGGGACGGGGACGGGGAGTTCTACGCGCGGATGCTGCGGGCGGACGCGGTGTTCGCCGGGGTGGACGGGCTCGCGGGCAAGGACGCGGTCGTCGCGCGGGTCGCGGCGGGGCCGGAACCTTTCCAGGACGCGGGGCTGACCGAGGTCGAGTTCGGGTGGCTCGGCGCGGACGCGGCCTACCTCGCCTACCGGGGTGGCTACACCGCGTTGCCGCCGGGCGGTGAGAAGCGGGATCTCGACGTGGCGGTCACCAGCGTCTACGCGCGAGAGGGCGGAATGTGGCTGCTGGTGCTGCGCCACGAGACGCCGTGGGTCGACGCCCCCGACTGAGGTGAAGATCATGTCGAGTTGGGATACGGGGAGTGACCTGGATATCTTATTCTCTATAGATGAGACGGCGGGTGGCCGTCCGGGGCGTAGGGGGATGAGGTCGATGGCGCGGCGGCGTGAGGCTGTGGTGGCGTTGCCTCCGGAAGAAGAGAAGGTCGCGCTGCCGGGGGAGAACCTGGCGCGGCTGAGCAGCGGTGAGCAGGTCCGGCTGTACGTGCGGCGGCTCATCTTCGACGGGGTGCTGCGGCCCGGGGCGCGGATTCCGCAGGGCGCGATCGCCGAGACGCTGGGGGTCTCGCGGATCCCGGTGCGCGAGGCGCTGATCGCGCTGGAGCGCGAGGGCTGGACCACGATCATCCCGCACCGCGGCGCGTTCGTGAACGGGCTCGACGAGCCGTCCGTGCGCGACCACTACGAGCTGTACGGGATGTTCTACGGCTTCGGCGTCCGCCGCGCCGTCGAGCGCCGCGGCCCGTCCCTGGGCGAGGCCCTCAAGCCGATCCAGGACAAGATCATGGCCGCCAAGGACCCCGGCACCCTTCACCGCCTGACGATGGACTTCCACCGCACCGTCATCGACGCCGCCAACTCGCCCCGCCTGCGCACGATGCTCCGCCAGATGACGGACATCGTCCCCGGCAACTTCTTCGAGCTGATCCCCGGCGCCGACACCGTCGAGCGCGAAGGCACCGCCGCCATCCTGACGGCCATCGAGCGCAACTACCCCGAGATCGCCGAACGCGAGTACGCGACGATGCTCCGCCGCCAGGGCGACCTCGTCGTGGCGCTCTTCCAAGCCCGCGGCATCTTCGACGTCACCGAGACCGAGGACGCCGACACCGAGTAGCCGCGCGCGCTCCGCCCGCCGCGGCCCGCATCTGCTCACCGTGGCGGCGTCGGCCTCGCCATCGAGCACCGACCCTCGCCCTCACGTGAGGATCTGGTCCAGGAAGGCCCTGAGCCTGCCGGTGGTGCCCGCGACCTTCTCCGCGACGGGGACGGGGTCTTCGTAGCGGTCGTCGAGGAAGGGGCTGCGGGCGCGGATGTGCAGGGAGCAGGCCAGGTCGGTGCAGAGGTAGGCGCCGACGGAGTCGGCCTCCGTGCGGGGGCGGCGGGCCGTCATCAGGGCGACGCCGTCCCCGGTGTGGGAGGTCTGGCACAGGGAGCACATGCTGTGGCGTGCGCCGCGGTGCGTCACGGTCAGCCGCATGGCCACGCCGACGAGCCGGCCGCCGTGCTCGGCGACGAGGTAGGAGCGGTCGGGGGCGCCCAGGTCGCGCCAGCCGAAGAAGTCGAGGTCCTCCCAGGGGCGCTCGGCGAGGTCGCGGGGGACGCGCAGGCGCCGGGCCTCGCCCTTGGAGCAGTTGATGAACGACGCCCGGATCTCACGCTCCGTCAAGACTCTCATGGTTCAGGGAACCTATCCGTCTCCTCCGGCGCGTCAACCGATTATCGGTAGTGCTCCTGGTCGGACGGGCGGGGGCTCTCCGGGCCGTCGGGGCCCAGGCGCAGGAAGCGGGAGACGCGGATGGTGCGGAACGTGCGGCCCATGACCTCCCATTCGGGGCCCGGGTTGCGGGCGATCCAGTCCGCCGCGCGGCGCCATCTGGCCAGCTCGTCCTCGGTGGGCGGATCGCCCTGGTAGGCGCGGATGCGCGGCAGGATCTCGGTGAAGTGGCAGGCGAGGTGCTCGCGCGCCTGGAGGGGGCCGTGGGCGCCCGTCAGCGGCTTGGACCCGCCGTCGACGACCTCCACGATGGTGAACTCCGGCGGCAGGACGACGACGGCGGGATGCGTCTTCACCGCGTGCCTCGCCTCGGCCTGGATCTGGTCGGGGACGGTGCCGGGGATCGGCTCGTAGCCGTGCAGGTTCAGCCGCAGCTGCGCCTCCCAGAACCCCGTCGGAACCAGGGGGTCGATGGGATGACCGCGCAGCAGCTGCGCCTCCCTGGGCGGGTCGGTGTCGGTGTGCCGGGGCGGCTCCATCACCCCGTTGCCGATGAGGGTGTACTTCTCGATGCGGATGATCCGGTAGCGGTGGTCGAGGATCTCCCACTCGTCCTTGGCGAGCTGCTCGCCCTCTTCAGGGTCGAGCTTCCCGGCGGCCTCCAGCAGCGCCCCGGCCCGCTCGGGACCGACGTCCGGAAGCTGCGCCGTCCTGCGGAAATGGGAGGCCAGACTGATGCGGGCCCCTTCCGGATAGCTCCCTCCCACGCTGCCGATCCGCCACCGCCGCCCGACCTGCACCGCGAACCCGAAGTCGGGCGCACCGGCCGGGAACAGCTTGAAATGGACGCCCATCCGCTCGCCCAGCTCCTGATCGCGCACCGCCATGGCGGGATCGAGATCGGCCACCACGTTGATCTTGTTGAAGCCACTCATCAGCGGAAAACCCATGCCCCCATCCTCCACAAACCGCAGGGGCGGCGCGGCGAAACGTGTTCATCCGATCACCCACAGCCGCAGGGCGGCGCGGAAGCCGCGGACGTCGGCGGGGCACGGAACACGTCGGCGGTTTTCTGCGTCTGATGAGGGTAGAGCGTCCTGCGGACGGTGAGGCTTAGGCGGCCTCCACCCCGTATCTTGCGCGAGAGAACTCTCATCTTGAGGAGCCCCATGAGCACTGGCACCGCCGCCATGTCCGCTGACCGGCGCCTGTACCGGATCACCGGTGGCATGCCGTTGAAAGGCGAGGTGAAGGTCTCCGGCGCGAAGAACGCGATCACCAAGCAGATGGTCGCCGCGCTGCTGACCGAGGAGCCGGTCCGCATCGCGAACGTGCCGCGCATCGTGGAGGTGGACCTCGTCGTCGGGATGCTGCAGCAACTCGGCGTCACCGTCGACTGGATCGGGCCGCACGAGATCCGCGTCGAGGCCGGCGCGATCGCCGACTCCGGGCTCGCCGAGCGGTACACCGGCGCGAACCGGATCCCGATCCTGATGATGGGCCCGCTGCTGCACCGGGTGGGCGAGGCGGTGATACCGCTGCCGGGGGGCTGCCAGATCGGCAAGCGCCCGATCGACTACCACCTCGACGCGCTCCGCCAGATGGGCGCCGAGGTCATCGAGCAGCCCACGGCGGTCCACGTGCGCACCAACGGGCTGGTCGGCGCGCACATCGACCTGGCCTTCCCGAGCGTCGGCGCGACCGAGAACGTCATCCTCGCCGCCGTGCTGGCCCGCGGCACCACGGTCATCCACAACGCCGCGGTGGAACCCGAGATCATCGACACGATCCTGATGCTGCAGAAGATGGGCGCGCTCATCGAGGTCGAGACCGACCGGCGGATCGTCATCGAGGGCGTCGAGCGGCTGCGCGGCACCAGCCACACCGCCATCACCGACCGGGTGGAGGCCGCCTCGTTCGCGGCGGCGGCCGTGGCGACCGGCGGCAGCGTGGAGGTCATCGGCGCGCGCCAGGCCGACCTGAGCGGCCTGATCAACGCGCTGCACCGGATCGGCGGCGGCTTCGCCGAGACCCCGCGCGGGCTCACGTTCTACCGGGCCCGCGACCTCACCGCCACCAACATCCGCACCGACGTCCACCCGGGTCTGCTCACCGACTGGCAGCAGCCGCTCGTCCTGCTGCTGACGCAGGCCAAGGGCGCCAGCGTCGTGCACGAGACCATCTACGAGGACCGGTTCGGCTACACCGAGCAGCTCCGTCAGATGGGCGCGCGCATCGAGCTCAACACCGCCTGCCTCGTCGGCGACTCCTGCCGCTTCGCCAACCGCGACCACCAGCACTCCGCCATCGTCAGCGGCCCCACCCCGCTGACCGGCCGCGACCTGGAGATCCCCGACCTGCGCGCCGGCTTCGCCTTCGTCCTCGCCGCCCTCGTCGCCGAGGGCACCAGCACCATCTCCGGCACCCGCTACCTGGAGCGCGGCTACGAGGACCCGGTAGGCAAACTCACCGCCATGGGCGGCCAGGTCGAAACGGCCCCGCTCACCTGACCCGCCGCCTCCGGCCGTAGCCCGGGGGCCGGTTAGGGCGAGCGGAACGTGAGCCCGGAGGCTTGGCACACGGCGGGATGTTCCGGGAGGAGCCTGGCGTCCGCGGCCCTCCCGGCCGGAGGTTCTGACGCACGGAGCCGTCCCGTCGAAGGGACGGCTCCGCGGAGGGGTCGGGTCAGGCTGTGGCGTTCTTGGCGAGGGTGCCCATGTCGATGCCGACGGCCTTCTCGAAGCGGCCGGTGTCGGTGGCGCGGATGGCGACGTCGTGGTCGCCTGCTTCGGCGCGGAGGGCGCCGACGGTGGCGTTCTCCTTGGTGCGGCCCGCTACGAAGGGGTCGAAGGAGTACCAGCGCATGGCGTTCTCGTAGGTGATCTTGTTGAGGTCGGCGGCGGGGACGCCTTCGGCGACGGCCATGAGCTCTTCGGGGGCGTTGGGCCACGAGGAGTCGGAGTGGGGGTAGTCGCACTCCCAGGCGATGTTGTCGATGCCGATCATGTGGCGGAGCTGGACGCCCACGGGGTCGCTGATGAAGCACGTGAGGAAGTGCTCGCGGAAGACCTCGGACGGGAGGCGGGAGCCGAAGTCCTGGCCGGTCCACAGGTGGTGCATGTCGTAGGTGCGGTCGAGGCGGTCCAGGAAGTAGGGGATCCAGCCGGTGCCGCCCTCGGACAGGGCGAAGCGGATGTCGGGGAAGTTCTTCAGGACGCGGGACCACAGGAGGTCGGCGGCGGCCTGGCAGACGTTCATGGGCTGGAGCGTGATCATGACGTCGATGGGGGCGTCGGGGGCCGTCACGGACAGCTGGCCCGAGGAGCCGAGGTGGATCGACAGGACGACGCCCTCGTCGGAGGCGGCGCGCCACAGCGGGTCCCAGTAGTCGTTGTGGAAGCTGGGGTAGCCGAGGGTGGCGGGGTTCTCGGTGAAGGTCATGGAGCGGCAGCCCTTCGCCGCGACCCGGCGCACCTCCTTGGCGCACTCTTCGGCGTCCCACAGGATCGGCAGGGCCATCGGGATGATGCGGCCGGGGTAGGTGCCGGCCCATTCGTCGATGTGCCAGTCGTTGTAGGCCTTGAGGACGGCGAGGGCGAGGTCCTTGTCCTCGGCGGCGGCGAAGAGGCGGCCCGCGAAGCCCGGGAACGAGGGGAAGTTCATCGACGCGAGGATGCCGCCCGCGTTCATGTCCTTGATGCGCTCGTGGATGTCGTAGGTGCCGGGGCGGATCTCGGAGAAGGCGGTCGGCTCGATGCCGTACTCCTCCTTGGGGCGGCCCGCGACGGCGTTGAGGCCGATGTTGGGGATGACGGAGCCGTTGAAGGTCCAGACGTCGGAGCCGTCCCGCTTCGTCTTGACCTTTGGCGCGAGGTCCCGGTACTTGGCCGGGATGTGGTTGTCGAACAGCGTCGGGGGCTCGACGACGTGGTCGTCCACGCTGATCATGATCAGGTCTTCGGCCTTCACGGTGCTCCTCGGGTGGGGGTCACGGGGCGGCTGAACGAGGGTCTCAACAGAGTGAACCGCAGTTCAGTTCGGCGCACAAGCGCCCGCTCGTCTTGTACCTCAAAAAGTAGATTAGATAACATATACAAGTTGCACCGTCCCGCCCCCGAGGAGACCCGAAAATGCCAGACTGGGTGAACGGCGAGCAGCTGACCCTGCTCGATCTGCTGGACAGACGCCTCGCACGGGACCCGGACGGCCCGTTCCTCGACCTCTGCGGCACGCCGTACACGGCGGCGTCGCTCGACGCCGAGGCCGATCGCGTCGCCGGAGCCCTGCACGCGCTCGGCGTCGGGCACGGCTCGACCGTCGCGACGATCCTGGAGAACGGGCCCGAGGCGGTCGTCGCCTGGTTCGCGATCCATCGGCTGGGCGCGATCGCCGTCCCGGTGAACACCGCGCTCAAGGGGCCGCTGCTGCGACACGTCCTCGCGGACTCCCAGGCGGCCGTCGTCATCGTGCACGACGACCTCGCGGACCGGCCCGTCGAGGTCCTGGAGCAGGTCGAGACGGTGCGGCACCTCGTCGTCGTGGGGAAGGGGCGGCCCGTCGTCTCCTGCTCGCGGGGCACGCGGGTGCACGGCTGGGACGAGCTCGCGGCCTCCGCGGAGCGGGCCCCCGGCGTGCTGGTGCGGCCCACCGACCTCGGCACGATCGTCTACACCGGGGGCACGACGGGCCCGTCGAAGGGCTGCGCGCTGAGCCACAACTACCATCTGTCGATCGCGCGGCAGATCATCTCCTCGTGGGGGCGGACCCCCGAGGACGTCGTGTGGAGCCCGCTCCCGCTGTTCCACTTCAACGCCATCTCGTGCATGCTCACCGGAACGCTCATCAGCGGGGGCAGGGCCGCCCTGTCGCGGCGCTTCTCCGTGTCGGGCTTCTGGCCGGAGATCAACCGGACCGAGGCGACGATCGCGTCTCTGCTCGGCTCCCTCGCCGTCCTCGTGGCGCGCGCGGACGACCACCCGGAGGCGAAGAACGCGGGGACGCCCGAGGCGAACACGAGCCTTCGCCTGCTCACCGGCGCGCCGATACCCCCGGAGATAGACGAGCTGTACCGGGAGCGCTTCGGCATCACCACCTTCAGCAACGCGTACGGAGCCACGGAGGCGTCCCTCATCTCTTGGCTGCCCCCGGGCGAGCCGGGGAAGCCGGGTTCGGCGGGCATCGTGAACGCGGAGACCTTCGACGTCCGGATCTTCGACGACGAGGACCACGAGGTGCCCGTCGGGGAGCCCGGCGAGATCGTGTGCCGGCCGAAGATGCCGCACGTGATGTTCGAGGGCTACTGGCAGCGCCCGCAGGCGACGGTCGAGGCGTGGCGCAACCTGTGGTTCCACACCGGCGACATCGGCAAGGTCGACGACGACGGCTACCTGTTCTTCGTCGACCGCAAGGCCGACTACATGCGGCGGCGGGGCGAGAACATCTCCAGTTGGGAGCTGGAGAAGGTGTTCCACGAGCACCCGGCCGTCAAGGACGTCTGCGTGCACGCCGTGCCGAGCGAGGTCAGCGAGGACGACGTCAAGGCGACGCTCGTCCTACGGGACGGGGCGGCCGTCACCGAGGAGGAGATGTGCCGGTGGTCGGTGGACCACCTGCCGTACTACGCGGTGCCCCGCTACTTCGAGTTCCGGGAGGAACTGCCCATGAGCCGGACCGGCCGGACGACCAAGAACCTGCTGCGCGACGAGGGCGTCACCGCCGCCACCTGGGACCGCGAGGCGGCCGGCGTGAAGTTCGAGCGCCGCTGATGGGCGCCGAAGCGCACGGCCTCAAGGGCGACGACCTCGGCACCCCTTACCTCCGCCTGGAGCGGCGCGGCCCGCTGGCCTGGTGCGTCGTGGACCGGCCGGACTCGCGCAACGCCCTCACCAGCGCGATGTACTTCGGGATCCGGCGCGCCGTCGACGTCGTCAACCGGGACCCGGACCTCGCCGCGCTGATCATCACCGGGACCGGCGACGTGTTCATGCCGGGCGGCGAGCTGCGCGGCCGCGAGCCCGACAGGTGGCTCGACTTCCCCGACCTCCTCAGCCTCGACTCCACGCCCTTCGAGGCGATCCGGCGGTCCCCGAAACCGGTCGTCTCGGCCGTCAACGGGATCGCGCAGGGCGGCGGGCTGCTCATCGCGATGCTCTCCGACGTCGCCGTCGTCGGACGCAGCGTGACCGTCCGGGCACCGGAGCTGTTCCGGGGCATCGCCGACACCGGGTACGCCTGCTACCTTCCCGGCCAGATCGGCATCGCCCGCGCGCGCGACATGCTGCTGACGGGCCGGACGGTCACCGCGGCCGAAGCCGTCGCATGGGGCATGTTCACCAGGCTCGTCGACGACGCCGACGTCCTGAAGGAGGCCGAGGAGGTGGCGATCCAGATCTGCCGGACCGCACCGCAGGCCCGCCTCCAGGTGAAACGCCTGGTCAACGAGCGCTACGGGACCGTCGACCGGATGACGTTCGACGCGCTCCTGTACAACGACGAGATGGTCGAGGGCGGCCGGGCGTTCGCCGAGAAGCGCGAACCCTCCTGGGTGCCCGAGGAGTTCCGTGGCGGAAGGCGCCTGTGACGGATGCGGGCCGGGCGCTCACCCGGCCCGCCCTTCAGGCGAGGAACGCCCGCTCGACCGTCTCGGTGAGGAGGTCGATCGGCAAGGGCGCGCCGCCGGACAGCTCGCTCGTCTGGAAGGCGCTCACCAGACCGGAGAACATGCGGGCCATGAGCACAGGGTCGCCTTCGCGGAGCAGGCCGGCCCGCTGGCCGTCGCGGAACAGCTCGGCCTGCATGTCGATCGAGCGGCGGAAGTTGGCGAGGGTCTCGGTGTCCTCGGGCGGGTCGGCGACCGGCGACGCGATCGCCCCGCCCCGCAGGACGAGCCTCCCGAACTCGGGAAATCTCCGGAAGAACCCGACCTGCCATGCGGCGAGGGCGACGAGGCGGCGGTCGGCGGGCTCGTCGGCGCTCAGCACCTCGGCCATCTCCGGCATGAACGCGGAGGTGCGGCGGTGGAAGATCTCCCGGTACAGCTCGTCCTTGCCCGAGAAGAACCCGTAGACCGCGCCCACGGAGTAGTCGGCGAGTTCGGCGATCTCGCGCAGGGACGCGTCGTGGAAGCCCTTCGCGGCGAACACCTGCTCGGCGACGTCGAGGATCTGGTCGCGGCTGAGCGCGCGGCGCTGCTCCCGGCGCTCGTCGCGCAGACTCCGTCCGCTCATCCCCGCCCGAACCCCCTTCGCATTGTGAATCATGGTATCGCCGCCGCCCGCGCGCTCACGTGGACGGTCCACAGCCCAGGAATGAAGGAAGGCCCTCCGTGACCGAAGCCGACCACCCCGTCCTGCTCGGACGGCTGGAGGAATCGCGGGCGCTGGCCGCCTCGGTGCGCCGCCTCATCGAGGTCGCCACCGCGACCACCGCGCCCCCGGAGGCCACCCTGGCCGCCGCCCGCGGCCTCGACGCGATCACCGAAGCGCTCGCCCGCCACGTCCCCGACCCGCTGCCGCCGATGACCCAGCTCCACTTCCCGGACGAGAGCGAGACCGACCTCGCGGCCCGGATGCCCTTCGACGTGATCCTCGGCCGCCACAGCCCCCTCGCGCCGCCTTTGACCCTCTCGTCCGAAGGCACGACCGCGGTCCTCACCGGCACCCTCACCCGCCCCTACGAGGGCCCTCCGGGGTGCGTCCACGGCGGCGTCCTCGCCGCGGCCTTCGACATCGTCTGCGCCGCCGCCAACTACCTCTCCCAGGTCGCCGGCCCCACCCGCAGCCTCCAGATCACCTACCGCCGCCCGACCGCCCTGAACACCCCGTGCCGCTTCGAAGCCTGGGTCGACCACGTCGAGGGACGCCGAGTCCGCACCCTGGGCCGCCTCCTCCAGAACGACGTCGTCACCTGCGAGGCCGTCGGCGAATTCGCCCTCCTCGACCGCGAAGGCATAGCCCGCATGTTCACCCGCACCCAGACCGGCCCCTGATCGGGCCCGCTCTATCGGATTCACGGATATCCGCCGCGAACCGCCCTAGTATGGGGCGATGCCCCATGATCTGGAAGTCGACGGCTTCCGGTCCGAGGCGCTCGGCTCGGGTCCGCGGGAGTCGCGGCGGACATCCGTCCTGCGGCCGGTGCTCCTCGTCGTGGCGGTGGTCGGGATCGGGCTCGTCGTCCGGGCCTTCGCGGCACCGGAGGACGGCATCCCGGACGACCCGCTCAAGCCCGGAAGCTGCCTCGACCTGGCCTTCAACACCAAGGGCGAGATCGCCTCGCGCAAGCCGGTGAGCTGCACGGAGCCGCACTGGTTCCAGGTCCTCTCCGTCGAGGTCCTGCCGGACGGCCCCTATCCGGGCTACGAGACGCTGCATGAGCAGGCCGACGAGGCCTGCGGCACCAGGTGGAACACCACGGTGCGGCAGAGCCCCTACGCACTGTCGCACCAGCGCACCGTCCTCGTCCCCACCGCGGACCGCTGGCCCGCCGACCGCATCACCGCCTGCGCCCTCTTCTCCTTCCACGCCCCCACCACGACCCCGGCGATCCTCCCGCCCTCCGCACCCTGACGACCGCCCGCCCCGAGCCCGCTCCGCGCGGCGGCGACGCGAAGGAGGAGAGTGAAGTCGGGTGAAATGATCGAAACGGATATTGCTGATCATTTAGCATGCGGCTATGACGCACGACCCCTACGGCGGCAGACCTCCCGCCGGGTACCCGCCCGCGTACTCCCCGGGCGGGCACCCGGGCGGCCCACTCTTCGCGGGACCGCCCGCGCCGCCTCCGCGCGACGGCCTCGCGACGGTCGCGCTGATCCTCGCCGGGCTCGGCGCCGTCTGCGTCTCCCTGCCGCTGTCCATCGTCGCCCTGATCCGGGTGCGCCGGAGCGGCCGTTCCGGGCGCAGGCTCGCGATCGCCGGCATCGTCGTGTCGGTCGGCTGGATCGTGGCGCTGAGTCTCGCCGCGGGACTGGCGTTCTTCGTGTCGGAGAAGACCGAGGTGGCGCTGACGCCGGGCGTCTGCTTCAACGAGGCCGCCGACGAGGAGGCGCTGGTGCCGCGCACGGCGACGGAGTGCACGAAGCCGCACATGTACCAGGTGCTCTCCGTGGAGGAGCTTCCCGGCGGCGCCTACCCGGGAGACCGCAAGGTCGAGCAGCGGTCGGACGCACTGTGCGGCGACCGCTGGAACCCCGCTCTGGTCCAGAGCCCGTGGGCGGCGACGCACAATGTCGGCTACCTGGCGCCGGCCCGCGACGACTGGGACTTCGACAAGACCGTCGTCTGCCTCCTGACCACTGTCGACGGCGGCAGCACCACCTTCCTCGCCGACCTCGCCGCGGTCGAGGTGGATCCCGCCCGGAAGCGGTGGGCCGACCTCGCCGTCGGCGACTGCTTCGACCTGCCGGAACAGGAGGTCTACGCGGTCACCACCACGGCCTGCGACAAGCCCCACGACGCGCAGGTCGTGAAGACCTTCTCGCCGCCGAAGGGCTCCTGGCCGGGGCAGGAGAAGGTCGACGAGCGCGCCGAAGACCGCTGCCACCGCCTCGTCACCTCGTTCTTCGAGGCGCATCCGCCGGGCGTCCGCACCGTCGACAACTACGTCGGCCCGACGCAGGCGGAATGGGTCCAGGGGGACCGGCGCGTCCTCTGCATCGTCGAGTCCGGCTACCAGGACACCCAGCTGCACCGATCCCTTGTCCCCTGACCCCTGTCCGCTCTCACCCGATCAGGGTTCAGGGCCGCCGTGGGGCACGAAGGGCATCTCCGCAGCGAAGCATTCAAGGGAAGCGCCGACCATGAGCATTCAGCCGTGACACGTGATCCGTTCTCCGGGCCCCTCGCGCAAGGCCACGCGGCCACTCCGGGGGCCCGGCCGCCGGAGTCGCCGCCCCCTCCCGGCCCGTATGCCGCGGTGCCGCCCCCGCGGCCCCGCAACGGGCTCGCCATCGCCTCGGTGGCGCTCGGTATCGTCGGCGCCGCCTGCGTCTCCCTCCCGCTGGCGATCGCCGCGCTGGTCCGCGCGCGCAGGACGGGCGGGCCGGGCACCGGTCTCGCGGTCACCGGTATCGTCCTGTCGGCCCTGTGGCTCATCGCGGGAAGCCTGGTCGGGGCGCTGCTGTTCGCAGTGGTCGCGGACATGAAGGACGAGAGGCCCGCGCCGGGAGCCTGCTACAACGAAGTTCAGACGGCCGGTCGCGAGTTCACGGACTGCACGAGCCCGCACACCCACCAGGTCCTCTCGGCCGAGGAGCCGTCCGGCAGCGGGTATCCCGGTGACAGGGAGCTCGAGAGGAGGGCCCGGCGCGAATGCGTCGACCGCTGGTACCCCGCTCTGCTCCAGGGGCCGTACGCCGATGACTACGGGCTCACTTACGAGCTGCCCTCCCGCTTCTCCTGGCTGGTGGACAAAAGGGTCATCTGCCTGCTGAAGGCCGTTGACGGGAAGACGAGTTCGTTCGTCGATCTGTCCGCGGTGAAAGTGGACCCGGCCAGGAAGCAGTGGTCGGACCTCGCCGTCGGGGACTGCTTCGACCCGCATGGCGAGGACTCCCGCACCGTCGTCGCCCGTGCCTGCGACCGGCCCCACGGCGCCCAGGTCTTCCACGCCTTCTCCCTGGGCAAGGGCCCCTGGCCGGGCGAGGAGCGCGTCGACGAGCGCGCGGGCTCGCGGTGCGACCGCTACTCCTCCCGCTTCTTCGACGAGCACCCGCCGGGTGTGCTCACCGCCGACTCGTTCGTGTCCCCCACCCGCGCGTCCTGGGCCCGGGGCGACAGGCACGTCCTCTGCCTCGTCAAGACCGGCTACGACGACATCCCCCTTACCAGGTCGCTCGTCCCCTGACCCACCCCGCCCGTCCTGGGGACGGCGTGCCCGCGGTCGCGGGGACGGGCCGTTGGACGTTGGCGGCACGCCGAGGGGTGAAATGGTCAAAAGGGAGATTCATGATGATCTAGCATGCGGCCATGAATCATGATCCTTTGTCCGGGCATGAGGTGCCGGGGCCGGCGAACGTCCCGCCGGGGGTTCATCCGCAGGGCGGGTACTTTCCGGGGCCGCCCGCGGCGCCGACGCGCGACGGGCTCGCGATCGCTTCGCTGGTGCTGGCGCTCGTCGGGGCGGTCTGCGTCTCGGTGCCGTTGGGGATCGTGGCGCTGGTGCGCGCGCGGAGGGCGGGGGGCGGGGGGAAGGGGTTCGCGATCGCGGGGATCGCCGTGTCGGCCGGGTGGCTCGTGGTCGGGAGCCTGGTCGCGGCTGCGGTGCTCGTCTGGGTGGGGGATCTGAAGGACGAGCGGTTGAAGCCGGGCGTCTGCTACAACGAGACGGGCTCGGGCGAGACGCCGGAAGAGCGGACGGTGACGGGCTGCACGAGCCCGCACACGATCCAGGTGCTCTCGGTGGCGGAGCAGGCCGACGAGCCGTATCCGGGCGGCGAGGAGATCGGGCGGCGGGCGGACGCGGAATGCCACGACCCCTGGTTCCCCAGGCTGCTCCAGAGCCCGTACGCCGAAGCCTATGAGCTCACCTATCTCACGCCGACCAGCTACTCGTGGAGGTTCGACAGGAGGATCGTCTGCCTCCTTGAGTCCTCTGAGGGGAAGACGAGCACCTTCGTCGACCTGGCCGCGGTGAAGGTGGACCCGGCCAGGGAGCCGTGGTCCGAGCTGGCCGTCCGGGACTGCTTCGACCTGCCGGACGAGGCGTCCTACTCGGTGGCCACCGTCGCTTGCGACGAGCCCCACGACGCGCAGGTCGTCAAGGTGTTCTCCCTCCCCGAGGGCCCCTGGCCGGGCCCGAAGCGCGTCGAGGAGCGCGCCGAGGCCCTCTGCCAGGACCGCCTCGACCGGTTCTTCGCCGACCATCCGCCAGCCGTCCGCACGGCTTACAGCAGCGTGACCCCCACCCGGAAAGACTGGGCCGCGAAAGACAGGCGCGTCCTCTGCCTCGTCGAGTCCGGCCATGAGGACACCGCCCTCACCGACTCGCTCGTCCCCTGAGGCGTCAGGTGATGACGCCGTCCGCGCGCAGGGCGGCGACGGCCTCGGGGGTCAGGCCCAGTTCCGCCGTCAGGACGGTGTCGGTGTGCTCGCCTAGCCAGGGAGGGCGGGCCTCCGGCGGCGGGGTGTGGGCGCTGAGGCGGACGGGGTTGCCGGGGGTGAGGACGGGCTGGGGGACGCCGTCGGTGCGGTGGAGGGCGACGAGCATGTCGCGGGCCTGGACGTGGGGGTCGGTCACCAGTTCCTCGTCTGAGAGGCACGGGCCTGCGGCGATGCCGGCTTGGCCGAGGCGGTGGCAGGCCTCGATCTTGGTGTGGGGGGCGGCCCAGGACTCGATGGCCGGGCGGAGGACCGTTTCGAGGTGGTCGACCCAGCCTTGGCGGGTGGCGAGGCGGGGGTCGGTCTTCCAGTCGGGGTGGCCGATGAGGTCGGCGAGTTTGGCGAAGTGGGCCTCGCGGCCGACCTGGAGGATGAACCAGCCGTCCTTGGCGCGGAAGCCGTGCATGATCAGGGGGCCGGTGTCGCCGTTGCGGAGGCCCATGGACCAGAAGTTGCTGACGATGTCGGTCATCGCGATGACGGAGTCGAGCATGGCGATGTCGACGTACTGGCCGAGGCCCGTGGTCTCGCGGTGGCGGAGGGCGGCGAGGATGCCGATCGTGGCGAAGAGGGCCGCGCCGATGTCGCCGAGCGCGCCGACGGGGGCCACGCGGGGCGGGTCGTCGCCTTCGCGCTTCATCTCGTAGATGCCGGACATCGCCTCGACGATCGGGGCGAAGGCGGGCCAGGAGCCGTAGGGCGTCGGGACCGTGTTGCCGAAGCCGGACACCGAGACGTAGATGCCCGCGGGGTGGACGCGGGCGATGTCGTCGTAGCCGAGGCCGAGCCGGGACATCGCGCCGGCCTTGGAGTTCTCGGCGATGACGTCGAAGCGCGGGGCCAGGGCGAGGACGAGGTCGCGGCCGCGCGGGTCCTTCAGGTCGACGCACAGGCTGCGTTTGCCGAAGTTGTTGCGCAGGAACGTCGCGCCGACGGGACGGCCCGCGGGGTCGGCCATCGCGGGGCGGGAGCCGCGGCCGGAGTCGCCGGACGGCGGTTCGATCTTCACCACGTCGGCGCCCAGACGGGCCAGGAGCTGGGTCGCGTACGGCAGCGCCTGCATCTGCTCCAGCGCGAGGACGCGGACGCCCGCGAGGGGGCGCGCGTGCGGATCGGGCTCACCCTGTGTCATGAACCGCAGTATTGCAGATTGAATCTTTTATGCAATATTCGAGATCGCCGCTATGATGCCGCCTATGCGCGGAATCCTGTCCTGGGGCGGGTACCTGCCCCACCGGCGGCTCGACCGCCGCACCATCGCCGGGATCGCAGGGAAGGGCGGAGGCAAGGGCACCCGAACGGTCGCCTCCTACGATGAGGACGCCGTCACCCTCGGCGTCGCCGCCGCGAGGCTCGCCCTGCGGCACGCCCCCGTCTCCCCGGCCTCCCTCTGGTTCGCCACGACCGACCCTCCCTACCTCGACAAGACGAACGCCGCGACCGTCCACGCGGCCCTGCGCCTCGACCGCGAGGCCCCGGCCTATGACGCGGTCGGCTCGGTCCGGTCGGCGGCCGGCGCGCTGCGCGCGGCGCTCGGCTCGACGGGGCCCGCCCTGGTCGTCGCGGGCGACCTGCGCGGCGGCCTGCCGGGCAGCGGCGACGAGGCAGCCGGCGGCGACGGCGGCGCGGCGCTCCTGGTCGGGGGCGAGGACGACGGCCCGGTCCTCGCCGAGTTCCTCGGCGCCGCCTCCGTCACCGAGGAGTTCACCGACCGCTGGCGCGTTCCCGGCGAGGCCGCCTCCCGGCTGTGGGAGGAGCGGTTCGGCGAGACCCGGTACACCGCGCTCGGCGCGGAGGCGCTGAAGCTGGCATTGGCCCGCGCGGGCGTCGCCGCCGAGGAGGTCGGGGCGCTGGCCGTCGCGGGGCTGCACGCGCGCGCGGCGGCGGCCGTGGCCGCGCGCTCCGGGATCGCCGCGGTCGTGGACCGCCTCGACGGCTCGGTCGGCGCCACCGGCGCGGCTCAGCCGGGGCTCCTGCTCGCAAGCGCGCTTGAGGAGGCGGGTGCCGCGGGCCGCGTCATCGTGCTCCTGGTGCTCGCCGACGGGGCCGACGCCTTCGTCTTCCGCACCACCGAGGCCCTCGCCGCCCACCCCGTGCCGCGCCCCGTCGCCGCGCAGGCCGCCGAAGGCGCGCCCGTGGACTACGGCACGTTCCTCGCCTGGCGCGGGATGCTGCCGGTCGAACCGCCGCGCCGCCCCGAGCCCGCCCGGCCCTCCTCGTCGGCCGCGGCCCGCAACTCCGCCTGGAAGTACGGCTTCACGGGCTCGCGCGGCGACGACGGGATGGTCCGCATGCCCCCGTCGCCGCTCGACGCCGCGCCCGCGCCGATGGCCGACGCGCAGGGCGTGATCGTCACCTTCACCGTCGACCGGCTCGCGTACTCGCCGAGCCCGCCCGTCGTCTTCGCCGTCGTCGACTTCGACGGGGGAGGCCGCCTCCCCATCGAGCTGACGGACGTGGCCGCGGGCGAGGTGGCGATCGGCGACCGGGTGGAGCCGGTCTTCCGGAGGCTCTTCACCGCCGACGGCATCCACAACTACTTCTGGAAGGCCCGGCCGGTCCGGGGCGGGGAGGCCTAGAGATGGGTTCGCACGGGATCAAGGACCGGGTCGCCATCGTCGGGATGGGCTGCACCCGGTTCACCGAGCACTGGGACAAGGGCGTCGACGAGCTGCTCCTCGCCTCCACGGACGAGGCGTTCGCTTCGGCGGGCATGGCGAAGGAGGAGGTGGACGCCTACTGGCTGGGCACCGCCCAGTCGGGGATGAGCGGCCTCACCCTTTCCAAGCCGCTGCGCCTCAAGGACAAGCCCGTCACCCGGGTCGAGAACTACTGCGCCACCGGGTCCGAGGCCCTGCGCCAGGCCGCTTACGCGGTCGCCAGCGGCGCGTACGACGTCGCCATGGCCGTCGGCGTGGAGAAGGTCAAGGACTCCGGCTACCAGGGCCTCAACGCCTTCCCCATCCCGAACGACGGCACCCAGCGCACCCTGACGGCCGCCGCCATGTTCTCCATGGTCGCGCCCGCCTACGGCCGCAAGTACGGGGTCTCCGACGACGAGATGCGCACGGTCCTGGCGCGGATCGCGTCCAAGAACCACGCCAACGGGGCCCGCAACCCGCGCGCCCAGTTCCGCAAGGAGATGTCCGTCGAGCGGCTGTGCGCGATGCCGGCCGTCGCGGGCGGCCTGTCGGTGTTCGACTGCGCCGGTGTCGCCGACGGTTCGGCGGCGGCGATCGTGGTGCGCGCCGAGGACGCCCACCGGTACACCGACAGGCCCCTGTTCATCAAGGCGCTGTCGTTCGTCGCGGGCGACGGCTCGGGCCTCGTGGACCCGTCCTATGACTACACGACGTTCCCCGAGGTCGCCGCGTCCGCCCGGGACGCCTACGCGCAGGCCGGGATCACCGACCCGGCCGCGGAGCTGGCCATGGCCGAGGTGCACGACTGCTTCACGCCGACCGAGCTCGTGCTGGTGGAGGACCTGGGCCTGGCCGAGCGCGGTGCGGCGTGGAAGAAGGTCCTCGACGGCGCCTACGACCTCGACGGGGCCCTGCCGGTGAACCCGGACGGCGGCCTGAAGTCCTTCGGCCACCCCGTGGGCGCGTCCGGCCTGCGGATGATGTTCGAGGCGTGGCTGCAGCTGCGCGGCGAGGCCCCGG
This sequence comes from Actinocorallia aurea, assembly GCF_054783995.1. NCBI lineage: Bacteria > Bacillati > Actinomycetota > Actinomycetes > Streptosporangiales > Thermomonosporaceae > Actinocorallia > Actinocorallia aurea. The sequence continues at coordinate 106,337 of NZ_BAAGPQ010000034.1, forward strand.
CCGAGCGGCGGATCTCCACCTTCGGCGAGCGGTCGCTGGCGCTCACCCACAACCTGGGCGGCTACCCGGGGGAGATGGTCAGCTTCGTGTCGATCCTGGGCACGGAGTGAGCCGGGTCCATGGGTAGGGCCCTGCGCGGGGGCGGCGGACGGGATGAGGGATCGGCCGCCGCCCCGGACACGCGTGGCGCGCGAGCCCGTTCAGTCGGTCCAGTCCGTCCGGTCGTCCCGGTGCGGCTGGCGGCCGAGGCGCATCGGGCAGAGCGGCGCGTCGACGAGCAGGATCCGGTCGCGCGTGAGCAGGCCCGTGCCTTCGGGGAGCAGCCCTTCCCGGCCCCGGACGGCCTCCTTCTCGGCGGCGGCCCACGCCTCCCAGTCGGGGATCGCCCACAGGAGGATCACCTCGTCGAGCGCGTGCATCGCCGTGACGAACGCGCCGATCAGCCGCCAGCCCGTGCGCGCGCGGGCGGGCTGCGCATGGGCGGCGACAAGGTCGGCGGCCTTCCACGCGGTGCCCTGCGGGACGGCGAGGATCTCGTGCGCGTACAGCTCCGCGCCGACGGGCCCGTCCGCGCACAGCTCCCCGATCGTCGCGCTCGACGGGTGCGGGACGACGATCCGGTCGAAGCCGCCCGAGCGCAGGTCGGCCGCCGCCGCCCACCACTTCTCCAGCGCCGGGTCCTGAAGGATCTTGTTGCCGAACTCCAGCCGGAACGAGGCGGCGAGCCCGTCGAAGCCGTCCTCCTCCCACATGTTCACCGTCTGCGGCCACGGCCCGGTGCTGCCGACGACGCCCCACACCCCGTAGCAGAGCTGGTTCCGCTGCTCCTGCGCGATCGGGCTCCAGTTGGCCGTCATGTGGTGCATGTACCGGGCGCGGTTCTGCTTGGTGATGTGGATGAACTCGTGGATGTAGACCTTGTCGTTCGCGCGAGCGGCGTTCACGGCGTCCTCCTCGGGCCGGGGCCGGGTTCCCCGGAGTCATGTCTTTGTATACTTTATAAAGCATTGGAATCGTGGCGCGCTGTGCGTCGGAGAAAGGCGGTGGCCTCGTGGCCGACTCGGCGGCGGAACCCGAACTGCTCTGGGAGCTCGGCGCGGACGGCGTCGCCACGCTGACGCTCAACCGGCCCAAGGCGGGCAACTCCATCAGCGGCGCGCAGCGCGAGGGGATCATCGCCCGGCTCGGCGCGGCGAGCGGCGACGCCCGCGTGCGGGCGATCGTGCTCACCGGCGCGGGCGGCCGGCACTTCTGCACCGGCGCCGACCTCTCCGGCTCCGCCGCCCCGGCCCCGGACCGCCCCGAGGGCCTCCCCGACCAGCCCGCGGGCTCGATCACCCGCACCATCGCGGGCGGCGCGCAGCGGCTCATCGCGGCGGTCCTCGACTGCGACAAGCCCGTCATCGCCGCGGTCAACGGCACCGCGGCAGGGATCGGCTGCCACCTCGCCTACGCCTGCGACCTCGTGCTGGCCGCCGACAACGCCAAGTTCATCGAGCTGTTCGTGCGGCGCGGCCTCGTCGTCGACGGCGGCGGCGCGTACCTGCTGACGCGGCTCGTCGGCCCGCAGCGGGCCAAGGAGCTCATCTTCTTCGGCGACGACCTGCCCGCCGCCGAAGCCCACCGCCTCGGCCTCGTCAACCGGGTCGTGCCCGCCGAGGACCTCGCCAAGACCGCCGCCGAATGGGCCGCCCGCCTCGCCGCCGGCCCCACCGTCGCGCTCGGCCTCGGCAAACGCCTCGTCAACCGCGCCCTCGACGCCGACCGCGCCACCGCGTTCGGCGAGGAGGCCATGTCCGTCGAGGTCAACATGAGCAGCGAGGACGGACAGGAAGGCCTGCGCGCCTTCCTGGAGCGCCGCCAGCCCAGCTTCCGCGGCTGGTAGCCCCCGCCCTAGAGTCGGCGACCCCCCCACCCTCAGGAGCCTCCCGTGGACCTGCGCCTCACCCCCGCGGAAGCGGCCTTCCGGGACCGGTTGCGGTCCTGGCTGGACGCGACCCTCCCGACCCTGCCCCCCAAGCCCGACCGCGACGACTGGCCTGCGCGCCGCGCCTACGACACCGCGTGGCAGCGGCTCCTCTTCGACGCCGGTTACGCGGGCGTGGACTGGCCGTCCGAGCACGGCGGCCTGGGGGCGTCGCCCACCGAGCAGCTGATCTTCCTTGAGGAGACGGCGAAGGCCCGCGCCCCGTATGTGGGCGCGAACTTCGTCGGGCTCCTGCACGCCGGGCCGACCCTCATCGTGGAGGGCACCGAGGAGCAGCGGGCTGCGCACCTTCCGGGCATCCTGCGCGGGGACGCGGTGTGGTGCCAGGGCTTCTCCGAGCCGGACGCGGGCTCCGACCTGGCCTCCCTGCGGACCGTCGCGGTGCGCGACGGCGACGAGTACGTGATCAACGGCCGCAAGGTCTGGACGTCGCACGCCGAGGTCGCCGACCACTGCGAACTCCTGGTGCGCACCGACCCGGACGCGCCCCGGCACAAGGGCATCACCTGGCTGATCCTGCCGATGGACACCCCCGGTGTCACCGTCAGGCCGCTGCGCACGGCCGTCGGCAGCAGCGAGTTCAGCGAGCTGATCCTGGACGACGTCCGCGTGCCGGTCGCGAACCGGGTCGGCGCGGAGAACGACGGCTGGCGGGTCGCCATGGTCACGTTCTCCTTCGAGCGCGGCACCGCCTTCATCTCCGACGTGGTCGAGTCCCGCAACCTTCTCGCCGAGACCGTCGCGACGGCCAAGGCCACCCCCGCGCCCGGCGGCGGCACCCTGTGGGACGACGGCGCGCTGCGCCGCGACCTCGGGGCGCTCGCCGCCGAAGTGTCCGGATTGTGGTCGCTCATCCGCAAGAACGTCTCCGAGGCGTCCGCCGGGATGATCCCGGTGCAGGGCGCTTCGGTGTTCAAGTTGAAGTTCACCGAGAACCGCCAGCGCATCGGCGATCTCGCCGCGCACGTGCTCGGCCGCGCCTCCCTGGCCATGAGCGGCGCCGGCGGCCACATCGTGGAGGACCGGGTGAACACCCTCGCGTTCACGATCGCCGCGGGCACCTCGCAGATCCAGAAGAACATCCTCGCCGAGCGCGTCCTCGGCCTGCCCAAGGAGCCCCGATGGACCTGATGCCCTCGGCCGACCAGAAGGACCTGCGGGCCGGTCTGCGCGACTGGCTCGCCGACGCCTGGGACGCCGAACGCCTGCGCGCGGCGGCGGCGGTGCCCGCGCCGCCGTTCGACCGCAAGGCGTGGAAGGCGCTGGCCGATCTCGGCGTCCTCGGCCTGACCCTGCCCGAGGACGCCGGCGGCATGGGCCTCGGGCTCGCCGAAGCCGTCCTGCTCTTCGAGGAACTCGGCCGCGCGCTGGTGCCGGGCCCGCTCGTCGGGACGTTCCTCGCGGCGGGCCTCGTGCCGGGAGCCGCCGAAGGCGACGCGATCGTCACCGTCCTCGACACGGCCGAGCCCGTCCGCGTCCTGGAGCACCCCGAGACCGCCACGGACGTCCTCGTGCTGGACGACGTCGGCGTGTTCCTCCTCGCGCCCGCCGACGTGGCAGGTCCGCCCGCCGCGCACCCCCTGGACCCGCTGACGCCCGTCGCGTCCGCGGCCCTCGCCCTGGAAGGCGCGAGGCGGCTCGGGGACGCCGCCGACGCCGCGCGGCTGCGCCGCACCGGCCGGATCCTCACCGCGGCCCTCCAGGTCGGCGTCGCGCAGGGCGCGCTGGACCTCGCCGTCCGGTACGCGGGGGAGCGCAGCCAGTTCGACCGGGTGATCGGCTCGTTCCAGGCGGTCAAGCACCTGCTCGCCGAGGCCCTCGTGCGGGTCGACCTGGCCCGTCCGGCGGTGCTCGTGGCGGCCCTGACCGTCGACGACCCGGGCTCCGGCGACCCCGGCGAGGCCGCCGCGACCGCGAAACTGCTGGCCGACGCGGCGGCATCCGGAAACGGGCGTACCGGCGTCCAGGTCCATGGCGGCATGGGGTTCACTTGGGAGGTCCTGGCGCACCTGTACGTCAAGCGCGCTTGGGTGCAGGAGACCGCGTTCGGGACGGCCGCCGCGCTCGCCGAGGAACTGGCGGCCGGGATCGCGTGAGGAGCGAGATGAGCAGCAGACTGGCCCGCACCGAGGGGCTGACCGAGCAGCAGCGCGAGATCCTCGCGGCGGTGCGGGAGTTCACCGAGCGCGAGATCATGCCGGTGGCGACGGAGTTGGAGCATGCCGACGAGTACCCGGAGAAGATCGTCGCGGGGATGCGGGAGCTGGGGATCTTCGGGTTGATGATCCCGGAGGAGTACGGGGGTCTGGGCGAGTCGCTGCTGACGTACGCGCTGGCGGTGGAGGAGATCGCGCGGGGTTGGATGAGCGTGTCCGGGATCATCAACACGCACTTCATCGTCTCCCACCTGGTGTTGAAGCACGGCACGGAGGAGCAGAAGCGGAACTACCTTCCCCGTTTGGCGGAGGGCTCCTTGCGGGGTGCGTTCTCGATGTCGGAGCCGCATTGCGGGTCGGACGTGTCGGCGATCAAGACGAAGGCCGTGCGCGACGGTGCCGGGCCGGATGCCGATTACGTGATCTCCGGCCAGAAGTACTGGCTCACCAACGGCGGCACCTCAAGCCTGGTCGCGGTGCTCGTGGTGACCGACGAGGGCGCGGACTCCGTCTACCGGAACATGACCACGTTCCTGGTCGAGAAGACCCCCGGCTTCGGTGAGGTCGCCCCCGGCATGACGATCCCCGGCAAGATCGACAAGATGGGTTACAAGGGCGTCGACACGACCGAGCTGGTCTTCGATGGTTTCCGGATCGGTGCCGACAAGGTGCTGGGCGGGAAGAACGGGCGCGGTTTCCATCAGATGATGGACGGCGTGGAGGTCGGCCGCGTGAACGTCGCCGCCCGCGCCTGCGGGATGGGCCGCCGCGCGTTCGAGTTGGCGATCGACTACGCGCAGCAGCGTGAGACGTTCGGCAAGCCCATCGCCGAGCACCAGGCCATTCAGTTCAAGCTGGCGGAGATGGCCACCAAGGTCGAGGCCGCGCACCAGATGATGGTGATGGCCGCGCGCCGCAAGGACGGCGGCGAGCGCAACGACCTTGAGGCCGGGATGGCCAAGTACCTCGCGGGCGAGTACTGCAAAGAGGTCGTGGAGGACTCCTTCCGGATCCACGGCGGTTTCGCCTACTCCAAGGAGACCGAGATCGAGCGCCTCTACCGCGAGGCCCCGATGCTGCTGATCGGTGAGGGCACCGCCGAGGTCCAGAAGATGATCATCGGCCGCCGGCTCCTTGAGGAGTACCGGAGGTGAGCGGCGCCGCGCGCCGCCGCAGTTCGGTGACGTCCACCTTGAAGGTGGCGTTCACCGGCAGGTCCGGGACGAACGCGACGGCGTCCGGACACTTGTAGTCGGCGATCCGCGCGCGGCACCACGCCTTCAGGGCCTCCTCGGTGAGGTCGGCGTCGCCGACCACGAACGCGACGCCGACCTCGCCGATGACGGGCGCGGGAGCGCCCACGACGGCCACGCGGTCCACCCCGGGGTGGGCCGCGAGCGCCGCCTCCACCTCCGAGGGGTACACGTTGTAGCCGCCCCGGATGTAGGCGTCGTCGGCGCGGCCCACGATCGCGAGGTTGCCTTCGCCGTCGAGGGCGCCGAGGTCGCTGGAGGCCAGCCAGCCGTCTTCGCCGATCGTCTCGGCGGTCCTTTCCGCGTCCTGCCAGTAGCCGCGCATGGCGGCCCGGGAGCGCAGGTGGACCCGGCCGACCTCGCCGGCGGGCAGCACGGTCCCGTCCGGGTCGCGCACCTGGAGTTCCGCGCCGCCCAGCGGCCGTCCGACGGTCCGGGCGACGAGTTCGGCGGGGTCGTCGGGCGCGGTGCCGAAGGCGAGGGGGACCTCGGTGCTCGCGTACCTGACGACGACGGGGCACGGCAGCCGCTCGCGCAGCCTCCGGACGAGTTCGGGGGAGACCCGGCTCGCGCCCGTCGCGACGAGGCGCAGCGCCGACAGGTCGGCGGTCTCCAGCTCGGGAAGGGCGACGAGTTTCTCCCACTGGGTCGGCACGCCCTGCCCGAGCGTCACCCGTTCGCGCTGGAGGATCTGGAGCATGTCGGCCGCGTTCCAGACGGGCTCGGTGAGGATCAGCGCGGAGCGGTGCGCGAGCTGGTCGTAAAGGCGCGTGACGTACCCGGAGTGGGCGAACGGAATGGGGAACAGCTTGCGGTCGTAGGGGACGCTGAGCGGGCCGAGGTGGCAGCCGATGAAGCGCAGCGTCCGGTGGTCGAACCAGGCGCCCTTGGGCATCCCGGTCGTGCCCGTCGTCCAGACGATGACCGCCGGGTCGGTGCCGCGCGCCCGGTGCGCCGGCCCTTCGCCGTCGCCGAGCGGCTCGCGGGCGTCGAGGACGGGGCCCGGGACCCGCGCGGGCTCGTCGGTGACGGTGCGGACCGGCCGGGAGGCGGCGAGGATGTGCGCGGTCTCGGTCGGTCCGAGGCGCGGGTTCACCGCCGAGACGACCGCCCCGAGCCGCAGCGCGGCGAGGTACCAGACGGCGAACGCCCGGCCCGAGGGCAGCAGCAGCGCCACGATGTCGCCCGCGCCCACGCCCCGCTCGGCGAGGCGGGCGGCGGCCGCGCCGGACTCCGACCACCAGTCCCGGTAGGTCAGCACGTCCGCGCCCTGCACGAGGGCGGCGAGGTCGGGTTCGTCGGACAGGACCGCGGCGAACAGGTCGCCGATGCCGGAGGCCGCCGCGTGCGGCCCGGCGGTGGGTGCGCTCATGCTGTGCTCCTGCGGCGCACGGGGACCGGGCCGCTCGTCCGTGGGAAGGCGGGGTGGGTGAGAACGGACAGAACGGGTCGAACATCGCATCGTGGGCGACCGGGGTCAAGGGCGGGGGCGCCCCGGGCTCAGGAGAAGTCCGGGTCGGGGTCGGCGCTGACGATCCACATCGCGAAGTACTGCGCCGCGCCGCCGTAGGCATGTCCGAGCGCGACCTTCGCGCCGTCGACCTGGTGCTCCCCGGCCGTCCCGCGCACCTGCCGCGCCGCCTCCAGGCAGCGCACCAGCCCTGACGCGCCGATCGGGTTCGACGACAGCACGCCGCCCGAGGGGTTCACCGGGAAGGAGCCGCCCAGTTCCGTCGCGCCGGAATCGGTGAGCTTCCAGCCCTCGCCGGGCGCGGCCAGCAGATGGCCTTCCAGCCACATCGGCTCGTACCAGGAGAACGGCACGTACAGCTCGGCGCAGTCGATCTGGCGCAGCGGGTCGGTGATCCCCGCCTTGCGGTAGAGGGCCTCCGCGCAGTCCACGCCGGCCTGCGGGCGCACCGGGTCGCGGCCGGGGAAGGAGGCGAACTCGCTGCGTTTGGCGTGCGCGACCACCCACGCAGGGCGGGACGGAGCCTTGCGCGCTGCGTCTTCGGAGGCCAGGACGACGGCGGCGGCCCCGTCGGAGGACGGGCACGACTCCAGGAAGTGCAGGGGCTCCCACAGCATGGGCGACTCGCGCACCTTGTCCTCGGAGATGTCCGGGATGCGCAGGTGCGCGTGCGGGTTGCGCAGCGCGTTCCTGCGGTCCTTCACCGCGACCTTCCACCCGATGTGCTCGGGCGCGCCGGACCGCCGGATATAGCCGCGGATCCAGGGCGCGAACGTGCCGCCCGCGCCCTGCCCGCCGGACTTGCCGCCCGACAGCGCCCACGTCGCGTTCCCCTCGGACTGCTTCTCGTAGGCGACGACCAGCACCCGCTCGTAGCGGCCCGACTCGATCAGCGTCGCCCCGCTGATCGCGGTGGCCGCGCCGACCGAGCCCGCCGTGTGCACCCGGTGGATCGGCTTGCCGACCGCGCCGAGCGCGTCCGCGAGCGTCAGCTCCGGCATCATGACGCCTTCGAGGAGGTCGGGGGCCTTGCCGATGACGATCGCGTCGATGTCGGCGAAGGTGAGGCCGGCGTCTTCGAGCGCCTCCAAGGCCGCCCAGCGGACGAGGCCTTCCAGGCTGACCTCCAGACGACGGCGGTAGTCGGTCTGCCCGATCCCGACGACGGCGCAGCGGCGGCCCATCAGCGGTCTCCTTCCAGGACGGCGACGAGGTTCTGCTGGAGGCAGGCTCCGCTGGAGGCGTGCGCGAGGCCGCGCCCCGCCTCCCCGGCCGCGATGCGCCGGGCCACCTCGACGACCCGGGCGAGGCCGGTCGCCATGACGGGATGGCCCGCGAGCGGCCCGCCCGAGGGGTTCACGGAGGTGGCGTCCTTCAGCCCGAGGGCGGCGCGCAGGATCGTCTCCTCGGGGGAGTGCACGACCATCAGCTCCGCGACGTCGATCGGCCCGGCGTCCGCGCCCGCGCCCGCCGCGGCGGCCCGGGTCGAGGGCGAGTCGGTCAGGTCGCGCAGGCCCGGGAGCCGGGACTCGATCCGGTGGTCCATGCCGGTGATCCACACGGGCGTGTCGGTCAGCTCGCGGGCCCGGTCGCCCGCGACGAGCACGAGCGCGGCGGCCCCGTCGGCGGGGACGGCGACGTCGTGGGCCCGCAAAGGGTCGCTGACGTACGGGGCGGCGAGCAACTCGTCCAAGGAGCCCGCGCCGGAGCGGGCGGCGGTGGCGGCGAAGTCCGCCTCGGTCGCCAGGCCCGCGTCGAGAAGCGCGCGCGCTTGGATCCCGGCGAGGGAGACGGGGTCAAGGCCGAGCGGGGCCATCGTGTAGGGGTCGGTCTGGAGGGCGAAGACCCTGCGCTGGTCCCCAGCGGAGGACTTGCCTGAGCCGATGACGAGCGCGGTGTCCACGTCGCCCACCTGGAGCCGCAGCCACGCCTCGAACAGCGCCCACGCGCCGTCCATCTCGACATGGCTCTCGTAGACGGGCGGCCAGGCGCCCACCCCGTCGAGGTTCATGACGAACGAGAAGGGCGTGCCGCCGAGGTAGTCGCAGCTTCCGGCGATCGTGAACCCGAGCTCCTCGCGGGCCAGGCCCGTCGCGGCGACGAGGTCGTTGACGCAGGACATGACCAGCCCGGCCTCGGGCCCGGCATAGGCCGGGTGGACGGGGGTCGCGGAGGTGGCGACGATCGCCACCGGCCGGTCTGCGGGGGGCGAAAGGCGAGTGCTCAAAACGCGTGCTCCTCCAGTGCGCGGACGTCGGCGTCGGGCTCGCCCGTGGGCTCCCAGCGGGCGAAGACGCCCTCCCAGCCGCCGGTGGACCTGTTGTCGAAGCCGGAGAGGTCCCGCTCCTCCTCGGGCCGCCAGAGCGCGCGCAGGCGCAGCCCGACCCGGAACTCCGCGAGCGGGATCGTGCGGATGTCGACGCCGGTGATGGGCGAGTCGCTGCCGTCGAGCAGGATCGAGGCGCGGATGTACGGCTCGGTCTCCTTCTGCCCGTGGTAGGCGACCGGCGTGATCTCGGTGAAGGAGCTGACCGCCCCGGCCGCCGCCACGACCACGTCGTCGGCCTCGGTCATCGGGACCCGCTCCAGCTGGTCGTAGCCGCGGCCCGGCACGTACACCTTGCCGCTGACCGGCGAGCGCTGCCCGACGACCTCGCCGCGCAGCAGCCCGGCGAGGAACCGCGCCCGGTGCGGGTGCAGCGGCTCGGTGTACTCCAGCGAGATGAGCTGCGTCGTGATCGCGACGGGCCCGGCCTCCGGACCGCGGACGGGAGCCTCGCCCGGGCCGTCGGCCTCGGGCACGAAGTGGAAGTCCGTCACCGCGCCCGTGCGCTCGGCCGCGTACCGGACGGTGACGCGCATGCCCGTCGCCATCCGCTCGGGGCTCCCGGCGTCGACGGCGTGCACGAAGGGGGTGTCGGCGCCGTCGAGGAGGATCAGCGCGAAGCCGAACGGCCGGTCGAACGGGTGGCTCGCGGTCGGCTGCCGGACCCACGTCCACGCGGTGACGGTCCCGCCCGGCCCGACCTCGACGAAGGTGACGTCGGCGGGGGCGCCGGTGGCCGGATCGTATTCGGGCGGCGGCACGACCGTCCGCCCGTTCACCTCGCCCCCCAGCAGGCGCCCGTCGCGCGCGCCGGTGAGGAACGCGCCCATCGCCCCACCCGTCGTGCGCGTATAGGGAAACTCCAGGACCGTCCGTACGGCGCCGGGCACGGACGCTGAGGCTCGCGATCTCATGTCTAAAATATATTGAATATGAGATCGGGTCCGCCAGAGGCTGAGGGGAACACCTTCCGCGCCCCCGCCCGGCGCGGCGGAGGGCGCGGAAGGCGCGGAAGGCGCCGGTCAGTAGTTGCCGAGACCGCCGCAGACGTTCAGCGCCTGCGCCGTGATCGAGGCGGCGGTGTCGGTGACCAGGTAGGAGACGAGCCCTGCCACCTCCTGCGGGGTCGAGTAGCGGCCGAGCGGGATCTTGGCGTTGAACCGCGTCAGGACCTCGGCCTCGGAGACGCCCCAGAAGTCGGCGTAACCGCGCCGCACGTTCCCGGCCATCGGCGTCTCCACATAGCCGGGGCACACCGCGTTCACGGTGATGCCCGACTTCGCCAGTTCGAGCCCGACGGCCTTGGTGAACCCGACCACGCCGTGCTTGGACGCCGAGTAGGGGGAGGCGTAGATGACGCCCTGCTTGCCCCCGGTGGACGCGATGTTGATGACGCGCCCGTACCCGTCGCGCCCCATGCCGCCGTTGGCCAGGACCTCGCGGGTCACCCGGAAGACGCCGTTCAGATTGGTCTCGATGACGTCGAGCCACAGCCGCTCGTCGAGGTCGGCTATCTCCCCGCCGCCTCCGCGCCCGGCGTTGTTGACCAGGACGTCGATCCCGCCGAACCTGGCGACCGCGTCGGCCACCGCCGCCCGGACGCTGTCGGTCGAGGCCACGTCGCACGGCCCGCCCGCGACCTCGAGGCCGTCCGCCGCGAGCTTGCCGACCGCGGCGTCCAGCCGCGCGGTGTCGCGGGCGCAGGCGTAGACCGCGAGGCCCTGCTCGGCCAGCGACCGCGCGACCGCGAACCCGATGCCGCTGCTCGCCCCGGTGACGAAGGCGACCCGGCTCATGCGGCGAGCCTGTCGTTGACCATGCCGAGCAGGTCCTCGGGGGTGGGCAGGTCGGCGATGTCGTCGGTGACGTCGACGCCGTACTCGCGCTTGATCAGCGCGGCGGTCTCCAGCAGCGCGAGGGAGTCGTAGCCGAGCTCGCTGAACTCGCGCGCGCTGATGTCCCCGTCGAGCGTGATCGCCTCGTCCTCGCCGGCGCTGATGCGGAGCAGGTCCTTGAGCCGGTCGATCGTCAGTTGGGCCATGGTCTTCCTCCTGGAGGTGAGGGTTGTCTGAGGGAAGGGTCGCCCGGCGGCCTCGGGACCGGCTGGGGGCGGACTGGGGGCGGGGTGGAGGCCCGCACGGGTCAGGGGACGACCGCGGTGACCAGGACCGACTGGTCGCCCTCGACCGGAGTGGCGCCGCGGTAGACGAGGCCGGCGCGGGCGAAGAGGTCGGCGAACGCCGCGACGCTGCGCCGCTTGCCGCCGCCCATGAGCACCATCAGCAGGTCGACCGTGGCGCCGACCTGTTCGAAGGGGCCGCCGCCGCCGAGCAGCATGTCGACGACGACGACGCGGGCGCCCGGCGCGCCCGCCTCGGCGGCCCGGCGCAGCACCCGGACGACGGTCTCGTCGTCCCACATGTACATCATGTGCTTGTAGACGTAGACGTCCGCGCCCGCGGGCACCGCCTCCCGGCAGTCCCCGCCGACCAGCTCGGCCCGGTCCGCGAGATCGCCGCCCGGCCGCAGCCGCGCGTCCACCCCTCCGACGACCTCCGGCAGCTCCACCAGGACGCCCCGCGCCGTCGGCTCCCGGTCGAGCAGGCCCGCCAGCAGCCTGCCGTGCCCGCCGCCGACGTCGGCGACGGTCTGGCCGGGCTCGACCGCCAGCGCCTCGACGAGGGCCGGGGCGTTGTTGAGCAGCATCGTGTTCGCGGTCATGGCGCGGTCGAAGATGCCGCCGGCCTCCGGGTCGTCCTTGATGAAGTAGCTCTGCGCGTCGGTCCCGAAGACCTTCGGGAACACCGCCTCACCCGTGCGCACCGCGTCGGCGGTGTGCCGCAGCACCGTCATCGGGACGTGCATCCAGCCGAACCTGACGACGTCGGGCGCGCCCCACGGCGAGTCGGCGGCGATCATGCGGGACAGCTCGGTGTGCGTGAAGAGGCCGTCCGGCGTCTCGGCGAAGAAACCGGCGCAGGCCAGGGCCCGCAGCAGCCGCGCGAGCGCGTCGGGGTCGGCGCCGACGGCCTCGGCGAGCGAGGCGCCGGACCGTGGCTCGTCCCCCAGGGCGTCGGCGACCCGCAGGTCGATCGCCGCCTGGACGAACTGGAGCGTGGCGTAGCCCTGGCCGAGCCGGTAGAGCGCCACGCGGGCGTCCAGGGACGGCAGCGGGGGCGGCACCTTCCCGGCGTCCATCAGTGCCCCTCGGCCTGGAGGGCGAAGTAGACGCCAGGGTTCGGCAGATCGTGGCGGATGATCCGGTAGCCGGTGCGCAGGACGCCGTCGGCCTCGCGCACCAGCTCGTCGCGCACGGTGCAGCTCGGCTCGAACGACACGGCCCCCTCCGCCGACGTCACGCTGACGAGGCAGGTGGCGGTGACGAGGATCGCGCCTTCGGGGGAGACGCTCGCGCGCCGGTTCTCGAACCAGTGCCGGACGGTGCTGGAGCCGTAGCGGGCGAAGTTCGCGCGCATCCCCTCCAGCAGCGCGGACCTTCCCTGGATCTGCCAGGCGCCCTCGTAGCCGAAGACGCAGTCGGCGGTGAAGGTCTGGGCGAACCGGGTGAAGTCGCGCTCTTCCAGGAGGGGCATCTGGGCGGCGTAGAACGCCGCCACCTCCGCCGCGAGCACGTCGGCGGAGGCGGAGGGGTGCAGAACGTGGGACACTGCGGGCCGTCCTTTCGGGTAGGAGCCTCGGGCACCATCACCGCGGCCGCTCCAGCACCGGTGGAGCCCCGGTCCAGTGCCCGCGGCGGCTCCAGCGCCGCTCCAGCGCGGGTCCCTAGCCTCGGGCCGACGCCGTGAAGGGAGCGCAGCATGTCCGAAGGAATCCCCGCCGTGAACCGTGAGGTGCGGCTCGCCTCGTACCCTGAGGGAGCCGTGCGCGCGAGTGACTTCGAGATCGTGGAGACGCCGCTGGAGGAGCCGGGCGACGGCTTCGTCCTCGTGCGCAACGACTGGATGTCCCTCGGCACCGTCTACCGCGACCAGATGCAGCCCGCGCTGGACATCCCGATTCCGGTGTTCCAGCTGCACGGCCCGATGTGGGGCCGTACGGTCGGTACCGTGGTGCGCTCCAGCAGCCCGGACCTCGCCGAAGGCGACCTCGTCGAGCACTTCAGCGGCTGGCGCGACTACGTCGCGGGGCCCGCGGCCCAGTTCGTCAAGCGCGACAGGGCCCAGTTCCCCGGCCCCGAGTACTTCCTGTCCAACGGGCCCACCGCGTGGCGCGGCATGGTCGAGATCGCCGAGGTCGGCGAGGGCGACGTGGTGTTCGTGTCGGGCGCGTCCAGCGGCGTCGGGTGCCTGGCCGGCCAGATCGCCAAGGCGCGCGGCGCCTCGCTGGTCATCGGCAGCACCGGATCGCCGCAGAAGATCGACTTCCTCGTGAAGGAGGCCGGCTACGACGTCGCCTTCGACTACCGCGACGGCACCGTGGCCGAGCGGCTTCGCGAGGCGGCCCCGGAGGGCATCACCGTCTTCTTCGACAACGTGGGAGGCGCCCAGTTCGAGGGCGCCGTGGCCGCGGCCGCGCCCGGCGCCCGCTTCGCGCTGTGCGGCGCGCTGGCCGCCCAGCACGGTGAGGAGTCCGCGCGCCCGCGCCTGGACCTGCAGAGCCTCATCCCCCGCGAGCTGTCCTTCCGGGGCTTCGCGACCCTGCACACGCCCGACCAGATCACCGACTGGAACGCGCGCTTCGCCGCGCTGATCGCCGAGGAGAAGATGAGCTACCCGCGCACCGTGGCCGAGGGCGGCGTGCCCGCGCTGCCGCAGGCCGTCGTCGACCTGATGTCCGGGGGATTCAGCGGCACCGCGCTGGTGAAGCTGTCTTGACCCTGACCTCCCGCGGCCCGGTGGGCGCGCCCGTTCTCAGCACGCGGGCGCTCAACCGGGCCCTCCTCGACCGCCAGCTGCTCCGGGCCAGGGCCGACCTGTCCGCCGAAGCGGCGCTCACCCATCTCGTCGGCCTCCAGTCCCAGGCGGTCGACCCGCCCTACGTCGGGCTGTGGACACGGCTGGAGGGCTTCTCCGCCGACGACCTCTCCACGCTCCTGCTGGAGCGCAGGGCGGTGCGGATCGCGCTCATGCGCTCCACGCTGCACCTGGTGACCGCGGCGGACTGCCTCGCGCTGCGGGCGCTGCTCGCCGAGCAGCTCGCCCGGACCGTCAAGGGCCAGTTCGGCAGGCAGATCGAAGGCATCGACCCCGCCGACCTCGCCGCCGAGGGCGCCCGCCTCGCGCAGGACACCGCGCTCACCTTCGCCGACCTCGGCAAGCTGCTCGCCGAACGGTGGCCCGAGCACGAGCCCAACGCGCTCGCGCAGACCGTGCGCAACCTCGTGCCGCTCGTGCAGATCCCGCCGCGCGGCCTGTGGGGCCGCAGCGGCCCCGCCGCGCACCTGACGGCCGGGGCGTGGCTCGGCCGCGACCTCGACCCCGAACCCTCCATCGACGGCTACGTCCTGCGCTACCTCGCCGCCTTCGGGCCCGCGAGCGTCAAGGACATGCAGAAGTGGTCGGGCCTGACCCGGCTCAAGACGGCGTTCACCCGGCTCGGCGCGCGGCTGCGCCGCTACCGGTCCGAGAGCGGCGAGGAACTGTACGACCTCGCCGACCTGGAGCCGCCCGGGGCCGACGTGCCCGTCCCCGTCCGCTTCCTGCCCGACTTCGACAACATCCTGCTGTCCCACATGGACAGAACGCGGATCATGGCCGACGCCCACAGGGCCCGGGTCTTCACCAGCAACGGCCTCATCCGCGCCACCATCCTCGTCGACGGGTTCGTCGCCGGGCTGTGGCGCGTCGAGCGGTCCGGGAGCACGGCCACCCTCGTGATCGAACCGTTCGGGCCACTCGACGCGGCGTCCCGCGCCGCCCTGGCCGAGGAGGGCGCGCGGCTGCTGGACTTCGTCGCCCCCGAGGCGCCCGACCACGATCTGCGGTTCCTTTCCGTCAGCTGACGCCTTGAAGGAGGCCCGCCATGACGACCACGGCCACCGAGCACATTTCAGGAACCGGGGGCGCGCCAGCGCCCTCCGCGCAGGACCCGTCCGGGCTGCCGGCCGCCGCGCGTCTGCTGCGGCCCCTCGCGGCGGCCCACGCGGCCGAGACCGAGGCCGCGCTCCGCGTCGCCGCGCCGGTCGTGCGGGGCCTGCGCGAGGCGGGGTTCGCCCGCCACTTCGTCGCCCCGCGCTGGGGCGGCGCCGACGGGACGTTCGGCGAGTTCGTCCGGGGCGTCTTCGCCGTGTCGGAGGGCTGCGCCTCCGCGGGGTGGTGCGCCGCGCTGCTGGGCGCGTCCAGCAGGTTCGCGGCCCACCTGCCCGAGGAGGGCCACGAGGAGCTGTGGGGGAGCGGCCCCGACACCGCCATCGTGACGGGCCTGGTGCCGTCGGGGACCGCCGAGCCCGTCGAAGGCGGGTACCTGCTGTCGGGAGACTGGGCCTACCTCAGCGGCGTCGACTTCGCCGACTGGGCGCTGCTGTGCGCGTCGGTGCCCGGCGACCCCGCACCCGAGCTGCGGTTCTTCGCCGTCCCCGCAGGCTCCTACCGGACCGTCCGGACCTGGGACTGCGCCGGGATGCGCGGGACCGGGAGCCACACCGTCGAGCTGCGCGAGGTCCACGTGCCCCGGCACCGGACGTTCGCGCGGTCCGACTTCGAGCGCGGGGCGAACGCGTGGTCCGCCCAGCCGTCCCACAACGTCCCGTACCAGGCGGCGGGCGCGCTGATGCTCGCCGCCCCGGCCGTCGGGGCGGCGCTGGGGGCGCTGCGGGCGACGGGCGAGACGCTGCGCGGCAAGCGGCTGACCGAGCCGGCCCAGGTCGACCTCGGCCGCGCCGCCGGCCGGATCGACGCGGCGCGGCTGCTGGTGGAGCAGATCGCCGGCGTCGTCGACGCGCGCGACTTCGCGCCCGGCCTGCTCGCCCGCAACCAGCGGGACGCCGCGTCGGCCGCCGAACTCGCCGCCGAGGGCGTCGCCGTGCTCGTCAGGGTGGCCGGGACGAGCGGGCTGTCGGAGGCGGGCGATCTCCAGCGGTTCTGGCGCGACGTCACGGCGGCGACCACGCACGTCGCCCTGCGCTGGGACATCACCCGCGCGGCCGTCAACTACGCGGCCTCCCTCGTCGCCGCCGACGCGGCCTGATCGCACACGGGAACGCCCACCGGGAGGAATCCCGGTGGGCGTTCTCCTGTCTGGTGCCTCACCAGGTCACGGGCAGTCCCCACACGCCGTAGACGACCGAGCCCTCCTTCGTGCGGATCTCCGAGCTCGGCACCGCGAGCTTGAGGTCGGGCAGCCGCGCGAAGATCTTCGGCAGCGCGATCTGCAGTTCCAGCCGGGCGAGGTCGGCGCCGATGCAGTGGTGCGCGCCGTACCCGAAGCCGAGGTGGCGGCGGGTGCCGTTGGCCAGGACGAGGTCGTCGGGGTTCTCGAACACCGACGGGTCGCGGTTGGCGGTGAGACCGAGGCAGAGGATCCCCGCGCCCTTGGGGATGACGGTCCCGCCGATCTCGATGTCCTCCAGCGCCACCCGCGGGACGGCGAGATCGCCGATCGTGATGTAGCGGACCAGCTCCTCCACCGCCGGGACGACGAGGTCGGGGTCCTCCTTGAACCGGGCGAGCTGCTCGGGGTTCTCCAGCAGCGCCATCACCGACAGGGAGATCATGTTCGCGGTGGTCTCGTGGCCGCCGTTCATGAGCAGCCGGCACAGGTTGACCAGGTCGCGCCGGGTGTAGTCCTCGCCGGAGTCACGGTAGGCGGCGATGGCCCTGCTGATCAGGTCGTCGCCGGGCTCGCGCTCCTTGCGGCCGACCAGGCCCTCCAGGTACCTCCCGACCTCGACCATCGCGGCCTGGCGCTGCTCGGCGGTGCTGTGCCCGCCGAGGAGGTTGGTGCCGTGCGCCGCGAAGAACTCGTGCTCCTCGTAGGGCACGCCGAGCAGCTCGCAGATCATCGTCATCGGCACCGGCAGCGACACGATCTCGTGCAGGTCGGCGGGCGGGCCCGCGGCGACGAGCACGTCGAGCCGTTCGTCCACGCTCGCCGCGATCTTCTCGCGGAGCAGCTGCACCCGACGGTTGGTGAAGGTGACCGCGGCCTTGCGGCGGGTCGTGGTGTGCTCCGGCGCGTCGTACCCGATGAACGAGGTCTCGGTGCGGAACTCGGGCGGGGCGTGGAAGTAGAAGGGGAACCCGTCGTGCTTGCGCGAGGAGCTCACCCGCGGGTCCATCAGCAGCGTGCGGATGTTCTCGTACCCGGTGACGGCGTAGGCGTCGAGCCCGGTGACGAGCTGGACCTTGAAGACGGGGGCGTCGTCCATGAGCGGCCGGTACTCGGCCGGCATGGAGAACGGGCACTCGCGCGGATAGGGGAAGGTCGATTCGGTCGTGCGGGCGACGGAAGTCGTGGACAAGGCTGTCTCCTCCCAGTGGCTGAAGCGAAACCATCACCCCGCCCTAGGGGTGGGCTAGACCCTCGGTGGACCCCGCGGCGGCGTAGATCTCCAGGCACTCCCGATAGCCCGGGAGGACGCCCCGGTCGAGCGCCTGCCGCAGCGTCGGGGCCCGGAGGTCCTTGGCCGCGATGACGGGGTCGTCGGCGAGGTTCCACGGCAGGGCGAGCTCGGGGTCGAGCGGGTGGATCTCGAACGGGGTGCCGGGTACGTAGGGGGTGTTGAACACGTAGCTGACGCAGGAGTCGTCGGCGAGGGACAGGAAGCCGTGCGCCATCCCCTCGGGGATGAACACCGCGGTGCCCGTCCCCGGTTCGAGAAGGTTCGAGTCGTACTCCCCGAACGTCGGCGAGCCGACCCTGAGGTCGAGGACCACGTCGAGGACCGCGCCGCGCACGCACGTGACGAACTTGGCCTGGCCCGGCGGCAGCCCGACGCCGTGCATGCCGCGCAGCACGTTCCGGTGGCTCACGGAGAAGTTCGTCTGCACCGGGCGGAAGGCCCGGCCGGTGGCGCGGGTGAACGCGCCCTGGCGGAACGACTCGAAGAACATGCCGCGCTCGTCCCGGTGAAGGGTCGGGCGCACTCGGTAGGCGTCGTGGACGGCCATCTCCTGGATCTCCATGCCGCCGGACGCTAGGAGCGCCGCCTAGAGGCCCGGTAGCGGGCCCGTCGAGCGGTCGAGCGGCGCACGTGCGCGGCTCCAGTCCGGCTCAAGTGGGACGTGCGTAACTTTCGCCGTGAAGATCCTGGTGAGCACGGGCCCTTCCTACGGGCTCTATTGCCCCGTCGTCCCCATGGCCTGGACGCTGCGCGCGGCGGGCCACGACGTCCTGGTGGCCGCGCCGCAGACCATCGACTCGGTGGTCAAAGGCTCAGGGCTGCCGTTCATCCCCACTTACGGACCCATGCACATGCGCGAGGTCATGGCGCAGGACCGCGACGGCAAGCCGATCCCGCTGGCGCGGGAGGAGTCGGCGATGCTGGAGCAGGCCGGCCGCGGCTTCGGCAGGCTCGCCGCCCGCACCCTGCCGGGCCTCCTCGACGTGATCGACAAGTGGCGTCCCGACCTCATCATGGGCGAGCCGCACTCCTATGCCGCGGGTATGGCCGCGAAGGCCAGCGGGTTGCCCTGGGTCGAGCACGGCGTCGGCCTCGGCTACTTCCGCGAGATGGACAAGTCAGGCGCGGAGGAGCTCGCCGTCGAGCTCGCCGGCCTCGGCCTGCCCGGCATGCCCGTTCCCGACCTCGTCCTCGAACCCTGCCCGCCCTCCCTGCGGCCGCCGGGACCCGCCCTGGGCGAGTCCATGCGCTACGTCCAGTACGACCCGCCCGCGACGGTCCCGTCGTGGGTGTTCGCGCCCCGCTCCCGGCCCCGGGTCCTGCTGACCCTCGGCACCGTCGCGCCCGGCGCGGGCGGCGCGGGCGTGCTGAAGGAGTTGGTGCGCACGCTGCCGTCGCTCGGCGTCGAGCTGCTGGTGGCGGTCGCCGACGACGTCGTGCCGCAGCTCGGCCCGCTCCCCGACGCCGTCGTGGCCGCCGGGTTCCTGCCGCTGGCCTCGGTCCTGCCGTCCTGCGACCTCGTGGTGCACCACTGCGGCGGCGGCTCCACCATGGCCGCCATCATGGCGGCGCTGCCGCAGCTCCTCGTGCCGCAGCCGATCGTCGCCGAGCAGTACGACAGCGCCCGCCGGGTGACCGCCTACGGCTGCGCGCGCCAGCTCGTCGACCAGCCCATCGACCCCGCCGCGGTCGTGGAGAACTGCCGCGCCCTGCTGGACGACGCCGTCTACCTCGACCGGGCGAGGGAACTGCGCGCCGAGGTCGACGCCATGCCCGCCCCCGCCTCCCTCGTCCCGCGCATCGAGGCGCTCGCCGAGTGAAGATCCCTGCGACCCTGAAGGAGAGCCCATGAGCCCGTTCGACCCCGCCCCGGACGGCCCCCGCGCGGGAGCGTCCGCGCTCCCGGAGACGCTGGTCGTCCGGGGCGCCCGCGAGCACAACCTGCGCGGGGTGGACGTCGACCTCCCGCACCGCGGGCTCGTGGTCTTCACGGGGGTCTCGGGCTCGGGCAAGTCGTCGCTGGCCTTCTCGACCATCTACGCCGAGGGCCAGCGGCGCCAGCTCCAGTCCATGTCGACCTTCGCCCGGCAGTTCATGCAGCAGATGGACAAGCCCGACGTGGACCACATCGGCGGCATGTGCTCGGCGGTCGCGGTGGACCAGCGCTCGTCGGCCTCGCGCAGCCCGCGCTCGACGATCGGGACCGTCACCGAGATCTACGACCTCCTGCGCGTCGCCTACGCGGGAGTCGGCCAGCCTCACTGCACCGAGTGCGCGGCGGCGCTGGAAGGCCAGGGCGGTTCGGCGGCCTGCCCGAACGGGCACGCCACGGAGCTGCCCGAGCTGACCAGCCGCGCGTTCTCGTTCAACCTGCCGTTCGGGCAGTGCAAGGCGTGCGTCGGCGTCGGAACCCGACTCGAAGTGGACCGGTCGAGCCTCATCTCCGACCCGTCGCGCTCGCTCGTCGAGGGGGCGATCGCGCCGTGGCGGCCGACGTTCACCGAGCCCGAGCGGATGAAGGCGCGCGCGGTCGCGGGCCCGTCGCTGGAGCACACCCCGTGGCGCGACCTCCCGGCCGAGCTGCGCGAACGGCTGCTGCACGGGACCGACATCAAGGTCCGCGCCCGCAAGTTCGACAAGCCGAACGACCCGGTCAAGGACGTCGTGTTCACGGGCGTGGTGCCGTGGCTCTACGAGCGGTACCGCAAGTCCTCCGGCGAGAGCTTCGGGCAACTGGAGAACTACATGCGGCCGGCCCGGTGCGGGGAGTGCGGCGGACGCAGGCTGGCGCGGGCCCAGCTCGCGGTGACCGTGGGCGGCAAGGGCATCGCCGACGTCGCGGGCCTGCCCGTGGCCGAGAGCCTCGCCTTCTTCGAGGCGCTCGACGTGCCCGACCGGGACCGGACCGCCGTCGCCCAGGTCCTCGAAGAGATCGTCGAGCGGCTCGGCCACCTCGTCCGGATGGGCCTCGGCTACCTGACGCTGGACCGGCCCGCGCGGACCCTGTCCGGCGGCGAGGCCCAGCGGATCCGCCTCGGCGGGCTGCTCGGCAGCAACATGTTCGGGCTCCTCTACGTCCTCGACGAGCCCACCGCTGGCCTGCACCCGAGGGACACCGAGAACCTCCTGGGCGCCCTCACCGTGCTGCGCGACCAGGGCAACACCGTCCTGGTCGTCGAGCACGACAACCAGGTGATCTCCGCGGCGGACTGGGTCGTCGAACTCGGCCCGGGGGCGGGGGAGCGGGGCGGGGAACTGCTGTTCTCCGGGCCCGTGGCGAAGCTCCTCGCCGACGAGTCGTCCATCACCGCGCCCTTCCTGAACGGCTCGCGCGGGCTCGCCGGGCGCGGCACCCGCCGGATCCCGCGCGACGACCGGCGCATCACCGTGCGCGGCGCCGCGGAGAACAACCTGGCGGGCATCGACGTGTCCTTCCCGCTGGAGACGTTCGTCGCCGTCACCGGAGTGTCGGGCGCCGGCAAGTCCACTCTGGTGGACGACATCCTCTACCCGGTCGCCGAGGCCCGGCTGGGCGGCGCCGCGCCCGCGCCCGGCGCGCACGACCGGATCGACGGCCTCGACCTCATCGACCGGGTGATCCGGGTGGACCAGGCCCCGATCGGCAGGTCCGGCAGGTCCACCCCCGCGACCTACACCGGTGCGTTCGACGGCATCCGCAAGGTCTTCGCCGCCACGCCGGAGGCCAAGAAGCGCGGCTACAAGGTCGGCAGGTTCTCCTTCAACTCCGCGGGCGGCAGGTGCGAGACCTGCACCGGCGACGGCACCGTCAGGGTCGAGATCCAGCTCCTGCCCGACGTGTTCCTGCTCTGCGAGACCTGCGACGGCGCGCGGTACAACGCCGAGACGCTGGAGATCCGCTACCGCGGCAAGACCATCGCCGAAGTCCTCGACCTCGCCATCGAGGACGCCGTCGGGTTCTTCGCCGGCGAGCCCGCCATCGAGGCCCCGCTGCGCGTCCTCGACGAGGTCGGCCTCGGCTACCTGCGGCTCGGCCAGCCCGCGACGACCCTGTCGGGCGGTGAGGCCCAGCGGGTGAAGCTCGCCAACGAACTCCAGCGCAAGGCGGGCACGCGCACCCTGTTCCTTCTCGACGAGCCCACCACCGGCCTGCACTCCAGCGACATCGAACGGCTCCTCGACGTGCTGCACAGCCTCGTCGACCGCGGCCACACCGTCGTCGCCGTCTCGCACAGCCTCGACGTCATCAAGACCGCGGACTGGGTCATCGACATCGGCCCCGACGGCGGCGACGGCGGCGGCCACCTCGTCGCCGAGGGCGCGCCGGAGCACGTCGCGGCGCAGGACGGCGGCCACACCGGCCGCTTCCTGCGGCGTGCGCTGGAGGGGCGGTGAAGGGGCCGGTGGCGGTCGGCGTGCTCGGCTGCGCCGACATCGCGCGGCGCCGGGTCCTGCCCGCGTTCGCCGCCGAGCCCGCCGCCCGCATCGCCGCAGTGGCCAGCCGCAGCGGCGAGCGGGCCCGGCGGGTCGCCCGGTCCTACGGCTGCGCGGCGGTCACCGGGTACGACGCGCTGCTCGCCGATCCGGACATCGAGGCCGTCTACGTGCCGCTGCCCATCGCCCTGCACGCCGAGTGGATCGAGCGGGCGCTGCTGGCGGGCAAACACGTGCTGGGCGAGAAGCCCCTCACCGACGACCCGGACGAGACCGCGCGGCTGTTCGCGCTCGCCCGGTCCCGGGGGCTCGTCCTCGCGGAGAACTTCATGTTCCCGCACCACCGCCTGCACCGCACGATCCGCAGGCTCGTCGCCGAAGGCTCCGTCGGGCAGCCGCTCAGCTTCACCGGCGCCTTCGGCATCCCGCCGCCAGCGGCCGGGGACATCCGCTACCGCGCCGAACTGGGCGGCGGCGCGCTCCTCGACGTCGCGGTCCAGCCGCTGCTCGCCGCGCTCACCCACCTCGGCGACGGTCTCGAAGTGCGGGGCGCGGCGCTGCGCCGCCATCCCGTCCACAAAGTCGACACCGGCGGCTCGATCCTGCTCGCCGCGCCCGGCGGCGCCACCGCCCAGATCGTCTTCGGCATGGACCACTTCTACCGGGCGGCGCTGGAGATCTGGGGCGCCAAGGGCCGGCTCACCGTCGAACGCCCCTACGCCCCGCCCGCGGACCACCGCCCGGTGATCGCCCTGTCCGGGCACGGCGGGCAGCGGGAGATCACGGTCGACGCCGACGACCAGGGCCGCAACGCCGTCCGCGCCTTCTGCGCCGCGGTCCGCGGCGCGTGCGAACCGCCCCGTCCCGACCAGTCCCTGGCGCTGATCCGGCTCGCCGCCGACGTCCGCGCCGCCGCAGCAGACGGTGTGCCCTTCGAGAGCGGGAGAGCCTGATGAGCACCACGGACCAGACCACCGACAAGTTCCGCTACACCCGGGTCGCCGCCTACGACCGCGTCATCCCCGACGACGGTCCCGGCCGCCTCCCCTCGCCCGCGGGCGACCTCGTCCGGTTCGCCAACGGCGGGTCCTACGCCTTCGCCGCCTACTGGGACTGCCTGACCGGCGGCCCGTGCCGGGGCAACCACTACCACCTGGACAAGACCGAGGTCATGTACGTGATCTCCGGGAGGCTCCAGGCGGCCTACTACGACCTGGACACCGACCGGCGGTTCGACCTCGTGCTGAACGCGGGCGACCTCGTCACCGTCCTCCCGCGCCTGGTCCACAGCTACCGCGCGCTCGACGACGCCCAGGTCGTCGAGGTCGCCACGCACCCCTATGACCCGCAGGACACCTACCGGCACGTCCTGCTCTGACCGGTTCCGCCACGACGAAGGAGACCCCCTCATGACCGACGTAGCGAATGTCCGGGCCTCGGCCCCGGACGAGGAGCTCAACCCGAAACGGTGGATAGCCCTGACGGTCATCCTCGTCGCGGCGTTCATGGACATGCTCGACAGCACGATCCTGAACGTCACGATCCCGTCGATCCAGGCGGACCTCGGGGCGGACTACGCGGCGATCCAGTGGATCACCGCGGGCTACCAGCTCGCCTTCGCGCTCCTGCTGATCCTCGGCGGGCGCATCGGCGACATCTTCGGCCGCAAGCGCATGTTCATGCTCGGCACCGCGGGCTTCACCGCGGCGTCCCTCGCCTGCGCGCTCTCGGCCAACCCCGAGATGCTCATCGCCTTCCGCCTCCTGCAGGGCGGTTTCGCGGCCGTCATGGTGCCGCAGGTCCTCGCCATCATCCACGTGAGCTTCCCGCCGCAGGAACGCGCCAAGGCGTTCGGGTTCTTCGGGACCGCCGCGGGCCTCGCCGCCATCTCCGGCCTCAGCCTGGGCGGCCTGCTGATCCAGCTCGACCTCTTCGGCCTGGACTGGCGGCTCGTCTTCCTCATCAACGTCCCCATCGGCCTCGCGGGCCTCATCATCGGCCAGGGCAGCATCCGCGAGTCCAAGGCCCCGGTGCCGCTTCGGCTCGACATCATCGGCACGATCCTCGCCGCCGTCGCCCTCTTCCTGCTGATCTTCCCGCTGGTGCAGGGCAGGGAGCTGGACTGGCCCGCCTGGGGCTTCGTCATGATGGCGCTGTGCCCGGTCGCGCTCGTGGTGTTCGTGCTGCACCAGCGCGCCAAGACGCGGCGCGACGGCTCGCCCATCGTGGTGCTCTCGCTGTTCGGCATCCGGAGCTTCTCCTCCGCCCTGGCCGTGCAGATCGCCTTCAACATCGGCGTCGGCATCTTCTTCCTGTCCTGGACCCTCTACCTCCAGCTCGGCCTCGGCTGGACCCCGATGCACGCCGGCCTCACCAGCCTGCCCTTCTGCATCGCCACCTTCATCACCTCCGCCCTGTCGTACGCGGTGCTCGCCGCCAAGCTGGGGCGCAAGCTGCTCCAGATCGGCTCGGTCTCCGCGGTGATCGGCCTCGCCTCCTACGCGTGGCTGGTCGGCGAGCAGGGCGCCGACATCAACAGCTGGCAGATGATCGTCCCGCTCGCGTTCTTCGGCGCGGGCTTCGGCATGATCATGTCGCCGATCCCCGACATCGCCACCAGCGAGGCGCCTCCGCAGGACGCGGGCTCGGCGTCCGGCCTGGTCAACACCAACCAGCAGCTCGGCTTCGCCATCGGCACCGCGCTGGTGACCGTCGTCTTCTTCGGCGCGCTCGCCGGGGCCGCGGCCGACACCTCGCGCGATCTCGCCCCGCAGCTGCGGTCCGACCTCACCGCGGCGTCGGTCTCCGCGCCGTCGCAGGACCAGATCGTGGCGTTCTACGAGGAATGCACCAGTGCCTGGGCCGAGAGCGAGAACTGGTCGCCGCCGCCGTGCGGGACGCCCCCCGCGGGCGTCGCCGAGCCGGCCGCCGCGCCCGTCCTGGCCGCGGCCAACGAGGAGGGCACCGGGCAGACGTTCGCCCGGACCTTCGAAGGCTCGCTCTGGTGGTTCGTCGGCATCATGGCGCTGGTCTTCCTGCTGACGTTCCTGCTGCCCCGCAAGAACGCCGCGCTCGAGGCCGCCGCCGCCTACCACGCCGCACAGGAGGAAGGGGAGCGGAAGGACTGACGTCCCGCCGCTCCCCTCTAGGGGGCCGGAGCCCATCCTCACGAGGCTCCGGCCCCTGCTCACTGCCGTTCGGGCAGGTCCACCACGAGCCCGTCGACCGCGTCCGTCACCGGCAGCTGGCAGCTCAGCCGGCTGTTCGGATGGCGCGGGCACGCCGTGGTGTACAGCAGTTCGTCTTCGATGTCGGACATCGGCGGCAGCGCGTTCTGCGCGCCGTCAGCGACGTACACGTGGCAGGTCCCGCACATCGCCCCGCCCCCGCACTCCGCGACGATCCCCGGCACCCCGTTCACGAAGGCGCCGCGCATCACCGACTCCCCGGTGGGGACGTCGACGACGGTCTCGGTTCCGTCGGGGCTCCGGTAGGTGATGCTTGCCATCCGCTCCTCCACCCTCGCGGTGTTCGATTCTCCCCACCCTGCCCCGGCCCGCTCGCGAAGCGCTCGACGGCCGCTGGAGCAGGGGCGGTGGAGGCTCCAGGCGGCTTCGAGAGCACTGGCGGAAGGTGGGCGCGGGGCATCCGCGCCCCGCCCGCGACCGAAGGAGGAGCAGACGTGAAGACCAGCCCGGCACTCGCCTGGGCGCCCGCCGCCCCGGGCGAGCCCCTGGAGCACACGACGCTCGACGTCCCGCTCGACCACGGCGACCCCGGCGGCGAGCGGATCACGCTCGCCCTCAGCAGGCTCCCGGCCCGGGACCCCGCCCGGCGAAGGGGCGTGCTCCTGCTCGTCCACGGCGGACCGGGAGGCGACGGCGGCGTGGGCCGCGAGCTGCCCTCCAGGCTCGCCGGGACCCCGCTCGCCGACGTCTACGACCTCATCGGCTTCGACCCGCGCGGCACGGGCGCGTCCACGCCCCTGTTCGTCGAGGTCACCCCGGTCACCGCGCCCTTCGACTCGCGCCCACCGGATTCGGCGTTCGCCGCGCTCGCCGCCGACATGCGCGAGCGCGAGCTGGGCTGCCTGCGCGCGGGCGGTGCGCTGCGCCCCCACGTCAGCACCCGCAACATCGCCCGTGACATGGACGCGATCCGCGCCGCCCTCGGCGAGGAGAAGATCAGCTTCGTCGGCTACGCCTACGGCACGTACGTCGGGGCCGTCTACGGCACCCTCTTCCCCGAGCGGCTCGACCGCAGCGTGCTCGACTCCTGCGTGCACCCCGGCTGGACCTGGCGGCAGCAGTTCCTCGCCCAGGCCAGGGAGATCCGCGCCAACGTCGACCGCTGGACGGCCTGGACGGCACGGCGCGCGTCGTACTTCGGGCTCGGCGCGGAGCCCGCGGCGGTCCTCGGCGCCGTCGAGGACGCCGCCGCGGCCCTCGACACCGCGCGGCGCACCTCCCTCGACGGGATCATCGGGAGGATGTCCACCGACCGCGCGGCCTGGGAGCGGCTCGGCCGCCTCGTCGCGGACCTGCGCGCCGCCGTCGCCGCGGAGAACGCCGAGGAGGTCGACGCGCTCCTGGCCGCGCACGCCGACCGCGTCTGGGCCCGGTCAAGCACGCAGCTCGCGCAGAGCGTCCTGGAGGCCGTCACCCTGGAGACGGAGTGGCCCGCGGACCTGGAGACCTACTACGCCGACATGCGCGAGTGCCGCGAGCGCTACCCCTATGGGCTCGGCGTCCTGCGCGCGAGCCCCTGGGTCGGGGCCTTCCGCACCTTCCAGCCGCCGGAGCCGCCCACCAGGCCGGTCCGGGACGGCTATCCCGTCGGCCTCATCGTGCAGGCCGACGGCGATCCGATGGACAGCTACGAGGGCGCCGTGGCGATGGCTGAGCTGCTCGGCCACCACCTGGTCACCCTGACCGACTCCGGCGAGCACGAGGTGTACGGGCTCGGCGGCCCGAACCCCGCGCTGGACCGGATCGTGGAGGACTACCTCATCGGCGGCGTGCTCCCCGCGCCGCGCGTCTCGGTGCCCGCGGGCCGTCCCGCGCCGCCGATCCCCGAGGGCTGACCGCGCCCGCGCGCCGGCGGAGTCCGCTCCGCCGGCGCGCGGGCCCGCGCCCGTCAGCGGACGGGTGCCGCCGCGGCCTTGACCGGCTTCCACCACGTCGGGTTGTCCCGGTACCAGGCGACCGTGGCCGCGAGCCCCTCGGCGAAGGGGACCAGGGGCGCGAAGCCCAGCTCGGCGCGGATCTTGCCGTCGTCGAGCGCGTAGCGCCGGTCGTGGGCCTTGCGGTCGGCGACCGGGCGGATCAGCGCGGGGGAGGCGTCGCAGAGCTCCAGGAGGAGGTCGGCGACCTCGCGGTTGGTGTGCTCGGCCTCGCCGGCGACGTTGTAGACATGGCCAGGACGCCCCGCCCTCAGCACCTGCGCGACGGCCCGGCAGTGGTCGGAGACGTGCAGCCACTCGCGCCGGTTCTGCCCGTCGCCGTACAGCGGCGCGGGCTCCCCGTTCAGCAGGTTGGTGACGAACAGCGGGATGAACTTCTCGACGTGCTGGTAGGGGCCGTAGTTGTTGGAGCAGCGGGTGACCGCGACGTCGAGGCCGTGGGTGCGCGCGAAGGACAGCGCGAGGAGGTCGCTGGCGGCCTTCGACGCCGCGTAGGGGGACGTCGGCGCGAGGATCCACTCCTCGGTCCACTTGCCGTCGGCGATGGACCCGTAGACCTCGTCGGTGGACACGTGCACGACGCGCCCGACCCCGGCGTCCACGCACGCCTGCATCAGGTGGTGGGTGCCGAGGACGTTCGTCTGGACGAAGTCGAGGGACGACATGAGCGACCTGTCGACGTGGGACTCCGCGGCGAAGTGCACGACCGCGTCGTGTCCGGGCACCAGCTCGGCGAGCAGCGCCCGGTCGCACACGTCGCCGCGCACGAACTCCATCCGGGGGTGGGCGCCGGGCAGGTTCGCACGGTTCCCTGCGTAGGTGAGCTTGTCCAGGACGGTGACGGCGGCTTCGGTGAAGCCGGCGTGAGCCCCGTCCAGCAGGCCGCGCACGAAGTGCGAGCCGATGAACCCGGCGGCGCCGGTGACCAGTATGCGCATGCCGCGATCGTCGCGCGTCCTGCTCGAACCCCGCTGCACGGGCGGTCGACCGGACGCCGGGCGCTTCGACCTCGCCTCGATCGGGGTTCGAGAGCCGGGGCGGACCCTGGCGGGGATTCCCCCTATCTGAGGAGCGCCATGACCGAGCAGAGCATCCCCGAAGTGCGCAAGTCGGTGACGGTGGACGTCGGCGTCGAGCGGGCCTTCGCCATCTTCGCCGAGCGCCCGATCGAGTGGTTCCCCGAGAAGCACGTGTTCGTGGAGGACCGCAGGTCCCTCACCATCGAGCCCCGCGTCGGCGGCAGGTACTTCGAGGTCGGCGCGGACGGGACGGACATCGCGTGGGGCACCGTCGTGGAGTGGGAGCCGCCGCGGCGGATCGTGCTCACCTGGCGGGTCGGGCCGGGCTGGCGGCCGGTCTACGACGACGCGCTCGCGAGCTTCATCGAGGTCGACTTCGCGCCCGCGGGCCCCGACAGGACCGAGGTCACCCTCACCCACTCCGGCCTGGAGCGGCACGGCGAGATCGCCGGGATGATCCGCGCCGCCCTCGACGGGCCGTCCCCGGGGGAGACCCTGGCCCGCTACAGCGAGGTCGTGGCCCGGCACGGGGCGCGGCCCGCGGCGGAGCCGGTCACGCTCGTCAACAGCTTCACCGTCACCGGGGACGCCGCGGAGTTCGAGAAGGTCTTCGCCGAGACGTCGGCGTTCTTCGCCGAGCAGCCGGGCTTCGTGGACCACGTCCTGATGCGGCAGACGGACGAGCCCGGCAGCTACGTGAACCTCGCCCGGTGGCAGAGCGCGGGGGCGCTGCGGGCCGCGGTGGCCCGGCCCGAGTTCGCCCCGCACGCGGCCGCGCTGCGCGGCCTCAGCACGTCGGTGCCGCGGGTGTTCACCGGCGTCATGGCCGAAACCGCGCAGCACTAGGGAGAGGGGCGGCGGGAACGGCTCCCTGGACCGTTCCCGCCGCCCCTCTCACACGCGCTGGACCAGAAGGCCGGCCTCGGGGAGTTCAAGGGACGGGTCGGCCGTGAGGATCGCGTGCTGGAGCCGCTGGAGCCGCGCCGAGGGCTCGACGCCGAGCTCCGCCGCGAGAGCCGAGCGCAGCTGCCGGAACACGCCGAGGGCCCGCCACTGCTGCCCCGAGCGGTACAGGGCGGTCATGAACATGGCGCACAGGTTCTCGTGCATGGGGTTGCGCGCCACCAGCATGGAGAGTTCGCTCAGGATGCCGTGGTGGCGGCCGAGCCGGAGCTCGGCGTCGATCCTGGTCTCCAGGAGGCTGATGCGGCTCTGCTCCAGGCAGGTGACCTCGATCTCCAGGGGCATGCCCTTCTGGACGTCGATGAGCACCTGTCCGCACCACAGTGTGAGCGCCTGCCGGGAGAGCCGGGAGGCCTCCGCGTAGTCGCCTTCCTCGTGGCAGCGCATCGCGGCGGCCGCCAGTTCGTTGTAGAGATGGGCGTCCACGCGCACCGTGTCGGCCGCGAGCAGGTAGCCGTTGTATCGGGTGATGAGGACGTTCTTGGCCACGCCCGGGGCGATCTGCCCGATGAGCCGGCGCAGTTGCAGAATGTAGGTCTGCATGGTCGTCAGCGCGCTTCTCGGCGGATTCTCGCCCCAGATCTCCTCGACGAGCGTGGAGACCGGAACGACCTCCCCGGCACGCAGTGCCAGCAGGGCGAGAATCTGCCGTGGTTTTCCTGCGGTCGGCGCAATGGAACGTCCGCCGCCCATCGCCTCCAGAGGGCCCAGTACCTTGATTTCCAGCATTAATCCTCCACAAGCGGGATGGTTTTGTCCGCTTTGAGAACCTTCCTCTGCATAGTGCAGAGTGAGTCGGCGCGGAAGACAGTGTTGCTCTCACAAGATCGCATGAAGATCTCAGTCCGGAACTCAAGGCCGGCTTGACCCCGGAAGCAGGCGGGCTCGAGCGGGAGGTGCGCCGGGTTCAGCGCAGGGCGGTGAAGAACTCCCGCAGATCGGTCGTCAGCAGGTCAGGGGCCTCCAGCGCGGCGAAATGGCCGCCGCGCGGGAACTCCGTCCAGCGGACGACGTGGTGGACGGCTTCGGCGAACGGGCGGATGGAGAAGTCGGTCGGGAACACCGCGACGGCCGTCGGCACGGTCCCGCGCTCGGGACGCGCCCGCATCGCCGGGTCCTGGAACCTCTCGTAGTAGGTGTGGGCCGCGGAGCCCGCGGTGCCGGTGAACCAGTAGACGCTCACGTCGGCCAGGACGCGGTCGATGCTGACCGCGTCCTCGGGCAGGCCGGCCTGCGGATAGGTCCAGTCCTTGAACTTCTCCACGATCCAGGCGAGCTGGCCGGCCGGGCTGTCGTGCAGGGCGGCGGCGATGGTCTGCGGCCGGGTGCCCTGGAGGCGCATGTACGCGCCCTCCTCCTCGCGCCAGCGGCCCATCCGGGCGAGCCTGTCACGCTCGGCGTCGCTGAGCGACCCCATCACCTCCGGGTCCTCGACGGGGAAGGTGAGCAGGGCGTTCACGTGGACGCCGACGACGTGCTCCGGCGCGATCCGCCCCATGATCGGGGCGATCAGCGCGCCGACGTCGCCGCCCTGCACGCCGTACGCGTCGTAGCCGAGCAGGGCCATCAGCTCGACCAGCGCGGCAGCGGTGCGGCCGTCGGTCCAGCCGGGACCGGGCAGCGGGCCGGAGAAGCCGTAACCGGGCAGCGACGGGATCACCAGGTGGAAGGCGTCCTCGGCCGAGCCCCCGTGCGCGACGGGATCGGTCAGCGGTCCGATGAGGTCGAGGAACTCCACGACCGACCCCGGCCAGCCGTGCAGCAGCATCAGCGGGCGCGCGCCGGCCTCGGGGGAGCGCACGTGCAGGAAGTGCACGCGGGCCTCGTCGATCACGGTGGTGAACTGCGGCCAGGCGTTGAGCTCGGCCTCCTGGGCGCGCCAGTCGAAGCCGCCGGCCCAGTAGTCGGCCAGCTTGCGCAGGTAAGAAGTGGGTACTCCGCGCTCCCAGCCGGCGCCGGGGATCTCCGGGGCCCAACGGGTGCGGCGGATGCGGTCACGGAGGTCGCCGAGGTCCCGCTGGGGGACCTCGACGCGGTGCGGAGTGATCCGCGAAGGCGTTGCGTCGTCGTTCATGCGGCGACCGTAGCAACGATTGGTGACAGGTTCTGGCACCAATAGGGGCGCATAATGGATCGCATGGTGGACACTTCGCTCCGGCTCCTCCGCCTGCTGTCGCTCATGCAGTCCCGCGCCGACTGGACCGGCGCCGAACTCGCCGACCGGTTGGGCGTCGGCCTGCGCACCCTGCGCCGGGACGTGGACCGGCTGCGCGAACTCGGCTACCCGGTGGACGCGACCCCGGGCGCCGCGGGCGGGTACCGGCTGGGCGTCGGCGCCGCGCTGCCGCCCCTGCTGCTCGACGACGAGGAGGCGGTAGCGGTGACGATCAGCCTCCGCACCGCCGCGACGGGCCCCGTGGCGGGCCTCGAAGAGGCCGCGCTGCGGGCCCTCAGCAAGATCCAGCAGGTCCTGCCCTCCCGGCTCCGGCACCGCGTCAGCGCCTTCCAGGCGGCCGCCGTCCCGCTCGGCGGCGGCTCGGCGGACGTGGTCGACCCCGACCTGCTCGCCGCGCTCGCCGCGGCATGCCGCGACCACAGGATCACCCGGATCAGCTACCAGAGGGGCGAGGAGGTCACCCAGCGCTCCCTGGAGCCCTACCACCTCGTGCACACGCCCCGCCGCTGGTACCTGCTGGCCTGGGACACCGGCAGGGAGGCGTGGCGGACCTTCCGCGTCGACCGGATCGTGCCTCCCGTCCTGGCCACCGGCCCCCGCTTCACGCCCCGCCCGCTTCCCGCCGACGACCCCGCCGCCTACGTCTCGGAGGCCATCAGCGCCGCGCCCTACCGGCACCGTGCCCGGGTCCTGTTCCACGCGCCGATCGAGGAGGTCGCCCCGCACACGTCGCCGACCTCGGGGCGGCTGGAGGCCTTGGACGACCGCAGCTGCGTCTTCCACGCCGGTTCGGTGTCCCTGCGCGACTTCGCCGTCCACGTCGCGGTCAAGGGGTTCGACTTCGAGGTCATCCACCCGCCCGAGCTCGTCCCGGTGCTCCGCGAGGTCGCCGAACGGCTGGCCAGAGCCGCCGACGCGGGCGTGCGCGCCGTTCCGGAGCGCTGAGGCTCCGCCACGTCCGGCCACGGTCCTGCCACAGTCGGCCTCGCACGTGACAACGCGGGAGTCGGCTCCTTAGGCTGGCAGCGCTTGGCGCGGGTGGCCGACACGCCCGTCTGTGCGCTCACAGATGAGGACTGCTCCATGCTCAGAGTGATGCTGGCCGAGGACATGCACATCGTCCGGGCGGCCCTGGCGGCTCTGCTGGACCTGGAAGCCGACATCGATGTCGTGGCCGACGTCTCCTCCGGCGACGAGATCCTGCGCGTGGCGCGCAACGTCCGGCCCGACGTGGCGATCATCGACGTCGACCTGCCCGGCCTGGACGGCATCACCGCCGCCGCGGCGCTGCGCACCCAGCTGCCGGGCGTGCGGACCCTCATCCTCACCGGCCTGGGCAGCCCCGGCACGCTGCGCAGGGCGCTCTCGGCGGGGGCCAACGGCTTCATCGTCAAGGCGGCGCCGCCCGAGGAGCTCGTCGGCGCGATCCGGACCGTGGCGGCGGGCCGCCGCTATGTCGACAGCCAGCTCGCGATCGCCGCGTGGAACGACGCGGGCTGCCCGCTCACCGAGCGGGAGCTCGAGGTGCTCTCGCTCACCGAGCAGGGCGCGCGGCCCGAGGAGATCGCCTCCGAGCTCTGCCTGACCTCGGGCACCGTGCGCAACTACCTCACCGCCGCGGTCTCCAAGCTGAACGCGCGCAACCGGATCGACGCCATCCGCATCGCGCGCTCCGCCGGCTGGATGTGAGGAGCCGGGGCGATCACTCGGTCCGCGGCACCACGGCGCGGAACGCGACGGCGCCTCCGCGCCGCGGGGCGGCCCGCAGCGACCCGTCGAGTGCGGCGAACCTGCGGCCGAGCCCGCTGACGAGGCCGTCCTCGATCGCGCCGAGCGGCGGGGACACCCCGTCGTTGAGGATGTAGAGCCGGAAGTCCTCGCGGGTGCCGTGCACGGCGATCCGGCACGAGGTGACCTGGCTGTGCCGCAGCACGCAGGCGACGCCGGTGCGCAGCACGACGGAGAACAGCGAGTGCACGCGGGGAGGCAGCGCGCCTATCCCGAGCCGCACGTGCGGCTCGATGCCCTCGGCGGCCAGGAGGGTGCTCGCCTGCGACGACTCGGCGGCGAGCGTCAGGGAGCGCGTCCGCAGCGCGAAGGAGCGGATGCGGCTCAGGGTGTCGCGGGCGATGCCGAGCAGCTCGGCCAGTTCGGCTCGGGCGAGTTCGGGCGAGTTCGGGCACAGCGAGAACGCGTGGCGCGCCTTGCGGACGACCGCGCACAGGCTGCGCTGGACGAAGTCGCGCAGCAGCCTGTCGGCGTCGTGCAGGGGGAGGGGCGGGAGGACGGCTGGGGCCGCCGCGTCGGGCAGCGGCACGCTGCCGCCGAGCAGGAACCCCCGGTCCCTGCCCTGACGGGTGAGGAGGGTGCCGCCCACGGCGGCCATGCGGAGCGCGAGGCTGCCGAGGCCGCTTCCCCCCGAGGTGGAGTCGGAGAGCCGCGGCCTGTCGTTGGCGACGGTGACCGACGCCTGCGCGCCGTCGCGCCGCACGGCGATGTCGCAGCGGGTGGCGGCGCTGTGCCGCAGCACGTTGGTGACGCCCTCGCGCACGACCGCGGAAAAGGCACGTTCCACGCCTGGGGGGAGCGGGGTGTCGGCTCCGGTCAGGTGGGCCGTGATCCCGGCCGCGGCGAGGACGGGTGCGGCGCGGGCGAACTCCTCGGCGATCGGTATCCCGGGCCGCCCCGCGGCGACCTCCCGCATGTCGGCGAGGGCGCGCTCGCCGAGGGCGAGGACCTCGCGGAGTTCGTCGGCCGCGCGCGACGGGTGGCTGCCGAACAGGCGGAGGGCGAGCTCGCCCCTGAGGGTCAGGGCGAGCAGGTGGGAGCCCAGCAGGTCGTGGACGTCCCGGACGAGCCGCGCCTCGCCGGGAGGTGGGGGAGAGGCCCCCGGCACGGGGGCTAGCGGCGTGTGTCGTTCTGCCTGGAAGTGCATGGCGATCACCGTTCGCTGGGTCGTCCGGACCGTGAATCAGTGCTATTCAGGTGAGCTTTAACGGAAGTATTCTCCGTGCCGTGATCATGGTTGGCAACCCGATGCGGGGTTTCTCACATCCGTGGCCAATTGTGGATGATCGGGTGGCCTGTTCGTGGATCGGATGTGAATGCACGAAGATCCATCCGGTAGCGGATGCCGTGCGACCTCTGATCATGCGTATGACGCTCCGAGAGGGCGGCGGAAATCTTTTTCCGCTATGCCCCGGTCTAAACTTCCTGCAATTCTCTCTCGGTCGGTACTTCATTGTGAATGTATTGGGACAAAACAAATAGAGCAGGTTGGCACACGCTCATTACAACCGTGTTTCTCACTGAAAATTCTGTGTTGGCGAATGCGGTGCGACGAAAGGTTCCGCCGTTCACGCATGGCAGGCGGGAAGCCCTCCGTGGAACTCCACCATCTCCGCGAACGCCAGGGCCTGGTCGGGCCGGCCCGCCGTGAGATCGGCGTACGCCCGGTGCAGGTTGCCGACGATCCGCTCCGGATCGGCCAGCAGTCGGTGGACGCCCGGATCCGCGGCGCGCGCGGCGTCGAGCGGACTGAGCCCGGCGCGCAGCCCCGCCTCGGCCACTTCGAGCAGCCACGTCAGGTACGCGCCGGTCTCGTCGATCAGCCCGGGTCCGCCGACGGGTCCGTGCCCGGGCACGACGACGTCGGCGCCGAGCGCGCGCAGCGCGTCGAGCACCTTCAGCGAACCGGTGACCGAGCCCATGAGGCAGAACGGGGTGATCCCGGACCAGACGATGTCGCCGGCGAACAGCACGCCGTCCTCGGGCAGCCAGACGACGGTGTCGCCCTCGGTGTGCGCGGGACCCGGATGCAGCAGTTCGAGGGCCCCGCCGAACCCGTCGAGGGAAGCCGCCGGGCCCGGGTAGACGATGTCGGGAAGCACGATCGGCGTCGCGCCCCACTCGACCTGCGGCCACAGGCCGCGCAGGCCGGGGCCGGCGATCTCCTGGTCGCGCGCGCAGTTCTCGTGCGCGACGATCACCGCCCGCGGCTTGAAGCAGCCGTTGCCGAACGTGTGGTCGCCGTGGAAATGGGTGTTCACCACGTAGTCGGGGCCGCCGGGCGCGAGCCCGTCGACCGCCTCGGCCAGCGCCAGGGTGCGCCGCTCGGTCGCCGCGGTGTCGACGAGCGCCGTCGCCCCGTCCCGCCGCACGATCCCCGCGTTGTTGACGCACCAGCCCCCGTCCGGCTGGACGTAGGCGTGGACGCCGTCGGCCACCTGCTGCAGCCGGGGCGCTCCTGTCTTCTCGAGCATCGCCCGCCTCCCCTCTCCGTCGCTTGTGCGGCGAACCTCGCACGGGCCGTCGGAGCCTCGCTGGAGCCGGAGGAGAGGCCCGCAT
Source organism: Actinocorallia aurea (assembly GCF_054783995.1). NCBI lineage: Bacteria > Bacillati > Actinomycetota > Actinomycetes > Streptosporangiales > Thermomonosporaceae > Actinocorallia > Actinocorallia aurea. The sequence goes on from NZ_BAAGPQ010000034.1 coordinate 142,151, forward strand.
CGACTGAGAGTCCAGCACGGTTAGAGCGCATCGGATGACGATCGGGCCCCCGAGACCCACCGCAGTGAAGGAGCAGACCATGGGACGCACCGCGGCAACCGCGACCGTGCCCGCCGAGGACTACGTCGCCATCCTGGCGTTCTACGCCCGCCAGATGCACCTGCTCGACGCCCTGAAGGTCGAGGACTACGCCGAGACGTTCACCGAGGACGGCGCGGTCGACCACGCCCACCGCGGCGAGCGCCTCGACGGCCGCGAGGCGATGCTGGCCATGATGCGGGCCGCGCTGCCCCGCTACCGGTCGGTGGCCGTCCGGCACTGGTTCGACCACCTCCTGATCGAGCCGACCGAGGAGGGCTGGAAGGTCGCCTACTACTCGCTCGTCACCCGCACCGACGCCGCAGGCAAGGTCGACTTCGAGCCGACCTTCACCGTCCACGACGAACTCGTCCGCGGCGCCGACGGCGAGATCCGCACGAAGCTGCGCGTCATCCATCAGGACAAGCCCGCGACCGCGGCGGGTTGAGCCGCCGCGCCCAGGGAGACGAGATGAAGGGCATCGTCCTCGCCGGCGGGACCGGCACACGGCTGTTCCCGATCACGCTCGCCGTGTCCAAGCAGCTCCTGCCGGTCTCCGACAAACCGATGATCTACTACCCGCTGTCCGTGCTGATGCTGGCCGGGATCAGGGACATCCTCATCATCACCACGCCGTCGGCGCTCCCGCAGTTCCAGGAACTGCTGGGCGACGGCGTCCAGCTCGGCGTCTCGCTGCGCTACACCGTGCAGGAGGAGCCGAGGGGCCTGGCCGAGGCGTTCACGCTCGGCGCCGACTTCATCGGCGGCGACAGCGTCGCCCTGGTGTTGGGCGACAACATCTTCCACGGTCCCGGGCTCAGCGAGCTGCTCGCCCGGCACGCCGGCCCGGTCGACGGCTGCGTCCTGTTCGGCTATCCGGTGAGCGACCCCGAGCGCTACGGGGTGGGCGAGACGGACCCGGAGACCGGCGTGCTCGTCTCGATCGAGGAGAAGCCGCGCGAGCCCCGCTCCAACCGCGCGATCACCGGCCTCTACCTCTACGACAACGACGTCATCGACGTCGCCAAGAACCTGCGGCCCTCGGCCCGCGGGGAGCTGGAGATCACCGATGTGAACCGCTGGTACCTCGCCCGGGGCAAGGCCCGGCTCGTGGACCTGGGCCGGGGCTTCGCCTGGCTCGACACCGGCACGCCCGGGTCGCTGCTCAAGGCCGCGCTCTACGTGCAGACCATGGAGGAGCGCCAGGGCGTGCGGATCGCGTGCCTTGAGGAGATCGCCTACCGGATGGGCTACATCGACGCGGAGGAGTGCCGCAGGCTGGGCGAGCGCCAGGCCAAGTCGTCCTACGGAAGGTACGTGATGAGCGTCGCGGCCGAGACGCTGCCGGTCAGGTTCCCGGCCGGAGACGCACGGTGAGCCGCGGCGTGCCGCTCGCCGAGCGCCTGGCGGTCTCGGCGGCCCCCGTCGCGAGCGAGAGCGCCGCGGAGTGCCACCGGTGGCTGCGCGAGCGCGCCGACGCGCACCGCTTCGCGATCGAGCCGATCCCGTTCGGCGCGCTGCGCGGCTGGCGCTTCGCCGACGGCACCGGCAACCTCGTGCACGACAGCGGAAGGTTCTTCACCGTCGAGGGCCTGCGGATCGGCGGCCCGGACGGCCCGGTGCACCAGCCGGTCATCGACCAGCCGGAGATCGGGATCCTCGGCATCCTGGCCAAGGAGTTCGACGGGGTGCTGCACTTCCTCATGCAGGCCAAGATGGAGCCCGGCAACCCCTGCCCGGTGATGCTGTCGCCGACCGTCCAGGCGACGCGCAGCAACTACACCCGCGTGCACCGGGGCTCGCCCGTCCGCCACCTGGAGCACTTCCTCGGGCCGGGCCGCGGAAGGGTCGTCGCCGACGTGCTCCAGTCCGAGCACGGCGACTGGTTCCGGGGCAAGCGCAACCGGAACATGGTGGTGGAGGCGCTCGGCCCGGTGGAGGAGCACGAGGACTTCCGCTGGGTCACCCTCGCCCAGCTCCACGCGCTCCTGGGCCGCGACAACGTCGTCAACATGGACGCCAGGACGGTCCTGTCCTGCCTTCCGCGGGCCGAGTCCGCCGCCGAAGGCCGCGACGTCCCGGTGACGCCGACGCAGGAGCTGCTGAGCTGGTTCACCGACCGGCGCGCCGACGCGGGCCCGCCCGCGGTCCGCCTCCCGCTCGCGGGCCTGCCGGGCTGGCGGTACGGCCCGACCGCCATCAGCCGGGAGGACGGCGCGGGCTTCCGCGTCGTCGCCGTCGACGTCAGGGCCGAGGCCCGCGAGGTCGCCTCCTGGTCGCAGCCGCTGATCGAGCCCGTCGGCAGGGGCCTGGCGGCCTTCCTCGTCCGCGAGTTCGGCGGCGTCACGCACGTCCTGGTGCAGGCGCTCCCCGAGCCGGGCTTCCGCGACGGCGTCGAGCTGGGCCCGACGGTGCAGCGCATGTCGCGGGCGGTCCCGGCCTACGGCTCCCAGGCGTTCCTCGACCACGTGCCGCCGCCGGGCTCGCCGCTGATCAGGTTCGAGGCGGTGCACGCCGAGGAGGGCGGGCGGTTCCTGCGCGCCGAGAGCCGCTACGTCATCGCCGACGCCGGCCCCGGGGTGCCCGACGCGCCCCCGCCGGGCTTCGCCTGGGCGACCGCGGCGCAGCTCACCGAACTGCTCAGGCACTGCCACTACGTGAACGTCCAGGCGCGGACCCTCATGGTGTGCCTGAACGCGCTGGGCTGAGCCGGGCGCGGGGGCGGCCGCCCCCGCGCCCCCTCACGGCGCGCGCAGGACGTCGAGGATCGCCACGGTCCAGGAGAACGATCCGCCCGCGCTCACCAGCGCGCACGTCTGCCCCGCGGCGAGGCCCCCGGTCGCGGCGAGCCGGGCCAGGCCCGCGAACTGGTCGCCGCCGCCGAGGTGGCCCACCGTAGAGCCCCACGGCCACGTGGTGCGGCCTGGGTCGAGGTCGAGCGCGGTGAAGAACTGGAAGTCCATCTTGGCGTGGCCGAGGTTCGGCGTGACGAACCAGGTGATCTCCTTGGCGTCCAGGTCCGCCTCCTCCAGCGCCAGGTCGAGCGCCTCCTGCTGGCCCGAGTGCAGCCGCTCGGCCACCTGCGACAGCCCCAGCGTGCGCACCAGCGCCGCCCGGTGCCGCTCGATGCCGATGGGCACGCCCGCGCCGAGCGGCACCACGCCGAAGGGGTCGTCGCCGCGGCCCATCGCCTCAAGGCCCGGATCGCTGACCGTGACCAGGCTCCGCAGCCGCGCGAAACCGTCCGACCGCGACAGCACGAGCGCGGTCCCGCCGTCGCCGAGGACGGTGCCGGGGTCGCTGGCCCAGCGGTCGAACCCGGGCAGGCAGAAGCGGTCGCCGGTCGTCACCAGGGCACCGCGCCGCGCGGCGTTCGCGAGGAGGTGGGAGACCGCGAGCTCGAACGCGGCCATCCCGCCGTTGGACAGCTGCTGGAGGAACATCGCGGGGCACGCGTTGCCCACCGACTCCCGCTGCACGTAGGAGGCCGGCGCCCACAGGTCGTGTCCCTGGTAGTACACCGCGGCGTGCAGGACGAGGTCGATGTCCCGCGGCCCCGCCCCCGCCATGGCCAGCGCCTTCCGCGCCGCCTTCGCCGCCATCTCCGGGCCCGACTCGTCGGCGACGCACACCGACCGCATCCGGGTCCGCCGCACCGTCCGCTCGTCGGTGAGCCCGCGCGCCACGGCCTCCTCCGCGTCCATCACCGGGGGCAGATGCAGGCCCACCCCCGCCACGAAAACGTCCTCGATCAGCACCCGTGCCTCCTTCGCCTACCCGTGCCTGGAAACGCGCCGAGGCTAGGCGCGCGGGCTCAAAGCAGCCTCAAGTCCAGGCGGAGCCGCGCCTCCATCGGCGCTCAGGCGAGTCTTGATCGGGCACTCCTAGCCTCGGCGGCAGAGCACAGGAAGGGAGCTCCGATGCCGCGCACGCCCTCGCCCCCCGCGACGGCCCTCGTCTTTCCCGGCCAAGGGGCCCAGCACCCGAGGATGGCCGCCGGGCTCTACGGCCACGACGCGACGTTCACCGCATGCATGGACGAGGCGTTCACCCTGCTCGGCGAGGCGGGACCGCGGCTGCGGGACGCCTGGCTCGCCGCGGACCCGCCCGAGGCCTACGACGACGTGACCGTCGCGCAGCCGCTGCTCTACGCGGTGAACCACGCGCTCGGCAGGATGGTCATGGACTGGGGCGCCGTCCCGGTGGCCCTGCTGGGCCACAGCGTGGGCGAGCTCGCCGCCGCGACCCTCGCCGGCGTGCTGAGCTTCGCCGACGGCATCGCCCTCATGCGCGACAGGCTCGACAGGTTCGCCGCGACGCCCCCGGGCGGGATGCTCGCCGTCGCCGCGTCCGTGAACGACGTGGCCGATCTGCTGGCGACCGGACGGGTCCACCTTGCCGCCGTCAACGCCGCACGGCAGCTCCTGCTCGCCGGGGAGAGCGCACCGCTGGCCGAGGCGGCGCGGATCCTGGCGGACCGCGGCGTGATCTGCCGTCCGGCGGCGGCCCGGCAGGCCTTCCACAGCCCCGTCGTCGCCGGCGCCGTCGAGGAGACCCGCGCGGGCTTCCGCGCTGTCGCCTGGCGCGAGCCGCGGCTCACCCTCTACTCCGCCTACACCGGCGGGGTCCTGACGGCCCGCGACGCGCGCGACCCCGACTTCTGGGCCTGGCAGGCGGCGCGCACCGTCCGGTTCGCCCCGACCCTCGCCCGGCTCCTGGACGACCACGACTGCCTCCTGCTCGAAGCGGGCCCCGGCGACGGGCTCTCCCGGCTCGCCCGGCGGCAGCCGCGGATCGCCGCGGGGCGCAGCGCGGTCCGCTCGCTGCTGCCGTCCCGCTCGCGCGGCGACGCCGCGGACCGCTCGTCCGCGGCGGAGGCGCGCGCCTGGCTCACGGGCGAGCGGCACGCGCTGAGCGTCGGGGGAGGCGGCCGTGGCTGAGCGCGAGGAGCCGCTCGCGGTGGTCGGGATGGCGTGCCGGTTCCCGGGCGCGCCCGGCATCGAGGAGTTCTGGAGTCTGCTCGCCGAAGGCGGGGACGCGGTGGCCCCCGGGACCGGGGACCGGGCCGGCCGCCGCCCCGGCGGGTACGTCGAGGGCGTCGCGGAGTTCGACGCGGAGTTCTTCGGCGTCCCCGCGCTGGAGGCCGCGGCGCTCGACCCGCAGCAGCGGCTGCTCCTCGAACTGTGCTGGCACGCCTTCGAGGACGCCCGCGCGGTGCCCGGGCCGCAGCCGGGCGGGCCGGTCGGCGTGTTCGTCGGCTGCTGCGCCGACGACTACGCGCGGCTCAGCGCGCCCGAGGGCCCCGGCCCGTTCACGATGACCGGGACGACCCGTGCGTTCCTCGCCAACCGGGTCTCCTACGCGCTCGGCCTCACCGGCCCGAGCCTCGTCGTCGACTGCGGCCAGTCGTCCTCGCTGGTCGCCCTGCACCAGGCGGCGTCGGCGCTGCACCGGCAGGAGTGCGCGACGGCGCTCGTCGCGGGAGTCCAGCTCAACCTCTCGGCGGACGGGGACCTGGTGCTGGAGGAGCTCGGCGCGCTGTCGCCGACCGGGCGCTGCCGCACGTTCTCGGCGAAGGCCGACGGGATCGTGCGCGGCGAGGGCGCGGCGGTCCTCGTGCTCAAGCCGCTGTCCGCCGCGACCCGGGCGGGCGATCGCGTCTACTGCACGGTCCTGTCCTCGGCGGTGAACAACGACGGCGGAGGGCCCGGCCTGACCGCCCCGAACCGCACCGCGCAGCGCGACGTCCTCGTCGCCGCCTACCGGCGCGCGGGCATCGCGCCCTCCACCGCGGCGTACGTGGAGCTGCACGGCACCGGCACCCGGGTCGGCGACCCCGTCGAGGCCCGCGCGCTCGGCGCCGTGCTCGGCCGGGGCCGTCCCGCGGACGCGCCGCTGCTCGTCGGCTCGGTGAAGACGAACATCGGCCACCTGGAGGGCGCGGCGGGCCTGGCCGGGGTGGTCAAGACGGCGCTCGCGCTGCATCGGCGGCTGCTCCCGCCCACCCTGCACCACGACGAGCCGAACCCGGCGATCGACCTGGCTGGACTCGGCATCGAGGTCTGCATCGAGGCGCGGCCGTGGCCGCGCGTCCCCGGCCCGCTCGTCGCGGGCGTCTCGGGCTTCGGGCTGGGCGGCACCAACTGCCACGTCGTGCTCGGCGAGGCCCCGCCGACCGGGGAGCGCGCCGACGTATCTGGCCAAGGGGCCGAACCCGGCCGGGCGCTGCCCTTCCTGCTGGCCGCCCGCAGCGAGGCCGCCCTGCGCGACCTTGCAGCGCGCTCGGCGGACCTCGTGGAGCACGGCGCGGCCGCGCTGGTCGACCTCGCCTACTCCACGGCCGCCACCCGCGCCGCGCTCCCGCACCGGGCCGCCGTGGTCGCCGCGGCCCGGGGCGACCTCGCCGCCCGGCTGCGCGGCCTCGCCGAGGAAGGCGACCCGGACGGCCCCGACCGTCCCGGCGTCGTCTCCGGCACGCCCGCCGGGGGACGTGTGGCCTTCCTGTTCCCCGGCCAGGGCATGCAGCGGCTCGGGATGGGCCGCGGCCTGCACGGGACCTACGGGGTGTTCGCCCGCGCCTTCGACGAGGCGTGCGCGGCGGCCGAAGAGGTCCTGCGCGCCGACCTGAAGGAGGCGCTCTGGGAGCGCGCCGACCTCCTCGACCGGATGACCTACGCCCAGCCCGCGCTGTTCGCGCTGGAGGTCGCGCTGCACAGGCTGCTCGAATCCTTCGGGCTGGTCCCCGACGTCCTCGTCGGCCACTCCCAGGGCGAGGTCGCCGCCGCGCACCTCGCCGGGGTGCTGTCCCTCGCCGACGCCGCGGAACTCGTCGTGCACCGGGGCCGGCTGATGAGCGGGCTGCCGCGCGGCGGGGCGATGGTCGCCGTCCAGGCCGCCGAGGACGAGGTGCGCGAACTCCTCGCCGCGGAAGCCGGCGTGCTCGCGGTCGGCGCGCTCAACGGGCCGCGCGCGGTGGTCGTCTCGGGCGAGGAGGAGGCCGCCGAGAGGGTCGCCGCGGCCTTCCGCGCCCGCGGCCGCCGGACCCGTAGGCTCCCGATCGAGATCGCCGCCCACTCCCCGCTGATGCGCGCCGCCCAGGACGAGCTCGAGGCGGTCGCGGGCAAGCTCGTCAGGCACGAGCCGACCGGGCCCACGATCGTCTCCACCGTCACGGGCGAACCGGTCGACCCGCGCGACTTCGGGACCGCCGCCTACTGGGCGGGGCACCTGGTCTCGACCGTGCGGTTCGCGCCCGCGGTGCGGACCGCGCACGAGCTGGGCGCGCGGTTCTTCGTCGAGATCGGGCCGGGACCCGGCCTGTCCACGCTCGCCGCCGAGACCGTCGGGGGCGCCGCGGAGACCTTCAGCGCGCCGCTGGCCGCAGGCGAGGAGACCGAGGGCGTCGCCGAGACGCTCGGCGCGGCGTTCGTCCGCGGCGTCCCGGTCGGCTGGGACGCGTTCTTCGGCCCCGCGGCGCACCGGACCGACCTGCCGGGCTACCCGTTCCAGCGACTGCGCCACTGGCTGGACGCCGCGCCCCCCGAACGGGCGGCGGCCCCGCGCCGCGCGCCCTGGACCGGCGACCACGTCGCCCTGGTGACCGAGCGGACCTGCGCCGTCCTCGGTCGGCCCGCCGCCGACCTCGATCTCGACGCCACCTTCACCGGACTCGGCCTCGACTCGCGGATGTCCGTGGCGCTGCGCGGCGTGCTGGCCCGCACCCTCGGCCGCGATCTGCCGACGACGCTGCTGTTCGACCACCCGACGCCCGCGGCCCTGATCCGGGCCCTCCAAGCCGACGCGTCACACGGGCCCGCGCCCGTCAACGAAGAAAGGCCGTGGTGACGATGACCCGTGCGCCCGAACCGTCCTCCCGCGACGGCGAGGCCATCGCGATCGTCGCGATGGGATGCCGCTACCCCGGCGGGGTCCGCTCCCCGCGCGACCTCTGGCGGCTCGTCGCGGAGGGCGTCGACGCCGTCGCCGAGGCGCCCGCCTCCCGCGGCTGGGGCGCCGCCCTCGACGGCGCCCCGCCCCGGGGCGGGTTCCTCGAAGACGCCGACCGCTTCGACGCGCGCTTCTTCGGCATCTCCCCGCGCGAGGCCGACGGGATGGACCCGCAGCAGCGCGTCCTCCTGGAGGTCGCCTGGGAGACCTTCGAACGCGCCGGGCTGAGCCGCAAGGCCCTCGCCGGAAGCGGCACCGGCGCCTTCATCGGGGCGATGGCCCAGGAGTACGGGCCGCGCATGCACGAGGACAACGGAGCCCTCGGCGGCTACCGCATCACCGGCGGCTCGCCCAGCGTGCTCTCGGGCCGCATCGCCTACAGCTTCGGCCTGCGCGGTCCTGCCGTGACCGTCGACACCGCGTGCTCGTCGTCGCTCGTCGCGCTGCACCTCGCCGTGCAGGCGCTGCGCCAGGGCGAGTGCGACCTCGCCCTGGCCGGGGGAGTGGCGGTGATGCCGACCCCCGGCATGTTCGTCGACTTCGCCCGCCAGGGAGGGCTGTCGCCCGACGGCCGCTGCCGCTCCTTCTCCGACGACGCCGCGGGCACCGGCTGGGCCGAAGGCGCGGGCCTGCTCCTGCTGGCCCGCCACGGCGCCGCGATCGCCCGCGGCCTCCCCGTCCTCGCCCTGGTCAAGGGCACCGCCACCAACTCCGACGGCGCGAGCAACGGCCTCACCGCGCCGAGCCGGGAGGCCCAGGAGGACGTCGTCCGCAGGGCCCTGGCCGCCGCCGGCCTCGGCCCGCACGACGTGGACGCGGTCGAGGCGCACGGCACGGGCACCGAGCTCGGCGACCCGATCGAGGCCCGCGCCCTGGCCGCCGTCTACGGCGCGGGCAGGGCCGCGGACGCGCCGCTGTGGCTGGGCTCGCTCAAGTCGAACCTCGGGCACGCCCAGGCCGCCGCAGGCGTCGGCGGGGTCATCAAGATGGTCGAGGCGCTGCGCGCACGGACCCTGCCGAGGACCCTGCACGTGTCCGCGCCGACCCGCCACGTGCACTGGGAGGGCAGCGGACTCGCCCTGCTCACCGAGGCGCGCGCCTGGTCTCCCGGGGACCGCCCGCGCCGCGCGGCGGTCTCCTCCTTCGGCATCAGCGGCACCAACGCCCACACGGTCCTCGAAGAGGCCCCGCCGCCCGCGGCCGCCCCGCGCGAGGCGGCGCGGGGCCCGCTGGTGTGGCAGGTCAGCGCGCCCGACGCCGCGGCCCTGCGACGCCAGGCCGGAGCCCTGCACGCCGCGGTGACGGGCGACGGGGCCCCCGCCCCCGAGGACGTCGCGCTGACGCTGCGCCGCAGGACGAGGTTCGCGCACCGGGCCGCGGTCGTCGCCGACGACGCGGCGGGCCTCACCGCGGGCCTCGCCGCCCTCGCCGACGGCGCGCCCGCCCCGTCGGCCTCGGGAAAGTACGGCTCCCCTGCGGTGCTGCGGACCGAGCGGCACCCCGACCCGGCGGGCCCCGTCCTCGTCTTCCCCGGCCAGGGCGCGCAGTGGCGCGAGATGGGCCTCGCCCTCATGGAGGAGTCCCCCGTCTTCCGCCAGGCGATGCGGGAGTGCGCCGAGGAGCTCGCCCCGCTGTGGGGCCGCCGCCTGACCGACGTGCTCCGCTCGGGCGCGTTGGAGCGCACCGAGATCGTCCAGCCCGCCCTGTTCGCCGTCATGGTGTCGCTCGCGCGACTGTGGCGGGCGGCCGGCGTGCGCCCGTCGGCGGTCGTCGGCCACTCGCAGGGCGAGATCGCCGCGGCGTGCGTCGCGGGAGCGCTGTCGCTCGCCGACGCGTGCCGCGTCGTGGTGCTGCGCAGCCGCGCGCTCACCGCGCTGGAGGGCACCGGCGGCATGGCCTCGGTGCCGCTGGACGCCCGCGGCACCCGCGAGCTCCTCGGCAGGGTCGGCGGCGACCTCGACCTCGCCACCCTCAACGGCCCCCGGGCGACGGTCGTCGGCGGTGACCCCGCCGACCTCGGACGGCTGCTCGCCCTCTGCGAGGCCGAGGGCGTCGACGCCCGAAGGGTCGAGGTGTCCTACGCCTCGCACACCGGGGCCGTCGACCGCATCGAGGACGAGATCCTGGACGGGCTCGCCGGGATCACCCCGCGCACGCCCTCGGTCCCGCTGCACTCGACGCTGACCGGCACCGTCGTGGACGGCCCCGCCATGGACGCCTCCTACTGGTTCGACAACCTGCGCGGCACCGTCAGGTTCGCCCCCGTGATCGCCGACCTCGTCGCGCGCAGGCACCGCACCTTCGTCGAGGTGAGCCCGCACCCCGTGCTGACGCTCGGGATCCAGGAGACCCTCGACGACGCGGGGGCGCTCGGCACCGTCACCGGGACCCTGCGCAAGGGCTCGGGCGGCCTGGGCCAGTTCCTCACCGCCGCCGTCGCCCTGCCCGACGCCGACGACACGCTCGACCTCGCGCCGCTCCAGCCCGCCGGCGCGCCGGTCGACCTCCCGGTGCACCGCTTCGCCGGGGCCCGGCACTGGATCGAGGCGCGGCCCGCCTCCGCGTCCGGCCTGGCGGGCGAGCCGGTGGACCTGCCGTCCGGCGAGACCGTCGTCGCGGCCCGCCTGGACCCCGCGGCCCGGTCCTGGACCGCCGACCACGTCGTCGGCGACGGCGCGCTCGTGCCCGGCACCCTCTTCCTAGCCCTCCTCGGCGAGGCCGGACGGCGGGTCGGCCTGCCCGTCGTGGACGACCTCGTGCTCGGGGCGGCGCTGCCGCTGACCGGGCCGCTCGACCTGAGGCTCGTCCTGGCCGCGCCCGACCAGGCGGGAGGGCGGGCGGTGACCGTCCACGCGCGTGGGGCGGACGGCGGGTGGACCCAGCACGCGACGGGCGTGCTCAGCCCCGCCGGCCTTTCCGCCGCGCCCGCGGTGGGCGCCTCCGCCCTGGTCTGGCCGCCGCGCGACGCGACGCCTGTCGACGTCGCCGGGATGTACGCCGATCTCGCCGAGCGCGGCTACCGCTACGGGCCCGCGTTCGCCGGCGTGCGGGCGGCGTGGACGCGGGGCGAGGAGGTGTTCGCCGAGGCCGTCCTGCCCGACGCGGTCGGCGACCTGGGCGATTTCGCCGTGGCGCACCCCGCGCTGCTCGACGCCACCCTGCACGCCGCGCTGCCGCACGCGGGAGGCGGCCTCGCCGTGCCGTTCGCCTGGCGCGGCGTGCTCGCGCCGCCCGGCGGCACGCAGACGCTGCGGGCGGTCCTCACCGCGCGTGACGGCGAGTTCGCCGTCACCTGGTACGACGGGGAAGGCCGCCGGGCCGGGCACGCCGACGCGCTCGCGCTGCGGCCCCTGCCCGGCGCGGAACCCGCGGCGGCCAGACTCGCGCTCGCCTTCGGCGCCGCCCCCGCCGCGCCCCCCGCCGAGGACTGGGCGGCGCTCGGTGGCTCCTCCCTCGGCGCGCCGCGCGTGTTCGCCGCGCTGGAGGAGCTCCCCGACCCGTGGCCCGCACACGTCGTGGCCGAGGTCCGCGCGCCGGGCGGCCCCGACGCGGCGGCGGCCGCCGAGACCGTGCTCGCCGGGACCGTCGCCCTTCTGCGGTCCTGGACGGCGGCGCGCAAGGACGGCGCCCGGCTCACCCTGGTGACCAGGGGCGCGCTCGCGGCGAGCGAACGCGAGCCGATCGCCGATCTGGGGGCCGCCGCGGTCGTCGGGGCGGTGCGCGCCGCGCAGGCCGAGCATCCCGACGCGTTCCGCATCGTCGACCTCGACGACGCGCCCGCGTCCCTCGCGGCGCTGCCCAGCGCGCTGGGCAGCGGGGAGTACGAGCTCGCCATCCGAGCGGGACGCCTCCTGCGGCCCCGGCTCGTCCCGGCGCCCGACACGGGGTTCGTGCCGCCGGAGGGCCCGTGGCGGCTCGACGTCACCAGCCGGGGGACCCTCGACGACCTCGCCCTCGTGCCGCACCCGGAGGCCGCGGCCGCGCTCGGCCCGCGCGAGGTGCGGCTCGACGTGCGCGCGGCGGGCCTGAACTTCCGCGACGTCACCGTGGGCCTCGGCCTCGTCGACACCGAGCGGACCATGGGCGCGGAAGGCGCGGGCGTCGTCACCGAGACGGGCTCGGAGGTCACCGGGTTCCACCCCGGCGACCGCGTGTTCGGCGTCTTCGCCCGCGCGCTCGGCCCCGTCGCCGTCGCCGACGAGCGGATGATCAGGCCGCTGCCGCCCGGCTGGAGCTTCACCGACGGCGCGGGCGTGCCCATCGTCTTCATCACCGCCTACCAGTGCCTCGTGGACGAGGCGCGGACCCGGCCCGGCGACCGCGTCCTGGTGCACACCGCGACCGGCGGCGTCGGCCTCGCCGCGCTCCAGATCGCCCGCCACCTCGGCGCGGAGGTCTTCGCGACGGCGAGTCCCGCCAAGCACGGGACGCTCCGCGACCACGGTCTTCCCGACGACCACATCGCCTCCTCACGCAGCCTCGCCTTCGCCGAGGAGTTCCGCGCCGCGACCGGCGGCCGCGGCGTCGACGTCGTGCTCAACTCCCTGTCCGGCAAGGCCGTGGACGCCTCGCTCGGCCTGCTCGCGGGCGGCGGAAGGTTCGTGGAGATGGGCAAGACCGACCTGCGGCCCGCCGCCGAGGTCGCCGCGGCCCACCCCGGCGTCGGCTACGGCGCCTACAACATCCTCGGCGTCGCGCCCGACCGGATCGGCGAGGTCCTCGACGAGCTGATCGCGCTGTTCGCGGCGGGCGCGCTCGGCCACCTGCCGACCCGGACCTGGGACGTGCGCCAGGGCAAGACCCCGCTGCGGATGCTGAGCCGGGCCAGGCACCGCGGCAAGCTCGTGCTGACGATGCCGCGGTCGCTCGATCCCGACCGTCCCGTCCTCATCACCGGCGGCACCGGAGGGCTCGGCGCGCTCACCGCACGGCACCTCGCCGAGACGCACGGCGTTCGCAGACTGATCCTGCTGAGCAGGCGCGGACCCGCGGCGCCCGGCGCGCGGGAACTGGCGGCCGATCTCGCCGCGCTCGGCGCGGACGCCCACATCGCCGCCTGCGACGTCACCGCGCCCGACGCGCTCGCCGCGCTCGTCGCCGCGCACGCGCCCGGCGCGGTCTTCCACACCGCGGGCGTGCTGAGCGACGGGCTGCTGACCCGGATGACCCCGGCGAAGCTGCGCGCCGCGGTCCGGCCGAAGGTCCGCGGCGCGTGGCTGCTGCACGAGCTCACCCGCGACCTCGACCTGTCTGCCTTCGTCCTGTTCTCCTCGGCGGCGGGGGTGATAGGCAGCCCCGGCCAGGCCAACTACGCCGCCGCCAACGCCTTCCTCGACGCGCTCGCCCAGCACCGCAGGGCCCTCGGCCTCGAAGCGACCTCCCTCGCCTGGGGCCTGTGGAGCCAGTCCACCGGCATGACCGGCCACCTCGCCGAGGCCCAGACCGCCGCCCTCGCCAGGATCGGCCTCGCGCCGATGGACGGCGCCGACGGGCTCGCCCTCCTGGACGCGGCCCTGGCCTCCCCGGCCGCGCTCCAGGCGCCCCTGCTGCCCGCCCCGCGGGGCCTGCGGGCCGGAAGCCGCGCGGGCAGGCTCTTCGGCGTGCCGGACCCCGCCACCGCCGCCCCCTCGGCCACCGGCCATCGGCCATCCGAGGCCACCGACGCCCCGCCCGCCGACCTCATGCTGCTCGTGCGGACCCAGGCGGCCCAGGTGCTCGGCCACCCCGGTCCCGACGCCATCGACCCCGACGCGGAGTTCAAGGGCCTCGGCTTCGACTCCCTCCTGAGCGTCGACCTGCGCAATCGCATCAACGCCGCGGCGGGCCTGCGCCTGCCGGCGGGCGCGGTCCTCGACCATCCCACCCCGCGCGACCTCGTCGCCTACCTCACCACCACCACGGAGGGAAAGTCATGACCACCTCTCCCGGCGCCCCCGCCGCGCCCGCCACGCAGGTCGCGCACCGGATCGACGTCGCGGCCCCCGCCGACGCCGTCTACCGGATCATCGCGAACGTCAGCCTGTGGCCGCTGTACTTCCCGCCCACCGTCCGCGCCGAGCGCGTCTCCGGCGACGACGCGCAGGAGACCGTCCGGATCTGGGCGATCGCGCAGGGCGGCCTGCGGTCCTGGGAGTCGCACAGGTCGCTGGACGCCGCCGCCCTGACCGTCTCCTTCGCCCAGACCAGGCCGCAGGCGCCCGTCGCGGAGATGAGCGGGCGGTGGTGGATCAGCGAGACCGGCGACGGCTGCGCCGTCACCCTCGACCACACCTACCGCGCGATCGGCGACGACCCCGCGGCGCACGACCTCATCGCCGCGGCCGTCGACGCCAACAGCCTCGCCGAACTCGCCCGGCTCAAGCACGCCGCGGAACTCGGCGCGGGCGCCCAGGGCCTGGTGTTCGACTTCGCCGACACCGAGGAGATGACCTGCTCCCAGGAGGAGGCCTACGCGTTCATCAACGAGGCGGACCTGTGGCCGCAGCGCCTCCCGCACGTCGCCCGGCTCGACCTGCGCGAGGACGGCGACGGCCTCCAGTACATGGAGATGGACACCCGCTCCCCGGACGGCTCGGTGCACACCACGGTGTCCTACCGGGTGTGCGAGCCCTCCCACCGCGTCGTCTACAAGCAGACCATCCTGCCCAAGGCCCTCCAGGCGCACAACGGCGAGTGGCTGTTCGCGACCCGGCAGGACGGCACGGTCGCGGTGACCGCCCGCCACCAGGTCATGCTCGACCCCGTCGGGATCGCGTCCCTGCCCATGCCGCCCGCCTCGCTGGAGGCCGCCCGCGACGCGGTCCGCCAGGCGCTCGGCGCGAACAGCCGGGCGACCATGGTCGCCGCCCGCGCCTTCTACGAGGCGGCACGCGCCGGAGCCGGCGATGAGTGACCTCCTGGAGCGCGTCCGCGCCTTCGCCCGCGCCGAGCTCACCGGCAAGGAGGAGCACTTCGACTCGCTGCCCGAGCCGCCCGCGCCCGAGGCGCTGCGGCTGCACGAGGCGGGCCTGGCGAACTGGTGGATCCCCGCCGAGTTCGGCGGGACCGGCGCCTCGCTGGAGGAGAGCGTCGACGTCGTGTCCGAACTCGCCTACGGCGACGCCGGCTTCGCGTTCGGCGCGCTGCTGCCCGTCCTCGGCACCCTCATGCTCCAGCTCTACGGCCCGGACGAGCTGGCCCGGCCCGTCCTTGAGCGGCTCGCCCGCGAGGGCGGGGTCCTCGGCGTCATGGGCAGCGAGCAGGAGGCGGGCAGCGAACTCGCCCGCACCGCGACGACCTTCCGCGACGAGGGCGGCACGCTCGTCCTGGACGGCGAGAAGTTCTTCTCCACCAACGCCGACGCCGCCGACCTGCTCCTGGTGCTCGCCGCCGACGACGACGGCGACTTCGCCATGGTCGCGGTGCCGCGCGACGTGCCCGGCGTCGAGATCGTCAAGCGGTGGGACATGGTGGGCGTGCGCGGCTCGGCCACCTACCGCGCGCGGCTCGCCGGCTGCGCGGTGCCCGCCTCGCACCGGCTGCGCGGCAACGGACTGCGCCACCTCGAAGTCGGCCTGAACGCCAGCAGGGTGCTCATCGCCGCGACCGCGGTCGGCGCGGCACGGCGCGTGCGCGACCTCGCCCTCGACTACGCGGCAGGCAAGCGCGTGCGCGGCGGCCCGCTCACCGCCAACGCGGTGTTCGCCGCGAAACTCGGCCAGATCGAGACGCTGATCGACGTCATGCGCAGCCAGTGCCGTGCCGCCGCCGCGGAGATCGACGGGCTGCTCGCCTCACCCGACCCGTCGGCCGCCCTCTACCGGGCGGGCTCGCTGCGCTCGGCGCTCGCCGCGAAGCTCTTCTGCGGCCAGGCCGGCTGGCAGGTCGCCACGCTCGGCTCGGAGATGTTCGGCGGCCTCGGCTACACCCGCGAGCACCCCATCGGCAAACTCGTCCGCGACCTGCGCTACGTCGCCGTCGTCGAGGGCGGCGAGGACGTCCTGCGCGACCTGATCTACCACCGCTTCGTCGTACCCGCCGCCAAGCGGCGCTGAGGCTCAAGGCGCGGTCCGCTCCGGCCCGAGCGGGCTGCGCCACCGTGATCCATGTCCGGCCGCACACGCCCCCACGACGGGAGACCCGCCATGCCGCACCTGCTCCACCTCGACACCTCGCCCTCGGAGACCTCGGTCTCCCGGGAGCTCGCCCGGACCTTCCGCGCCGCCTGGGCGGAGGCCAACCCCGAGGGGACCATCACCTACCGCGACCTCGCGTCCACCCCCGTGCCGCACCTCGCCGCGGCGGGGGTCACCGCGGGGTTCACCCCGCCCGCCTTCCACAGCCCCGCGGAGAAGGAGGCGACGGCGCTGCGCGAGGAGCTGATCACCGAGCTCCTGGCCGCCGACACCGTCCTGGTGAGCACCCCCATGTACAACTGGTCGGTCCCGAGCACCCTCAAGGCCTGGATCGACCAGGTCCTGGTCAACGACCGGACGCTCAGCTTCGACGGCTCGCCCGGCCCGCTCGCCGGCCGCCCCGCCACCGTCCTGGCCAGCTACGGCGGCGGCTACATGCCGGGCGCGCCGCGCGAGAACGCCAACCACTGCGGCCCCTACCTGGAGACGGTCTTCGGCCTCGGCCTCGGCATGGAGACCGAGATCATCGCCGCCCACCTCTCGCTCGCGCCGCGCGTCCCCGCGATGGCCGACCTCGTGCCGCTCGCCGAGAAGTCCCGGGCCGCGGCGAACATCGCCGCCGCCGACCGCGCCCGCGCCGTCGCCTCGGTCCTGGTCTGAGCGCGGGGAAACAGGAGGATCTGACATGTCCCGTCGCGCCGTCATCACCGGCATCGGCGTGCTCGCGCCCGGTGCCAACGGGGTCAAGGAGTACTGGAACCTGCTCGCTGAGGGACGCTCGGCGATCCGCGCCATCAGCCTCTTCGACGCCTCGCCGTTCCGCTCCCGCATCGCCGGGGAGGTGGACTTCGACCCTGTGGTCTCGGGCCTCGGCGTCCAGGAGATCCGCCGCATGGACCGGGCCGCCCAGTTCGCCGTGGTCGCCGGACGCGAGGCGGTCCACTCGTCCGGGCTCGACTTCGAGGCGCTCGACCCCACGCGCGTCGGCGTCGCCCTCGGCTGCGCGGTCGGCTGCACCACGAGCATCGAGCGGGAATTCGTCGTCGGCAGCGGCTCCGGCGCGCTGTGGGAGATCGACCAGGACTACACCGTCCCGCAGCTCTACGACTTCGTGAACCCCAGCTCCCTGGCCGCCGAACTCGCCTGGACCGTCGGCGCCGAGGGCCCGGCGACGGTCGTGTCGACCGGATGCACCTCGGGCATCGACGCGGTCGGCTACGCCGCGCGGCTCATCGAGGAGGGCAGCGCCGACATCGTGCTCAGCGGCGGGACCGAGGCGCCGCTGACGCCGATCACCACGGTCTGCTTCGACGTGCTGCGCGCCAGTTCCACCCGCAACGACGACCCGGCGACCGCCTGCCGCCCCTTCGACAGGTCCCGCGACGGGCTCGTCCTCGCCGAAGGCTGCGCCGTCCTCGTGGTGGAGGAACTCGGCCACGCCCGCGCGCGCGGCGCGCAGATCCTCGGCGAGGTAGCCGGATACGGCACCCGCTGCAACGCCTACCACATGACCGGCCTCCAGCCGGAGGGCGCGGAGATGGCCGAGGCCATCGGCATCGCGCTGGACCGCGCCAGGGCCGTGCCCACCGACGTCGACTACATCAACGCGCACGGCTCGGGCACCAAGCAGAACGACCGGCACGAGACCGGCGCCTTCAAGCTCAGCCTCGGCGAGCACGCCTACCGGACGCCCGTCAGCGGGTTCAAGTCCATGATCGGGCACTCCCTGGGCGCGATCGGCTCGCTGGAGATCGCCGGTTGCCTGCTGGCCATGAAGGAGGGCCTGGTCCCGCCGACGGCCAACCTGCACGAGCCCGACCCGGCCTGCGACCTCGACTACACCCCGAACGTCGCCCGCGAACGCGACATCGACACCGTCGTCACCGTCGGCAGCGGGTTCGGCGGGTTCCAGAGCGCGATGGTGCTGCGCCGCCTGGAAGGCGCGAGCCGGTGAAGGCGGTCGTCACCGGCATCGGCGTGGCCGCCCCGAACGGTCTCGGCGCCGACGCCTACTGGGACGCCCTGATGCGCGGCGACTCCGGCATCCGCAGGGTCACCCGCTTCGACGTCTCCCGCTACCGCAGCACCCTCGCCGGCGAGGTCAGCGGCTTCGACCCCGCCGACCACCTCCCGGACCGGCTGATGCCGCAGACCGACCACACCACGCGGCTCGCGCTGGTCGCCGCGGACTGGGCGCTGCGCGCGGCGGGGGTCGGCAAGGACGACCTGCCGAGCAACCGGATGGGCGTGGTCACCGCGGCCGCGGGCGGCGGCTACGAGTTCGGCCAGCGCGAGCTGACCAAGCTGCACGGGCAGGGCCCCGACCACGTCAGCGCCTACCAGTCGTTCGCGTGGTTCTACGCCGTCAACACCGGCCAGATCTCCATCCGCAACGGGCTGCGCGGCGCCGGCTCGGTCGTGGTCAGCGAGGAGGCCGGCGGCCTCGACGCGCTCGCCCAGGCCCGCCGCCAGATCCGCGAGGACGGCACCCTGCTCGCCCTCGCGGGCGGCATGGACAGCGCCCTGTCCCCGTGGGCGTGGGTCGCGCACCAGTCCACCGGCATGATGACCCGCGCCGCCGACCCGGCCCGCGCCTACCTGCCGTTCGACGGCGACGCCAGCGGCTACGTCCCCGGGGAGGGCGGCGCGATCCTCGTGGTCGAGACGCCCGAGACCGCGGCAGCCCGGCCCGGCGTCAAGGTCTTCGGCGAGATCGCCGGATACGCCGCGACGTTCGACTCGCGGCGGCCGGGCCGGCCGCCCGGTCTGCGCCGGGCGATCGAGCAGGCGCTCGCCGACGCGGACATCGCCCCGGAAGGCATCGACGCGGTCTTCGCCGACGCCGCGGGGGACACCGTGCTCGACGCCCGCGAGGCCGAGGCCATCGGCGCGGTCTTCGGCCCGCGCGGCGTGCCCGTGACCGCGCCGAAGACCATGACGGGAAGGCTCTTCGCGGGGGGCGCCGCTCTCGACGTCGCGACCGCGCTTCTGGCCATGGACCGCGGCGCGATCCCGCCGACGACCGGCGTCGGCGAGCCCGTCGCGGACTACGCGCTCGACCTCGTCGTCGGCGAGCCCCGCCGGACCCCGGTCCGGGCGGCCCTCGTCCTGGCCCGCGGCCGCGGCGGGTTCAACTCGGCACTGGTGCTGCGCGAGCACCGCTGACCCCGTTTCCACAGCTCAAGGCAGGAGGGGAGCCCATGACCACCCAGCTCGATCCGCCCATCCCGGCGGCGGTCGCGCCGCCGCCGGACGACCTGCGGACGCGTGCCGCGGCGCTCGCGGCGGCCAAGACGGAGATCGCCCTGGGCCCCGACCCGAAGGCGACCGAGAGCCAGCGGGCGAAGGGCAAGCTCACCGTCCGCCAGAGGCTCGACCTGCTCTTCGACGAGGGCACCTTCGTGGAGGTCGAGGCGTTCCGCAGGCACCGCGCCACAGGCTTCGGCCTGGAGCGCCGCCGCCCGCACACCGACGGCGTCGTCGTCGGATGGGGCAAGGTCCACGGCCGCCAGGTGTTCGCCTACGCGCACGACTTCCGGATCTTCGGCGGCGCCCTCGGCGAGGCCCACGCCGCCAAGATCCACAAGGTGATGGACCTGGCCCTGGCCGCGGGCGCGCCGCTGGTGAGCCTGTGCGACGGGGCCGGCGCCCGCATCCAGGAGGGCGTCACGGCGCTCGCCGGGTACGGCGGGATCTTCCGCCGCAACGCCGCGGCGTCCGGGGTGATCCCGCAGATCAGCGTGATCCTCGGACCGTGCGCGGGCGGGGCCGCCTACTCGCCCGCGCTCACCGACTTCGTGTTCATGGTCCGCGACATCGCCCAGATGTTCATCACCGGACCCGACGTGGTCGAGGCGGTCACCGGCGAGCGCGTCAGCATGGACGGCCTCGGAGGGGCCGACGTGCACGGCTCCCTGTCGGGCGTCGCCTCGTTCGTGCACGACGACGAGGAGTCGTGCCTGGAGGAGGTCCGCTACCTGCTCTCTCTGCTCCCGCAGAACAACCGCGGCCTCGCCCCCGCCGGACCGCTGGACGACCCCGCCGACCGGGGGACCGAGGCGCTGCTGGACCTCGTGCCCGCGGCGTCGGCGCAGTCCTACGACATGCACGCGGTCATCGCCGAGATCGTCGACGACGGCGAGTACCTGGAGGTGCAGGAGCACTGGGCGCGCAACCTCGTCTGCGCGCTCGCGCGGCTCGGCGGCAGGCTCGTCGGGCTGGTCGCCAGCCAGCCCGCGGCCTCCGCCGGGACGCTCGACATCGACTCCTCCGACAAGGGCGCCCGCTTCGTCCAGATGTGCGATGCGTTCAACATCCCGCTCGTCACGCTCGTCGACGTCCCGGGGTTCCTGCCCGGCAGGGACCAGGAGCACGGCGGCATCATCCGGCACGGTGCGAAGCTGCTCTATGCCTACTGCACCGCGACGGTCCCGCGCGTCCAGCTCATCCTGCGCAAGGCCTACGGCGGCGCGTGGATCGTCATGGACTCGCCCTCGGTGGGCACCGACCTGTCGCTGGCCTGGCCGACGAACGAGATCGCCGTCATGGGGGCCGAAGGCGCGGCCAACATCATCTTCCGGCGGGAGATCGCGGCGTCGGCGGACCCCGACGCGACGCGGGCCGAGCGGATCGCGCACTACCGGGACGAGCTCATGCACCCGTACTACGCGGCCGAGCGCGGTCTCGTCGACGACATCATCGACCCCGCCGCGACCCGGCTCAGCCTCATCAGGGCCCTGGAGATGCTCGAGCGCAAGCACGCCGCCGCGCCCTCCCGCAAGCACGGAAACCCCCCGATGTGATGTCCGGGACGACCGCAGCGTTCACCGTGGTGTCGGGACGCCCCGACCACCGCGAACTCGCCGCCCTCGTCGCGGCGCTCCTCGTCCGCGCCGCGGCCGCCCCGGCCCCGCGCGCCGAGATCCGGCCGTCGTGGGCGGCCCCGTCCTACATCCCGCCCGGCGCCTGGACCGCCCTAGCGCCGGGCCACGCGTTCCCGGGAGGCGCAGGTGCGTAAGGTCCTCATCGCCAACCGCGGCGAGATAGCCGTTCGGATCGCGCGCGCCTGCCGCGACGAGGGGCTGGCGAGCGTCGCGGTGTACGCCGCGCCCGACCTGGACGCGCCGCACGCGCGCATGGCCGACGAGGCGTACGCGCTCGGCGGCAGGTCCGCCGCCGAGACCTATCTCGACGCCGCGAAACTGCTGGAGGTGGCGGCGCGGTCGGGCGCGGACGCCGTCCACCCCGGCTACGGCTTCCTCGCCGAGAACGCCGGCTTCGCCGAGGCGGTCATCGCGGCGGGCCTGACCTGGATCGGCCCGCCGCCCGAGGCGATCAGGGCGCTCGGCGACAAGGTCAGCGCCCGCGCCATAGCCCGCCGAGTGGGCGCGCCCATGGCCGCGGGCACCCCGGGCCCGGTGTCCGGTGCCGCCGGCGCGCTCGCGTTCGCGGCCGAGCACGGGCTGCCGATCGCGATCAAGGCGGCGCACGGCGGGGGCGGCAGGGGGCTGCGCGTCGCGCGGACCGAGCGGGAGATCCCCGAGCTGTTCGAGGCCGCCGTCCGGGAAGCGGTCGCGGCGTTCGGGAGGGGCGAGTGCTTCGTCGAGCGCTACCTCGACCGGCCCCGCCACGTGGAGACCCAGTGCCTCGCCGACGTCCACGGAGAGGTCGTCGTGGTGTCGACCCGGGACTGCACCCTCCAGCGCAGACACCAGAAGGTGGTCGAGGAGGCGCCCGCGCCGTTCCTCACCGCGGAGCAGGACGCGGTGCTGCGCCGTGCGTCGCGCGACATCCTGCGGGCCGCCGGATACGTCGGGGCGGGCACCTGCGAGTTCCTCGTCGACGCCGACGGGACCGTGGCGTTCCTGGAGGTGAACACCCGGCTCCAGGTCGAGCACCCGGTCACCGAGGAGGTCACGGGCATCGACCTCGTCCGTGAGATGTTCCGGCTGGCCGAAGGGGAGGCCCTCGGCTACGGCGATCCCGCGCCGACCGCGCACGCGCTGGAGTTCCGGATCAACGCCGAGGACCCCGGCCGCGGTTTCACGCCCGCGCTCGGCACCCTCACCCGGTGGCGGCCGCCCGAAGGCCCCGGCGTCCGAGTGGACTCCGGGTTCGCCGAGGGCATGGCGGTGCCCGCGGAGTTCGACTCGCTGCTGGCCAAGCTCGTCGTGACCGGCGCGACCCGCAGGCAGGCGCTGGAGCGGGCCCGCCGCGCCCTCGCGGAGTTCGAGGTCGCCGGGGTGGCCACGGCGCTGCCCTTCCACCGTGCGGTCGTGGCCGACCCGGCCTTCACCGCGGAGCCGTTCGCGGTGCACACCCGCTGGATCGAGACGGAGTTCGCGCACCCCATCGCCCCGCACCCCGTCTTCGCGCCGGGCGAGGTCCAGGCCAGGCAGGTCCTGACGGTCGAGGTGGACGGCCGGCGGGTGGAGATCGTCCTGCCCGAGGGCGCCGGGGCCGGCGCGGGTTCCGCGCCCTCGGGCGGGGCCGGGCTCCGCGCCCCCGCCCGGCGCTCCGGCAGGGGGCCGAAGGCCGCGGGCGACGCGCTGGTCAGCCCCATGCAGGGCACGATCGTGAAGGTCGCGGTCGCGGACGGCGCCCTGGTCGCGGCGGGGGACACCGTGGTGGTCCTGGAGGCGATGAAGATGGAGCAGCCCGTGACCGCGCACAAGCCCGGGACCGTCAACGGGCTGTCGGTGGCGGCGGGGGAGTCCGTCGCGGCCGGAGCCGTGATCTGCGCGATCGGAGGCGCGGCCGGAACGCCTTGACACCGCTCGCGGAAGCCCAGCAAGCTAACGGTGTCAATGGAAACGGTATTCCGCATGGCGGAACAAAGCGGCTGGAGCGGGTCATGCCGTTGGAACTGAAGGCAGCCTCGGGCGCGGCGGCAGGGGCGGGCGCCGAGGGCGCGGCTCGGGTGCGGGACGCGGTGGCCGAGGTCGTCGCGGACATCCGGGAGAACGGCGACGAGGCGGTGCGCCGCTACTCGGAGAAGTTCGACGGATGGGCGCCCGAGTCGTTCCGGCTGTCGGCCGAGCGGGTCGCGGAGATCGTCGCGACGGTCGAGCCGCAGGTCATCGAGGACATCACCTTCGTGCAGGCGCAGGTGCGGCGGTTCGCCGAGGCGCAGCGCGCGGCCCTGCGCGACGTCGAGATCGAGACGCTGCCCGGGGTCGTGCTCGGGCACAGGAACGTGCCGATCTCCGCGGCGGGCGCCTACGTGCCCGGCGGGCGGTACCCGCTGGTCGCGTCCGCGCACATGACCGTCGTGACGGCCAAGGTCGCCGGGGTCGAGCGGGTCGCGGCCTGCACGCCGCCGATCCGGGGCGAGATCCCGAAGGAGACCGTCGCGGCGATGCACCTCGCCGGGGCCGACGAGATCTACCTGCTCGGCGGCATCCAGGCCGTCGCGGCGCTCGCGCTCGGCACCGAGACGATCGGCCGCGTCGACCTCATCGCCGGGCCCGGCAACGCCTACGTCGCCGAGGCCAAGCGGCAGCTCTTCGGCGAGGTCGGCATCGACCTCATCGCGGGGCCGACCGAGATCCTCATCGTCGCCGACGAGAGCGCCGATCCCGTCACCGTCGCGGTCGACCTGCTCAGCCAGGCCGAGCACGGGCCCGACTCGCCGGCCGTGCTCGTCACCACGTCCGAGCGGCTCGGTCGGGAGGTCATCGACCTGGTCGAGCGGATCCTGCCGGGCATGCCGACCAAGGACTACGCGCTGCCCGCGTGGCGCGACCACGGCCAGGTGATCGTCGCGGCCGACCTCGCCGAGGCGTGGCGGATCGCCGACTCGTTCGCCTCCGAGCACGTCCAGGTCCTCACGGCGGAGCCGCGCCGCGCGCTCACCGAGATGCGGAACTACGGGGCGCTCTTCCTCGGCGAAGGCACCTGCGTGTCTTACGGTGACAAGGTCATCGGCACCAACCACGTCCTGCCGACCCGGCACGCGGCCCGGTACACCGGCGGGCTCTGGGTCGGCAAATACCTCAAGACCGTGACGTACCAGGAGGTCCGGAACCCGGAGACGAGCGCGGAGCTCGGGCGGGTGTGCGGGCGGGCCTCGCGCGTCGAGCTGTTCGAGGGCCACGCGCGCTCCGGCGACATCCGGGCCGCGCGCTACGACGGGACCCCGGAGTGGCTGCGCGAGATCGGGGTCGAGATCCCCGGGGCCGAGGCGTGATCCCCGCTCTCGCCGGGCGTACGGCGCTCGTCACGGGCGGCGGAAGCGGGCTCGGCCGGGTCATGGCGAGGCATCTCGCGCAGGCGGGCTGCCGGGTGATCGCCGTAGGCCGCGACACGGGCAAGCTCGCCGCCGTAGAGGCGGAGTTCGCCGGGCTGGGGCTGAAGCTTCGCACCGCCTCCTGCGACGTGTCCGAAGCCTCCGCCGTCGACGCGCTGCGCGCCGAACTCGCCGAGGAGGAGGTGTCGATCCTCGTCAACAACGCGGGGATAGGCGGCCCGGTCGCCCCCATCACGGACCTCGCGCCCGAGGAGTGGGACGAGGTGTTCGGCGCGAACGTCCGCAGCGTCTACCTGATGTGCCGGGCGTTCCTGCCCGGCATGTACGCGCGCGGCGACGGCGACGTGGTGAATGTCGCCTCCGTCACCGGCAAGCGCCCGCTCATCCGCCGCACGCCTTATGCCGCGAGCAAGATGGCGGTCCTCGGGCTGACGAGGACGCTGGCGTTCGAGGCGGGGCCGCAGGGCGTCCGCGTCAACGCGCTCTCACCCGGTCCGGTGCGCGGCGAGCGGATGGCCCGGAACTTCCGGCTCGAAGCCGCCGCGACGGGCGGGACGGTCGAGGAGGCCGAGCGCGCGTTCGTCTCCCGGGCCGCCCTGTCGCGGCTGGTCGAGGAGGACGAGGTCGGCGCGGGGCTCGTCGCGATGCTCCAGATCCCCGGCATGTGCGGGGCCGACATCGACCTCTCGGCGGGCATGATCGCGCCCTGAGGCGGATGGTCGAATATCGTATACAAGTTGTCCTTCATGTTCGAGGATGGGGGCGCCGGACTCGTCCGGCCTCCCGACCCCCACCCTCGGAGGACAGCTTCATGTACGACCTCGCCATCGTCGGCGGCCTCGTCGTGGACGGCACCGGCACCCCTCCCCGCCGCGCCGACATCGGCATCCGCGACGGCCTCATCGCCAAGGTCGCCGACACCCTCGACGGGCCCGCCGAGGAGACCATCGACGCGACAGGCCTTCTGGTGACGCCCGGGTTCGTGGACGTCCACACCCACTACGACGGCCAGGTCACCTGGGACAGCGCCCTGGACCCGTCGGCGTCGCACGGCGTCACGACGGTCGTCGCGGGCAACTGCGGCGTCGGATTCGCGCCCGTGCGGCCCGGCAAGGAGGACTGGCTCATCGGGCTCATGGAAGGCGTCGAGGACATTCCGGGCGCAGCCCTGGGCGAGGGCGTCCAGTGGAACTGGGAGAGCTTCCCCGAGTACCTCGACGCCGTCGACGGGCGGGAACTGGCCGTCGACTTCGGCGTCCAGATCGCGCACGGGCCGCTGCGCGCCTACGTCATGGGGGACCGCGGCGCGCGCAACGAGGCGGCCACCCCCGAGGACATCGCGCGGATGGCCGAACTCGTCACCGAGGCCGTCCGGGCCGGGGCGCTCGGGTTCTCCACCTCCCGGACGGTCACGCACCGGGCGATCGACGGCGAGCCCGTGCCCGGCACCTTCGCCACCGAGGAGGAGCTGTTCGCGCTCGGCCGGGCCGCCGCCGCGGGCGGCCGGGTCGTGTTCGAACTCGCCCCGATGGGCACCGCCGGCGAGGACGTCATCGCGGCGAAGAAGGAGATGGTCTGGATGCGGCGGCTCGCCGCCGAGACCGGCCTGCCCGTCACGTTCGCGCTGCTCCAGGTGGACGCCGCGCCCGAACTGTGGCGCGAGCTGCTGGAAGAGTCCCTCGCCGCGTGCGAGGACGGCGCGGAGGTCTACCCGCAGGTCGCCGGCCGCCCCTTCGGCATGGTCGTCGGCTTCACCGGAAGGCACGCCTTCACCCTCCGGCCGACGTACCAGGACCTCGCCGCGCGCTACTCAGGCCGCGAACTCCTCGACCGCCTCGCCGACCCCGAGGTGCGCGCCGCGATCCTCGCCGACGCCGACACCGAACCGCGCGCGAACAGCATGGACGACATGATCGCGCTCGGCCAGGCGTTCCTCCTCGACCGGATCTACCCGCTCGGCGAAGTGCCCGACTACGAGCCCACCGCCGACAGGTCCGTCGCCGCCCTCGCCGCCGCCGAAGGCGTCGACCCCATGGGCAAGCTGTACGACCTCATGCTGGAGCAGGACGGCCACGCCATGCTCATGGTCCCCATCTTCGGCTTCACCGACGGCGACCACGAGGCCCTCCGCGAGATGCTCCTCCACCCCGCCGCCGTCTACGGCCTCGCCGACGGCGGGGCCCACGTCGCCATGGTCTGCGACGCCTCCATGCCCACCTACCTCCTGACGCACTGGGCCCGCGACCGCGCCCGCGGCGAGAAGCTCCCCCTCGAATACGTCGTCCGCAAGCAGACCAGCGACACCGCCCGCCTCTTCGGCCTGGGCGACCGCGGCACCATCGCCGAAGGCCTCCGCGCCGACCTCAACGTCATCGACTACGACAACCTCACCCTCGAAGTCCCCCGCATGGCCCACGACCTCCCCGCCGGCGGCGGCCGCCTCCTCCAGAACGCCCGCGGCTACGTCGCCACCATCGTCGCCGGCGCCATCACCCGCCAGAACGACAAGGACACCGGCGCCCGCCCCGGCCGCCTCATCCGCGGAACACGTGCTTAATTGCGCCGCCTCCGGCGGCGCGTGATCGCGCGCTTGGGACCCCGGCGCTGCCCCTCCGGCCCTGGGGGCCTCCGGGGCAGCGCCGGGGCGCGCGATCACTGGTCCTCGGCCCTGGGGGCCTGCGGCGTGACGGTTGCCCGCGGTGGTCACGGATACTCGTTGGGGCTTGGCTGCGATGTCTTTGGCGTTGGGTTCGTGTGGGGGTGGTGCTCGGGTCGGTGGGCTGTGGGGGATTCGAAGCTTGGGGTTGGGGAATTCGGTTGACCGGGTTTCTAGCCTGGGGGCATGGAAGTGGATGCGGAGAGGTTCGTCGCCGAGGGGTTCTGGAAGGTCGAGGGGGTGGTGGAACGGGCGGTGGGCGATGCGGTGCGCGAGGCGGTCTGGGCGCGGATGGGGCTGTCGGCCGACCAGCCGGACGGGTGGACGCAGCCCGTCGTCTGGACGCAGGACCTCACGGGAGAAGGGCCGTTCGGGGAGATCATGCGCAGCCCGATCCTGGCCGGCGCGCTGGACGCGGTGGCGGGGCCGGGCGGATGGACGCCGCGCGGCGCGCTGGGCAACATGCCCGTGCGCTTCCCCGGACCGGAGCCCGCCGACGACCGCGGATGGCACATCGACGCGACAGTCCAACTGCCGGACGGCTCATGGGGCGTCAGCGGACGGCCTCCGGCGATGCTCCTGCTCGTCCTGCTCTCCGAGGTCGGTCCGGACGACGCCCCCACCCGCATCCGCGTCGGCTCGCACCGGGACGCCGCCGCCGTTCTCGGCGACCGCGCCATGGACGCCTTCGAAGCCGGACCCCTGCTGGCCGAAGCCTCCGCCCACCGGCCCGTCGCCCACGCCACCGGGCTGCCCGGCGACGTCTACCTCGTCCACCCGCTCACCGTCCACGCCGCCGACGTGCACCGCGGCACTCGCCCCCGCTTCATGTCCCAGGGCCCGGTCTTCCTCCGCGAACCCGTCGCCCCAGGCGCGGCGAACCTCCTCGCCCGCGCCCTTCTCCGACCCTGACGCCGGGGACGCGAGGAACCGCCGCGACCGACCGGCGGGTCGGTCAGTGCCTCGGGGCCGCCACCAGGTGGCCGCGGACGCGTTTGATGAGCATCGCGGTCTCGTAGGCGACCATGCGGGTGTTGCGGCCCGCGTCGGCGAGGACGGCCAGGCAGCTTCCGGCGCCCGCGGGCAGGACGAAGAAGAGCTTGTCGTCGATCTCGATGACGGCCTGCCGGACGGCCTGCGCCTCGAAGTGCTCGCGGGCGCCGTTCGCCAGGCTGAAGTAGCCCGACGACAGGGCGGCGAGGAAGCGGGCGTCGGTGTCGGTCAGGCCCGCCGACGCGCTCATCACCAGGCCGTCGCGGGACAGCAGGACCACCTGGTGGATCTCGTCGACCTTGGTGACGAGCTCGTCCAGCAGCCAGTTCAGGTCGGTGCCCTGGGTCAACGGTCTCCCCTTTCGTCGCGGCGGTCGTGCGGGTCGGTGGGCTGGGCCGGGTACTCGGGTTCGTCGCGCGCCATCGACCAGCCGGACGACAGCGACGACATCAGGTCGCGGCTGCTCTCGGGGTCGGGCTCGATGAAGTCGTCGAGGAGATCCTCGTCGCGGGCGTGGCGCGGGCCGCCGCGCAGCTCCGGCGCCAGGTTCTGCTGGCGGGTGCGGCGCGGCAGGCGGCTCGGCCCGGCGGGAGCGTCCACCCGGCCCGGCACACGGGGCGGCGGGACCGAGGCGAGGGGCGCGGCCACCGTCTCGAACGCCTGCGGCCGCGGCTGCGTCCGGGTCGTGTCGGTGGACCGGTCGCGGATCGCCGGCGGGCTGCTCCGGTCGGCGAGGACGAGGCCGGTCGGGACGAGCACGACCGCGGTCGTGCCGCCGTAGGGCGAAGGCTGGAGGCGCACCCGGATCCCGTGCCGGGCCGCGAGCCGCGCGACGACGAACAGGCCGAGCCGGTCGCTGTCGGTGAGGGCGAAGTCGGGTGATTCGGTGAGCCGCCGGTTGATCTCGACCAGTTCGTCGGGGGTGATGCCGATGCCCCGGTCGATGATCTCCACGACGAGTCCGTTGGCGACGACGTCGAGCCGGACCGCGACCTCGCTCGTCGGCGGGGAGAACACCGCGGCGTTCTCGATCAGCTCGGCGAGCAGGTGGATGACGTCGGCGACGGCGTGCGCGGCCACCGCGACCGGAGGCGCGTTGACGACCTCGACGCGCTGGTAGTCCTCGATCTCCTGGAGGGCGGCGCGGACCACGTCCTCCGACGACACGGGGTGGTCCCAGGCCCGGACCGTCTGCGCCCCGGCGAGGATGACGAGGCCCTCGGCGTGGCGGCGCATGCGCGTCGTCAGGTGGTCGAGGCGGAACAGGTCGTCGAGCTCATCGGAGCTCTTGGCCTTGTGCTCCATCGCCTCCAGCAGCCGGAGCTGCCGCTGCAGGAGGCTCTGGCTGCGCCACGACAGGTTCACGAAGATCTGGTTGATGCCGCCGCGCAGCGCCGCCTCGGACACCGCGACGTCCACGGCGGTGCGCTGCACGTTGCCGAACGCCTCGGCGACGAGGCGGACCTCGCGGATCCCGCCGCCGTCGATGCCGGGCGCCTCGGTCGCGACGTCCACCTGCTCGCCGCGGCGCAGCCTGCCGACGACGCGCGGCAGCCGCACCCGGGCGAGGTCCTGCGCGGCGCCCTGGAGGCGGCGCAGGTCGGCGGAGATGCCGCGGATGAAGCGGAAGAACAGCAGGCCCGACAGCATGACGGCGAGGAAGCCGACGCCCGCGACGAGGTACAGCCGCAGCATGATCTCGTCGCTGAGCTCGCGGACCCCGACGTCGGCGATGCCGCCCGCCTCGGTCGCGGTCTGCATCCACATCGGCGCGAGCGCCGCGGTGGTGGCCTGCCAGTCTCCCATCATCGTCGGGCTGGTGATGCCCGACCGCGCGATCGACGTCTCCAGGTCGATGTACTTGTGGTAGCCGGAGGAGGCGGTGAGCCGCTCGCCGATCGCCTGGAGGTCGCCGCTCATCCGCTCCTCGCCGAGCGCGGACAGCTTGGCGCGGGCGCCGGCGAGCCGGGCGAACTCGGTGCGGGCGCCGGTGCCGAGGTCGCCGCGGAACGCGATGAGGAGCGCGTCCTGGCGCATCATGATGTCGCGCGCCCAGAGCGTGTTCAGCAGCGCCTTCATGTGCGCGTCGACGTCGACGTCCTGGATGTGCGTCACCTGGGTGAGGACCTGGATGAGGCGGTCGGAGAGGGTGTTGTACTCCTCCAGGACGGGCAGCGCGTCCTTGCCGTCGAGGACCTCGTCGCGGACCTGGCTGAGCGCGGTGAACTCGCGGGCGAAGGCCGGCAGGCCGGCCAGCTCGGCGCTCGCGCTCGTCACCTCCTTCAGGTTCGCGCCCTTCGCGAACAGCTGCACGGCGCCGTCGGTGCGCGCGGTCTGCTCCTGGAACTGCGTGCGCACCTCGGGGGTGGGCGCGGCCAGCAGCGCCGCGGCGAGGGTCCGCTCTACCTGGAGCATGACGGTGAGGGTGTTCACCGGGACGCCGAGGCCGTCGTAGACGTCGGTGAACTTCTGCTTCTCCAGGGCAGCGTCGATGCTGGACGCCGCGGCGAACCCCCACAGCCCCACGAGGGACGTCACCGGGATCACCAGCAGTAGCGCGATCCTCCGCGCGATCGGCGTGTCGCCGGTCCGCCGCATCATGCCGGGCCCTCCATCCGCTCCGCGTCTCAAGAACCGCTTACGGTAGTGGGGCGAACCGGACGGATGACAGGGGCTTCGTATAAATTATTAGCTGCGTGACAAAGTGGACGTCGTTTGTCAGAAGAACCGACACTGGTCACGCGGGTGCGGACGGGATTCCGCGCGTCTTCGCGACAGGTTCGCCGGCGGCCCGGCACGCGGTCGCCGAGGAACACGACGGGGCGGCCCGGGGGATCGGCCCTCGATCTCCGGAAGTCGGGCCGAGCTGGCACAATGGAACAGGAACCATGTTCCGATTGTGACTTGTGGAACGTCGCTCCGTCCCGGCAGACCGGGGCGGCGGTCATCTGGGAGGGCTCGGCGTGCTGGAGGGCGAGGCGGGGCGCGGGGCTCCGCGCAAGCGGACGGACGCCCGGCGCAACGAGCGGACCCTGCTCGACGCCGCGGCGGCGGTCTTCGTGGCCGCGGGCGTCGAGGCGCCGATCCGCGACATCGCGGCGCGCGCGGGCGTCGGGGTCGGCACGGTCTACCGGCACTTCCCGACGCGCGCGGACCTCATCATCGCCGTCTACCGCCACCAGGTCGAGGCCTGCGCGGAAGCGGGACCGGCCCTGCTGGCGGGCGGCGCGACGCCGCACGCGGCCCTCGGTCGGTGGCTCGACCTGTTCGTCGACTTCCTGGTCACCAAGCACGGCCTGGCCGCCGTGCTCCAGTCCGACGCGGCGGGCTTCGAGGCGCTGCACGCGTACTTTCTCGACCGGCTCCTGCCGGTGTGCGCCGATCTGCTCCGGGCGGCGGTCGAGGCCGGGGAGATCCGCCCCGGCATCGACGCCTACAGCCTCATGCGCGGCGTGGGGAACCTGTGCATCGGCGTGGAGAACGATCCGCGCTACGACGCGCGCCGGATGGTCGCGCTGCTCGTCGACGGCCTCCAGCGCCTTCCGGACCCGCAGCGCCTTCCGGAAGGGTGATGCCGGAACTGTGTTCCGCGGAGTCCGGGTCAGTCTTCCCAGGCGAAGGTGACCGGCTCCAACTCGTCGCCGGGCCCGTAGACGTTGCCGAGCAGCCAGACGCCGTAGTTGGTGAGCGTCGCCGAGGCCTTCGCGGTGCCGTCGCCCTGCGGCACGATCTCGCCCAGGTCGGCGATGGCGATGCGCTGGGAGCGGTCGGTCTTGAGCTTGGCGGGGTTCACGACGGACAGGGTCGCCTTGCCGTCCTCGGCGACGTCGATCCACGGGTCGGCGAGGGTCACCTTGAGCATGCCGCCGTGCGCGTCGAAGTCGACCTGGCCGGTGAACCTGCCCTTGCCGTCCCCGGCGGGGAAGAGGAACTCCGTCTCGCTCGGGGCGATGTCGGCGCCGTCGGAGACCTTGATGTCGCCTTCGGCCGCCGTCACGTACCTCAGGAAGCTCGCCTTGAGGCCCCAGACCAGGCCCCCGCCCGCGTTCCCGCTCATCGCCTTCTCCTCACGCCCTAGGCTCGCGCGGGACACGTGACGGACCCGCCCGCCGACCCTAGCGCCGCCGAGATCGCAAGGCGAACACTTCCCAGGAACCGGGGCGCTTCGGACGTCGGCCCCGGAGGTCGGACCCGGACTCAGACGCGGTGCGCGAGGCGGGCGTCGGGCCCGGGGTAGATGAGCGTGCTGCGGCCGTTGTCCTCCCAGCGGACGTAGTAGGGAGGGGCCCCGTCCGGGTCGGGGATCCCGATGATCTCACCGGCGCGATCGGGCGTGTGGTCGTCGGGGCCCAGCAGGATGAGGTGGTCGCCGACTGCTGCTTTCATGGGGTGCTCCTCCCCGACGTGCTCCGATAAGCCCACTTCCAGTGTCCGCCGAGTCTGGAGATACCGCCATTTATCTGTGCCTATGTCCGGTAAAGAACTAGAGTGCTGCGGGTCTGTGGCGGTCGATCGAGGCGGGTGGGCGTGGAGTACGCGGAGTACCGGCGGCTGGACGCGGTCGGGACGGCCGAACTCGTCGCACGGGGCGAGATCGCGCCCGACGAGGCCCTGGAGGCGGCCATCGCGCGCGCCGAGGAGGTCGACGGGCGCCTCAACGCGATCGTCCACCCGATGCACGAGCTCGCCCGCGAACGGGCGCGCGCGGGCGTCTCCGGGCCGCTCGCCGGGGTGCCGTTCCTGATCAAGGACCTCTCCCAGGACTACGCGGGCCTGCCGACGACCGGGGGATCACGCGCGCTGCGCGGCCACCGGGCCGCGGGCCACAGCGTGATCGTGCGGAGCTGGCTGGACGCGGGCCTGCTCGTCTTCGGCAAGACCAACACGCCCGAGTTCGGCACGAAATCCGTCACCGAGCCCGTCGCCTACGGGCCCACCCGCAACCCGTGGGACCTCGGGCGGACGCCCGGCGGGTCCTCGGGCGGGTCGGCGGCGGCGGTCGCGGCGGGCGTCGTGCCGGCCGCGGGAGCGAGCGACGGCGGCGGCTCGATCCGCATCCCCGCGGCCTGCTGCGGGCTGTTCGGGCTGAAGCCGGGCCGCGGCCTGCTGTCGAGCGGGCCCGCGCACGCCGAGTACTTCCACGGCGCGGCCACCGAAGGCGTCATCACGCGGACCGTGCGCGACAGCGCAGCCCTGCTCGACGTGATGACGGCAGCCGCGGACCTGGGAGGGCCCTACCTTCCGGCACGGCCTTCCGCGCCGTACGCGGAGCTCGCGCGGCGCGAGCCGGGGACGCTGCGGATCGGGTTCACGACCCGGTCGCCGCTCGGCACGCCCGTCGACGCCGAGGCGGTCGCGGCGGTCGCGGAGGCGGCACGGCTCCTCGAAGGGCTCGGCCACTCCGTCGAGGAGGCCGAGCCGGACATCGACGGGCTGCGGATGGCGCACGACTTCCTCACCATGTGGTCGTGCGAGGCCGCCGCGACCGTCGCCCGGGTGCGCCGCGAGACCGGCGCCCGCACCCGCGACTTCGAACTCGACACGCGGCTCCTCGCGGGCGCGGCCCGTGCCGTCCGCGCCGCCGACTACCTCGCCGCGCTCGACCGCTGGAACACCTACGCGCGCGGGCTCGCGGCGTTCCACGAGACCTACGACCTGCTGCTCACCCCGTCCCTCGCGGGGCCGCCCCTGCCGATCGGCGCGCTGGACACCCCGCTGCCCTTGCGCCTTCTCGGCGAGGTCACCTTGCGGCTCGGCCTCGCCGGACAGGCGGCCAAGACGCCTCTGTGGCGCGACCAGCTCGTCGCCAACCTGGCCCCGGTGCCCTTCACCCAGCTCGCCAACGTCACCGGACGCCCCGCCATGTCGGTGCCCTTGCACCGGACGGCTTCGGGGCTTCCGCTGGGCGTTCAGTTCGTCGCGGGCCTCGGCGGCGAAGGGCTCCTGCTCGCCTTGGCCGCGCAGCTCGAAGCCGCGCGGCCGTGGGCGGACGCAGAACCGGAGCTCTAAGCGCGCTGGGACGCGATCAGCTTCGCGAACCAGTGGTAGGAGGCCTTGGGGGTGCGCTCCAAGGTCGCGTAGTCGGTCCAGACGAGGCCGAAGCGCTGGGTGTAGCCCTCGGCCCACTCGAAGTTGTCGAGGAGGGACCAGGCGTAGTAGGCGCGGACGTCTGCGCCGTCGCCTATCGCGCGGGCCACCTCGCGCAGGTGGGCGTCGTAGTAGGCGATGCGCAGGCTGTCGTCGACGACGCCCGCGGCGTCGGGCGGGGTGTTGTAGGCGCAGCCCTGCTCGGTGATGTAGAGCGGCGGCATCGAGGGGTAGCGCTCGCGGAGCTGCATGATCAGCTCGTAGAGGCCCTCGGGGACCACGGGCCAGCCGAAGTCGGTGCGGGGGTGGCCGGTCATGGGCGCGAACTGGAAGGGGAGATCCGAAGGCACCTCGACGTGGCCGGCGGCGGTGGCCTTCGCCAGAGCGGACGGCTTGCCCGGAGCCTGGATGGCGGTCGGGTTGTAGTAGTTGGCCCCGTAGAAGTCCAACGGGCTCGCGATGATCTTCAGGTCCTCGGCGACGGGGCCGGGCATCAGCTCGGCGAAGCCGTCCGGATAGGCGCCCAGCAGGATCGGGTCGGCGACGAGGCGGTTCCACAGCAGGTCGTAGAAGGCCGCCGCCTCGTGGTCGGCGGGGTCGTCGGAGGCGGGCCAGACAGGGGTGTGGTTGGTCGCGGTGCCTATCGAGGCCGCGCCCGACGCGCGCAGCGCCTGCACCGCCATGCCGTGCCCGAGGAGCTGGTGGTGGACGGCGGGAAGGGCGTCGAACGCCAGGCCGCGGGCGGGCGCCATCGCGGTGAGCGCGTAGCCGAGCAGGGCCGTCACGTTGGGCTCGTTGACCGGGACCCAGTGCGCGACGCGGTCGCCCAGCCGGGCGGCGACATGGCCCGCGTACTCGGCGAACCGCTCGGCCGTCGCGCGCTCCAGCCAGCCGCCGCGCTCCTCCAGGGCCTGGGGCAGGTCCCAGTGGTAGAGGGTGACCATCGGCTCGATCCCGGCGGCGGCCAGGGCGTCGAGGAGGCGGTCGTAGAAGTCGAGGCCCTCGGGGTTCGGCGCGCCGTCGCCCGTCGGCTGGACGCGCGGCCAGGCGACCGACAGGCGGTAGCCGTGCGCGCCGAGGTCCTTGAGCAGCGCCACGTCCTCGGCGTACCGGTGGTAGTGGTCGGTGGAGACCGCGCCCGACGATCCGTCGGCGATCGTGCCGGGCCTGGCGCAGAAGGTGTCCCAGATGCTCGGGCCGCGTCCGTCCTCCGTCGCCGCGCCCTCGATCTGGTAGGCGGCGGTACTGGTGCCGAACCGGAAACCGGG
The DNA here is from genome assembly GCF_054783995.1 of Actinocorallia aurea. Classification (NCBI taxonomy): domain Bacteria; kingdom Bacillati; phylum Actinomycetota; class Actinomycetes; order Streptosporangiales; family Thermomonosporaceae; genus Actinocorallia; species Actinocorallia aurea. The sequence continues at coordinate 177,542 of NZ_BAAGPQ010000034.1, forward strand.
CGGAAAGCTCGGGAAGTCGCTCAAGGGCTTGCCTTTCAGGGGGATCACAGCACGCCGAACAGTACAACTTGCCCGGGGGTTTGTGGCTTTTGTTGGAGATTTGTAACGGCAGGGGCGACCGCGCGTGGTCCGTCCGCAATGATCCAATTTCAGGTAAAAGCAGGACGTTCGACCCCGTGGGGGAGCGGATCCGGGTGGTCTACTGGATGGCGGGAAGCGAGGGGGTGGGACGTCGGTGGGCGACCAGGACACGAGGGACATAGAGGAAGCGGTCCAGAACGCGATCGGGGCCGCCGTGTGGGCGCCGTCGATCCACAACACCCAGCCGTGGTGGTTCGGCACCGCGGAGTTCGACGGCGGCGTCCGGATCAGCCTGCACGCCGACCCCGAGCGCCGGCTGGGCATCGCCGACCCCGAAGGCAGGGAGATGACCATCAGCTGCGGCGCGGCCCTGGCCACCCTGCGCATGGGTCTGCTCGCCGCAGGGCTCGTCCCCGAGGTGGAGATCCTCCCGGACCCCGAAAGGCCCCTCCTCTTGGCGGAGCTGACGGTGCGCGAGCACGCGGAGGCCCCCGCGGAGGCCGCCCGTCTCTTCGCCGAGGTGCGCGACCGAAGGACGCACCGGGGAGCCTTCGCCGAGAAGGGGCCGCCGGAGTACCTCATGTCCTCCCTCATCGAAGAGGCGCTCCTCGAGGGCGCTGACCTGAGGGTGCTGTCGGACCCGCGCAAGACCCGCGCGCTGGGCGCCCTCAGCGAGGCCGCGGAACAGTTCCAGAGGATCGACGAGCGCTACCAGGAGGAGTTCGCCCACTGGGCCCCCGCCTCCGGAAGCGGCCGGCGCGACGGCGTCCCCGACACCGCCTACCCGATCGAGCACCAGGAGACGCCGCCGCACTACCCCGAGCGGGCCTTCTGGCACGGCAGGGTCCAGGGCATGGACGTCGGCACCGAGATCCCCGGCGAGACCGGCACGGTGTGCGTCCTGGAGACCGCCACCGACGACCGCGTCGCCTGGCTCGCGGCCGGGCAGGCGCTCCAGCGGGTGCTCCTGCACGCGTCCGCCGAGCACTACACGGCGGCCCTGCACACCCAGGCCCTGGAGATCCCCGCCTTCCGCACGATGATCTCCGAACGGCTCTGCGCGGGCCGCCACCCGCAGATGATCTTCCGCCTCGGCCGCTCCGGTCCGGTCTACAGCTCGGTCCGCCGCGACATCACCGAGGTCGTCTACAAGTCCTCCGATCCCTTGCCGAACTAGGAGAGATCACCGGCCGGGTTCTCAGCCGGAGGATCCGGTCTCACCTGCGGTGATATGCGAGGGGATATCGTTCGGCCTTCCATAGCGATATTGGACATGATCGGTGCGGGTCTGATCTGCTCTGCGGCGAAACGACCGAGAGCAAGGAGCCCCTCGTGCACCACTCCACCCGCAGCAGGCTGCGCGCGACCCTGGCCGCGGCGGCACTCGCCGTGTCCGCCTTCATCGGCGGAGCCCCCGCCGCCGCCGGGAGCCCCGCCGCGGCACCGCCCGCCGACGTCGTCGGGCACGGCCCCGTCGTCCGGGACGACCTCGCGGAGGTCTTCGAGCGCGCCGGGGTGCGCGGAACCTTCGCGCTCCTCGACGTGCGCCGGGGGCGGACGACCGTCGTCGACCTGGCGCGTGCGAAGCGGCGGCTGATCCCGGCCTCCACGTTCAAGGTCCCGCACAGCCTCATCGCGCTGGAGACCGGCGTGATAGCCGACGAATACGAGGTCATCCCCTACGGCGGGCAGCCTCAGCCGTTCCCGGAGTGGGAGCAGGACATGAACCTCCGGGACGCGGTCAGGGCGTCCAACGTGCCGGTGTTCCAGACGCTCGCGCGCCGGATCGGCCTCGCCCGCGAGCAGCGGTGGCTCGACCGGCTCGGCTACGGGAACGCGCGCGCCGGCTCCGTCGTCGACCGCTTCTGGCTCGACGGGCCCCTGAAGATCTCCGCCGTCGAGCAGACCCGCTTCCTGTCCCGGCTCGCCCGTCAGGAGCTGCCCTTCTCCGAGGCGCACCAGCTGACGGTGCGCGACATCCTGAAGACCGAGGAGAAGGACGGCTACGCGCTGTTCGCCAAGACCGGGTGGGGCATGTCGACCGAGCCCGGCATCGGCTGGTGGGTCGGCTGGGTCGAACGCGGCGCCGACCTGTACACGTTCGCGCTGAACATCGACATCGTGGCCGACGCCGACACCGCCCAGCGCGTCCCCGTCGCGCGCGAGCTGCTGCGCGCGCTCGGCGCACTGCCCGCCGCCTGAGCATGCGCGCCTCCGCCACCGCCGTCCCCGCCTCCCGGGACCGCCGGACGATCACCGTCGTCGTGGCCGTCCAGTTCGCGATCTCGCTCGGGTACTACGCCGTGATGGCCCACGTCGTCGGGCATCTGCGGCACGACCTCGGGCTGCTGGCCGGCACCGTCGCGCTGGTGCTCGCGGTGCGGGTCGCGGTCCAGAACATGCTCTTCCTCGCGACCGGCGCGCTCACCGACGCCCTCGGGCCGGCCCGCGCCGGAGCGCTCGCGTGCGGGCTGCGGGCCGCCTCGTTCGCGCTGCTGGGCCTCGCGGAAGGGCTCGGCGGGCTGCTCTGCGCCGTCGTCCTGATGGCGGTCGGAGGCGCGCTGTTCCACCCGGCCGCTCAGAGCGCGCTGGCCGGCGCGGCTCCCGAGGCCCGCGCCCGCGGCTTCTCGGCCTATGTCGTCACCGGCCAGCTCGGCGCGGTGGCGGGCCCGCCCGTCGGCCTCGCTCTGCTGGCCGGAGGGTTCGGGCTGCTCGCGGCGGCGGCGACGGCGGTGTGGGGCGCCTGCGCGGGCCTGTTCCTCCTCCTGCGCCGAGAGCCCGGCGCCGTCCGCACCGGGCCGCCCGACGTGCGGAGGATGACCGCAGAGGCCGCGGCGGTGCTGCGGGACCGGCCCTTCGTCCGGTTCGCCCTCGCCGCCGCGCCCACCACGCTGCTCACCACCCAGGTCGCGACCGTGGTGCCACTCAAGGAGCCCGGCGCGGGCGTGACGACGCTGTTCTTCTGCGTGGTGGCGGTGGTCGCCGCGGCCGTCCAGCCCTGGCGCGGCGGCGGACGCCCCAGGCCGCTCGGCGCGGGCCTGCTCTGCGCGGGCGCGGGCTACCTCGTGCTGCTGGCAGAGCCGGAGGCGCACCCGGGCCGACTCGCCGCCCTCGTGCTCGCCGCGGCCCTGCACGGCGCGGCGGCGGGCCTGACGCAGACCGCGCTCTTCCGCGCGGTCGCCCGGACCGCTCCGCCCGACCGGTTCGGCGTCCACTTCGGCCTGCTCAGCTTCCTCGCCGGAGCCTTCTCGCTCGTCGGCGGCCTCGCCGTGGGCGCGCTGCTCGACTCCGACGGCATGGGCGGGGCGCTCCTGCTCCTGTCCGCGCTGGCGGCGCTGACCGCGGCCGCCACCTGGAAGAGCCGGCTCGCGTCGGGGCCGCCGGAGGTGACCGCCGCGCAGTGATCGGGATTCTGTCGGTGGGAGTCGCTAGCTTGCCGGGCATGACGACTCAGGCTTACAGCTACGCGGCGCCGTCGGCGTTCGCGCCGGCGGACGGAGGCGGCCGCCTCGGGCTCGCCACGTCCGGGGGGACCAGCACCGAGGGGGCCGTCGCGCACCCCCGGTTCTTCACCGGGCTGCTCACCCGCGCCGACGTCGGCGCGGCGGGGCTGCTGGCGCTGGCCGACGTCGCCCAGACGCGGTACTACCAGCCGCGGCCCACCTGGGCGCGCGATCCTGTCGTCACCTGCAACGGCGACAGGCTGCGCATGGAGTCGTTCTCGGCCTGCGCGGGCGTGTACGCGCGCCTCGACGTGCTGTCGGAGGCGCTCGACGGAGAGGTCGTCGCCCGCGGTACCACCAACGTCGACGTCAACGGGCCGCTGCGCGAATCCCTCGCCCGGGTCGGCGGGGCCGAGCCGATGCACCTGGCCGTCGGGCCGGACGAACTGGTCGTCACCACCCTCGACGGGGCGACCGTCGAGAAGAAGGTGCCGCTTCCCGAGCGGTGGCTGAGGTCGTTCGCCGAGGTGCAGGCGATCGCGTCGGGGTTCGACCTGCGAGCCGAACTGCCGGGGCCCGAGGCCGTCAGGTTCCTGCGCGGCCTGCCGCGCCGCGCCGGCGTGCTGTGGGCGCAGCCCGCGGGGCGGGGCCTGCGCCCGACCTCGCGGCCGGGACCCGGAGCCGTCTGCCTCGCGGGGGCCGAGCGGCTCGCCACCCTGCTGCCGCTGCTGCGCTTCGCCACGGCGCTGCGCGTCTACGGCCCGCCCGTCCCGCCCGGCGCCCGGCCCGCCGCGAGCGCCTGGGAGCTCGTGCTCCCCGGCATGCGGTACGTGCTCACCCTCTCGCCCGAGGAACGCCGCGGCTTCTCCGGAGAGGGCGCCGTCCTCGACGCGCTCATCGGCGACGACACCGCAGAGGACGCCGATCTCGTCGGCGCGCTCCTGGACTTCGAACCGCGCCTGGACGTCGCGGACCTCGCCGTCCGCTCCGGGCTGCCCGATCCGCGGGTCCGCGCGGCCCTCACCCAGCTCGGGACCGGAGGCCGCGTCGGCTACGACACCGCGGAAGCCGCCTTCTTCCATCGCGAGCTGCCATACGACGCCTCCCGCGTCGCCGCGATGAACCCGCGCCTGCGCGCCGCCCGCGCCCTGGCCGACCAGGGCGCCGTCCGCGAGGCTGGCGACGGCGTGTTCCGCGTCGTCTCGGGCGACAACTCCTACCAGGTCCGCCCGGACACGGGTTCGTGCACCTGCCCGTGGTGGGCCGACCACCGAGGCGGCCGAGGCCCCTGCAAGCACGTCCTCGCCGCTCGCCTCCACACCGAGGCCCCCGCGGAGAACCCAGCCGAGACCCCGGTCTGACCCGCCGCCGCGGCTCCCTCTGGTCCCGCCCAGCGCGGGGCGCCGGCTGATCCGGTGCTCGGCGAGGCCGCGGTCGCTTGCAGGCGCGCACGCGTGCTGCGAGGGCAGGCGCGCCAGGCCGGCGATCGGGGCCGAACCCGTTCGCGGGCCGCGTCCGCGCGGGTGCCTTGCCTGGGTCGGGTCGGGTCGGCATATCCCTCACGTGAGGGAGGCGCGGGGGTGATCGGGGCTCGTACGTTGGCGGAATCCGGGTGCGGCGGGGGTGTCCGCTGCGGTGGACGGGTGTGGGGGAAGAGCCCTCGGTGGAGGGCGGAAAGCGGCATCATTCGCCTGGATCAGGGCGAGGGCGCCGGAGTCGTGGTCGTGACAGTGCGTGTGGGCGCGGAGAGGGAGTGGGTGCGGTGAGCGCTTGGGAAGAGATGCTGGAGCGCGTCGAGCAGGGGGACTGCGCGGGGGTGGCCGTCCTGGCCAACCGGCTGGACGACAAGGGGCGCAAGGAGGTCGCGAAGGAGCTGCCGGGATACGTCAAGGGCGCGCGCCTCGCCTGGTGGAACGACCAACGGTCGCTCACGCTCAGGGTCGCGGGCGCGGGATGCCTGTCGGGGGCCGCCGCGGCCGCGGCATGGGTGGGCCGCAGGGAGTTCCGGGCCATGCGCGAGCCCGGTCTCGCCGGCCACGTCGTGGCGGCGGTCGCCCACCGGCCCGCGGCGTGGCGGCGCGATCTCGGGCGGCGTCTGGCGGACAGGCTCCGGCTCACCGACATGACGGCGTGGCGGGCGGATCTCACCTCGTGGGAGACCGCGGCGCTCCTGCACCTGGAGGCCGGGGAGGCACCGCCCACGTCAGGAGCGTTCGTGGTCGGCTGGCTGGGCTGGCGGACCTATGTGCCGCCGAAGGACGATCCGTTCTTCCAGGCGCTGGCCCCGGCCATCTTCGAGGCCGACGGCGTGGGGGAGTACCTGGGGAGCGAGGCGGCCCTGTCCGTCGCCAGGCAGTGGGACAGGCCCGGCGTGCGGCCGCGGCCCCTGGTGGAGGATCTGCTCGTCTCGCTGGACCGGCAGGAACTTCTGGAGGGATGCGTCCGGCGGTTCCTGCGCGGCGGCACCGCTCGGTCGCTCACCTGGTTCGTCCGGCTGCACACGCTGCTCGCGCCGGACGCCGCGGAGGCCGCCCTGCGGCTGCGCGACTACGTGCGGCTGTTGCCCTTGGCCGTCCCGGCCGTCGCCGAGGCCGCGTTCGCCGCCGTTCGGGCCGCCGAGGAGGCGGCGCCGCTCGAACCCGAGATCTTCCGGGAAGCCGCGGACGCCGTGCTGTTCCGTCCCGAGGCGAAGATCGTGAAGGCCGCCCTGTCATGGCTCGACAAGACCGCCAAGGGCCGGGAGTCCGCCACGGTCGAAGCCCTCGCCGGGCTGTTCGGGCACGAGAACGCCGCGGTCCGCGAGCGGGCCGTGCGGATCGCGGTGAAGCGCGCGAAGGCCGTCGACCCGCTCACCGCCGAGACGGTGCGGCAGGCCGCGTCCCCGCTGCCCGCGCCGCAGCGCGCCGAGATCGCGGCGGCCTACGGTGAGGTGAAGGCCGACGAGCCCGCCCCCGTCCCCGTGCTCCACCCGGTGGCGCCGCGCGAGCTCGAGGCACCCGTCAACTCGGCGGCCGAACTGCGCGAGGCCGTCGTGCTGTACCTGACCAACACCACGGGCACCCTGCCGTGGCCTGAGGTCGAACGGCTGCTCGCCGGGCTCGTCGTGCACGGCCCCGCGCTCGCCGGCGAACTGGGCGCGCTGGTGGAGAAGCACCGGCCCCATGTGGCCCGGCGCGATCTGGTCCTGCACATGACAGGCCTGGATCTCGCCCTGCACTGCCTCGTCCACGGCCGGACCGCCGAGGACCTCGCCCCCGACCTCGACGTGCTGACGCACAGGGCCGAGGGCTTCGGGCACGTCCTGCCCGCCCCGGAGCTGCTGTTCCGGCGCCGGTTCGTCGAGACCGCGCTGCGCCTCGGCGGTCCCGCTCCGCTCGCGACCCCGACGAGCGCCACCGGGCACGTGGATCCGGAGCGGTTCGCCGCGCGGCTGCGCGCCCATGAGCAGGCGGGCCGCACACCGGGCGCCACCGACCTTGAGCAGGCGCTGCTGCGGCTGCCGGCGGGCACCGACGCGTCGGTCCTGGCGGAGCTCACCTCACCGGCGGCGGAGACCGCGCGGGCCTGGCTGGCGCACGGGGTCCTCGTCGAACCCGTCCTCACGCACCGGCTGGCCCGGCTGCCGAAGAAGGTCGGCGGCGACGCGCCCCGGCTCGCCGTCGGGGTGTCGTGGGCGGTGGACCTCCCGTCGGCTGCCCTGCTGGGCACGCTCGTCGAACCGGAGGACGCCGACTCCATCTGGGGCGGCGCCGCCGCATGGTGGCCGTCGGCGCTCCCCTCCCACCGGGAGATCAGCGCCGCCCAACTCCTGCGGCAGGCCCCCGCCTGGCCGCACCTGCGCTGCGGCCAGGACCGCACGATCCTCGCCTTCGCCGACGCCCAAGGCCCCACGGGCCCGGCGACGGCAGCTCTCCTCCTCTACGGCCTGGCCTCCGAACACCCGGCCGACCGAGCCGCCGCCCTCGACGCCCTCCTCTGCCTCGCCGCCGAGCACGCCCTCTCCGCCACGGACATGGGCCGCCTCCTGGCCTCCTTGTCCGAATCCCTCGTCCTCACCCGCATCACGCCCCTGCTCGCCGACGCCTCCCGCGCAGGCGCCCCGCTCTGGCCCCTGTTCGCCGAAGCCATCACCGCCTTCCTCCCCACCCCCGACACCCGCCCCCCGTCCCCCTTCGCCGACCTCCTGTCCACCGCGGCCGACCACGCCACCCGCCACCACATCCGCACCCCCCTGCCCGCCCTCACCACCTGGACCCCACCGTCCAAGACCACCCGAGCCGCCAAGGAGGCCGCCCGCCTGCGCAGCACCCTGCAGTCCCCATGACACCCCCAGCAGACGACAACACCTGGTGGGACGAGCGCAGCCCGTACCACCTGCGCGGCATCGGCGCGGAGCCGGCCAGGGTGACCTCGGGCCGTCCCCCGGGGTCGCTGTCTGCCTGAGCTTGCTGCCGGACGTTCCGCCGGAGGAGTTCCTTCGGCGGGTCGGACGGCGCCCCAGAGCAGCGCCGAAGGGCTCCGCGCCCTCAACAGGCGACGAGGAATTCAGGAACCAACTCGACGGGCGCGAGCAGGCGGACTTCCCGCTCGTCGAGGTCACCCCGATGGTCGGGCGCGACGGGCCCTGAACGCTCATGCTGGAGGTCAATGGACGGCTTTGCGGTCGCGCGTCGGGTGCCGTCAGGGGGTGGTCGGCTTGGTCGTGCGGGGGGCGAGTGACCACAGGAGGGCGTAGAGGAGGAGGCAGCAGCTTGCGGCGGAGATGGCGCCTGCGACGGCGTGGGGAAGGCGGGTGTAGAAGGTCTTCGGTTCCCGGAGGAAGGCGCCGTGCAGGGCCGCGGCGGTGGAGGTGGCGAGCACCAGGGTGCCCAGGGAGAGGCGGACCCGGGTCGGCGCGGGCGGCACGGGCGTGCCGGGAGGGGTGTTCTCCAGCCAGCGGGCCGACCAGAGGGCGAGGACCGCGAGGCCGAAGACGCCCGAGCCGGCCTGGGCCCAGCGGTAGAAGGGGAGGCCGAGGACCGGACGCTCCAGGGCGGGGAACTCGATGACGACCCTGCCGTCCTCGTGAGTGAAGGAGTCCCACACCACGTGGGTGGCCGAGCCGAGCGCCAAGGACGCCAGCGTCCACAGCACGTCGTCGATCCCGCGTACGCGGAAGGCCCCCATCGGCGGCCCGATCCTCGCGCGGACGCGCTGCGGCAGCAGCGCCGCCAAGGGGCGCTTGACCGCGTGGAACACGGCGAGCAGCACCACGCCGAACAGCAGGTTCACGGTGGGGATCGCCCGGGCCCGGTGTGTCGTGGGCCGGTCGCTGACCGGCGCGAACAGCGGCAGGTCCGGCGCCATGGCTCCGATCACCAGGGCGGACGGCACCAGCCGGCCCCGCCGCAGCGGCAGCACCGCCGCGATATGGCTCACCGTGAAGGGCACCGGCCCAAAGTAGTGGAAATCGCCGGTGTGCACCTGAGGGTTCCGCAAGCCGGACCCCGCGAAGGCGACGATTCCGGACCGGGAGAGCGGCCGAATCGTCCGGCGTCGTCGGGCCGGACGCGGCAAAAGGGCCGGGCCCCGTCGTTCCCGGAGGAGCGACGGGGCCCGGTGGTGGTACGGCGGCGTCAGGAGGAGAGGCCGGCGCGGATCGAGGCGATGATGCGGGGGCGCAGGTCGGCGGCGCTGATGACGGCGTCGACGGAGCCGACCTCGACGGCGCGGTGGATGTTGTGGACGCGGTCGAACTCGGCGGCGACCTCGCTGATCTTCTCGGCGCGGATCGAGGAGCGCACGTCGCCCAGTTCGGCCGTCAGGGCGGCGCGTTCGGGGCTGGCGGACGCCGCCGCGAGGCGGGCCTCGACGTCCTGGACGCGCGGGTCCGCCGACGTGCGGGCGCCCACCTCGCCGGAGAAGACGACCGCCGCGGCGGGCGCGCCGCCGAGCACGGACGCGAACGAGCCCTCCAGCGCCAGCACCGTCATGTTCGGGTTGAGCGCCTTGGAGAACACGACGAACGCGCCGCCGTGGTACCGGGAGATCACACAGAACACGATCGGCCCGCGGAAGTTGACGATGGCCCGGCCGATCTCCGCGCCGTACTCCAGCTGGAGCGCCCGCATCGATTCCGGCGACCCGTCGAAGCCCGACAGGTTCGCCAGCACCACCAGCGGACGGTTCCCGGAGGCCGCGTTGATGGCCCGCGCCGCCTTCTTCGACGACTTGGGGAACAGCGTTCCGGCGGTGTAGGAGTCGGGCCCGTCGGTGGGCGGGAACCCCCGCCGCTGGACGGCCTTGGACTCGATGCCGAGCAGGCAGACGGGGATGCCGTCGAGGTGGACGTCCTGGACGACCGCGGTGTCGGCGTCGGCCATGCCCGCCCAGCGCTCCAGTACCGGGTGGTCCTGGTCGGACAGGGCCCGCATGACGGTCCGGATGTCGAACGGCTTCTTGCGGTCGGGGTTGGCCGAGGAGGAGAAGATCTCCCCGACCGTGGTGAAGTCGCTGCCTTCCATGACATGCGGGAAGCCCGTGACGTCCCGGTCCGCCGGGTCCGTCGTGACCGCGGCGCGCGGCGCGGTCTCGCCGGGGGCGATGTAGGAGTGCGCGTAGTGCGCCATCAGCACGTCCCGCGCGGCGAGCAGGTTCGGCGCCCAGTACTGCGCCTGTCCGTTCGGCCCCATGACGCGGTCATAGCCGCCGATGCCGAAGTTGTCCTCGGCCGAGACGCCGCCGGAGAAGTCGAGGGACTGCTTGCCGGTGAGGACCATCGCCGAGTCGGGCGTCATGACGAGGATGCCCTTGGTGTGCATGAGCATCGTCGCTTCGGCGTTCCAGTACGGCTGGGCGCCGACGTTGATGCCCGCGACGACGATGTTGATCTCGCCGCCGTCCTGGGTGAACTCGACGATCCGCTTGAGCGCGGCGGCGACCCAGTCCATGTTCTCGGTGCCGGACTCCATGGAGATCCGCGCGCCGGACGACAGCGCGTACCACTCCAGCGGCACGCCGAGCGACTCGGCGAGGTCGAGCGCGGCGATGACGCGCCGGCACTCGGGCTCCGACAGCGCGCCGAGCGACTTCGTCGGGTCGCCCAGCAGCACCACGCGCTTGACGCCCTCGGGGTGCAGCTCGGTCGGCGTGGACACGACTCCGGCGACGATCGCCGCCTTGTTGCCGCCCTTGGGCCGGTCGGTCGGCACGAGCGCGGAGGAGGAGTCGAGGTCGTACTCGGTGAAGTCGCCGAGGCGGCCCGTCAGCTCGTAGGGGTAGACGGTGTTGCGGCTGCCCGCGCGCAGCACCTTCAGCCGGTACCCGTCGACGGGTTCGATGGCCTCGGTGGGCACTTCGCCGATCGTCAGGGTGTGGTTGCCGGTGGCGTCGAACGCGATCCGCATCGCGACCTTCTCCAGCGCCCCGGTGGCGGCGTCGCGCTCGCGCGCGATGAAGAGGATCTCCTCAAGGCCGGCGCCCGAGGTGCGGGGCAGGATCCGCTCGGCGAGCATCGCCAGTTCGGTGCGGGGCAGGTCGCTCGGCGGCCACACGTAGACGACGACGCGGTTGGTGTTGAACCGGGTCTTGGACGGCCGCAGCGTCTGGGCCCGCCGGATCGAGTCGAGGCAGGCCGCGACGGTGAACTCGGCGGTCGGCAGGGAGACGAGCCTGCCGTCGGCGTCGCGCAGCTCGGTCAGGTCGCGGACCTGGGCGAACGCGACGAGCCTGTCGTCGGTGGGGTTGTCGCGGGCGACGCCGCGGAACAGGTAGACCTCCTCGTCCAGCGACGGCAGGCGGGTGAGGTCGAACCTGTGCAGCCGCTCCATCTGCATGCGCTGCGCGATGTAGGGGTGCAGGCCGCGGATGAGGCGGTCCTCGGCCATCCCGTCGGCGGAGGGCCGGAACGTGAAGTGGTGGTGCAGGACGGCGCCGCGGCTGCCCGCGACCGTCAGGGTGAGCCGCCGGACGCGTGCGGGCTGCGGGTGCGCCCGGACGACCTCGGTGAGGGCCTCGGCGACCGCCGCGAAGTCGTCGGGGCGGCCCTCCCAGGCCAGGTAGACGTCCGCGTCGATGGCGGTGCCGTCGGCGCCGAGCGCGGCGAGGCCGTCGAGGGCGGAGCCGAGTTCCTCGAACCGGACGGCGGCCGAGACGAGCCGGGCCCCGTCCTTGTCGGCGACGAGGAACGCGCAGCCCGCGGCGTCGCTGGTGCGGACGCCGGTGAGGCCCTTGTTGCCGTAGTAGCGCCGGGTCAGGACCTCCAGCAGCACTGAGTTGTCACCGCCGTGGGCGGCACCACTGGCCTGGGCGGTGCCACTGCCAGCCTGGCGGATGAGCCGCTGCCCGAGCAGCCGCACCAGCGGCTGGGTGCTGCGGACCATCTCGGCGATCCGCTCGTCGCGGTCGGCGGCCTGCGGCGCGGTGTCCAGGACGCGCAGGTGCCGCCGGACGTCGGTGTAGACGCGGGCGCGGTCGCGGCGCAGCAGCGGCTGGCCGAACCAGGCGAACGCGACACCGCGGGCGAGGTCGGCGACGGCCGGGAAGCGGACCTGGGTGACCGCCGCGAGCCGCTCCAGCGCCGGGCCGGCCTGCTCGCCGACGAGCGCGTCGGGGGTGGGCTCCAGGAGCCAGGTGCGCAGCAGCGCGGTGACGACCGCCGCGTCGGCGGACGCCCGCTGCTGGGCGAGGAAGATCCGGAAGACCGCGGCTTCGAGTTCGGGCGTGCGGTCCAGTTCGGTGACGCCGTAGTGGGCCAGCGCCTTGCCGAGGCTCGCCTGGAACGCCTCGGGCAGTCCGGCGCGCTCGACGTCGAGGCTCTGGAGGTAGCTGTGGAAGTGCTCGCGGGCGCTGTGCACGTGGCCGGGCTCTTCGCCGGTCGGGCGGTTGCGGCTCAGTTCGGCGAGGTCGGTGAACACCTCGATGAGGGCGAGTTCGCAGGCGAGGATCTTGTGGCCGTCCTCGGCGGCCCCGCCGCGGTGGGCGAGGTAGCCGTTGAGGACGCGGCGCTCGTCGTGCGGGTCGACGTCGAAGCCGAGCAGGAGGCTCCGCAGGTCCTCCAGGCCGCGGACGGCGCTCTCGCGGGCGGGCACGGAGGCGGGCGCGGCGGGCAGGTCGAGTTCGACGGACTCGGTGGCGGCGGCCTCCTCGGCCCCGGCGTCCTCGATCGGCTCCAGCCGGAGCAGCGGGGCGCCGCTCTCGACCTGGCTGCCGACGGTCACCGCGCATTCCTTCAGCCGGGCCTTGAACGGCGCGCGCAGCACCGTCTCCATCTTCATGGACTCCAGCACGAGGACGGGTGCGCCCGCCTCGACCTCGGCCCCGACGGCCAGCGGTGTCGCGACGACCAGCGCGGGGGTGGGGGACCGGACGACGCCGCCCTCGTCCCGGCTGACGCGGTGCGTGACCCCGTCGACCTCGACGAGGTGGACGGGCCCGTGCGTGCCGGTGAGCAGCCGGTAGCGCTCCCCGTTGACGGTGATCCGCCCGGTGTGCCGGTCGAAGCGCTCGAGTTCGACGTCGGCCGTGCGAATGTCCTCGCCGGCCTCGATGCCGACACGGAACCGGTGCGGCCCGACCCGGGCGACGCGCACCCGGTAGGACGCGCCGCGCAGCTTCAGGTCGAGGGGCCTGCCGCTCTCGTGCTGGACCTGCGGCCGGCCGCCGGACGCGGTCGACAGCAGCCGCTGCCGCTCGGCGCCCTCTTCCTCCTCGTAGGCCTCGATGGCGGCGGCGGCCAGCGCGACGGCGGAGTGCCGGTGCGCGACGAGTTCGCCTTCGGCCCGGACGCGGTCGATCCAGCCGGTGTCGGCGGAGCCGTCGATGACCTCGGGCCGGTCGAGGAGGTCGAGCACGAAGCTCTTGTTGGTCGTGCCGCCTTCGATGACGACCGTCGTCTGGCGCATCGCGCGGCGGAGGCGGCCGAGGGCCTCTTCGCGGTCGCGGCCGTAGGCGATGATCTTGGCGATCATCGAGTCGAAGTCGGCGGGGATGACGTCGCCCTCGGCGAAGCCGGTGTCGACGCGGATGCCGGGTCCGACGGGCATGTCGAAGCGGGCGATCCGGCCGGGGGAGGGCGCGAAGTCGCGGTCGGGGTCCTCGGCGTTGAGCCGGGCCTCGACGGCGTGGCCGCGCTCGGCGGGCGGCGCGCCTTCGAGCCGGCCGCCGGACGCGACGTGCAGCTGCGCCTTGACGAGGTCGAAGCCGGTCACCGTCTCGGTGATCGGGTGCTCGACCTGCAGGCGGGTGTTGACCTCAAGGAAGGCGAACAGCCGCTCGCCCGGGTGGTACAGGAACTCGACGGTGGCCGCGCCCCGGTAGCCGACCTTGACGGCCAGCCGCTCGGCGGAGGTCTTGACCTCGGCGATCTGCTCGGGGGACAGGACCGGCGACGCAGACTCCTCGATGATCTTCTGGTTGCGGCGCTGCACCGAGCAGTCGCGCACGCCGAGGGCCCACGCGGTGCCCTGGCCGTCGGCGATCACCTGGACCTCGACGTGCCGGGCGCCGGTGACGAGGCGCTCCAGGAACACGACGCCGCTGCCGAAGGCGCGGGCGGCCTCCTGGCTGGTGCGCTCGTAGGCGTCGGCGAGTTCGTCGGCGCTGGTGATCACCCGGATGCCGCGGCCGCCGCCGCCCGCGGTCGCCTTCAGCATCAGCGGGTAGCCGACCTGGGCCGCCGAGGCGAGGGCCGCTTCCAGGCTCTCGACCGCGCCGCGGCTCCACGGTGCGACGGGCACGCCGACCTCTTCGGCGATCAGCTTCGCGCCGATCTTGTCGCCGAGCTTGCGCATCGCGTCGGGGCTCGGGCCCACGAACGTGACGCCGATCTCCGCGCACAGTTCCGCGAACGCCGGGTCCTCGGCGACGAAGCCCCAGCCGACCCAGGCGGCGTCCGCGCCGCTCTCCTTCAGCGCCTTCTCCAGCACCTTCAGGTCGAGGTACGGCCGGGCCGAGGCGGGCCCCAGGTCGTAGGCGATGTCGGCCTCGCGGACGAACGCCGACGCCTTGTCGACGTCGGTATGCAGGGCCACGGTCTCGATCCGCGCTCCGGTCTCCGCTTCGATGTCACGGACCGCGTGAATGAGCCGCATGGCGGCCTCCCCGCGGTTGACGATGGCGATGCGACTGAACACGCGAACCCAGCCCTCCGGTAGACGACGATGACGGCGCCGGGACCAGTGATCCCGACAGCCTCCAACCCTTCCGCCTACGCCCGGGTAACACCATGTCGGAGACAGCGCATGCTGACCTCCGTACTTTGTGGAGACCGTCCAAACCCCCTACTTGGCCACCCCTGTCTTGAGCCGCATCAATGGCTCTGCGCGGCCATTGTGTCGCGAAGGGTGACCTTCGTTCGGCCCTCTGTTGTGGGGACCCTCCAAAGGCCGGGGCCCGGCACCGTGCCCGGGTCCGGGTCCGGGGACGCGCGGAGGCGTCAGGAGACGAAGTCGGTCCACTGGGTGGCGAGGTAGTCCAGGAAGCGGGGGCCGATGGACTCGGCGACGAAGTGCTCGCGGGGGCGGGGGTGGACGAGGCGGAAGTCCGGGTCGGCCAGGGCCAGGGCGGGGAAGTCGTGGTGGAGGATCGAGCCCGCGCCGATGAGGACGAAGTCGGCGCCCTTGTCGAGGCACCAGGCGGCGTCGGGGGCCGAGGTGATCTTGCCGGCGACGCCCAGGCGGGTTTTCCCGCGCGGGAGCGCCGTGAAGTGCTCGATCAGGAGCCTGTCGCGGTGCTCCTCCTCGTAGGTCTCCTTGAACGCGTCCCACAGGGACATGTCGAGGTAGTCGAGGAGGCCGGAGGCCAGGACGTCGCGGGCGACGGAGACGGCCTCGCCGAGCAGGACGCCGTTGCGTTCGGGGGTGAGGCGCAGGCCGAGCTGGAAGTCGGGGCCGGTGGCCTCGCGGATGCCGTGCAGGATCTCCAGGAGCATCCGCTGCCGGTTCTCCAGGGGGCCGCCGTAGCGGTCGTCGCGGGAGTTCTTCGGGCTGAGGAACTGGCAGACGAGGTAGCCGTGCGCGCCGTGCACCTCGACCCCGTGGAAGCCCGCTCGCTCGGCCCGGACGGCGCCCGCGACGAAGTCGGCGACGACCTGCTCGACCTCCGCAGTGGTGAGCGCCCGGGCGCCCTTGGCGGGGTCGTCCCAGGGCGCGACGACGGGCACGCCGGACAGGCGGGCGTCGCCGCGCCTGCCGCCGTGGTGGAGTTGGAGCGCCGAGCCGCCCCCGGCCCCGTTGATGCCGGCGGCGAGCCGGGTCAGGCCGGGCAGGAAGCGGTCGTCCCAGGCGGCGAGCTGCCCGGGGAAGGCCTGGCCGGCCTGCGACACGTGCGCCGCGCAGGTCATGACCATCCCGAAGCCGCCTTCGGCCCGCCGGACGAGCCACGCGTACTCGTCGTCCGACAGGAACCCGTCGGGGCTCTGGAGGTTGGTCAGCGGCGCGACGGCGAACCGGTTCGCCCAGGCGGGGCCGCGGGACAGTTCGAGGGGCGCGGCGAGGGCTTCGGCGGAGGAAGTGTTCGGCATGGCGCCGTCATGGTAGTCGACGCCCCGGGACGCCTGATTTCAGGGCGGTCATCCCCATCCCATGAAAATTGCCCGAATTGCCTCCCAGGGGTGCCCCGGCCTTCGGATCGCACATCGGTCCCGTCGTCGCCCGGAGGCCGTGCCGGGCTTTCGCCGGATCGCACAAGATCGGGCCTGAAATTGGTGTTCTGGACTAATGATCAATCGGTGTGATCTAGGCCATAGTGTGGCCCATGATGACGAAGCGCATGGTGATGGCGGGGATGGTCGCCGCGGCGGCCGTCGTGGCGCCGGTCGGGGCCGCGCAGGCCGCGGACGGGGACGCGTGGCGGGCGATCAGGCCCTATCCGACGCTGGCGAACCGGGAGGTCAACGACGTCGAGGCGGCCGGCGGCACCGAGGTGTGGATCGCCGGATCGCAGGTCGGGTCCTCGCCCGACGCGCGGCTGCCGATCCTGCAGCGGTGGAACGGTCGAAACTGGTGGATCACCGCGGCCAACGGGATCGGGCTCGAAGGGCGGCTGTACGACCTCAGCGCGGTGTCCGCGAACGACGTGTGGGTGGTCGGGAACGGGGAGGCCGATGAGGAAGGCAACGCCTCCACCTACCTCGCGCACTGGGACGGCGAGTCCTGGGAGCAGTACGCCGGGCCGGTCACCGAGTGGTGGCAGCCCGAGCAGCGGCGTCTCGTGGCGGCCGACAGCGGGGGCGTCTGGCTCGTCGAGGCGGGCGACCGGCTGTTCCGCTGGGATGGCGCGTCGTGGACGGCGGGCCCCGACCTCGACGCGCGGGTCCTCGCCATCGAGTCCTACGGCCCCGACCGCGCGTGGGCGCGCACCGAGAGCGGCCTCCTGCACTGGGACGGCACGGCCTGGACCGACGTCGCGCTCCCCGCGGGCGCGCTCGGCGCGGACGCCCGCTTCACCGGCCCGGACGAGGCCTGGACGGCGACCCCGACCGGCCTCGCCGTCTGGACCGGCACGGGCTGGCAGGAGACCGCCTACCCGGCCGACTACGCGGGCGCCGCGGTCACGGCGACGTCCGACGACGGCTGGATCTACCTGCGCGGCGCGAAGTACGCCTGGCTGAAGTGGACGGGCTCGGCCTGGACCGAGGCGGCGGGCGGCTCCGTCCCCGACTCCGACGTGGTCACCGACCCCGAGGGCAGGATCTGGGGCGTCAAGACGGTCTCCGACGGGGCCAAGACGACGGGCCGGGTCGTGGCGTTCCGCAACGGTACGTGGCAGACGCTCTCCCCGCTGCTGCCCTCCGCCCACTTCGACCTGGTCTCGCTCGCCACCGGCCGGATCGTCGGCGTCGGCGTGGACGGCGAGGGCGGCGACCTGAAGGGCATCACCAACTCCTGAGCCGGCCTCCCCGGGCCGTCAGAGGAGGGGGCCCGGGGAAACCCGTCGGGGTCGGCGGGAGGTCGGGGTCAGAGGAAGGCTGCGGTGGAGCCGCCGAGCTCCAGGGCGGGCAGGCCGAGCTTGCGGTGGTCCCAGGAGCGGACCCGGTCGACGTCGAGGCGGACCGCGACGCGCTTGTTCAGCATCACCTCGACGAGCGGCTTGACCTCTTCGCTGTAGGGGCCGTTGTAGCGCTCCCAGATGTCGACGCCGACGTCCCAGAGGGCGGCCGGGTCGTCGACGACGACGGCGGTGCCCTCCAGGGAGACGCCGCGGAGCTGGTCGTAGGTGTGGCCCGCCTCGACCATGACGGTCACCTCGCCATTGCGCCGGAGGTTGACGGCCTTCTGTGAGCGCGCCTTGGTCTCGAACCAGAGGACGCCGTCGAGCACCGCGTACCACATGGCGACGAGGTGGGGCCGGCCGTTCGGGCCGAGCGTCGCCAGGGTGGCGATCCGCTGCTCGCTCAGGAACGCGGTGACCTCGTCGTCGGTCATGGTGATCTGGCCGCGCTGGTTGACGCCCATTCGACAGCTCCTCCGAAGGGTGCGGCGTCTCTTGCCGCAATAATGGGACATAGTCCAAAATGGCACTATGTCCCATAGTGAAGCGGAGGGCCTCCGGATCCGCAAGAGGCACGCGACCAACGCGCGCATCGCGGCGTCGGCGGCCCGGCTCGCCGCGCGGCAGGGCCTGGCCGGGACGACCGTCGACCAGATCGCCGAAGACGCCCAGGTAGGGCGCTCGACGTTCTTCCGCTACTTCGACGGCAAGGAGAACGCCGTCGCCGAGGGCGTCGCGGGCCCCTGGCTCACCGCGATCACCGACGCCATCGCCCGCCAGCCAGCGCGCCTGGGCCCCCTCGAAGCCGTCGTCGCGGCCTTCGCGGAACTCGCCGACACCCTCCCCGCCGACCGGGAGCGGCTGCGCGACCTCGCCCGGCTGACCCGGACGTCCACCACCCTCAAGGCCTGGACGCTCCAGGCCTACCAGCGCTACGAGAACTCCATCGCCGAGCTCATCGCGCCCCGCGTGCCCGGCCTCGCCGAGCACGACCCGCGTCCCCGTTTGCTCGCCGCGTACGTCATGGCCGCCGTCCGCGTCTCCCTGGACGACTGGATGCAGCACGGCGGCTCACTCGCCGCCCGGATCCGCACGGCGCTCACCGCGCTGTCCGTCGACCTTCCCTCCGTCGGCTCCGCGTCCGTCGACCCCGGCTAGCGCCTTCCGCGGGCGAGGCCGTCGGCGGCGCGGCGCTCAGCGGCGCGCGCCTCGACGCCCTCGTCGGTGCAGAACCCGAGGCCGGTGCGCTTCAGGCAGAGCAGGCCGAGCAGGGTGCCGTCCTCGGCGGCCACGGCGACGCGGCGGCGGCCGGCCTCGGCCATGGCCCGGCGGACCGCCTCCAGGCCGTCGCAGGGACGCGCGACGCGCTCGCCGAGCCGTCCGGCGAGGCGGGCGGGCAGGTCGGGGCGGGCGGTGAGGTCGCCGCGTTCGACCACGGCGAGCAGCACCCCGCCGTCCACGATGAGGACGGCGTGCACGTGGTCGTTGGCCAGCGCCTCCGCCGCGTCTGCGACGGTCGTGTCTGGACCGTGCACCTTCGGCGAGAGGAGCATGGCGTCGGCCACCGTCCGGTGGTCGTGCGGGTCCGAGGACTGCATGGCGCCTCTCGCAGGGTCGGGACGGCTCTCCTTCCCCTGATTGTGCCCGTCCCGCCGTCCCGTCCCGTCGCCGAGGTCCGCGGAACGCGCCGCCACCGGCGCCGTCAGGGGCCGGAGGCGGTAGGGCCCGGTGTCAGCGGGCCAGGTTCAGCGAGCCCAGCCACTTGGTGTCGGCGGTGCGGTCGACGGAGATCGCGCCGATGCTGATGTGGCCGTCGCGCAGGGCTGCGGTGTCGCTCTTCGGGTCGAGCTTCGTGTCGGCGGGCGCGACGTCGTAGCCGATGCGATAGCCGCCGCTGCCGTCGGCGGTGTAGGTGAGGCTGCCGAGCGGGACGCCGCCCATGACGGTCCAGCGCGGGGTCGGGGTCGTGCCCGCGGTGACGTCGGGGACGTTGATGTTGAGCAGGGACCGGTCCGCGCCGAGGCGCTCGGCGGCGCTCTTGCGGCCGAGGAGGCGGGCCGCGGTCTTCGCGGCGAAGTCGGCGGCCGTCCGGTAGGTGAGGTCCGACGGGGCCGCGGTGAGTCCGGCGCTGACCGCGATGGCCGGGACGCCGTGCTCGGCGGCGGTGGTGGCCGCGCCGACGGTGCCGGACATGTTCACCGCGAGGTCGATGTTGGCGCCCGAGTTGATCCCGCTGAGGACGAGGTCGGGCCCGCCCTCCCAGCCCTCGCGCTGCGGCAGGTAGGCGCGCAGGGCGAGCTCCACGGCGTCGGACGGGGTGACCGAGGCGGTGGTCGGCGCGCAGGACGTCGCGGCGCACGCGCCGAGCACGACGCCCTCGGACGGCGCGGCGGAGCAGTCGTCCTCGAAACCGGCCGGGATCTTGAGCGGCGCGGCGAGCGCGACCTGCGGGGCCTGCGAGATCGAGCGGCCCCGGCCGCTCTGCTGCTGCCACGGTCCGACGACGACGACGTCGGCGCCCGCCGCGCACAGGGACTTGCGCAGGAAGTACAGCCCCCGCCCGTCGGCCCCGTTGGCGGCCGCGGCCTGCACGGAGTCGTCGTTGGCCAGCAGGATCTTCGCGCCCTTCAGCGCGCCGAGCCCGTCGCGGTCGGCGGCGGCTCCGCCGGCGTTCGCCGCGCCCGGCAGCAGCGCCAGTCCCGCCGCGACGACGGCGCCCGCCGCGAGCATGCCCCCGAGCCCTCGCCTGGACACGCCCTTACCAACCGACCGAAACATGGAATATCTCCTCTATCCGAAATTGACTCCCAGAGTGTCCGTCCGCGCCTTCCCCTCGACCACCCATGGCGAGAGGCGGGACCGCGGCGGTCCGGTGAAGAGATCATGAACGGAAGGAGACGCGGTCAATCGGCCGCGCGGCGGAGCAGCGGGGTGATCCGGTAGGGGACGAGGCTGCGCATCACCAGGGACGTGCTGGACCGCTCGATGCCGGGGATCGCCAGGATGAGGCCGGCGATGCGGTAGAGGTCGTCGGCGTGGGCGGCGGCGACGTGGACGAGCAGGTCGTCGGAGCCGGAGACGCCGTGCACTTCGAGCACCTCGGGGACCGCGGCGAGGGCCGAGCCGACCTCGTCGAGCATGCGCTGCGTCACCCGGGCGGTGATGAAGGCGGTGAGGGAGTAGCCGAGGGCGTCGGGGGAGACGCGGCGCTCGAAGGTGTCGAGGGTGCCGTCGCGCTCCATGCGGGCCAGGCGCGCCTGGGCGGTGTTGCGCGCGATCCCGACCCGCTCGGCGACCGCGACGGTCGTCGCGCGCGGGTCGCGGCTGAGTTCGAGGAGGATGCGGGCGTCCACGGCGTCGACGCTTCCCGGCTTGGGCATACTGCCTGCCTCTCACGGTCGCCGCCCGGACGGATCCGGGCATTATGCTCAACTTTTAACCCAGGTATTTAACACATTGGCCGTCACTGCTTCAATCTCGGGGCAAATGACCCTCTGATGAGGCGGTGCGATGACGGTGGCGAATATCGGCGAGGCGGCCCTGAGCGTGGACGGCGACGACGCGGAGACCCGGGTGCTGCGCGGGATCGAGGACCGGGTCCTGTGGCTGTCGAGCGCGATCATCCACCACGCGAACGCGGTCCGGCCCAACACGTCCGGGCTCAAGGTGGGCGGGCACCAGGCGTCGTCGGCGTCGATGGTCTCGATCATGACGTCGCTGTGGTTCCGGCACCTGCGCCCGCAGGACCGGGTGTCGGTGAAGCCGCACGCCTCGCCCGTGCTGCACGCGATCAACCACCTGCTCGGAAGCCTCGACGCGTCCTATCTGACGCGGCTGCGCGAGTTCGGCGGCCTGCAGAGCTACCCGAGCCGGTCGAAGGACCCCGATCCGGTCGACTACTCCACCGGCTCGGTCGGCATCGGCGCGACCGCCCCCATATGGGGCGCGCTGTCGCGCCGGTACGTCGAGGGGGCCTTCGGCGGGGCGGGCACGGGCCGCCAGTACTCCCTGGTCGGCGACGCCGAACTCGACGAGGGCGCCGTCTGGGAGGCGGTCCTCGACCAGGCCGTAGCCGAGCTCGGCGAGATCGTCTGGATCGTCGACCTCAACCGGCAGTCCCTGGACCGGGTCGTGCCGAACATCGCCGCCGACAAACTGCGCGGCATGTTCGGCGCGGCGGGCTGGCAGGTCATCACGCTCAAGTACGGGCGCCTGCTCGAAGAGCTGTTCGCCCGGCCCGGCGGCGCGGCGCTGCGCGCCAGGATCGACGCGATGGGCAACCCCGAGTACCAGCGGCTGCTGCGCTGCGACGCGGCCGAGCTGCGCCGCAGACTGCCGGGCGCGGGCCCGGACGCCGCCGCGGTCGCCGCGCTCGTCGCCGATGTGGCCGACGCCGCCCTCGTCGAGGCGATCGCCAACCTCGGCGGCCACGACCTCGGGGCCCTCGACGCCGCCTTCGCCGCCATCGACGACACCAGGCCGACCGTCATCTTCGCCTACACCGTCAAGGGCCGCGGCCTGGCGATGAAGGGCCACCCGCAGAACCACTCGGCGCTGCTCACCGGCCCGCAGATGCGCGACCTCGCCGCCCGCACCGGCGCCGACCCCGACGACCCGTGGCGGGCGTTCGACGCGGGGAGCGCCGAGGCAGAGCTGTGCCGGAAGACCGCCGCGCGCCTTGCCCGCCCCGACCACCCGGTGAAGACGCCGCCCGCCCTTCCCGTGGACGTCGCCCGCCGCCCCACCGGGACGACCACCACCCAGGCAGCTCTCGGCCGCACCCTCCTCGACCTCACCCGCGACGCCCCCGAGGCGGCCCGCCGGATCGTCACGGTGAGCCCTGACGTCAGCTCGTCGACGAACCTGGGCGGCTGGGTCAACAAGGTCGGCGTCTGGTCGCCGCAGGAGCGCACCGACTGGTTCTCCGACGACGCCGAGACCATCCTGCACTGGCGCGAGACCCCGACCGGGCAGCACATGGAGCTCGGCATCGCCGAGGTCAACCTCGTCGGCCTGCTGGGCGAGCTGGGCGCGACGTGGAGCCGCTGGGGCGAGCCCCTGCTGCCGATCGGCGTCCTCTACGACCCGTTCGTCGAGCGGGCCCTGGAGCCGTGGTCGTTCGGGATCTACGCGGGCGGCCAGTCGATCCTCGTCGGCACCCCGTCGGGCATCACGCTCGCGCCCGAGGGCGGCGCGCACCAGTCGATCAAGACGCCGTCGATCGGGCTGGAGCAGCCCGGCTGCACCTACTACGAGCCCGCCTTCGCCATCGACACGGCCTGGACGCTCCTGGCGAGCCTCGCCCGGCTCGGGCGGCCCGACGGCGGCTCCGCGTACCTGCGGCTGTCGACCCGGCCCGTCGACCAGTCGCTCGCCGCGCTGCCCGCCGATCCGGCCGCCTACGAGCGGCGGCGCCGCAACGTCGTCGCCGGGGCGTACACGCTGCTGCGGCGCAAGGCCCCCGACGTCGCGATCGCCGCGATGGGCGCGCTCGTGCCCGAGGCGCTGGCCGCCGCGGCCCGGCTGGAGACGCTCGGCGTGTCCGCCGACGTCATCGTCGTCACCAGCCCCGACCTGCTGTACCGGGCGGTGCGCGCCCGGCAGGGCCACGGCGACGCCGACACCTGGATCCTCGACCAGGTCCTCCCGGCCGAGCGGGCCGTCCCGCTCGTCACGGTCCTGGACGGGCACCCGCACACGCTGGCGTTCCTCGCGACCGTCAACCGGGTCGCCACGACGGCCCTGGGCGTCACGGGCTTCGGCCAGTCCGGCTCCCTGGAGGACGTGTACCGCTACCACGGCGTCGACACCGACGGCATCGTGCACGCGGCCCTCGACCTGACCGACTGACCCCGCCTCAGCGGGCCTGCGGAGGCCCCTGCGGAGGCCTCTGGGGCCTTCGCGGGGGCTGCCGCGCGGCGGCGGGCGGCATGGGGGGAGCGGCGAAGGGCGCGGCCGGAGCCGCGGGCGGCCGGTGCGCGCGAGCGGGAGGCACGGGCGGGACGGGCGGCGCGGCGGGTCCGGCGGGTCCGGTGGCGGGCTCGGCCGTGAGTCCGGCGGCGGGCTCGTGCCGGGGGATCAGCACGAGCGCGACGCCGATGAGGAGCACGCCCGGGATCAGCAGCCAGAAGGCCCCGAAGGACTCGCCGGGGAGCCGGAAGGTGATGAGCCCGTACCCGGCGACGAGGTAGGCCTTGGCGACGACCGTCGCGACGAACACCACGGTGAGCAGCCGCGTCCGCTGCAGGGCCATCTGGAGCTGCGCGACGCCGATCGTCACCGCGGTGAGGAAGAGCAGCAGCAGCGGGACCGCCAGCGGGCCGTCGAAGCCGTTGCGCGCCTGGAGGTTGAACGCGAGCTCGGCGAGGCCGACGAGGACGCCCGCGCTGATCCCCCAGGCGATGCCGGTGAGCGGTCTGGCGTGCTTGCCGTCGGGCTTCACGTCGCCGATCGTGAACAGCAGGATCGGCAGGCCCAGCGACGGCACGGCCAGGAGCGCCAGGGAGGCGGCGGGGATCTCGGCGGGGGTCGGTGGGTCGGACCAGGAGACGAGCAGGCCGCCCGCGGCCATGGCGGTCAGCCAGGCGGCCTCCGCCCCGCCGATCCGCTCGCCGGTCACCAGGACGGAGAGGGCGACGAGGGGCACGAGGCCGGCGAGCAGCGAGGTCACGAGCACCGGCAGCGCCAGCCGGGGGGCGGCCACCACCTGGACGACGACGCCCGCGCCCATGAGCGCAATTCCGGCGTTCCACCTGCCGTTGCGCACCACGGTCGACAGGAAATGGCCGGGTCGCGTGCCGCGCAGCGGCGGCAGCACCGCGGCGGCCTCCTTGAAGAACACGAACCCGAGGTAGTAGAGGCACCCCGACAGGAACGCGAGTGCGACAGGGACGATCATGCGAGGGAGGAGAGGGAAGCCATGGCGGGGAGATTTCCTTAGCTCGGCGTGCGGACCGGTTCCACATTCTTAACGGAATCGCACCCCGAGCGTAAGCCGTTACTTTTTGCCTATGCTGCAATTTTCTTGCTCATTCAAGTGACAAATTCCGGGCCCCGCGAGGATATGGATCGCTCCATGTCCGATTCGCCGGATCGGCTGTCATTCCCTGCTCATGCGCGCCACGACCCGCGGGTCCGCGCGGGGTCCCGGCCGCCGTCCGGCGACGCCCCGCGACCCGCTCTCGGGCGGGAAAGGGCCGGTCAGTAGAGTAAGCAGCCGATTATCCAGGTGGGGAAGGGCGCGAGATGAGCGTTGGGAAGCTTTCGGCGGATCTGACCGGGCGGGTGGCCGTGGTCACCGGGGCGTCGAGCGGGCTGGGGCTGCGGTTCGCGGAACTGCTCGCGGGCAGCGGGGCGACGGTCTACGCCGCGGCGCGGCGCAAGGACCGGCTGGAGGCGCTGGCCGAGCGGGTGCCGGGGGTCGTGCCCGTCACCTGCGACGTGACGGACGCCGACGCGCGCCAGGCCCTGTTCGAGACGGTGATGAGCCGGGAGGGCAAGGTCGACCTCCTCGTCAACAACGCCGGCCACGGCGTCGCGAAGCCCGCGCTGGAAGAGTCGATCGAGTCCTTCGAGCACGTCCTCGCGCTGAACCTCACCGCCACGTTCGCGCTGGCGCAGCTGTTCGCCCGGCCGATGATCGAGGCGGGCTCCGGCAGCATCGTCAACATCGCGTCGATCCTCGGCCTGGGCGCCGCCTACCCGACCTCCCAGGTGTCCTACACGGCCGCCAAGGGCGCCGTGGTGAACATGACCCGCGAACTCGGCGTGCAGTGGGCGTCCAAGGGCGTCCGCGTCAACGCCATCGCCCCCGGCTGGTTCGCCACCGAGGTCACCGAGGACTTCTTCGCCGACGAGCGCGGCGCCAACTGGCTCCGCCGCAACACCCCCATGGGCCGTACCGGCACCCCCGGCGAGCTCGACGGCGTCATGCTCCTGCTCGCCAGCGACGACAGCTCCTTCATGACCGGCCAGACCCTCGTCGTCGACGGCGGCTGGACCTCCCGCTGATCAGGCGGGCTCGTCCGGAAGGGCGGGGGGCGGGCCCGCGGTGCCGAGAACGTCGATGAGGTGGTGGACCTCCTCGCGGAAGCGGGTGCGGGCGGCCGGGTCGCCCCAGCGGTCCGTGGTGCCGTCGGGGGCCACCAGGCCGATGGTGACGAAGCCGTAGAAGGACCAGCCGAGCACGTTCAGCAGCGTGCGGTGGGCGTGCTCGGTGAGGCCCGCGCGGGCCAGCAGGCCGCTGATGCCCTGGATGACGGGGGAGGCGTAGGCGCCCTCCACGCCGGGCACGTCGGCGGCGTCGGACATCGCGCGGTGCTGCCACAGCGCGACCGCCTCGGGATGCGCCCGGTAGAACTCCAGGAACATGTCGACCATGCCGTGCAGCCCGTCCAGGTCCGGGCTGAGCACCCGGTTCATCTCGTCCACGAGCGCGATCTGGGAGGCCAGCACCCGCCCCATCACGGCCTGGTACACGCCCTGCTTGCCTCCGAGGGCCGCCACCGCGCCGTCGCCCACCCCGGCCGCCTCCGCGATCATGGCCCCGGTGACCCCGTCATAACCGAGCGCCGAGAACAGCCCCGTCGCCGCCTTGACGATCTCCGCCTCGCCCATTCCTCCAACCTAGACGCCCCCCGCCTGCCCCTCCCCAAGCCCGGCCCAAGCCCGGGAAAATCCCGATCAGCCCGGCTCTCCCGGCGCTAGGATGCCGCCGCGAGGCTCGGCGCTGCTCGCGCACGCCCTCGCCGAGGCACGCAAGGCGGGGGTCGGCCTTGTGCGGGTCGACCGCTACGCGGCCGACGGCCGCCGCCTCGTTTCGCCCACTACGTCGCGCAGGGGTTCACCGGGACGGTGCCCTGCACCGTCGGCGACGGGCCGGGCCAGTGCTGGGGCCCGGATGGTCCCCCGGACCCGGCGGTCACCGCTGGTGCGGGCGCAGGGCAAGGAACAGGGCGTCGACCTCGGCGCAGAGCGTTTCGCCGTGGGTGAGAACACCGCGGATGAAGCGCTTGCGGCCCTCCTCGCGGGTGATCTCGGCGGTGAAGCGGAGCTCGGTCTCGATCGGGGTGATCGAGCGGTAGTCGACGTGCAGGTAGGCCGTCCGGGAGGCGGGCTTGCCGGGGCCGTTGGCGAGGCGGCCGAGGACCGAGTCGAACAGCAGCGGGATCGCGCCGCCGTACACCGCCCCGTTCCGGCCGAGGAAGTGCCGCCCGTACGTCAGGCGCCCGGCCAGGAAGCCGGGCTCGACGACGTCCAGGGCGTAGTTCGGCACGAGGAGCTGGCCGCGCCCGGGGATGTCGATCCGCCCGGCGATCTGCTCTTCCTCGGGCACCTGGTGCTCCAGCAGCCGCGCGCCGAGCCGCTCGAAGATCCCGCGCATCTCCGCGGCGAGCTCGTCCGGCACGACCGCGCCCGCCAGCCTGTGGTGGAACACGCGCATGGCGTCCAGCATCGGCGCGAAGTCCGGGCCGATGTCGTCGGCGCTCCACTGCGGGGCGTTCCAGGTCCTGCCGGGTTCGGCGGATGCGGGGGCGACTTCCATCCCCGCATCATCCCGGACGCGGCGCGGGCCCCCGCGCACCGGGTAGCCCGTCGCGCGGGCCGCCCTAGAGCGTGTCCGGTGGATCTTGGTTGAGCCAGAGGAGGGCGCTGACCAGGGTGATG
>NZ_BAAGPQ010000035.1:0-144469 GCF_054783995.1 Actinocorallia aurea
CCATTCCACACTTCGGCCCATTTCCACGCACAGCAATAAGCCCGAACTTCGAAGAGTCCGCGGATTCTTGCTGGAGTGGAGTCCCACCGGGGCCGGCCGCCTTCCGGCGTCCTGCGTCCCCTCAACGGGCCGACCGATCCAGAGTAACCCCGTGGCGTTGCGCCCCGCAGTGGTTTTCGTAGATCGGCTCGTTGAGCTTACGTGGCCCCCGCCGCGGGGTCAAACCGAGCCGTCCCGCGCGCAGGGGCGCGGGGGTCAGTCGCCGCGGGCCGCCTCCGGCCCGGTGAGGCGGCCGAGGAGGGGCAGCGCAGCGCCGATCGCCGCGAGCCCGGCGGCCAGACCGCAGACGACGAGCAGCCAGTATTCGGGGCCCGGGGCGTGCAGCCCGTAGTCGAGCTGGGCGCGCAGGAACAGGTGCGCGGCGAGGAGCCCCGTCCCGATGGCGGCGGCGGCCGCGATCAGCAGCGGGACCGCGCTCTCCAGCAGGACGACCCGGCGCAGCACCGCCGTCGGCACCCCGGCGAGCCGGAGGAGGCCGAACGGTCGCTTGCGCTCGCTCAGGCCGCCCGCGACGCCCACGGCCATGCCGCAGCCCGCCACCAGGAAGCTCACCAGGACCACGGCCTGCGCGAGCCTGCGGTAGCCCGTCAGGTCCGCCTCGTTCATGGCGCGTCGTTCGGCGAGCGTCACCGGTGGCCATTCGCTGGGGTAGGCGGTCGTCAGGAGGGTGCGGGCCTGTTCGATCGCGCTCCTTGAGCCGTCGGTGGAGACGACGATCTGCTTGGCGGGCAGCGCGGCGAGGGCCGCTGCGGGAAGGTCTGCCCGCGGCCACGCGTCCGGCCAGACGACGGAGTCGAAGCCGAGGCCGTAGAGGGCGAAGTCCGGCGCGACCGACGCGGTCCGGGCCCCCGGTTCGCAGACGCTGAAGACCGGGGTGGTGGCGAGTTCCGCGCATGACGCCAGGGCCGCCGTCAAGGGGTCGCGTCCCGTCGCGGGGTTCTCGGTCGGGTCGGGGGTGCCGAGCGGGTTCTCCCGCAGCACGGTCACGCCCGCCACGCCGGGCACCGCGCGCAGCGCCGCCAGCAGCGGCTCCCGAGGGGCCGCGGCACTGTTCTCCGGGCCTTCGGGGCCGCCCGCGAAGTCGGCGATCAGTGTGTTCCCCACAGCGGCGGGCCCCTCCGGCGCACTCCGCTCGTCCACCATCGCGGTGATGACGCCGACCGCGCCCGTGCTGACGCACAGGGCCAGCACCAGGCCGCTGATCGCCCGGAAGCCGGCGCGCGGGTCGTCGGCGAGCCGACGGGCCGCGATGAGCGCCGCGGGACGCCGCGAGCGCCGCGCCAGCAGCCTGGCGCCCGCCATCGTCAGCCACGGCCCGGCGACGACGATCCCGGCCAGCACCAGGAGCGCGCCGGAGAGGAACGCGGCGATCTGGCCGTCGGTCGTCTCGGGACGCCTGCCGACGAAGTAGCCGAGTTCGGCGAGTCCGGCCACCAGCGGCACGACCCGCAGCGCGTGCGGCGGCCGCGGGGTGGCGCGCCGGGCGACGCCCAGCGGCGAGACGCGGACCCGGCGCAGTGCCGCGAGGGTGGCCGCGGCCGCGACCAGCGGGACGCCCACCGCGACCACCGCGCACTGCGCGGGCGTCAGCGTGAGGTCGGCGCCGAAGAAGTGCGTGCCGGTGAAGTCGACCTTCCCCAGGAACGGGCGGAGCGGGAGGAAGACGGCGAAGCCCAGGGCGACGCCGAGAGCGCCCGCCACCGCGGACTCCACGGCCGCGAGCAGGGAGATCTGCCGCGGGGTCGCGCCGACCAGGCGCATCGCGGCGAACCGCCGCTCCCGCCGGGCGGCCGACAGCCGGGTCGCGGTGCCGATGAGGACGACGACGGGGAACACGAGTCCGGCCGCCGCGACCGACAGGATGAGCCTGGTGCCCGCGGCGTTGATGCCGAGCCTGCAGTTGGGGCCGGCACAGGTGCCGCTCTCCGCGGACGCGATCGCCTCGACCCGCACCGCCTCGGGCATGCCGGACATCTCCTGCGGGGTGCGCCCGACCACCGCGAGGAGGGTCTCCGGACCGGCGAGCGCGGCGTCCCCGATCGTCCCCGCGAGACGGCCGGGGTAGCGCGCGGCAAGTTCGTCGGCGGGAACGGTGCGGATCAGCTCCGCCAGGGCGGGTGAGGCGTAGTACTCGCCGGGCCCCGGCAGCCGGGGCAGGCCGGGCGGGACCGGCGAGCCGGGGCCGGTCGCGGCGACGTCGAGACGTCCCACAGGCTCCCCGGCGAAGGCGTCGGCGCGCAGCAGCCACCACAGCGGGGCCGCGCCCGGCGAGACGTCTGCGGCGGCCACCCCCGTGCCGGAGCCGAGCCAGAGGTTCCGGTCGTTCTGCGTGGTCGTGGCGTTGAGCGCCGCGAGGACCCCGAGCAGCAGCCCGACTCCCAGGGACACCGCGGCGGCGATGAGGACGAGTCTTCCCAGCGCTTCCCTGCCGCCCGCGAAGGCGAGCCGGAGCCCCAGCCGGAGCCCCAGCCGGATCACGCTGCCCGCCCCGTGCTCAGGCAGGTCGCGACGCCGTCGCGCACGACCACCTCGCGGTCGGCGCAGGCGGCGACCCGTGCCTCGTGCGTGACCAGGACGACGGTCGTGCCGGCCGTGCGGGCGGAGTCCACGAGCAGGTCCATGACGTGTTCGCCGGTCAGCGAGTCCAGGGAGCCGGTCGGCTCGTCGGCGAACAGCGCGGACGGGCGGGCGACGAGCGCCCGGGCGAGGGCCACCCGCTGGGCCTGGCCGCCGGACAGCTCGCCGGAGCGGCGGCCTTCGAGCCCGTCGAGGCCCAGCGGCGGGAACCAGGCGCGGGCGTCGGCCATCGCCGAGTTCCGCCGCGTGCCGGACAGCAGCAGCGGCAGCGCGACGTTCTCCTCGGCGGTGAGTTCGGGGACGAGCTGGCCGAACTGGAAGACGAAGCCGAAGCGCTCCCGGCGCAGCGCGCTGCGCGCCGGCTCCTTCAGCGTGTCGATCCGGCGGCCGTCGAAGTGGATCTCGCCGGACTCCGGGGTGAGGATTCCGGCGAGGCAGTGCAGCAGCGTGGTCTTCCCCGAGCCGGACGGGCCGGTGACGGCGAGGATCTCGCCCGCTTCGACGGCCAGGGAGGCGCCCCGCAGTGCCGGGGTGCTGCCGAACGACAGGACCGCTTCGCGGGCCTCCAGGATGGGTGAGCTCATCGGGTCACCTCCGCGGCGAGGTCGGCCAGGCGGGCCGTGGTCAGGTCGATCCACCGCAGGTCGGCCTCCAGGTGGAAGAGGCCGTGGTCGGCCAGCAGCCGGTCGACGAGCTCACCGCCGCGCCGGATCTCGGTCAGCTCACGCATCCGCGCCATGTGCGCCGCGCGCTGCGCGTCGAGGTAGCCCCGTGCGTCCCGGCCGAGGATCAGCGCGAGGACGACCTTGGTGAACAGCACGGTCTGCAGGTGCGGCTCGGGCGCGATCGGCTCGGCCAGCCACTCCTGGACCTCCGTCGCCCCCGCCTCGGTGATCACGTAGCGCTTCCGGTCGGGTCCCGCTCCCGGCTCCGGATCCCCGACCACCACCTTCCCGTCCCGGGCCAGGCGCCCCAGGGTCGAGTACACCTGCGAGAAAGGCAGCGGCTTGGCCCGCCCGAAGAACGAGTCGTAGTCCCGCTTCAGGTCGTACCCGTGCCTGGATTCCTGCTCGAGCAGCCCCAGCAACGCCAACGAAACAGTCATACCTCCGTGTATACCCGCGTTCTATACACTGCGTCCATAGTTCTCCTCTGATTGGGCCCGAACGCGGAGAAGCCCCGCTCGGTCGGACCGGGCGGGGCTTCTCGTGGACGTCAGAGTTCGTTGCCCCAGCACATGCGGGCGATGGTCTCGACGTGGATGAGCTTGCGGCGCTGGTCGTCGGCGCCGATCTCGGGGGCGCCCGCGGTGTCGGAGAAACCGGAGGACGGGGTCACGGCGATGTCCTCGATGTCCTTCAGCTCCGCGGCCGCGTCCATGCGGTCCATGATCGTGTCGATGGCCTCCAGCTCGGCGACCCGCGGGCTGACGATGCCGAGGGCCGCGTCGCGGTCGGCGGGGACCGCCTTGAGGAGGTCGATCTCGCCCTGCGTTCCCTGGTCGTAGGGGAGGATCCAGCGGTCGACGGGGAGCTCGGCGAAGAGGCGGGCCGCGGCCTCCTTGTCGACGTCGGCGGCCTTGTGGGTGGGGCACAGGCCGATGCGGACGCCTTCGGGTCGCTCCGTGACGGCGACGGCGGCCGCGTCGATCCCGATGGCCTGCTCCAGGGTGAGGGGCTGGCCGCCGCGGCCGAACAGGTACGCCTGGTAGCGGAAGTTGTTGAGCTGGACGAGGCGGACGCCGTGCGCGATGAGGGCCTCGATCTCGGCGCGGACGATCACCGCGAGGGCCTCGCCGAGTTCGACCGGGGTCTTGTAGGGGCCTGCGGGGTCGAAGCAGGTCGCCGCGAGGTAGGCGGGCGAGGGCAGGGCGGCCTTCGGGGCCGCCGCGCCGGTGAGTTCGGCGAGCGCGGCGACGTCTTCGGCGATGAGGGGCCCGTCGGCCTTGAGCTCCTCGGACGCCAGCCAGGTCGCGCGGCCGTACTTGTCGGTGTCGTCGGTGCGGCGGAGGCCGTGGACGGCGCCGAGGATCGCGCCGCGGAAGTCGGCGCGGCGGAAGTCGCCGTCGGTGACGACGGAGAGGCGCAGCCTGCGCTGGAAGCGCACCGCCTCGGCGATGGCCGCGTCCTCGGCGGCGCGCAGGCCGTCCGCGTCCAGGGCGCCCGCCTCGAACCGGCTCCGCGCCGCCAGGACCTCGGCGGGGCGGATCAGGCTGCCGTGGTGGTCGATGCGGTACTTGAAGGTGTCGGCCATCTCTACTTCTCCCCTGCCGGCTTGCCCCAGGCGCGGAACTCCAGCTCGTAGCCGAGCGCGGCGAGCACGTCGTCGCAGGCCTGCTGGTCCTCGGCGGGGGTGCCGCCGGAGACGCCGAGGCCGCCGAGGATCGCGCCGTCGCGCTTGATGGTGACGCCGCCTTCGGTCGCGACGATCGGGTGGGTGCCCATGGAGGACAGCGAGGCGAAGAAGCCCGGGTTGCTGTTCGCCCAGTCCTTGAGCATGGTGGTCGGGCGCTCCATGACGGCGGCGCTGTAGGCCTTGGCCAGGGCGATCGACGGGGTGAGCGGCCGGGCCCCGTCGGCCCGCTTGACGGACTTCAGGAAGCCGCCTTCGTCGACGACGGCGACGCTGAACGCCTTGCCGAGGGTCCGGCCCTGCTCGAGCACGGCCTCGATGATTTGCTCGGCCTCTTCGAGAGTGAGTTTCATGGGTGTCAGGCCTTCTTAGCCGAAAGGCGCTCGCGGATGCGGACGAGCGCGGCGTTGAACAGGTCCGGGCGCTCCCAGTACATGGAGTGCGGGGCGTCCGGAATGAGCTCCAGGTGGGAGCCCTTGAGGAGCTCGTGGGCGCGGCGGACGGTCGCCGGGCTGATGACGGCGTCCTTCTCGCCGGCGAGGAAGGTCACTTCCAGGCCGGAGGCGACGACCTCGTCCAGGGAGGGTCCGCCGACGGAGAGGTTGCGCAGGTCGGCCATCTTGGCGACGTTGAACGTGCCCTGCTGCTGGAACAGGAATGTCTTGGCCGCGTCCCTCTCCTGGAACTCCTTCGACAGGAGCCGGTCGATGACGGGCAGCTTGACGGCCTCGGCCCGGTCCGCCGCGACGAGCGGGGACAGCTCCGGGTGGTCGATCCCGCCGAGTGAGTGCCCGAGCGCGACCCCGCTGACGCGGTCGGGGCGGGCGAGGCCGGCCCGCAGCGCGGCGACCGCGCCGATCGACTGGCCGAACACGAGCACGTCGGTCAGGTTCTCGGCGTCGAGGACGGCGAGGATGTCGCCGGGGAAGTCCTGCCCGTCGAACTCCGGCATGGAGGAGTCGGAGTTGCCGAAGCCGCGCAGGTCGATGGTGACGAGCGTGTACCGGTCGCGCAGTTCGGCGACCTGCTGCCACCAGGCGGCGTGGTGGCCGCCGGAGCCGTGGATGAGCGCGATGGCCGGGCCCGAGCCGTGGACCTCGTAGTAGATCTTGACGGTGCCGTCGGAAAGTGCGACGCCCATGGGGTATCTCCTTGGAACAGGGGTGCCGACGGTCAGTTCGGGCGGCGGCCGTGGAAGACCAGCTCGATCATGGTGTGGTCGGGGTCGTGGATGTAGCAGAACTTCGACTGGTTCTCCGGCCGCTCGATCGGCCGGGTGTGCCGGATGCCGAGTTCCTTGAGGTGCGCGAGGAAGCCGTCCCAGTCGTCGACCTCGATGGCGAAGTGGTAGGGGGCCATCCGGTCCATCTCCTCGACCGGGGTGAAGTGCAGGTCGAAGTTCCCGCGGGTCATCAGCAGGACCTTGGTGTTGGACTTGGGGGTGATGGCCTTCAGGCCGAACACCTTCGTGTACCACTCCTTGGTGCGCTCGACGTCGGTGGTCGGGAAGTTCACGTGGTGGATGTAGCGCGGCTGGTTGCTCATCGCCGGGGCCTTTCTGGGAGGGTCTGTTCCAGGACGACGTGGTTGGACAGCACGCCGATTCCGCTGATCTCGATGTCGACGGTGTCCCCCGGCGCCAACTGGCAGGTCGCGTCCGCGCCGAGCCACAGGACGTCGCCGGGGTGCATCGTGAGGTGCCGGGTGGTCTCGACGATGTACTCGTAGGGGTCGAAGACCATGTCCCCGGTGGCGAAGGAGGCGCGCTCCCCGCCGTTGACGCTGAGGGTGGTGATCTGGGCGAGCGGATCGACGTCGGTCTCGATCCAGGGGCCCATCGGCTTGAAGGTGTCGCTGTTCTTCGAGCGCCAGAACGACCGGTCGGCGTGCTGCCATTCGCGCGCGCTGACGTCGTTGCCGATCGTCCAGCCGAAGACCGCCTCGCGGGCCTCCTCGTAGGTCGCGTGCCGGAGCGTCCTGCCGATGACGGCGACGACCTCGGGTTCGGCCTCGAAGCGCCCCGTGACCTCGGCGGGCTTGACGATCGCCGCGCCGTGCCCGGTGAGGGCGTTGTTGGCGCGGTAGGCGACCTCCGGCCTGTCGGGCAGGACGGCGGCCTTGTTCCCGAGCGCCCGAGCGTGCGCGACGTGGCTCTTGTAGTTCATCCCGACTGCGTAGAACACGGGCGGGACGACGGGGTGGAGGAGCTTCGCGGAGTCCAGGGCGATGACGCGCCCGTCCTCCGTGCTCCGCCCTCCGGACGGGCCCCCTTCGATGGGCGACCCGGTGAGGAGGCGGACGGTCCCGCCGTCCACCCGCCCCCACACGGGCCGGCCTTCGATCTCGACGCGGCAGTACCTCACCCGAGGTCTCCGAGCAGGTGGGAGACGCGCTTGGTGAGGAAGTAGGCCTCCAGCCCCTCCGGCCCGCCCTCGCGCCCGTAGCCGCTGGCCTTGACGCCGCCGGACGGGGCCTCGGGGACGGAGCCGCCGCAGTGGTTGATGGACAGGATGCCCGCCTCGAAGCCGCGCACGAGGCGCTCGGCGGTCGCCGCGGACTCGGTGAAGCCGTAGGCGGCGAGGCCGTACTCCAGCGAGTTGGCGATCGCCAGGGCCTCGTCGAGCTCCGTGAACCGCACGATCGGCGCGATCGGCCCGAACGGCTCCTCGGCCAGGACGCGGGCGTCGGCGGGGACGTCCACGAGCACGGTCGGCGGGTAGAAGTAGCCCTGCCGGTCGAGCGGGGCGCCTCCGGTAACGGCCTTGGCGCCCTTGGCCACGGCGTCGTTCACGAGTTCCGCGACGGCCTTCAGGCGCCGCTCGTTGGCGAGCGGGCCCATCTTGACGCCGTCGTCCAGTCCGTCGCCGACCACGATCTCCTCGGCGGCCCTGACGAACTCGGCGACGAACGCGTCGTGCACGTCGGCGTGGACGAGGAAGCGGCTCGGCGAGGTGCAGACCTGGCCCGCGTTGAAGAACTTCGCCGCCGCCGCGCGCCGGGCCGCCACCACCGGGTCGGCGTCGGCGCAGACGATGACGGGCGCGTGCCCGCCCAGCTCCATCAGCGACGGCTTCATCTCCGCGCCCGCCGCGGAAGCCAGCAGCTTGCCTACGGGCACCGAGCCGGTGAACGCGACGAGCCTGATCTCCTTGGCCGGGATGAGGTGCGCCGAGACCGCGGCGGGGTCGCCGAACACGAGGTTGAGCGCGCCCGCGGGCACGCCCGCGTCGGCGAAGCAGCGCACCAGCTCGACCGCGGTGCCGGGGGTCTCCTCGGACGCCTTGATGACGATCGAGCAGCCCGCGGCCAGCGCCGCGGCGATCTTCCGGTTGGGTGAGCCGGCCGGGAAGTTCCACGGGGTGAACGCCGCGACGGGTCCGATCGGCTCCTTGCGGACCGATAGGAGCGTGTCGTCGGTCGACGGGATGATCCTGCCGTACTCGCGGCGCGCGTCCTCGGCGTCCCAGCGGATCGAGTGCGCGACGCGCGCCGCCTCGGTCCGCGCCTCGGGGAACGGCTTGCCCTGCTCCAGGGTCATGATCCGGCCGATCTCCCCCGCGCGGGCGGTGAGGAGGTCGGCGGCCTCGCGCAGGATCTCGACGCGCCGCGCGATCGGCGTGCCGCGCCAGGCCCGGAAGCCCGTGACGGACGCGGCGAGCGCGCGGTCGAGGTCGGCGGGCGTCGCCAGGGGGACGTGCCCGATGACCTCTTCGGTCGCGGGGTTGACCACCGGGGCGGTGGCGCCGTCCTCGGCGTCGCACCACCGCCCGGCGATGTACATCTGCAAAGCGGTGTAGCCGTCTGTCGTCATGATGCCTTCTTCGCGTCTTCGTCAGCGCTGTTCGGGTTCGCGCGAACTGCGCAGTGCCCAGATGTGGTGCGGGGGCGTGGTCTCGTGCACGCGGGTCTCGTAGGAGTCGTCCACGCGGTCCATGTCGGCGGCCAGCTCGACGCGGCCGCCGCAGGGGGCGTGGACGAACCTGAAGACGTTCGAGCCGATCGTGTGCCGACCGAGCTTGCGGGCCTCCTGCCAGCCCTGCTCGATCATGAAGTTGCCGCCCTCGATCACGTCGTCGAAGCCGGGGACCTCGAACGAGACGTGGTTGCAGCCCGCCTTGTCGGGGCGGTGGCAGAGGAGGAGGTTGTGCTGGTCGTCGTCGCCTTCGCACTGCATGAAGACGCCCATCGGCTTGACGATGTCGGTCGCCCGGAAACCGAGCCGGTCGAGATAGAAGGCGTTCGCCTCCTCCCATCCGGCCTTGCGGATGTTGAGCGCCACATGGCACATTCGGATAGGCCGCACCCGGCCCACCGAAGTGACCGAGGAATTCCACCGGGCGACCTTTCCCCAGCTGTTTCCGGTGCGCGGTTCGGCGAATTCCGACGGGGTCGGCCCGGCCAGTGTCAAGCCGACGCCGAATCCCGTTTCGTCGACCGTGTGGAAGACGCCGCGGGAGTCTTCGCGCACCGTCCTGTCGGCGCCGGCCCTGGCGACGAGTTCGGCCAGCGACTCGGGGGTGTCGACGCCCCAGATCACCTCGCGGATCGTCGGCGTCCTCTCCAGCGCTGGGGGCAGCAGCGGGTCCGGGTCGGTGTCCAGCACGAACGTCTGGCCGATCAGCGTGGCGAACACCGCGCGGGTCGCGGTCTCCTCCACCTTGGCCAGGCCGAAATCGGTGAAGAACCTGATGTTCTCGCCGAGATCATCGACGGTGTGGACCACCGATTCGATGCGCTGGATTCCCATTGCCGTCCCTTCATAGCGAGTGCCGTTTCGCCCTGCGGCACGCTGTCGATCCTAGGAACTCCGCCACCGGTGCGGGGCGTTGCGAGCACTACCGAATACGCAAGTGTTGGTTGCACGCGGCGGCCACGTGCCGCTCACAATTCATAGGACGGCATCGGATTGTCGGAGAACCATCCGGTGAGGAAGTCGAGGAACACCTCGACCTTCCGGGGCGCCTGCTGGGCGGGCCCGTAGATCGCGTACAGGCTGCGCGCGGGGACGGGCAGCTTCGGCAGGAGCACCTTGAGCGCCCCGCTCATGAGGTCGTCGTAGGCGGGCCGGTGCGGGATCAGGGCGATGCCCCTGCCGTGCACGGCGGCCTTCTGGAGCGCGAGGTAGGAGTTCGAGGAGAACGCCACGTTGCGGATCTTGTGCAGGGTGCTCGCGTGGCCGTGGCCGATCCGCCAGACCGGGTCGTTGACGTGCACGAGGCAGTCGTGCCGGGCCAGGTCGTTGGGATCGGTGAGCTCCCCGTGCGCCTCGATGTAGGACTCCGACGCGCACAGCACGAACGGCAGCGACGCGATCTTCTTCAACCGGACGCTGGAGTCGCGCAGGTCCCGGGTATGGAACGCGACGTCGAAGCCGTCGTCGAGGAAGTCGTAGGTGCGGTCGGACATGCCCCCCAGTTCGAACCGCACGGTGATCTTCGGGTGGGCGGTGGAGAACGCCGCGATGGCGTCGCCGAGGTCGAGGCTGCCGATCCATTTCGGACAGATGATGGACAGGGTGCCCTCGGGCCTGTCGTGGGCCTCGGCGAGGTTGTTGTCCTCGTCGTCGATCTCGTCGAGGATCCGCTGGGCGAACTGGCTGTAGCGCACACCGGGCTCGGTCAGGCTCACGGAGCGGGCGGTCCGGTTGACGAGCCGGACGCCGACCTGCTTCTCCAGGTCCGCGACGTGCCGCGAGATGAGCGACCCCGAGGTGCCCAGCATCTTGGCCGCGCCGCTGAAGCTGCCGACCTTCGCGACGGTCACGAAGCTCCGCATGACGAGAAGACGGTCCATGGTTTCTCCCTGACACGAGGCAGAGCCGGGGGGATCGGCCGCCTTCTGGGCTTTCGGTCCCCCCGGCTCGGTTAATTGTCCGTTAAGTGTGCCCTAGGTCACGTCCTACTTGAGGCAGTACTGGGGAGCCGTGTCCGCGTTGTCCTTGGTGATCAGCTCGATGGGGGTGCGGGCGAGCTTCTCCGCCGGCTGCTGGTTCAGGAGCGCGACGACGCTCTCCACCGCGGTCCGGCCGGTGGCGGTGGCGGGGTTCGACACGGTCGCGGCGAACTTGCCGTCCTTGATCGCCTGGACGCCGGCTTCGGTGCCGTTGCTGGTCACGATCTTGACGTCCTTGCCGACCGCCGAGAAGGCCTGCAGGGCGCCGAACGCCATGTCCTCGTTGGCCACGAACGCGTACTTGACGTTCGGGTGCGCCTGGATCAGGTTCTCGGCGACCTCCTGGGCCTTGGCCCGCACGAACATGCCGGGCTGGGCGGCGACCACCTTGACGTTGGCCGGCAGGTTCTTCTCGAAGCCGCCGACGAGGATGTCGGAGGCCGCGCCCGGAGCGCCCGCGATGACGACGGCCTCGGCGGCGGCGCCGTTCGCGTCCTTGGCGACCCACTCGGCGTTCAGCTTGCCGACCCCCGCGAGGTCGACCGCGGTGACGCCGAGGACGTCGTCGAGGCTCTCGGGCATGACCGCGGTCAGGTAGATCGGGATGCCCGCGGCCTTGGCCTTGGCGATGTCGTTCGCGAGGGCGTCCACGTTCACCGTCTGGACGATCACCGCGTCGACCCTGCGGGAGATCATGTCCTCGAGGTTGGCCAGCTCCGTGGCGGGGTTCTGGTTGGAGTTGGCGGTGATCACCTCGACGCCGGACGTGCCCGCCTGGGACTTGATCGCCTTCTCCAGGCAGGTGTGGTACTCGGTGTGCGAGCCGTTGATGAAGCCGATCGTCAGCTTGCCGTCGTCCTTGGCGTCCTCGGAGTCGGCGCCGCAGGCGCTCAGCAGGGCGGCGGAGCAGGCGGCGGCGAGGAGGGCCGCGGACACGCGGAAGAGACTTCTGGGCATGGGGTGCTGCCTTTCTGGGGGGTGGGGATGCGGTGGGGATGGGGATGGTGCGTCGGAGGGCCCGCGGTCAGTGCCTTCGGCCCTGGACGAGGTTCGCGACGGCCGCGATGAGCAGCACCGCGCCGACCGAGATCATCTGGTAGAACGACGAGACCTGGAGCAGGTTGAGCACGTTCGCGACGACGCCCAGCACGATCACGCCGAGGAAGGTGCCGAAGATGCTGCCGCGTCCGCCTTCCAGGGCGGTGCCGCCGATCACGACCGCGGCGACCGCCTGGAGTTGGGTCATGAGGCCGCCGGTGCCGGGGCTGGCCGCCGCGAGGCGGGACAGGAGCATGACCCCGGCGATGCCGGAGAGCAGGCCCGCGAGGCTGTAGAGCAGGAGCTTGGCGCGGTCGACGCGGATGCCGCTCAGCCGGGCGACGTCCTCGTTGCCGCCGATCGCGAACGCGTCGCGGCCGAAGACGGTGTAGCGCATGGCCAGCCCGGTGAGCACCAGGACGACGGCGGCGAGGATGGTCAGCCGGGGGACGCCGAGCGTCTTGGTCTCGCCCAGCCAGAACAGCTCGGTGCCGATGGAGACGCTCTGCCCGTCGATGACGATCAGCGCGACGCCGTCGAGCATCGTCGCGGTGGCGAGGGTGACGACGAACGGGGCGACCTTGCTGTAGGTGACGATCAGGCCGGTGAGCAGGCCGATGCCGGTGGCGACCGCGATCGAGACGAGGATCGTCACCGGTACCGAGTGGCCGTGCGCGATCAGCTGGGCCGCGACGCCGACCGTCACCGCGACGTTGCTGCCGAGGGAGAAGTCCATGCCGCCGGCCACCATGAGGAGGGTCAGGCCGCAGGCGATCACCGCGAGGACGCTCACCTGGCGCAGCACGTTGATGAGGTTGGTCGAGGTGAGGAAGGCGTCGGTCTGGAAGCCGGCGACGATGACGATCAGCACCAGCACCGCGATCAGGCCGAGGTGCGGCACCCGCTTGGCCGCGGCCGGGACGAACGCCCGCCTCGGCGCCCCTTTCCCGGCGGTGGGGCCGTCGGTTCCGGGGACTGCTTGCACGTTCACGAGAGGTCTCCTCCGAGCACCGCGGCGACGAGGTCATCGCGCGTGATCTTGCTGATGTCGTATTCGGCGACCGTCCGTCCGTCGCGGACGACGATCACGCGATCGGCCAGCCGCATGACCTCCTCCGCGCTGGAGGAGGCGAGCAGGACCGCCGTGCCCTGTTCGGCGAGGCCGTCGACGAGCGTGTGGATCTCGGCCATCGCGGCCACGTCCACCCCGTTGGTCGGGTCCTCCAGCAGGCAGGCCACGGGGTCGGTGCCGAGCCACTTGGCCAGCAGGACCTTCTGCTGGTTGCCGCCGGAAAGCCGGTCGACCGGCGGGTTGGGGGTGAGCGACCGGACATGGTAGGCGTCGCGGAGCGGCCGGGCGCGGCGCGACAGCAGGTCCCACCGGTGGAGCCTGCGGCGCGCCAGGCGGTCGGCGGCCAGCAGCACGTTCTCGTCGATGGTCAGCTCGGGGACCAGTCCGAGCGCGCGCCGGTCGCCGGTCACGCACCGCAGCCCGCTCGCCAGCGAGCGGGCGATCTGCCCGCACGGCACCGGCCGGCCGTTGACCGCGATGCCGCCCCGGTCGGCACGGCGGCGGCCCGACAGCAGGTCGAACAGGCGCGACTGGGCGTCGCCCGCCGGGCCGAGCACCGCGACGATCTCCCCGCGGCGGACGTCGACGTCGAACCCGTCGATGAAGCGGCCCTGCGACAGGTCGCGGACGCTGAGCCCGACCTCCCGCGCCGGGGCCCGGCGCGGCGGCCGGGTGGAGACGACCTCGCGGCCGACCATGTCGCGCACCAGCCCGCGTTCGTCGAAGTCCGCGGCGGGGCCGGTGCGCACGAGCCTGCCGTCGCGCAGGACGGTGACCCGGTCCGCGAGGTCGATGACCTCGTCGATGTGGTGCGAGATGTAGATGACCGCGACGCCGCCGTCGCGCAGCCGCCGGACCAGCGAGCGGATCTGCTCGGCGGCCTCGGCGCTCAGGCAGGCGGTCGGCTCGTCGAGGATGAGGACCCTGCCGCCGCGGCGCACCTCGCGCGCCACCTCGACCATGGTCTGCTCGGCGACGGTCAGCGCGCCGGCGACCTGCTCGACGTCGATGTCGATGCCCAGCTCCGACAGCGCGCGGCGGGCCGTCTCCTTGACGCCGTTCCAGCTGACGATCGACCGGCGCGCGACAAGATCGCCCAGCAGGATGTTCTCCGCGACCGTGAGGTCCATGACCAGCTCACGGCGCTGCGGCACCATGGACACGCCGAGTCGGCGGGCCTTGCGGGGGCTGAGCACGGTGTGCGGCCTGCCCGAGATCTCCAGGTGGCCGCCGTCGGGATTCTGGACCCCGGAGAGGATCTTGACGAGGGTGGACTTGCCCGCGCCGTTCATCCCCATGAGCGCGTGGATCTCACCCGCGTGGAACTCCATGCTGACCTCGCGCAGCGCGACCGCTCCGCCGAACCGCTTGGTGACGCCCTCCACCCGGATGACCGCGTCGGACCGGAGGACCGGCCCGCCCGCGCGGCCGGAGTCCACCCGGGTCACCGGATCTCCTCGCCCGACTCCACCCGCGCGTACCCGCGGATGTCGGGGAAGGGGGGCTCGCGGTCGGCCTGCAGGTCCACCTGGAAGGCGTTCAGGCACATCCCGAGCATCGTGAAGTTGCCGAGCGAGCCGATCGCATCGACCAGGCCCTGCGCGCCGAAGTGCTTCTCGGCGGCCTGGAAGGTCGCGTCGGTGACGAAGTGGTCGCGCAGGATCTCGACGCAGAACCGGTAGAACGCCTGGTCCTCTTCCAGCGCGAACTCCGGCTCGCGCTTCTCGGCGATCGCCTTGACCGCCTCGGCCGGGATGCCCGACTCGATCGCCTTGTCCACGTGGGCGTTCCAGGAGTACTGGGCGTCCA
Organism: Actinocorallia aurea; assembly: GCF_054783995.1. Taxonomy (NCBI): domain Bacteria; kingdom Bacillati; phylum Actinomycetota; class Actinomycetes; order Streptosporangiales; family Thermomonosporaceae; genus Actinocorallia; species Actinocorallia aurea. Next base: position 14,801 of record NZ_BAAGPQ010000035.1, read on the forward strand.
TGGCGCGGGCCGCCAGCAGCAGGGTCAGCTCCCGCAGCCGGAGCGGAAGGCTCGACTCGAAACGGGCGAACGCGCCCAGCGCCTCGACCTTCTCGCACAGCTCGGGGCTGTTCAGCCAGACGCGGAACGGTCCGCGGACCGCGCCGCGGCGGCCGGCGATCCGCTCGGCTATCTCCTTCTGCCGTGCGGTCATGTCGGCCGGATCAATAACGGGGAGTCTCATGCGTACGGGAACCCTTGCCTTGTGATGCGGACCACTCGGGACCGGTTTTGCAAGACCGTACAACTCGGTACACGGTGTCCCACACCGCTGCGCGCGCAACGTAAAGCTGCACGTCTTGGCACCCCTCGGGAGCATTCGCCCGTTCTAATCTCGAACGGCACGTTACGAGGCCGTGAAGGAGACAACACCGTGACCACGATCATCAAGGTGGCCGAAGTCAAGCTGCTCGACCGGGGCGGCGCGGTAGTGACCACCCCGCTGATCACCACGACCTCCGCGGCCGGCGAGAACCGGATCACCAGCGGCATCAGCGTCTACCCCGTCGGCTCCGGCGCCCCCCTGCACTCCCACAACTGCGACGAACACGTCACGATCCTCGACGGCGAAGCCGAGGTCCTCGTCGAGGGCGAGGCCACCCGCCTCGTCCAACACGACACCACCTACATCCCCTCCCCCATCCCCCACCTCTTCCGCAACGTGGGCACCACCCCCCTCCGCATCCTGTGGGTCTACAGCTCCGGCCACGTCACCCGCACCTTCACCGAAACCGGCGTGACCGTCGAACACCTCTCCCCCGAAGACCAGATGGGCGAGGACTGACCCGTCAGGGAACGCGAAGACCCCGGCTCGAACCGAGCCGGGGGTCTCGCGCGCATCGTCTCAAGCGGCAACCGGAGCGGCCTGGGAGCGGGCCGGGCGGAGGAACAGGTACAGCACCGGAACCGCGTAGGCGAGCCAGGTGAGGGCCTGGAGCCAGGTGACGGTGGGGGTGAGGTTGAGGATGCCGTGGAGGAAGGTCTGGAGCCATTCGCCGGGGCGCCCCCAGGAGGCGAACCAGACGGAAGGCTGGAACGCCACGGAGTCGAGGCCGGGGAGGACCTCGGCCTCCTGGAGGTCGTGGAAGCCGTAGCCGAGGACGCCGGCGGCGACGATGACGAGGGCCGCGCCGGTCCAGGTGAAGAACTTCGCCAGGTTGAGGGTGAGGCCGCCTCGGTAGAGGAGGTAGCCGAGGAGCACCGCGGTGGCGAGGCCGGCCAGGGCGCCGCCCACGGACTGGGCCGGGGAGACGTAGGAGTGGGAGATGTTCGTCCACAGGAAGAGGGCGGTCTCCAGGCCCTCGCGGCCCACCGAGAGGAAGGCCACGAAGGCCAGGGCCGCCGAGCCCGTGTCCAGCGCGGAGTCGATCTTGCCTTCGAGCTCCGCCCTGATGCCCCGGGCCGCGCCGCGCATCCAGAAGACCATCCAGGTGACGAGGCCGACGGCGACCAGTGACAGGACGCCCCCGGTGAGCTCCTGGATCTTGAAGTGGTGCTCGCTGCCGACGACGGTCTGGAGGACGAGGGCGAACAGGACGCTCAGCGCGACGGCCGCGCCGACACCCGCCCAGACCGGAACGAGGGCGCGGCGGTTGCCGGTCCTGACGAGGTAGGCGATGAGGATGCTCACCACGAGGGCGGCTTCCAGGCCCTCGCGGAGGCCGATCAGGTAGTTGCCGAGGAACATGGGGCGCCTCCGGGGGCGGGCTAGGCGAACTTGGCGAAGAGGGCGTCTCCCCAGAAACCGCCCTCTCGGACGCCGGGGGGAACCGCGTAGACACCGCTGCCCACGTGCTGGATGTACTCGTTCAGGCGGTCGGTCCGCAGGCTCGACTGGACCTTGACGAAGCCCGCCGACACGTCGCGCTGGTAGGCGAGGAAGAACAGGCCGGCGTCGAGGCGGCCCAGGCCGTCGGTGCCGTCGGTGAAGGAGTAGCCGCGCCGCAGGAGGCGGGCGCCCCCGTTGGTGTCGGGGTGGGCGAGGCGGACGTGGGCGTCGGGGGCCATCTTCGCGAGGATCACCGGGTCGTGTTCGCGGGAGCGGCCCGGGGACGCGCCTTCGCCCTTGGAGCGGCCGATGACCTGCTCCTGCTCGGTGAGGGAGGTGCGGTCCCAGGTCTCGATGTGCATGCGGATGCGGCGGGCGACGAGGTAGCTGCCTCCGGCCATCCAGGGCGTGCCGTCGGACGCGGCGGCCCACACGTGCTCGTCGAGGAGCTCGCCGTCGGTGCCGGGGATGTTGGCGGTGCCGTCCTTGAAGCCCATCATGTTGCGGGGCGTCTGGGATTCCGGCGTGGTCGAGGAGGTCTTGCCGAAGCCGAGCTGCGACCAGCGGACCGAGACCGTGCCGAAGCCGATGCGGGCGAGGTTGCGGACGGCGTGCACGGCGACCTGGGGGTCGTCGGCGCAGGCCTGGACGCAGAGGTCGCCGCCGCTGCGGGCCTGGTCGAGGTTGTCGCCGGGGAAGTGCGGGAGGTCGATCAGGGCCGCGGGCCGCGCGAGCCCGAGCTTGGTGAACATCGACGGGCCGAACCCGACGGTGAGGGTCAGCCGGGAGGCGGGCAGGCCGAGGGCCTCGCCGGTGTCGTCCGGCGGGGCGAGCGGCACCCCGTCCACGGCTCCTTCACCGACGGGCGCGCCGCGGGTCATCGCCGCGGCGGCCTCGGTCCAGGCGCGCAGCAGCGCCGCGACGCGGGCCGGGTCCTGCGTGGTGAGGTCGAAGGCGGCGAAGTGCAGGCGGTCCTGGACGGGGGTCGCGATCCCGGCCTGGTGTGGGCCGTGGAAGGCGACGACGCCCGGGTCGGCGTGCGCCGGCTCGTCTCCGGCACGGGCGGCCAGCAGGCCGGCCGCCCCCGCGAGGACACCCGCCCCGCCCGCGCCGAGCAGGGCGCGGCGGGACACGCGGGGCGCCATGTCAGGCCACCGCGGCGGCGAGCTTGGACAGGGGTTCGCCGAGCGCGTTGACGACGTCGGTCAGCGTCTTGCGGTCGGCGGAGGAGACCTTGTCGTAGGAGACGTAGCCTTCGCCCTCTTCGTGCTTCTTCAGCGCGCCGAACACGTCGGCGAAGGCGGTGTCGAGGGTGCCCGCGAGAGCCGCGTCCTTCTCCTTCACCACCGGGGAGAGCAGTTCGTAGACCTTGAAGGCGCCGTCGACGTTGGCCTTGAAGTCCACGAGGTCGGTGTGCGAGAAGGCCTCCTCCTCGCCGGTGATCTTCCCGGTGGCGACCTCGTCGAGGAGTTCCTTGGCGCCGTTGGCCATGGACGCCGGGGTGATGTCGACGGTGTGGACGCGGGTCTGGAGGTCCTTGAGGTCGGTGATCAGCTGGTCGGCGATCCCGTCCAGGCCCTTGACCGAGCCGTCGGTCCACAGCGCCTTCTCCAGGCGGTGCCAGCCCGTCCAGTCGGCCTTCTCCGCGTCGGTCAGGTCGGCTTCGCGGGCGTCCATCTTCGGGTCGAGGTCGCCGAAGGACTCCGCGACGGGCTCGACGCTCTCCCAGCCGAAGCGGGAGGGCGCGTACAGCTCCTTGGCCTTGGCGGTGTCGCCGGACTTCACCGCGGCCACGAACGCCTCGCTCTTGGTGACGGTGTCGGCGACCTGGGCGTCGATGTAGAGCCGGTAGTCGACCACGGCCTTGACCAGCCGAGGGTCGAGCGCGGCGGCCTCGCCGGACACCTTCACGTCCTGCCGGATGCCGTCGCCGACCATGCCGGGCTTGCACGCGATCTGCTGGTCCCCCGCGGGCAGCGTGACGGTGATGTCGTAGCTGGTGCCGGGGCCGATGTTCTCCTTCTCCGACAGGGTCTTGCCGTCGGGCGCGTAGAAGTAGACCTCGGTGACCTTGGAGCCCTTGTTCACCAGGGTGAAGGTGTGCGAGCCGGCCGCCAGTTCCTTCGCGGAGACCTCGCACGCGGTGTCGGTGGACACGACGGTGAGGGCGGCGGGGTCGGCGGCGGGATCAGACCCGCCGCAGGCGGTGAGGGCCGACAGCGAGACCGCGCCGGTCAGGGCGAGCAGGGGCAGGGAGCGCATTGGGGGTCTCCGCGGGGGTCGAGGCGCTTGGCGCAGAGCGCAAGCGGAAATGCTGGGCGGGCCGGAGCCGACACGCTCCGACATAGGTGAGCCTAACCTACCTTCTACAGCGTGTAAATTCACGGGGCGACCGGAGGGCCTGCGAAGACGTCGGAAATCGGGTCGTGCGAAGACGGGCCGGAGAGTTCAGTTCTCGTCTTCGTTGAGCAGGCCGCGCAGGAACTCCTCGTCCTGCTCGCTCAGCGTGCCGACGAAGCGGCGCAGCACCGAGGCGCGGTCGGGCTCCTCGGTGAGCAGGCGGCTCATCCGGCCCGCGACCAGCGCCGCGGCGTCGGAGACCGCCTCGTAGCGGTAGGAACGGCCGTCTCTGCGACGGGTCGCGGCGCCCTTGTCGTACAACCGGGTGAGGATCGTCACGACCGTGCTGTAGGACAGCTCCGGAAGCCGGTCGCGCACCTCTGCCGGGGTGAGGGCGATGCCCGCCTCGGTGAGCACCGTGGCGATCTGCCCTTCGAGCTGGCCCGCCTTCCGCCGCCCGCTCCCCCGCCTGGGGCCGGAAGGATCGGAAGTGCTCACCATTCGACCCTATCGGCAGATCCCCGACTCGGTGGGACACTGAGCAGCGTGTTCGATCATTTCGTCTGGTCAGTGCTGGTGGCGCCGCTCCTCGTGGTGGCCGCGGCCTGGGCCGTCGCGGGACGGCTCAGGCCCGGCGCGGGGGCCGCGGTGCTCGCCTGGTCCGCCGCCGGGGCCGCCTTCGGGACGGTCGCCAACCTCGCCCTCTTCAGCGCCAAGGCCGCCGCCGAGGTCCCGGTCGTGGACTCCTTCTTCGGCTGGTCGCGCGGCACCGTGCTCGCCGACACCGCGGGCGTCCCGTGGGTGTCGTGGGCGTCGGCCGCGCTGCTGGCCTGGTGCGCGGTCTCCGCGGCGCTGGTCTGGCGGCGGCACCGGCGCGGGCGGGCGGTCGCCAGGAGCCTCGCGGCGCTGCCTGCCGACGAGCGGATCGTGCTCGTGCCCGAGGACGCCCCCGACGCGTTCGCCGTGCCCGGCAGCCCGGGGCGGATCGTCGTCACCAGCGGGATGCGGGACAGGCTCACCGACGCCCAGTACGCCGCGCTGCTGGCGCACGAGCGGGCCCACCTGGACAGGCGGCACCACGGCCTCGTCCTCACCGCCGATCTGGCCGGCGCCGTGCATCCCGCGCTGGCGTGGGTCGCGCGGCGGGTCGGCTACCTCGTCGAGCGCGACGCCGACGAGCGGGCCGCGACCGAGGTCGGCAGCCGCAGCACGGTCGCCAAGGCGATCGCGGCGGCGGCGCTGGCCTCCCGGCAGGCGCCTTCGCTCGGCCTGCACATGGCGCGTCCCGGGGCCGTCCCCCGGCGCGTCACCTCCCTGCTCTCCCCGAACCGCAGGCTCCCGCTCCCCTGGGCCGCGGTCCTGCCGCTCGCGCTCGCCGCGAGCTCCGTGGTCTGGACGGGCGAGGCCGCCGTGGACTTCCAGCAGCTCCTGCACGCCGCGCACCAGGCGCGCTGACACAGAGAAGGACCCCGGCTCGGGGTGAGCCGGGGTCCTTCTCGCGTTCTTACGTGCCGGGCCTCAGCCGACCGAAGGGTCGACGCCGAAGGCGGCCCCGTCGAGACGGGTCGTCATGGCCTGGAGCTGGGCCTGGGAGACGCCGTGGGCGTTCCTCAGGTCGGCCCCGGACAGGTCGGCGCCCGTCAGGTCGGCGTTCTTCAGGCGGGCGCCCGTCAGGTTCGCGCCCTGCAGGTCGGCCCCGGTCAGGTCCACCTTGCGCAGGTCGGCCCCGGCGAGGTCAGCCCCGCGCAGGTCCGCGCCCGACAGGTCCGCGCCGCGGACGACGATCGCCGAGAGGTCGAGCTTCTGCCCGTCCTCGTGCGGCTGCTGGCCGATGACCTTCAGCGCGACGGCGACGTCGGTCGCCGGCGCCGCCGGGACGGTCTCGCCCGCGGCCGGGCTCTGCGCCTGGACGAACGCGGCGAGGACGCCCACGACCGCCTGGCGGTCGCGCGGCGAGTCGGCGGCGACCCGCTCCAGCGTGTAGACCGCGCCGGTGCGCACCTCGGCCTTGGCCGCGCCGAGCTGGCGGACCGCCTTGGTGTACTGGTCGGCGGCCTGCGCCTGCTGGGAGACGGTGACGCCGTCGCGGGCCACGTCGGTCTGGTCCTGGTCGCCGTTGAAGGCGACGAACCCGGCTCCCGCGGCGCCGATGATCACGACCGCACTGACCAGCAGCGCGTTGGCGGTCAGCCGTTCGCGCTTGGCGCTCGGGTTGAGGTGGCGCGGTCCGCGCGACGACACCCGCAGGACCTCCGGCTCGCGCTCCTCGCGGAGCGCCGCCGGGATGATCAGGCCGTCGGTGGTCTCCGACCGGCTCTCGGTGAGGAGCTGGAGCTCCCGCTCGGCCGTGGTCAGGGTGCTGACCGCGGTCATCGGTCCGGTGGTCGCCGAGGCGAGGACGGGCTCGGGCGCCGCGTGACGGCCGAGGTCCGGAGTCGTCATCTCGGCGGGCGCGACGACCGGCTCCTCGATCAGCTCCAGGCTCTCGCGGAGCATCTGCGGCTTGAGGAACAGGGCGGCGATGAGGCCGATGATCGCGATGCCGAGCGAGACCATGAAGATGTGCCCGGTGGCGTCGCCGTAGGCCGAGCGGACGATCTCCGCGAGCGGCGCGGGCAGGGACGAGACGTCGAGGTTGCCGCCCTGCGAGCCGCTCGGGGCGATGCCGATCTTGGCGAAGCCCTCCTTGATGAGGTCGGCGACGCGGGTGGCCAGGATCGCGCCCAGCACCGAGACGCCGATGGTGCCGCCGAGGGACCGGAAGAACGTGACGGACGCGCTCGCCGCGCCCATGTCGCGGATGTGGACGCCGTTCTGCACGATCAGGACCAGGTTCTGCATCGACGCGCCGACTCCCGCGCCGATGAGCGCGATGGCGACACTGATGTAGACGAGGCTGGTCTCGTGGTCGATCACGGACATCAGGCCGAAGCCCGCGATGAGGACGACGAGGCCGATGATCACGTGCGGGCGCACGTTGCCGGTCTTGCTGATGATGCGGCCGGTGACCGTCGAGGCGACCAGCACGCCGAGCATCATCGGGATGGTGAGCAGGCCCGCCTCGGTCGGCGAGTAGCCGCGGCCGATCTGGAAGTACTGGCCGAGGAAGACCGAGCCGCCGAACATCGCCATGCCGACCGCGAGGCTGGCGATGATCGCCAGCGCGGGCGTGCGCTGCTTGACGATGCGGATCGGGACGACGGGCTGCGGGTGGCGCAGCTCGACGAGGACCGCGGCGACCAGGAGCGCGATGGTGCCGCCGAGCATGGCGGCGGTCTGCCAGGACAGCCAGTCGAAGGAGTCACCGGCGAAGGTCACCCAGAGCAGGAGCACCGAGACGCCCGCCGCGATGAGGGTGGCGCCCCAGTAGTCGATCTTGACGCCCTCCTTGCGCACGTGCGTGAGGTGGAGGAACTTCTGCAGCACGACCACGGCGACCGCCATGAACGGCACCGCGATGAAGAAGCACCAGCGCCAGCCGAGGGACGAGTCGGAGATGACGCCGCCGACGAGCGGGCCGCCGACGGTGGCGAACGCCATGACGCCGCCGAGGTAGCCGTTGTACTTGCCGCGCTCCTTCGGCGGGATCATCGCGGCGATGATCACCTGCACCAGGACCTGGAGCGCGCCCGCGCCGATGCCCTGGACCGCGCGGAACGCGATCAGCTGCTCGGTGTTCTGCGCGAAGCCGCACGCGATGGTCGCCACCACGAAGACGGCGACGCCGATCTGGAGCAGCAGCTTCTTGTTGAAGAGGTCCGCGAGCCGTCCCCAGATGGGGGTGGTCGCGGTGGTGGTCAGGAGCGTCGCGGTGACCACCCAGGTGTACTGGGACTGAGAGCCGCCCAGTGAACCGACGATCTGCGGCAGCGCCACCGAAACGATGGTGCTGCTCATCAGACCGATGCCCATGACCGTGAGCAGGCCGACCAGGGATCTCATGATCTCCCGATGGCTCTTCGCCTCAGTTGCCGTGTTTGTCACCAGACGTCCCCCAAGTAACGATTGAACATCCCAAGACTACCTGCACTTTGTGCAAAGTTGCACACTGGGCAGAAACCTTGGATTTCTGCATAGCATGGGGACATGAGCAGCACCCACGGCCTGCGCGAACAGAAGAAGGCCGAGACCCGTCGAGCCGTCCACCATGCCGCGATCCGGCTGGCGTCAGAACACGGCTACGACAAGGTCACCGTCGAGGAGATCGCCGACGCGGCCAACATCTCCCGCCGCACGTTCTTCAACTACTTCACGGACAAGGCCGAGGCCATAACGTTCGGCGAGGACGATCTCTTCCGGATGCTGCTCGTCGTCGTCGACCGCCAGCCGCCGGAGATGTCCGGATGGCAGGCGCTGCGCGCGGCCGCCGAACATCTGCTGGCCCCGATGCGGCTACCCGACCCCGAGTGGGTGGAGCGCTCACGCCTGGCCCGCCGCCACCCGTGCCTTCTCGCCCGGCTCCTCGCCGGGCAGGCCGACCTGGAGCGCGACCTCGCCCAGCGCGTGAGCGACCGGGACGACTGTACCCACCAGCACGCACGGGTCGTCGCCGCGGCCTTCCTCTCCGCCATCCGGACCGGCGGCCACCTCTGGTTCGACGACGGCTGCACAGTGCCCCTCCACGACCATGTCTCGGGCGCCCTGGACGAGGTGGAACTCCCCTTCTCGTGATCACTCAGGGTGATGATTCTCACGTGAAAGTCCGTCCGTGATCATGCACGGACGAGCTTTCTCCGCCGGTCGGCGGGTGATTCGAGTCACTCGCGCACGGCAAAGCGGCGGGACCCTGGGGTCCCGCCGCCGGCCTTGCCTCCGCGGCCCTGGGCCGCGGGTCACTACTTGACCGCAGTGTCCAGGATGTCGGCCGCGTGACGGACGCGGGTCGCCCACGGCGCGTCCGGAGCGAACGCGGGCTCCAGGGCGGCCAGGAGCCGGGCGCCGTCCTCGGTGGCCGGGCGGCGGGCGCCGACCCGGACCGCCTGGACCAGCGCCACCGCGAGCGAACCGAGCAGCAGGCGCAGGGTCTCGGCCTGCTCGTGCGCGGTCAGCGCCGCCTGCGTCCCGAACGGAACGACGTCCTGGTTGTGGTGGTTGGTCGGGATGCTCTGCATGGAGGCCGGGACGGCACGGCGCCGCATCCTGGCCACCAGGGACGTCGCGGCGAGCTGGACGCCCTGCACGCCGTGGTCACGGCCCGGCAGCTCGGCGAGCACCGGGTTGAGCCCGCCGTTGCGGTGCGGGTCCATGAGCAGGTCGAGCTGCCGCTCGGCGAGGTTGGCCATCTGCGTCGCGGTCACCGACATCAGGTCCGCCGCGAACGCCACCTGCTGGCCGAAGAAGTTGCCGCCGTGCGCCACGACGTCCCGCTCAGGGAAGAAGAGCGGGTTGTCGCTCACCCCGTTGAGGTCGTCGGTGACGACCTGGCGGGCGTGCCGCAGGCTGCTCGCCGCGGCGCCCAGCAGGTGCGGGGCGCAGCGCAGCGAGTACGGCTCCTGGAGCGGCCGCTCGGCTCCCGGGACGTGGTCGGCGAGGTGCGCGCGCAGGACGGCCGCCTGCCCGGCGGTGTCGTCATGACCGAGCGCCTCGTAGATCTCCGGGACGACGAAGTCCGTCCGGCAGCCGAGGACGTCGGCCATGAGCGCGGTCAGCGCGGTGGCCGAGGCCAGGCCGCGCGACAGCGCGGTGAGCGCGAGGCCCGCCGCCGCGGCCGTCACCGACGTGCCGTTGACCAGCGCGAGCGCGTCACGCCCGGCCAGCTCCAGCGGGGCGAGGCCCGCCCCGGCCAGCGCCTCGTCGGCGGCCATCCTGACGTTGCCGAGATAGGCCTGGCCGCGCCCCTGGAGCGACCGGACGGCGTGCGCCATCGGCGCGAGGTCTCCGCTCGCGCCGACCGACCCGAACTCCGGGATGGCCGGGGCGAACGAGGTCGCCAGGGTGGCCCGCAACGCGTCGATGACGGCCAGCGACACGCCGGAACGGCCCTGTGACAGCGTCCAGACGCGGGCGAGCAGGGCCGCGCGGGCGATCTCCGGCGGGAGGTCGGCGCCCTGGCCGACCTCCAGGTGGAACAGCAGGTTCTCGCACTGGTCGGTGGCCTCCTTCTGCCCGGCGAACGTGACCAGTGGCCCGAACCCCGTCGTCGCGCCGTAGATCTCGCGGCCTTCGGCCAGGCACAGGTGCAGGAAGTCGTGGCAGCCCACGACGGCGCTCCGCGCGGCCTCGTCCAGGGTCACCTCGACGGGCGCGGCGGCCTGTTCGAGCGCTTCCGGGGTCAGCCGCGCCGGGAACACCAGCGTGGCCGTCACGGGTAGCTGGTCGACGGACATGTCTCCTCCTGGTGGTTTTGTGGACGGCGGCCTATCGGCCGGCCGCCGCCAGCAACTGGGCCCGGGCCGTGCCGGGACGGCTCGGGTGGTCGCCCGGGTCGAGTGCGACGGCCAGGACATGGTCGGCGTCGCCCGTCGTGACGAGGCGCGCCGCCCGCTCCCGGGCCGCCGCCAGCGGGGAGCCGGCGGCCAGGAGGGTCACGAAGGGTCCGGACAGGCCCCACAACGCGGCCAGGTGGCCGGGCGCGGTGCTGGGCACGTTCTGGAACAGCAGGTGCTTGGGCACCTTCCGAGGCTCGGCCGCCGCGTCGTCGATCGCCGCCTGGGTGACCACGTCGCCGCGGGTCGCGACCATGACGAGGCCGACCCGGTCACCCCGCTCCAGTGCCAGCGGCGGGACGCCGAAATGCCCGGCCAGGCAGGGTTCGGCGACCGCCATGAGCAGCGGGGCGAAGAACGACTCGTCCCACCGCGGCACCTCGGGGAGCCGCGGGTCGGCCTCGCCCGGAGGCGGCCACTGCGCCTCGGCGAGCACGGCCAGGCCGTCTGTCGGGGCCGTCTGCGGGACGGCCGGGTGCGCTTGCTTTGTCGTGTTCATGGTCGTGTTCATGGTCGTGTTCATGGTCGTGTTCATGGCGCCGCCAGGACGAGGGCGGTGCTGACACCGCCGAAACCGGTGTTGAGGCTGAGCATGTGGCCGGTCTCCGGGCGCTGCCCGGTGTCCAGCACGAGGTTGAGCGGGCAGTCGGCGTCCGCGCCGGTGAATCCGGCGTTGACCGGGAGCCGCCCGTCGCGGAACGAGAGCGCGCACACGGCCATCTCGACGAGGCCGGACCCCTCCAGGCAGTGGCCGTGCAGGGCCTTGGTGGAGCTGACCCTGACGTCCGCGGAATCCGCAGGTAGGCCGCGCAGGATGGCGGCGGCCTCTGCCGCGTCGAACGCCGGCGTGGCCGTCGCGTGCGCGTTGACGTAGCCGACGCGGGGACTCCCCGCGCGGGCCAGCGCCCGGGTGATCGCCTCGGCCGGGCCCCGCCCGTCGGCGCGCGGCCGGACCACGTGGTGCGCCTCCGAGGTGTTGCCCCAGCCGGCGACCCGCAGCCAGGCTCCGGGCTGGGCCGGCCGCGCCCCCGCGCGCTCCAGGACCGCCGCCGCCGCCCCGTCGCCGAGGATCGGCCCGCTGCGGCCCGCGCTGAACGGCCTGCTGACCTCCTCGGCGGTGAGGATGCCCGCGCTGTCGAACGCCGCGAACATGCTCGGATCGACGAAGCTGCCCCCCGCGACGACGACCCTGTCCTCGACGAGGTAGGAGATCAGCTCGGCGGCGTCGGCCAGCGCGGAGTTGGACGCGGCGCAGGCCGCGGTGTGGATCGCGGCCACCCCGCGCAGCCCGCACGCCTCGGCGAGCGCGGCGGCCTTGGCGGCGGTGTCGCGGCCCGCGTGGACGGCCAGGACCAGCGGCGTCGTGGCGCGTTCGGCGGGCGTCAGGCCCGCCTGGGCGCAGGCCTCCTCGACGAGGCCGCGCAGCGCCTCGAAGAGGTCGGGATCGCCGGGCAGCACCGCGGCGTGGTGCGCGCGGTGGTGGCGGGTCTCGAACCTGGTGACCGGCGAGACCGCCGGAACCCCCGAGGAGACCCCTTCCCAGAGCGCGTCGAGCCCCGGGCCGTAGGCGGTGAGCGCGGAAAGTCCGGTGACGTGCGCCATCACGCCACCCCCGTCGCCGCGCGGGCCGCCACCGCGTTCTCCGAGCCCGACCCGGCCGCGGGCCGGAACGTCACCGGCAGTTCGGCGAGGCCCGAGGTGACGTGGAAGCGGGTGAAGGGCCCGGTGCATCCGGGCCGCCAAGGCAGCTCGTCCAGGGGACGGGCCGGGGCGAGCTCCGACAGGCCGCGCAGGACCGTCAGGAGGACGACCCGGCAGAGGTGGGAGCCCAAGGAGGGCGACAGGCAGTGGTGCGGACCGTGCGCGAAAGCCAGGTCGTGGCCTACGTCCCGGGACAGATCGAGCCGGTTCGGTCGCTCGAACCGGCTCGGATCGCGGTTGGCCAGGCCCAGGTGGACCACCACGGCCTCCCCGGGTTCCAGATAGGCCCCGTGGAAGGCCAGCGGCCTGGTGACCAGGCGCGGCATGGGCGCGGCGACCGGTGTGGTGTACCGGAGCAGTTCCGCCATGCCGCGTTCGACCGCTTCGAGGTCGTCGGCCAGGCCCGGACGGGTCCACAGGGCGTACAGCGCGGTGGTGAGGAAGTCGGTGACGGGCTCGGTGACGGCCATGAGCGTCGCGAAGACCGTCGAGGTGAGCTCCTGGTCGTCCATGCCGGTCTCGGCGGCCAGGGCGAGCATCGCGCTCACCCCGTCGGGGCCGGGATCGCGGCGGCGCGCGGCGAGGAGGTCGTACAGGAGCGTCACCATCTCCTCGCGCTCGGCGCTGTAGCGGACCCGCTCGGGTGAGCCCTCCGGCTCGAAGAGCGGGGACGGCGCCCAGCGGGGCAGCGCGCGGATGCGGCGCATGATGTCGGCCGGATAGCCGAAGATCCCGGCGGCGATGTCGAGCACGAACGGGTGGCAGAAGTCGGCGACGAGGTCGGCCTCTCCCCGGTCGGCGATCGCGGCGAGCCGCTCGGCCGCGAGCGGCGCGGCGTCATGGGCGGCGCGGGCGATCCGCTCGGGCGTGATGGCCGCCGCGCCCAACGCGCGGAGCCTGCGGTGCGGCTCGCCGTCGGTGTTGAACATGCTGCGCACGATGCTGTCGGTGACGGGCGGCTCGGAGAACCAGAGGTACTGCTTCCACCTGTCGCCGCCCTTCTCGCTGAAAGACCGGGCGAACGTCGGCTCGCCGAGCGCCTTGCGCGCGGCGTCGAATCCCGAGACCGTCCAGACGAAGGTGCCGTCGGGCAGCGGCGCCCGCCAGACCGGAGGCTCGTCCCGGGTGTCGATGCGCTCGCCCTCCGGGCTGTGCCGCACGCGCGCGTCCATCAGCGCCGCGGTGCCCGGTCCGGCTTCCACCATGCCCACCCCTCCCACCCGCAATTACAACAAGTAACTATGATGTTGCCATCCGTAGCAATTGCCGGGATACGCAGATCCAAACGCGTACTTCCGAGACTTCACCGACGGGAGCGGACATGCGCGACCACCTGCACGACCCGCACTTCAGCACGCCCATTGACCGGAGAGAATCCGACAAATCAGCCCGTATTGCATCCTGGGTCGAGCGCCGCGCGGAACGCTCCGGCGACCGCCCTGCCCTGATTTACGGAGACTCCGCGCTCACCTACGCGCGGCTGCACGAGCGGGCCGTTCGGCTCGCGCACGTCCTGCGCGCCGACGGGGTCCGGGCCGGCGACAGGGTCGCCCACCTGGGACGGAATCGGCCGGGGTTCCTGGAGAGCCTCATCGCGGTCGGCATGCTCGATGGGGTATTCGTACCTCTTAATACACTTTTGTCGGGTCCGGAACTCGACCACCAGATCGCGGACTGCGGAGCGCGCGTGCTCCTTCTCGACTCCCTCGTACCCGCCCCTGCCCTGGCAGGTCCCGTCCTCGTCCGCCCGGTCGGGGGCGCCGAACACGAGGCGGCGCTGGCCGCCGCGTCCGCCGAACCGCTCCCCGTCACGGGCTCGGCGGACGGCCCGTGCCTCATCCTCTACACGTCGGGCACGACGGGACGGCCCAAAGGCGCCGTCCTCACCCACCGCAACGTGCTGTGGAACTGCCTGAACGTCCTGGTCGACCTCGACCTCACCGGCGCCGAGACCGCCCTCGTCGCGGCCCCGCTCTTCCACGCCGCCGCGCTCAACATGCTGGCCCTGCCCGTCCTGCTGAAGGGCGGCACCTGCCTTCTCACCGAGTCCTTCGACGCGTCGGGCGCCCTCGACCTCATCGCCCGCCACCGCGTCACCTCGATGTTCGCGGTGCCCACGATGCTGGAGCGGATGGCCGCGGCACCCTCCTTCGCGGAGGCGGACCTGACGAGTCTGCGCACCCTTCTGTGCGGGGGCGCTCCGGTTCCTCCCGCGTTGAAGGCGCTCTACGAGGCCCGGGGCGTCGCCGTCCGCGAGGGCTACGGGCTGACCGAGGCGTCCCCCGGCGTCCTGGTCGACGGCGGCGCCGGCCTCGTCCCGCACTTCTTCACCGACGTCCACCTCGCCCCCCTGCCCGGTTCGCCCGACGGCACCGGCGAACTCCTGGTCTCCGGGCCCAACGTCATGGCCGGCTACTGGGCCCGTCCTGAGGAGACCGCGGCCTCCTTCACCGGCGGTCTGCTGCGCACCGGCGACATCGTCCGCCGCGACCCCGGCGGAAGCTTCCACGTGGTCGACCGGCTCAAGGAGGTCATCATCTCCGGCGGGGAGAACATCTACCCCGCCGAGGTCGAACGGGCCCTGTCCGCGGTTCCCGGCATCGCCGAATGCGCCGTCATCGGCGTCCCGGACACCCGCTGGGGCGAGGTCGGCCACGCCCTGCTCGTCCCGGCCGACGGCACCACCCTCGACCCCGCCACCGTCCTCACCTCACTCCACGGCCACCTCGCCCGCTACAAGATCCCGCGCACCGCCGCCATCGTCCCCTCCCTGCCCCGGACCCGCACCGGCAAGCTCCACCGCACCGAGATCCGCACCCTCTACGGAACCGCCCGCCCCTGACCGAAGGCGACACCGCGATCGGTCGCCTCGAAGGGATCACCCGCGGGGAGGTCCGAACCCCTGACCTGACGCACGAGCCCGCCTCTGAGACAGAGGATTCCCCACAGGGCAACGATCTGCGATGTCGGACTCATCCCCCGCGGACCTCTGGCATGACGCCCAGGATCCCCTGCGGCGGGGCTTCGAGGCTCAGGGCCGGAATGTTCCATCCGGCTCGTTTCGACGGACAGGAGCGGCTCGGGGCGGAATGTTCTATCCGGGCCGATTCGAGCGTCAGGAGCGGCTCGGGGGCGGAACGTTCGGTCCTGATCGGTTCGAGCGTCAGGAGCGGTTCGCGGCTCGGGGGGGGCGGAACGTTCGATCCGGAGCGGTTCGAGCGGCGGGAGCGGTTCGAGTCCGGGGGGGCGGATGTCGTTCGGGCTCTTCGCGGCACTCAGCCCGGGGGCGTTCTCTTTCGCGGCCGGGGTCCGCGTCTTCCGCATGGTTCAGGAGGGGTCGACGGGGCCCGGCACGCTGTTCGCGCTCGCGGCCCTCGCCGTCCTCGCGCTCGCGGCCCTCGCCGTCCCGCCGACCCTGGTGCTGGCGCGGTCCCTGTGGGGGCGGGTGATCCTGCCGTACGCCGCGGCCTGGGCGGCGGCGTACGGCTTCGGCGTCCTGCTGCTGAGGATCGCCCGGGACGCGCTCACAGCTTCTTCTTGAGCAGCTTGAGCAGCCATCCGTCCTTGGCCAGGAGTTCTACGTGGTCCTTGGCCGCCTGCTTCACGAAATCGGGGTGCATCTCGGGTGTCTCCGCTCTTCAAGTCAGGTTTTCCGACACCCTCAATCTCGCGCTAAGCCCCGCCCCCGCACATCGGACGATTTCCTTATCTCCGCCCCCCGCCCGTTCCTAAGCCGACCGCCCCACCGGCTCAGGCCCCCTAAGGTCCTTAGGCGGAGCACCCAGCCCACCTAGGCGGCGGCGGTCGAGGCCCCGACGCACGCGCCCCGATCGTGCCGCGCGGGGTGCGGACGAGGCCGTCCGGCGCCTCGGTCGGGGCGGCACGGGATGCGGTGATGGCGCGGTCTCGCGGTCGGTGAGGCGGGGGTGTCGGGGGTGGGGGCCGGGGCGGACGTCAGGCGGCGGTACTCGCCGAGGCCGTCGGCCGCCCACCGGCGGGCGAATCGCGGCGCGGACCACGGTTCGCGGCGTGGAGCAGGGTTCGCGGCGTGGAGCAGGGTTCGCGGCGTGGAGCAGGGTTCGCGGCGTGTGCGAGCCCGCCTGGGCAGGCGGAGGCGCGGACCGGCCCGGGGGCCTCAGGCGGTGAGGCTGGGTGGGGACTCGGTGAGGACGCCCTGGCGGTGGGCGGCGGCCGCGGCCTCGGTGCGGGAGGAGGCGCCCAGCTTGGCGAGGATGTTGCTGACGTGGACGCTGGCGGTCTTGGCGGAGATGAAGAGGGCTTCGGCGATCTCCTTGTTGGAGCGGCCTTCGGCGAGGTGGCGGAGGACCTCGAGTTCGCGGGCGGTGAGGCCGTGCGCGGGGTTCGGGGCGCCGCCGAGGCGGCGGGCGAGGTCGCGGGCGCGGGCGTGCAGCGGGACGGTGCCGAGGCCGCGGGCCAGTTCGGCGGCGCGGTCCGCGTAGGCGCGGGCGGTGGCGCGATCGCCCAGGGACGCGGCGGACTCGGCCGCCGAGACCAGGGCGCGGGCGAGCGTGTGCGGCTGGCCGATCGCCTCCCAGGCGGCCAGGACCTGCGGCCAGTCGGCGGATTCGCCCGTCAGACGGGCTGCCTCGGCGCGGAAGGTGGCCTGCTGCGCCTTCTGGAGCGGGCCGTGGACGCCGGTCTGCGCGGCTCGCTCGGCGAATGGGGCGAGCTGCGCGGGGGTGGCGGCGGCGCGCGCGGCGGTGATCAGCGCAGGCCAGAGGTAGCGGGAGTCGTCGGGGCGGCCGGTGCGCGGCAGCAGCACGGCCAGGCCGTCGAGGGCTGCCGCGGCGTCGCCCCGGGCGAGCGCCAGTTCGGCCTCGACGCGCACCAGCGGCACGTACTCCTGGAGCCTCCGGTCGATGTCCCACGCGCGGGACTCCCGGCACCGCTCCGTCAGCGCGGCGGTCTCGGCCTGGTGGCCGCGGGCGAGCGCGATCTCGGCGTCGAGCTCCATCAGGTTGGCCTGGTGGGCGAGCGGCGGGTCGACCGCGAGGCCCTGCTCGACGGCGGCGCGCGCCTCGTCCCACCGGCCCAGGGAGAACAGCGACTCGGCGCGGTTGATCGCCAGGAACGACCCCTGGGTGCGGAACAGCCCCGACGCGCGCGCCTGCTCCATGCCCGCGCGGGCCACCTCGGCGGCCTCGGCGTGCCTTCCCGCGCCTTCGAGGAAGTGCGACCGGTTGACCGCCGAGCGCAGCACGAGCTGCGACAGGTCGTGCTCGCGGGCGATCCGCTCGGCCTCCTCCAGCGCGGGCGACACCGCCGCGCCGTAGGCGGTGCCGCCGTCCAGGCAGGCCAGGGTGAGCAGGGCGCTCGCCTCGGAGAAGGGGTCGCCGACCCGGCGGGCGATCTCCAGGGCGTGCGCGGCGGCCTTCGACGCCTCCTCGCTCGCCCAGCCCATGAAGATGTACTGGGCGAACCCCGCGAGGATCCGGGCGATGCCGGTACTCTCCTCCAGCCGCTCGGCCAGCCGGACCGCCTCGCGCATGTCGTCCAGCCAGCCGTCGCGGCCGGCGCGGTGCTTGAGCCTGCCGCGCCGCTCCAGCAGGACCGCGCAGCGCAGCGGATCGTCGTCGGCGATGGTGCGCAGCACCGCGGTGACGTGCTTGATGCCGCGTTCGCTGTCCCCGGCGAGGTCGGCGGCGCACGCCGCGTCCTCGGCGACCTCGGAGGCCGACCTGCCGATCTTCGCCGCGGCGCCGGGCACCCGCTCCCACAGTTCGAGGACGCGCTCCAGGAAGCGCAGCTCCTCGGCGTAGGCGGCGGCCTTCTCGGCCTGCTTGGCGGCGCGCCAGGCGCTGATCAGCGCCCATTCGACGTTGTGGGCGGCATGCCAGTGGAAGGCGAGCTCGGCCGCGGCGCGCCCGGGTGGGACGAGCGAGTCGTCGTCCTCCAGGGCCTCGGCGTAGCGGGTGTGCAGCCGGGTGTGCTCGCCCGGCAGGAGGTCGTCGTGCAGCGCCTCGCGGATGAGGGCGTGCCGGAAGGCGTACCCCTCTCCGTCGACGGCGAGGACGTTGCCTTCCACGGCGGGCCGCAGGTCGCGGGTGAGGCCGCGCTCGTCCAGCCCGCTGACGGCGGCCAGCAGCCGGTGCTCGATGCGGGCGCCGCCCGCGCTGGCGATCCGCAGCAGCTCCTGGGTGTCGTCGGGCAGCCGCTGGACGCCCGCGACGAGCAGATCCCGCAGGGATTCGGGCAGCTCGCAGGCGATCCGCCCGTCGGCCTCCATCAGCCACTCGACGAACAGGGGATTGCCGTCGCTGCGCTCGAAGAACTGCCCGACCCGGCGCGGTTCCGGCTCGCTCCCGCGCAAGTTGCCCATGAGCCTGCCGACTTCGCGCCGGGTGAGCCTGCCCAGCTCGCACCGGACGACGCGGTCGATCCGCTCCAGCCCGGCGAGCAGCGGGCGCAGCGGGTGGGCGCGGTGCAGCTCGTCGGAGCGGAAGGTGACGACGATGAGCAGGGCCGCCGCCGCGCCGAGGTTGCGGACGAGGAAGGTCAGCAGATCCCGGGAGGACTTGTCGGCCCAGTGGGCGTCCTCGACGACGAGGACGACGGGCCCGCTCGCGGAGAGCCGGTCGAGAAGGGTGAGGACCTGTTCGAACAGGCGGACCTGGAGGTAGCCGGTCTCCCCCTCGGCGATGTCGCCGAACTCCGGCAGGAGCCTGGCCAGGCCGTCGGTGCGGCCGTCGAGGAGCGCGCCGACTCCTTCGGCGCCCATCTCGCGCACCAGGGCCCGCAGCACCGCGGTGAACGGCGCGAACGGGAAGCCGTCCACGCCGAGCTCCAGGCACCCGCCGACGAGGACGCGCGCCCCTTCGGCCTCGGCGCGGGCGGTGAACTCGCCGACGAGCCGGGTCTTGCCGACCCCTGCCTCACCGCCGAGCAGGAGCGCGCGAGAGGAGCCGCGGCGCGCTTCGGCCAGCGCGTCGCCGAGCAGCCCCAGCTCGGCGACGCGCCCCACAAGATCAGAACTGAACCCGCCGGACACGCCCTTCACTATGCCATCCGGGTCGGACAGAACGCGCAGCCGACGGGATCCGGTCAGCAGGCGCAGGACGGTCCGCCGAGCGGCGCGGTCAGCGGGTCGGCGGGCCGGGTCTGGACGCCGTCGGCGGTCTCGACGGGGAAGCCCTCCCGGATCCAGTACTCGATGCCGCCGATCATCTCCTTGACCCGGTATCCGAGCAGCGCGAGGGCGAGGGCGGCCCGGGTCGCGCCGTCGCAGCCCGGCCCCCAGCAGTAGGTGACGACGGGCACGGCCGGGTCGAGCAGGGCCGCCGCCTTCTCCGGGATCTCACGGGTCGGCAGGTGGAGCGCCCCGGGGATGTGCGCCTGGTCCCAGGCGGGCAGGGCGCGCGAGTCGATGAGGACGAACCCGGGGTCCTGCGAGGTCAGGGACGCGCGGACGTCGGAGACGTCGGTCTGGAACGCGAGCCGGGCGGCGAAGTGGGCGGCGGCCTCGGCGGGCGCGGCGGGCGGGGTGCTGAGGACGGGCGGTAGCGTTTGCATGTCCGAAATCGTAGATTTCGCGGCTTTTCCCGGGAAGTGACGATCCACGGCCTTACCTCTGATCGACCATGGATCCCATGGTAGAAACTCAGCATGACCAGCGAATCCCTGGACGAAACCGATATCCGCCTGCTGGAAGCCCTCCAGGCGGACGGAAGGGCCAGCTACGCCGAACTCGCCCGCGCCGTCTCCATGTCGCCGAGCGCCGTCACCGAGCGCGTCCGGCGCCTTGAGGAGAGCGGCGTGATCACCGGGTACGCGGCGACGGTCGACCCCGAGGGGCTGGGCCTGACGATCCTCGCCTTCGTCCGGTTGAAGTACCCGACGGGCAACTACAAGCCCTTCCACGACTTCCTCGACACGACCCCGGAGATCATCGAGGCGCACCACGTCACCGGCGAGGACTGCTTCATGCTCAAGGTCGTCGCCCGCTCGATGCGCCACCTGGAGCAGACCACCGGACGGATCGCCGGGCTCGGCTCGATCACCACGAGCGTCGTCTACTCGAGCCCCCTCCCCCGCCGCACCCTCACCGGGCGGTCTGCGGAACCCGGCCCGGGACGCTGAGAAGGGCGCCCCCCGAAAAGGGCGCCCTTCCCTCGGACCCACACCCCGTCCGGCCGCCAACACGACGCCCTGACGGTGCAGCCCAGGTTCTACCGGTGGCCGTGGCCGTGGTGGCCGCCGTGGTGGTGGCCGTGGTGGCCGTGGTGGCCGTGGTGCTTGCCGCCGTGGTGGCGGTGGCCACCGTGACGCCAGCCGTCGTCGCCGCCGCGGTCCCAGCCGTTGTTCCAGCCGCCGTGGCCACCGCGGTCCCAGCCGCCGCCGCCCCAGCCGTTGTTCCAGCCGTCGTGACCGCCGCGGTCCCAGCCGTTGTTCCAGCCGCCATGGCCGCCGTGGTGGTGTCCGTGCCCGCCGCCCGTCGGCACCGCCGCCGAGGCACCGGGCGACGCCCCGAGCAGCGCCGCGCCGACGATGGCTCCCGTAACGGCGATGCGCCGTGCGATCGAGGTCGCCTTCATGTCGATTCCCCCTCGTCATTGAGGTCACATTCTGTGACCGACAGTGACCACACTCTCACGGATTGCGACAAGGCCCGATTGATCTTGAAATACTCCCCCAAGCTCCGGCCAACCCCGACAAAATCAGAAGCCATGGGTGATCACGGCCGTCAACCTGGACCCACGGGACCGCCATCCCGCCACGCCCCACAGAGCGGACCGCCAGAAATCCACCAGAAACAGGTAGATCTCCAACTTCTGAGCCGGCTCTCATCGATTCCTCAGCTGGAGGGCGCCGGCGCGCGGCCGGTCAGCTCCCCGGGAACGGCCAGTGCCGCCGCACCGCGCTCCCTCCCCGGCGACGGCAGCAGCAGCAGGATCCCGGTGAGCAGGACGATGACGGTGATCCCGTCGAGCCAGTAGTGGTTCGCGGTCGCCACCACCACGAAGACGGTCAGCGCGGGATGGGCCAGCCACAGCCAGCGCCAGCGGGAGCGGCCGACCGCGATCAGCCCGATCGCCACCACGAGGGCCCAGCCGACGTGCAGCGACGGCATCGCCGCGAACTGGTTGGCCAGGCCGCCCGTCTCGACCTCGCCGTAAGGCGACGGCCCGACGAGCTGCCCTGTGTCGACGAGCCCGAACGACGGCACCATGCGCGGCGGGGCCAGCGGGAACGCGAGGTGCAGGAGGAGCCCCGCGGCGGTGAGCAGGGTGAGGGCCCTTCGGACCCATACGTAGTGCGCGGGATGCCTGCTGTACATCCAGACAAGGAACACGATCGTCGCCGGGAAGTGCACCCCGGTGTAGAAGATGTTCGCGGCCTTCGTCCACACGTCACCGTGCAGCAGGACCGACTGGACGGCGGTCTCGGACGGCAGTTTCAGCCAGCGCTCCCAGTCCCAGACCCGGGAGGCGTTCACGAACGCCTCGGCGACGTGCCCGTTGGCGAGCAGCCGCCCGAACCGGTACACGAGGTACAGGACGGTGATCAGCGCGAGTTCGCGCAGGAGCTTGGGGCGGGAGACGGCGGGGGCGGGCTGCGGCGGGTGCAAAACCGGCTTCTTTCTTGCGGAACCGTCCAGGAGGCGACGGCTGTCCCCGGCGGGGGGCCGGAGACGGGTGGGACAGGGGCGGGAGGAAGGCGCGCGGGGGCCGTCCGCCCGCGTCGTCGGGGGCGGTCCGCGCCGAGGTCAGAGGCCCAGGGCGGGCGCGATCAGGTGATCCACATAGCCGTCCAGGAAGTCCTCCCCGACGGGCTGGCCGAGGAGGCCCTGCCCGAAGAACGCGCCCAGCAGGGCGCCGCGCACGTAAGGCAGGGCCCCGCATCCGGCGGCGATCTCCCCGCGGGCGACCGCCCGCGCGATCAGCCGGTCGGTCACCTGGGAGCCGGGGCCGGGGAAGTGCGCGCGGAACGCCTCCAGCAGCGCGGGGTCCCGGTGAACGGCCTGCGCCATCGCCCGGTTCAGCTCCGAGTCGCGCCGCTCGGCCAGGGCGGCGAGATAGCGCTTGAGGTCGCCGCGCAGCGTGCCCGTGTCGATGTCCTCGGCGCACAGCGCGCCGCGCCACCGCAGGGCCCGGACGACGAGTTCGGGCTTGCCGCCCCACTGCCGGTAGATGGTGGCCTTGCTCATCTTGGCGGACGCCGCGATGTCCCCGACGCTGAGCAGCTCATAGCCGTCGGCGCGCAGCCGCTCCAGCACGAGCGCGAAGAGTTCGCCTTCGCGGGAAGGCGAGACCCTGCTCTTGCGGGTCTTCACCGGACCGTCGCTCGGCATCGCGGCCCCCTTAAGTGAACGATCGAGTTTCTTTACGATAGGGCGACGGCCAGGTGAACGGCGGGGTTTCGCACGAGACATCCCTCACAGGCCCCGGCCGTCCCGCGGCGGCGCCCGACGCTTGAGCGGTCAAGTTAGGCTGGGCGCATGGACGAGGGGGCGCCGCGCTGGCTGACCGACGAGGAGATGCAGGCGTGGCTGGGGCTGACCAGCATGCTGATCCGGCTGCCGTCGGCCCTGGACGCCCAGCTCCAGCAGGACGCCGGGATCAGCCACTTCGAGTACCAGGTCCTGGCGGGCCTGTCGATGCGCCCCGACCGCACGATGCGGATGAGCGAGCTCGCCGAGGTCGCCGACGGCTCCCTGTCCCGGCTGTCCCACGCCGTCTCCCGCCTGGAGAAGCAGAGCTGGGTCCGCCGCACCCCCGATCCGGCCGACGGCCGCTACACCCTCGCCGTCCTCACCGAGACGGGCTGGGAGAAGGTCGTCGCGACCGCGCCCGGCCACGTCGCCGCCGTCCGGCGCTATGTCTTCGACCCGCTCACCCGCGCCCAGGTGCGCCAGCTCACCGAGATCGGCCGGCGCGTCACCCGCGCGCTCGACCCCGACGGGTCCTGCCCCACCACCCGGTTCGCCTGACTTACCCGGACGATCCGGGCGCGTCGGCGTGCCCGCATCTCGTCAAGACACGCCCCGGTTGATGATCGGTCGGGTAACGCGCAGGTCAGGACTGCTTTCACGGGCCGTCTGATCGGGGATTGATGCCTGCGGGGCCGCACACCGACGGGAGGAGGGCGATGACGACGTCAGGGAAGACCGCGCCGTCGGGGGAGACCGCTCCCGCATCCGGCCGGTTCGGTCAGGCGGACCTGCTCGGCGCCCTCGGCATCGCGTCCGTGGTCGCGGTGCTCTGGCTGTGGACGCGCTACCACGGCCCGCCCAGCCTCGCCTCCTCCGACACCGCCCTGTGGTCGCTGGGCCTGCTCACCGGCCTGCTCGCCGCCGACCTCATGGTGCTCCAGGTGCTGCTGCTGGCCCGGGTGCCGTGGGTGGAGCGGGCGTTCGGCCACGACAGGCTGATCCGGCGGCACCGCTGGGTCGGGTTCGCCTCGTTCTGGCTGATGCTCGGCCACCTGGCGATGGCGACGGCCTGCCGGGTCTCCCCCGGCCTGCCCGGCGTGGACACCCGGCTGTGGGACCTGTACGTGCACCGGCACTGGATGCTGTTCGCGACCGCCGGCACCTCGCTGCTGGTGCTCGTCGTGCTGGCCTCGCTGCGGCCGGTGCGAAGACGGATGCGCTACGAGTCCTGGCACCTGCTGCACCTGTACGCCTACCTGGGCATCGCGCTCAGCTTCCCGCACATGGTCGCGCACGGCACCGACTTCCGCGATCCGGTCGCGCGCGCTTACTGGTGGGCGCTGTTCGGATCGGCGCTGACCGTCGTGCTGCTGTTCCGCCTGGCGCTGCCACTGTGGCGGTCGGCCTACCACCGGCTGCGCGTCACCGACGTGCGGATCGAGGCGCCCGGCGTCGTCTCGGTGACGATGGCCGGCCGCAACCTCGACCGGCTGCGCACCCGCTCCGGCCAGTACTTCATCTGGCGCTTCCTCGACGGCCCCGGCTGGAGCCGCGGCAACCCGTACACGGTCTCGGCCGCGCCCCGGGGCGACACGATGCGGATCACCGTCAAGGCCGCGGGCGACGGCAGCTCACGGGCGGCGTGCCTGGCCCCGGGCGTCCGGGTGCTCATCGAGGGCCCGTACGGCACGCTCACGGCCGCGCGCCGCAAGAACCCCAGGATGCTCATGATCGCCGCGGGGATCGGGGTGACGCCGATGCGGGCGCTCCTCGAGGACACCCCGTTCGCGCCCGGCGAGACCACCTTCATCTACCGGTACTCACACCACGAGCACGCCGTCTTCGCCGACGAGATCCGCGAGATCGCCGGCCGGCGGGGCGTGGAGGTGCACTTCCTGCCGGGCCGCCGCCGCTCCGGCCTGTCGTGGCTGCCCGCGGGCTCCGAGCACGCCGACGACGCCGAGGCGCTCAAGCACCTCGTCCCCGACATCGCCCAGCGCGACATCTTCGCCTGCGGTCCGCCCGCCTGGCTCGGCGCGGTCCGCCGCGCCATGCGCCGCGCGGGCGTGCGTCCCGACCAGATGCACACCGAGGACTTCGCGTGGTTAACCGGTCTGTACTCGCTGGGCCCGGTCCCCGGCCTCTTCGAGAACCCGGCTACGCCGGGGAGCCCGGGAAGCGGGTCGGGCCCGATGGCTGAGCACGGTGCGTGAGCTCCGGTTCAGGGTCCGAGACGTCCGCGAGGAAGGGAGACGCATGCGCCGCGTCACGCTCTGGATCTGTGCCACAGTCGCCGTGCTGGTCCTGCTGTGGGCCTACCAGGTGAACCTCGCCGAATCCGGCAAGCCCGCGCGTCCGCAGCAGTTCAGCCAGACGAACGTGCCGCGGATCGGGCCCCGATAGGGATCAGCCGGCCGTCGCGGCGGCGTGGCAGGCGCCGTATCCGTCGGCCCGCGCGACGATCCTGCCTCCGCGGACCAGGACCGCGGCCTGGGTGGTGTCGCCCGCGCCGCCGAGTCCCGCGGCCGCGGCCACGGCTCCGTCCCGGTCGTGGACGACGCGCAGCGAGGGAAGGGCGTAGGGCGGGAAGGCCGCGCGCAGGCAGGCGGCGGCCTCGGCCACGGCGAGCCGCGCCAGCGGCCCGAACTCGCGGGGCTCGGCGCACACCGGGACCACGGTGACAACGCCGTCGGGCAGGCCCCGGACCGCCTCCTCGACCGCGCCGAGATGCCGCATCCCGAGCACGGCGACGACCCCGTCCGTGGCGAGGTCGGCGGGCACGGCGCGGACCGCGTCGACGGCGTTCGGCGGCGTCCACGCCTCGTCGACGGGGCGGGCCTTGCCGACGTAGGGAAGGTGCGGCGGGTCCCAGGGATCCTCGGGGGTCGCGGCGGCGAGCGCGCCGCAGGTCCGGATCAGGTCGAAGGGCTCGCCGAAGCCGGGCGCGGCGGCCGCGAGGGCGGCGGCACCGTGCAGGAGGGTGAGCGCGTGCTCGGCGGTCCGGACGCGGCGGCCCCGGAAGGTGCGGGCCGGGTCGATCCGCTCCAGCGCGAGCCCGAGCAGCAGCGCGTCCAGCGCCACGAGCCCGCTGTAGGCCTGCCGCGCCGCCTCGTCCACGGCGATCTCGGCCAGGACCTCCCGGCCGAGCCGCGCGGCGGCCCCCGGCTCGTCGAGCGCCAGCGGCTGCCGCCCCGTCCAGGCCCGCGCGAACTCCGTCAGCGCCACGACGGGATCCGCCGCGGGGGCGGGTTCGAGGCCGACCGGCTCACGGAACGCGGCGGCCTCGGCGGCACCGGCCAGCACCTCGAAGTACAGTGCCCGCTTCCCCGGGAACCCGGAGTAGACGGCCCCGCGCGTCATCCCGGCCCGCGCCGCGATCCCGTCCACGGTCGCCCCGCGGAACCCCACGGCGAGGAACTCCTCCCGAGCCGCCTTGAGCACCCGCCTCCGCGTCTCCGCCTGCTGCTCGCCCCTGCTCCCGTCCGCCACGCCGCGCCCCTTTCGATGTCCTCACCAGATGATGTCATCATCTGGTGAGGACATCGACCACTTTCAGGCGGTTTCGGCTGCGGCGACACGGCCGGAGAGCCGCCGAGAAAGGCCGCCTTCTGGCGAGCGGGAGCCGATGACGCCGCGCAGAACACCGGGAGTCGACCGGTACGCCCGACGGGCCTCTGTGATGATGGAAGGGTGCCGGAAGGTGACAGTGTGTGGCGGGCGGCGCGCAACCTGCGGCCGGTGCTCGCGGGAAAAGTGCTGCTGGAGGCCGATCTGCGGGTGCCGCGGCTGGCGACCGTCGATCTGACGGGCCGGACGGTGCGCGAGGTCGTGCCGCGCGGCAAGCATCTGCTCTTCCGCTTCGACCGGTTCGTCCTGCACAGCCACCTGCTGATGGACGGGGCGTGGAAGGTGTTCCCGCCCGGCAGGCGGCCTTCCGGGCCGTTCCACCAGATCCGGGCGCTGCTGCGCACCGAGGCGGGCAGCGCCGTCGGATACCGGGTGCACCAGTTGCGGCTGGTCGCCGACGAACGCGAGGTCGTCGGGCATCTCGGACCCGACCTGCTCGGGCCGGACTGGGACGCCGATCTCGCCGTCGCCAACCTCGCGGCGCGGCCCGAGACGCCCATCGGCGAGGCGCTGCTCGACCAGCGCAACCTCGCCGGGGTAGGCAACATCTTCAAGGCCGAGATCCTCTTCACCGGCCGCACGCATCCGCGGACTCCCGCGGGACGGGCCGACCTGCCCGCCCTCGTCGAGATCGCGCACCGGCTCCTGGAGGCGAACCGGGAGCGCCCGCGCCGGGTCACCACCGGCTCGGCGGCCCAGCCGATGTGGGTGTACGGGCGGGCGGGGCGGTCGTGCCTGCGCTGCGGGACGCCGATCCGGGTCGCGGGGCAGGACGACCGCGTCACCTACTGGTGCCCGAACTGCCAGCCCGCTCCTTGAACCGTCCGGCGAACGCGCGGTACTGCGGGGTGGCGCGGCCCGGATCCCAGACTGCCATGGCGACGTGCGCGAACGCCCCGGCGAAGGGGCCGTCGAGGAGGTCCGCCCAGACGGCGGCGACCTCGGCGGGGTCGTTGCGGAACACGCCGCAGCCCCAGGCACCGAGCACAAGCCGCTCGTGGCCTTCGGAGGCGGCCAGCGACAGCACCTTGGCGGCGCGCAGGCGCAGCAGCGCGGAGACGTCGACGTCCGGAGGCAGCGCGCCGCGGTTGGGTGCGGGCGAGGTGAGGAACGCGACCTCGTACGGCTCTTCCAGCAGAGCGCCGGACTCCTCGCGGAAGACCGGGACGGCCGGCGAGTAGATCATCCGGTCGGAGTAGCGGGCGTCGCCCGCCGCGCGGTGCGCGTCGTAGAACTCGGCCTGGAAGCGGCGCAGGGTGGGGTAGAGCGCGGACGCGCGGGCCAGCGCCTCCTCCTGGGCGTGCGCGCCGCGCAGGAAGCCGCCGCCGGGGTTCTTGGCGGACGCGAAGTTCAGCGCGGCGACACCGGGCCCGAGCCTGCGCGCCGCCTCCAGCGTCGTCTCCGGGGTCAGTTCGACGACGGTGCCGTGCGGACCGCGCCGCGGCGCCGCGAACCCTCCCGGCTGGACGAGCCGGGCCGCGGCCACCGCGCGCGGCACGTCGAGCGCGACGGTCCGTCCGCCGACCCGGTAGGACCCCGCCTCAAGGATCGCCACGGTCTGCTCGGCGACCGCCTTCCTCTTTACTCTCATAGTGAGAACATCTCATCCCGGCACCTCGCGGGCAACCGGTTTTCCGCGTTCCGCCCTTGCCGGATCGCCTTGCCGCGCCCTGCCAACACCATCGCCTTGCCGACGCGAAGGACGCCGCACCCGCCTTCAAGGTCGGGTGCGGCGTCTGCGGGGCGGCGCGATCGGGACCGCGCCGCGCGGGACCGGTCAGTAGCGGCCGGTGCGCGACCTGCCGCCGCGCAGCGCCGAGACGAGCCCGACTCCGACGGCCGCCAGGCCGATCTGGAAGGCCAGCTCGATCCAGTCGACGCCGTCGGTGACGGCCACGCCGACTTCCTGGGCCAGCGCGGTGCCCAGGAGCGCGGCGAGGATGCCGACGCCCACGGTCAGCAGAACGCCGATCGGCTGGCGACCCGGCAGAACCAGCCGGCCCAGCATCCCGACGATCGCGCCGATGACGATGGCGGTGATGATCCCTGCGACGGTCATATGCCTCTCCACTCACGATTGGTGTCGCAGCGATACATTCCCCTTGACCATTCCTTGAATCACGATTTACTGAAAAGAGATGTGGATCACGCCATTGTGCACAGAGAGTGAGCAGATCACGGAAGGCGATCTTTCAGATCACGGCACAATCTCGGAAGAAATGTGTTTATCTTTACGTGATGGGGAAGATTCCTTGACGAGGGCCCCGGCCAGGAGCCGGGTCCCGCCGACCGTCCGACAGCAGAGAGGCACACGATGACCAGCGAGAACCTGGGGACCACGGCGACGCGGGATCGCGAGGCCGAGGCCGTCCACCAGGAGATCGACAGCACGCGGCGCACGCTCGGGCAGACCGTCACGCTGCTCGCCGACAAGGCCGACGCCTCCGCCCGCGACCACCTGCGCGCCGCCCGGGAGAAGGCGGGTCATGCCGCGCGCCGTCCGGAGCGCGGCAAGGGCGTCGCGCTCGCGGCGGGCGCGCTCGCGCTCGGTGCGCTGGCCTGGGCCCGGTCCCGCCGAGCGCACCGCCCGGTCGCGCGTAAGGACCGCGCCCTGCGGGCCGCTCGTTCCTTCGGTGAGGGGGCCGTCAGCCAGGGCCGCACCGTCCTCACCCATCCCGTGGTGACCGGCACCGTCGAGCGCGCGCGCACCGCGGCGCAGACCCCGACGGGCCGCTCCCGCCTGGAAGGCGCCTCCGCCACCCTCGGCGCCCTCACCGCCCTGGCGCTGGCCCGCCGGGCCGCCCGCAGCACCCCCGACCGGACGCCCGGCCGGGACGCCTGAACCGGGCCCTGGGCCCGGCCCGGGGACCCGGCCTGGACAGGGGCCCGGCTCGGGGACCCGGCCCGGGGCCCGGCCCCGGACGCCCGAACCGAGAACGCCGTGCCCCCTGCCCTGGAGGGCAGGGGGCACGGCCCCGTCCTCTCGGTCGCCGCGCCGCGACGGTTCAGATCGGGCGCCTGCGGACTCCTTCGCGTTCGAAGTCGTAGAGGGTGCTGTTGATGCGGAGGGCGTCGACGGCACCGATGAAGGCGTTGTCGCGGCCCTTCTGGAACTGGACGGCGTAGGTGACGACGGCCTTCGGCAGCTTCTCCTTCGCGTGCGAGAAGGTGCACGGCTGCGCCAGGGTGCAGCCGATCGTCGCGCCGGTCGTGCCGGTGGCGAACCAGGCCCCGCCGGCGGCCGCGGCGTCGTAGGTCTGCCACCGGCCGGGGCCCGGAGACGCCGGGGCCGACGGGCTCGCCGAGCGGTCCGGCAGGTAGACGAGCGTCGAGTAGGTGACGTTCTTGTCCAGCTTCGGGTCGATCTCGAAGGAGATCCTCGGCAGGGACACCCCTTCGATCGAGTCCATCGCCGTGAAGATGGAGTACCGGAGGGCGCGGATGTCGGCGATCCGGAATCCGGCGAAGTCCGTCTCGTTGCCGTAGGCGATCTTCTCGTCGTCGGTGGCGGTGCCCGGGTTGGGGCCCGCCGCGACCAGGAGCCCGAGGCTGCCGCGGCCGGAGGGCGGCGGCTGGGTCGCCGCGGGGGTGGCGGTGGTGCGCCCCCAGGGTCCGAAGCGCAGCTCGGCGACGGGCGACCCGATCGAGTTGCGGCCGATGACACCCCACTTGTCGGAGTAGGGATCAGCCGCCCGCACGATGTTCGCCGCCGCGGGGGCTGCCGTCGCCGCCACACCGCCTGCCAGGACCGCGCCGCACAACGCCAGCGCCGCCCGCCGGTTCACCTTCACACGCCCTCCTCGGCCTCCCCGCGGTCGGGCCGCCCGGACGGCGGCGCGCGGTAGGCACCGCGGGATCCGCGCGTTTCCTGCCCTCCCGGCCGCCCCGCGAAGTCCGCGCGGGGCCCTTTGATCAATTCTTTAGAAGCCGGAATACTCCGATGTCCCGCGCCCCCCGACAAAGGATGGGAAAGCGTTTCGCCGCATTGGCCACGGGCCGTCCACGACGTACGTATCCCCAGGTAGGCGCGGGTTTTCCGGTACGTCGAATTTCACGCGGTCCTTCGTTCCGGCTGCGGCTCCCCGCGCCAGGGGAGGGTCAGATGAGGGAGATGACGGCGCGGCCCGCCAGGGCGCCCTCGCGGAGGGCCGCGTAGGCGGCGGGGGTGTCGGAGAAGGGGTAGAGGGCCACATCGTTGCGGAGGTCGCCGGAGGCGGCGAGGGCGAGGACCTCGCGGAGGTCGGCGACGGACGAGCCCTGGAAGGTGAAGATCTCCGCGTCCTTAGGGAGGCCGCCGAACCATGGGCGGTCGTAGGTGCCGCCCCCCGCTCCGACAAGGCCGAACGCGCCGCCGGGGGCGACCGACCCGACGCCGGCGCGCAGGGTGGCGTCCGCGCCGACGAAGTCCAGGACGGCGTCGGCTCCGTGCCCCGTCAGCTCGCGCACGGCGCGGACGACACCCCGGCCGCCGACGATCGTCTCGTGGGCGCCGAGTTCGAGCGCGCGGGCGAGGGCGTCGGGGTCGGTGTCGACGGCGACGATCCGGGCTCCCGTGAGCAGCCGCAGGAACTGCACGGCGAACCCGCCGAGCCCGCCCACGCCGATGACGACGGCGGTCCCTCCGTCGGGGACGCGCGGGAGCACCCGCTTGACCGCGTGGTAGGAGGTCGCGCCCGCGTCGGTGTACGGACCGGCCGTCACCGGGTCCAAGCCGGGCGCGAGCCTTACCAGCGCCCGGACGGCGTCCTCCACGAGGACGTACTCGGCGAGCCCGCCATCGCGGCCGTACCCGCGCCCGTAGGGCCGCTCGGGGCAGACGCTGTCGAGGCCGCGGGCGCAGAACCGGCAGGAGCCGCAGGACGCGGGCGACACCACGGCCACCGCGTCGCCTTCGGCCACCCCGTGGACGCCGTGCCCCACCGCGGCGACGTGCCCGGCGGTCTCGTGCCCGAGGGTGAAGGGAGCGTGCCAGCCGAGCGCCCTGCCGACGTCGGCGGTGATCCCCTGCATCGCCAGGTCCGAGTGGCACAGCCCGCATCCGGCCACCCGCACCAGGGCCTCGCCCGGTCCCGGCTCGGGCACCGGCACCTCCGCGAATCCGGGTTCCGCCAGCCATTCGCCGAGCCGGTAGGCCCGCATCGTCCCTCCCACAACACCTCCGCACGCCGCAGTCCTCCCGTCTTACCGTGAATCACCGCATACCTGGCACAACCGAACCGCATTCGTTACTTTGTCCACATGACGGTCTACGCGGTGGCACAGATAGCGATCCACGACCGGGCGCGTTACGACGCCTATGTCCGGGGCTTCATGGACGTCCTCATCTCCTACGAGGGAAGGCTCCTGTCCGCCGACGAGAAGCCCGAGGTCATCGAGGGCGAGTGGTCCTACGAGAAGGTCATCCTCATGTCCTTCCGCGACGCCGACGCCTTCCGCCGCTGGGCCCACTCCCCCGAATACCAGGAGATCTCCAAGGACAGGCTCGCCGCCACGACCGGGGTGGTCCTCCTGGCCCGAGGCATCTGACCGAAACTTGAGCTTCCCCAGCCTTTCCTCCGGAAACGCCCCCAGTATCGGACCCGGGCCCCGCGGGGCCCGGCACCGCACGACCCGGTGCCCGGGACGAGGTGCGCGAGGGGGGTGCTCGACGGATGGACGAGGTGCTGGTGGGGACGTCCGGGTGGATGTATGACGACTGGCGGGGGCGGTTCTATCCGCGGGACGTCGCCAAGAAGGGCTGGCTCGCCTATTACGGCGAACGGTTTCGCACGGTCGAGAACAACAACGCGTTCTACCGGCTGCCCGGCCGGGAGACGTTCGCGGACTGGAAGGGAACGGTTCCGGAAGGCTTCGTCATGGCCGTCAAGGCGAGCCGCTACCTGACGCACATGAAGCGGCTGCGCGAGCCCGTCGAACCCGTCGCGCGGCTGATGCGGGCCGCCGAAGGGCTGGGCGCCGCTCTGGGGCCCGTCCTCCTCCAGCTCCCGCCGACGCTGCGGGCCGACCCCGACCGTCTGGACGCCTGCCTGCGCGCCTTCCCCCGGGGCGTGCGCCTCGCGGTGGAGTTCCGCCATCCGTCCTGGTGGACCGACGACGTCCGGGCCGTCCTGGAGGCGCGCGGCGCGGCCCTCGCCTGGGCCGACCGCCTCGGCCGCCCCCAGAACCCGCTGTGGGCGACCGCCGACTGGGCCTATCTGCGCCTGCACGAGGGCACCGCCTCCCCCCGCCCCCACTACGGCGACCGAGCCCTGCGCACCTGGCTCGACCGCCTCGCCGACGGCGGCCCTTTCACCCGCGCCTACGTCTACTTCAACAACGACCACGGCTGCGCCGCGATCCGCGATGCCGAACGCCTCCGCGCCCTCGCCCCGGCCGCCGGCCTCACCGCCCCGCCGAGCCGAGCGCCGCGTGCAGCAGCCGCAGCGACCCGATCTCGGCGACGTTCTTCACCAGCTCGACGCTGACCCAGGCCGCCGCCTGCGCGAGCGTCCGGTCCAGCCCGAACAGGGTGACGGTCCTTCCGTCGAGTTCGGCGTCCGACACCTCCGCGAGGCGCTCGCGCCACTCCGCCGCGAGCCCGCGCAGCCACGCGGCCGCCGCGTCCGCCGACCCCGGCCAGGCGATCTCCGCCCGGCCGGGCGCGCCCGCGCCGAAGCACTCCCCCGCCGCCGTCGTCCACCAGAACCCGATGTGCCACATCAGCCAGGCGATGGTCGGCGTCGGCACGGGCTCGGGCTCGGTCTCCGCCCAGTCCGCGGTCCACCCTCCCGCGCCGTCCGGCCGGATGGTCCAGGACACCGGAGACGGCTCCCAGAGGCACTCGGCGTCCCCCAGGCCGTCCAGGTGGTACTCCAGAAGCGCTTCGGCGATGTCGAGCTGGTCCAGGAGCAGGGCTGCGCGTGCGGTGAGCATCCCGGCAGTCTTGCCGACGGGCGGGCGCCGCGCACGCGGGTTCTCTCGCGCCCGGCGAAGCGGAGGTCAGTCCCGGCCGGTGAACACGCGAAAGAACGCCTCGTGGTCGAGGGCGGTGGCGAGGAAGGTGCGGGTGCCCTCGGCGGGACGCCCGCCCCAGCCGCCGGGCTCGCGGCGCATCTCGGCCTCGGCCCAGACGGCGAGGTCCGGGACGAGCGCGCAGCAGGCTGCCGCCGGGTCGTGCAGGAGCTTGCCGTCGCGGCGGCGCCGCAGGTACAGCTCCATGCCGCGGTGGATGAGCGCGAGCGACGGCGACCCCTCGGCGTGCGGCGCGACGCGCTCGTGGAACGCCCGGTCGTAGCGGATCGCGTGCGTGACGTTCTTGCCCACGAGGTCGCGGCGGGCGATGGGCGCCTCGGGGGCCAGCGCGCGCAGCACCGCCCGCGGCGCGCCGTTGAAGTTGAACGTGGGGCACACGTCGCGCCCCGCGAACTTGGGCAGCCGGTGCTCCGGCGGCACGAGCGCGTCACCGGCGAAGCCGCCCTGCGCGACCCACCTGTCGAGCCGCGTGTCCGGGCGCTCCTCCAGCAGCGCGCCCAAGTGGTGCGGTGGGCCTCCCGTGACGAGCACGGCCCGCGGACGCGCGCGCAGCACGTCCGCCAGCACGGTGACGGCGGGGCCGTCGGGATCGGCCGGGCGCCAGGAGCCGAGCCAGCGCCGGTGGAACCCCGACACATATTCCCGCCCGTTTTCCGGGTCGGCGCCTCCGACGGGCACGTCCGGCCGCCCCAGCAGGGCGAGGACCCGGCGGACGAGCCCGATCTGGTCGGCGGAGCCCGGCGTGACCGTCACCGCGCGCAGCTCCGCTCGGGGATGCCCCGCGAGCAGGCACAACGCCAGCACGTCGTCGGGGTCCTGGGTCTCGATGTCGAGTAGCACGTCCATCTCCTGCGCCTCCTTGGGGGCGGCGGGGGACGCGCCGAGCCTAGCCCTGTCCGGAGGGAAGGGCGACGGGTTTTAGCACCCGCCGGAAGCCCCAGAAACTCTCACAGAGTGACCAATCCTGCGATTTCTGCAACATTGGCTGCTTGAAGTGATTTAATCATCACCCAACGTGGCCGACCGGGACATTAACGGGCGGTCCCCCCGTACTGACCGCGACGGCTCGATGCCGTCCCGTGGTCGCGCGCGCTTTCGGAGGGCGCCGCGCGGCGCGGTCAGCAGACACGTCATGGAGAGATTCGTGAAGGTTCCCAAGATCGCGCGCGCTCTGGCCCTGGGGCTGGTGCCGGTGCTCGCGCTGGCGTTCCCCGGCACGGCGATGACCGAGGACACGGCCGACCGGCCCGGCGTGAGCGGCCCGCTCGGGGCGCCCGACCACATCGGCTTCGCCGTCGCCGACATCGACGCGGCGGTGCGGTACCTGAGAGCGGGCACCGGCAACCGGTTCACCCAGATCAGGACCACCCAGCCCGTCGTGGCCGTCGCGGGCTTCGGCAGCTCGCGGGTGGACGTCCGCCGCGCCCGCACGCTGCGCGGCGCGCCGAACATCGAGCTCCTGCAGGCCCCCGCGCCGGGCCCCTGGGCCGCGACCCCCACGCAGGCCAGGCCGTACCTGTCCTACGACGTCGCCGACGTCGACGACGCGGCCGCCAGGATGTCGAACGCGGGCTTCCAGCGGGTCTCCGACAGCGGCGCGTTCGCGTTCTGGAAGGGCGCGGGCGGCGTGCTGGTCCAGCTGGTGGAGGTCTCGGCCGCGCCGGGCGGCCAGGACGCCGGGCAGCCGCCCGGCATCGACCTCGGCGCGGTCCGCAACATCTCGATCCTGCCGTGCCCGATCGCCGCGGTGCGCACGCAGGTCGCGTCGGTCTCCGGGATCTCCTTCTCCCCCGAGGTGTCCTACGACATGCCCTGGGACCTGTCCAACGGCTCCTCGGTGTTCGTGCACGAGACCGTCGAGCTGGGCGACACCGACGACCCGTACGTCAGCGTCGTCACGCAGTCGCCGGCGCTGCCGCAGAACGCGTGCACGACGACCAGCACGCCCTTCTACCCGGTCTTCCTCACCGGCGACGTGCCCTCGGCGGGCGCCCAGATGGACGCGGCCGGCTTCTCCCGCCTCGCCTCGGTGTCGCCGATGGTCTCGCTGCACCGCGCGGCGGGCATCTCCGTCGAGATCGCGCACACCAGCTTCCTGCCCTGACCCCTGGGTGGAGGGCCCGGCGGCGCTGCCGGGCCCTTCGCCGGTCAGCGCCTGGTGAAGCCCGTCGGCAGGGAGGCGAAGCCCCGGTTGTTCGACGAGCCGACGCGGACGGCGCTCGCCTCGTCGATCTCGTAGTCGGCGATGGCGGAGCTGAGCGTCTGGAGCGCGATCCTGGCCTCCAGCCGGCCCAGGATGGAGCCCAGGCAGTGGTGGCGGCCGTAGCCGAACGCCAGGGAGCCCGAGGTGTCGCGGCCGAGCACGAACGCGTCGGGGTTCTCGAACACCGCGGGGTCGTGGTTGGCGGCGCCGGTCATCAGCAGGACGCGCGACTCGGCGGGGATGACGGTCCCGTGCACCTCGACGTCGGCGACCGTGGTGCGCGCGATGGTCTGCGACGGCGGGTCGAAGCGCAGGGTCTCCTCGACCCAGTCGTCGATCCGGCCACCGAGCGCGAGCGCCTTCTGGTCGGGGTGCGACCAGGCGCCGTGCCAGGCGTTGCCGAGCAGCAGCATGGTGGTCTCGATGCCCGCGCCGACCAGGAGGATGAGGATGGACACGACCTCCTCGGGGGTCAGCCTGTCCTCGCCCTCGGCCGCGTCGAGCAGGCCGGAGAGCAGGTCGTCCTGCCTGACCTTGGCGCGGTCGATGGTCAGCTCGGTGTAGTAGCCGACGAGCGCGCCGACCGCGGCCATCGCCGACGGCGGCAGGTCCTTGACGGGACCGCCGTCCGGCTCGCGGTACATGATGGCCATGCCCAGGTCCCGCACCTTCGCGCGGTCGGACTCCGGCACGCCGACGAGCTCGGAGATGACGTCGGTCGGGAAGCCCCCGGCGAAGTGGATGAGGTCGAAGGTGTCGCCGGACAGCAGCGGCTCCAGGTGGGCCTTGGCGATCTCGCGCAGCCGCGGCTCCAGCGCCTGCACGCGCTTGTTGGTGAACGCGCTCTGCACCAGTGAGCGCAGCCGGGTGTGCCGGGGCGGGTCCATCGCCACGAAGGAGAAGATCTGCTCGGCCTGCGGGCCCCAGAACGCCGGCTCAAGGCGGAGGCCGTTCTTGCTGGAGTACCTTTCGGAGTCCTTCAGCGCGGCGACCACGTCGGCGTGCCTGGACAGCGCGTAGAAGTCGTCCTCTTCGTTGCGGTAGACGGGCGCCTCCTCCCGCATCCGCTTGTACACGGGGTACGGGTCCTTCTGGATGGCGAAGTCGAACGGGCTGTAGTGCAGGTCCATGCCGGCTGCCTTCTGGGAGGAGGGGGCGGGGGAACGATCTTTCGAGGGCCTTAGTCGATCATGTACCAAACGCTCCTGATTTACAGGAGAATGCGGTTTGTGGATATTGAAGAGGTACCTGGGGGTATCGACGCTTCCCGTGCGCACCCGGCGCGCCGATACGACTACTGGCTCGGCGGCAAGGACAACTTCGAGGCCGACCGCGAGTCCGCCCGCGTCGTCGCCGAACTGTTCCCGACCATTCGGATGTCGGCCATCGAGAACCGGCGGTTCCTGCACCGCGCGGTGCGCTATCTGGCCGAGGACGCGGGGATCCGACAGTTCCTCGACGTCGGCGCCGGATTGCCGTCCGCGGGCAACGTCCACGAGATCGCGCAGCAGTCCGCGCCCGAGAGCCGCGTCGTCTACATCGACAACGACCCGATCGTCCTGGTGCACGCCAGGGCGCTGCTGAACAGCTCCGCCCAGGGCAGGACCGCCTACCTGGAAGCCGACCTGGACGACCCCGAGCACATCCTCGGCCTTCCCGGGCTGCACGAGACGATCGACATGTCGAAGCCGGTCGGGCTGATCCTGCTCGCGGTCTTCCACTTCATGGTCGACGACGAGAAGGCCGCCAGGATCTTCCGGACGCTCCGCGAGGCGCTCGCGCCGGGAAGCCACATCGTGTTCTCCCACGCCAGCAGCGACGACCTGCCCGGCGGCCCCGAGGCGCACGAAAAGGTGAACACCCAGAGCGGAATCCCGTTCCGGGTGCGCACCTCGACGGAGATCGCCGCGTTCGCCGAGGGCCTCGAACTCATCGAGCCGGGTGTGAGCCCGCTGCCGCTCTGGCGCCCGAACATCCCCGAGGACCAGCGCGCCCGGGTCGAGGACATCTGCATGCACGGCTTCATCGCCCGCGTGCCCTGATCCTCACTCCAGGGTGAGCGCCCGGTTCGGGCAGGCCTGCACGGCGCGGGCCGCCCGCTCCGGATCGGGGCCGGCCACGGGCAGGAGCACGACCCTGCCCTCCTCGTCGTCCTGGTCGAACAGCTCGGGCGCGGTGAAGACGCACTGGCCCGCGCCCCGGCAGGCGGTCAGATCCGCCCGGAGCCTCACCATGTGACGGGCAGGGAGGCGACCCCGTAGACGAACTGCTCGGGCCGGAAGACCACGTCCTGCGGCGGGATCGCCAGGGCCAGTCCGGGAGCCCTGGCGAAGAGGCGGGGCAGCGCGACGTTCATCTCCAGCCGGGCCAGCGCCGCCCCGATGCACTGGTGGATCCCGAACCCGAACGCGACATGGTGGCCGGGCGGGCGGGTCGCGTCGAACGTGTCGGGGGCCGCGCCGAAGTGCGCCGCGTCGCGGTTGGCCGCCGCCAGCGACATGAGGACGCCCTCGCCCGCGCCGATCGTGACGCCGCCGACCTCGACGGGCTCGCGCGCGGTCCGCGCCACTCCGAAGTGCACGATCGACAGGTAGCGCAGGAGCTCTTCGGTCACCGCCGGGGCGTGCTCGGCGTCGGCCTTCAGCAGGGCGAGCTGATCGGGCGACCTCAGCAGGGTGTAGGTGCCGAGCGACAGCATGTTGGCGGTGGTCTCGTGCCCGGCGATGAGCAGCAGCCGGGCCATGAGGACCAGCTCCTCCTCGGTGAGGTTCCCGGTCGCCACCTGGGCGGCGGCCACCCGGCCGAGCAGGTCGTCGGTCGGCTCGGCGACCTTCGCGGCGACGAGCCGGGCCAGGTAGGCGTCGAGTTCGGCGACGGAGGCCGTCGCGACCTCGGGGTCGAGTTCGACGTTCAGGAAGTCGAGGCTCTTGGCCTGGAAGAACTCGTGGTCGGCGTAGGGGACGCCGAGCAGGAGGCAGATCACCAGGGAGGGCAGCGGCAGCGCGAAGTCCACGACGAGGTCGGCCCTGCGGTCCTTGGCGAGCATGTCGTCCAGGAGGTGGTCCACGGCCTCCTCGATCGACGGGCGCAGCAGGTTGATCCGCCGGACGGTGAACTCGGCGGCGAGCATCCTGCGCATCCTGCCGTGGTCGGGGTCGTCGAAGCGCAGGAACGACAGCGCGCCCTTCTCCGCGGGGACCGGCAGCAGCGTCGGGTAGGCCGGGTGGGTGTCGTCGGCGCTGAGGCGCGGATCGGCGAGGAGGCCGCGCACGTCGGCGTGCCCCACGACGAGCCAGGCGCCGCTCCCGTCGGGGAGCCGCACCCGCGCGGGCGCCTCGGCGCGGAAGGCGCCCAGCCCGGGGGGCGGGTCCAGCGGTTCCTCGCGGTGGATCGGCAGTTCGGGCGTTTCAGCGGACACGGTGACGTTCCCTTCGCCGGGTTCGCCCCGAAAGTAAACGCCCACCTCCTCACAAACAAGACTCCCAAAGTGAGAGTTTCATGCCAGTGAAGACAGGGCCCCATCCGGAATCGCCGTGGGGAAGGGGCCCTCCCGCCGCCTCGCGGGTGACCGCGACGGGAGGGCGCCGGATCAGCGGGACGCCGGGGCCCTCAGCGCACCGGTGAAGGCCGCGAGATCGGGCGCGTCGGGCAGGCCGTAGGTGCGCGCGGTCACCTCGTCCGCCTCGGCCTCCGAGAGGAGCCGGGTCGCGTTGAGCCGGAACTTCAGGGCGAGCTCGTCGGCGCTCAGCGGGTCCCCGGGGCCGCCCCGGTTGACGTCCACCCGCTCCTCCAGGACCTCGCCGGTGTCCAGGGTGACGCGCAGGACCGCGGGGAACTGGTGCGGAAAGATCTCGTCGCACCGGGCGTCCGGCGCGCAGTGCACCTTCGCGGCGAGCGCGAGCCGCGCGGGGTCGGCGGCGGCCTCGTCGGTGAAGTCCTCGTGGAACAGGCCGAGCCCGCCCCCGCCGAGCAGCGCCGCCGCGACCGTGTAGGGGCCGGAGAACGCCGCGTGGTAGCCGGACTTCGGATGGATCTTGTCCTCGCGGGGCTCCCCGATCGTCCGGAGCACGGGGGTCGGCGCGCCGAGGTCGATCCGCTCGATCCGGGCCGGGTCCAGGCCCCGTGCGCGCAGCCGCCGGGCCGCGTCGATCCCGGCGTGGGTGAAGTGGTTGCACGGGTAGGGCTTGAAGAAGATCCCCGGCAGCTCCCACCGCTCGCCGAGCCCGTCCAGCAGCGGGCCGAGGTGGTACTGGTCGCCGCAGAACGCCTGGAGCAGGCCGAACCTGCCCTCCAGCACGGTCGGCGGACCGGTCAGCCCCGTCCGCGCCAGCCCGGCGGCGGTGACGGCGGCGTGCGCCGCCCAGCCGCAGTGCACCCGCTTGACGGTGCCGCCCGTGCGGTTGGCCTCCAGCAGGCCCGACCCCATGCTGGAGGCGATCCCGATGGCGTGCGCGACGCCTTCGGCGTCCAGCCCGGACAGCATCGCGCCCGCCGCCGCGCCGCCGAGCGCGCCGCAGATCGCCGTGGCGTGCAGGCCGCGCTCGAAGAACACCGAGTTGCCCAGGCCCGGGTCGTACCCGGCCATGCCGACCCGGACGGCGATCTCCACGCCGACGCCGATCGCGTCGAGGAGCTGTGCGCCCGACGCGCCGCGCGCCTCGGCGACGGCCAGGGCCGCGGGCACGACCGACGCCGACGGGTGCAGCACCGACGGCAGATGGGTGTCGTCGAAGTCCAGGGAGTGGGCGAGGGTGCCGTTGAGGAGCGCGGCGCTCGGTTCCGGCAGGGGTCCGGCCTGGCCGAGCGCGGTGGAGCGGCCTGCGCCGCCCCACTCGGCGACGAGCGCGCCGACGGCCATGGCGGGCGCCTCGTTCGTCGCGGCGAAGCTGTTGCCGAGCACGTCGAGGACGCGGCGGGCGGCGTCGGCGCGCAGTTCGGCGGGCAGGCCCTCGGCGCGGACTCCGGCGGCGAAGGCGCCGAGGCGCTGGACCGCGGTGCTCACGCGCTCACCGCCGCGAGGGGGCGGATCGGGGAGCCGGTGCCGCCCTTGATGCGCAGCGGCGCGAGCAGGAACACGAACTCGTGGACGCCCTGCTCGGCCAGGTCCTCAAGATTGAGGTGCTCCATGATGTAGATGCCGTTCTCCACCAGCAGCACCCGGTGCACGGGCAGGACGGCGTGGCCCGCGCCCGCCGGGATCTGCTCGTAGGCGGTGGTGTCGGCGCCCGTCGCGGCGATCTTGCGCGCGGCGAGCCACTCGGCCGCCTCGACGGTCGCGCCGGGCACGCCCGCGGCCTTGCTCAGGTAGGTGTCGGCGTCGCCGAAGTTGCGGGCCCAGCCGGTGCGGATCAGCGCGACGTCGCCCTCGCCCGGCTCGGCGCCCGCCCGCTCGGCGGCGGCCTCCAGGTCCGCGACGGTGACGCCGTACCCGGCGGGCAGCGTCGGCACGCCGTGGACGGCGGCCACGTCCAGCAGGACGCCGCGGCGCAGCAGGCCGGGCAGGGTCTCGGCGCCGTGCGCGCTGAACACGCCGCCCTTCTGCGCCTCGGCCGCGTCGACGCCGCCGTGCAGCTCGCCGCAATGGCTGACGTGTGAGAGCGCGTCGATGTGGGTGCCGACGTGGCCGCCCGTGACGATGATCTCGTTGGCGGCCGAACCGCCGTCGGGGCGCTCCATGTCGCCGTGGCGGCGGATGAGCGTCATCCGGAAGCCCGGGTGGTTGGGCGAGCAGGGCATGCCGGTGAAGAACGGCTGCCCCAGCTCGATCAGGCGCACGCCGCCGGCCACGGCGGCCAGCAGGGGATCGCGGTGGGTGGACTGGGACATCGGCATTCCTCGTTCTCGCGTTCGGACGGCTCGGTGAGCGGTCGGTGGGGTCGGTGGCGGGTCAGCGGGCGGCGTCGGCCAGAGCGGCGACGCGGCGGGCGCGTTCCAGGACGGCCCGGTCGACGAACCGCCCGGCGGCGTCGACCCAGGCCGCTCCGCCGCCTTCGGCGCGGGCGAGCAGGTCGCGCGCCCAGGCGGTCTCCTCCGGGTCGGGGGCGCACACCTCGTGCACGACGGGGATCTGCGCGGGGTGGATCACCGAGCGGCCGAGGAATCCTGCGGCGCGGCCCGCCTCGGTGTCGGCGCGCAGCCCGGCGAGGTCGCGCACGGCGGTCCAGACGCTCTGCGCCGGGCTCGGCAGCCCGGCCGCGCGGGCCGCGACGACGACGCGCGAGCGCGGCCAGGCCAGCGCGGTCCGGTCACCGCCGAGGTCGGCGGCGAGGTCCGCCTCGCCGAGGGAGATCCCGCCGACCATCGGGTGCGCGGTCGCCAGCGCGTAGGCGTTCTCGACGCCCAGCGCGGACTCCACCAGCGGGAAGACCGGCACGCCGAGCGCGTCGGCGGTGCGGCGCAGCTCGCCGGGGTCCTCGCACTTGGGCACCCGCACGCCCGCGAGCGCGCCGGGCGCGGCGGCCAGCGCGGCCACGTCGTCGCGGCCGGGCCCGGTGGCGGGATCGTTGATCCTGACATAGGCGGGCCGCCCGTCGGCCAGGACGTCCAGCGCGACGCGGCGGGCCGCGTCCTTGTCCGCGGGGGCGACGGCGTCCTCAAGGTCGATGACGACGGCGTCGGCGGGGCCGCCGAGGGCCTTGCCGATCCGGTCGGGCCGGTCCCCCGGCACGTACAGCCAGGACCTGATCACTTGACGACGCCCTTGGCGCGCAGCTCGGCCAGGCGCTCGCCGGTGACGCCGTAGCGGGCGAGGATCTCCTCGGTGTGCGCGCCGAGGGCCGGGCCCGTGGTGCGGATCTCGCCGGGGGTCTCCGAGAGGCGGAACAGGATGTTCTGCATGCGGACCGGGCCGAGCTCGTCGTCCAGCACCGTGGCGATCGAGCCGAGGGCGGCGAACTGGGGGTCCTGGAGCACGTCGGCGGCGTCGTAGATCGGCGCGACGGCGGCCTGGGCCTGCTCGAAG
Source organism: Actinocorallia aurea (assembly GCF_054783995.1). Taxonomy (NCBI): domain Bacteria; kingdom Bacillati; phylum Actinomycetota; class Actinomycetes; order Streptosporangiales; family Thermomonosporaceae; genus Actinocorallia; species Actinocorallia aurea. The sequence continues at coordinate 57,266 of NZ_BAAGPQ010000035.1, forward strand.
GCGGCGATGACCGCGGCGCGGTCGCGCTCGGCGATCCAGTCGCCGACGGCCGCGTCGAGCTCGTCGGCGTGCTTCGCGCGCTCCGCGCCGGAGGCGAACCACGGCTCGTCGATGAACTCGGGCCTGCCGACGAGCCGCATGACGCGCTCGGCGATGGACTGGGCGCTGGTGGACACCGCGACCCACTTGCCGTCACTGGTCCGGTAGGTGTTGCGGGGCGCGTTGTTGGACGACCGGTTCCCGGTGCGCTCCTGGAGGATCCCGAGCTGGTCGTAGGCGATGATCTGCGGCCCGAGCAGGGTGAGGATCGGCTCGATGATGGCCATGTCGACGACCTGGCCGCGGCCGGTGCTCTCGCGGGCCTTCAGCGCGGTCATGACGGCGAAGGCCGTGGTGAGCGCGGTGATGCCGTCGGCGAGGCCGAAGGGCGGCAGGGTGGGCGGGCCGTCGGGCTCGCCGGTGATGGCGGCGAACCCGCTCATCGCCTCGGCGAGGGTGCCGAATCCGGGACGGCCGGAGTAGGGGCCGAACTGGCCGAAGCCGGTGACGCGGGCGAGCACGAGGCGCGGGTTGATGCGGCTCAGCTCGTCGTAGCCGAGGCCCCACTTCTCCAGGGTGCCCGGCCGGAAGTTCTCGATGACGACGTCGGCGTCGGCGACCATCGCGCGGAAGACCTCCTGGCCCTCCGGGGAGCCCAGGTAGAGCGTCATCGCCTTCTTGTTCCGGCCGATCATCTTCCACCACAGGCCCACGCCGTCCTTGCTCGCGCCGTGGCTGCGGACGGGGTCGCCCTTGGGGTGCTCGACCTTGACGACCTCCGCGCCGAAGTCCCCGAGCAGGGTGGCGGCGAGGGGACCGGCGAACAGCGTGGCGGTGTCGATGACCCGCAGGCCTTCCAGGGCGCCTGCCATGGCGTGCACTTCCTTCGTGTCGTCTGTGTCGGTCGTTCCTGCGGCCGATGCGTTCCTGCTAGCGGAACGATCTCATGCCAAGGCCGGTGTCGCACTCCGGCCCAGGAGGCCCAAGTTCGCACTGTTCATGGCGTATCGTCAAGTTTGCGCAGGATATTGACCAGGAAGGTCGACAGATGTCACGATAAGCCGTAGCCAGATACCCGTTCCTTTGAGCGGAACGGAAACCACACCGCCGGACGAGGCGGTGCGCAGCAGGAAGGCACGGAACTGACGCGATGAGCGCACCGGAGTTCGAAGGCCCCGACCTCGTGGTCGCCGGGGCGGGCGGCGGCCTCGCCGGCGCCCTGCGCGCGGCCGAGCACGGCCTGAGCGTGCTCGTGGTCGAGTGCAGCGAGCACTTCCGCCGCGGCAACAACACCTCGATGTCGACGGCCATGTTCCCCGGCGCGGGATCGCGCTGGCAGGCCGCCGAGGGCGTCGCCGACTCCCCCGAGGCGTTCGTCGCCGACATCATGGCCAAGACCAAGGGCAAGGCCGACGCGCGCCTCGCCGGGACCCTCGCCGCGGTCAGCGCCCCTCTCGTGGAGTGGCTCGCCGACGGGGTCGGCCTGCCCCTGTCGCTGGTGACCGACTTCAACTACCCCGGCCACTCCGTGCCGCGCTGCCACTCCCTGCCGGGCAGGCACGGCTCGTCCGTGATCGACCACCTGGCCCGCCGCGTGCGCGAGCACCCCGGCATCGACCTGCTCGTCCCGGCCCGGCTCACCGACGTGCTCACCGACGCGACGGGCGCGGTGCGCGCCGCCGTCGTGACCCTGCCCGACGGCACCGCGGAGGAGATCCCGACCCGGGCCGTCCTGCTCGCCACCAACGGCTACGGCGCAGACCGCGAGCTCGTCGCCGAGCACATGCCCGAGATCGCCGGCGCCCTCTACCAGGGCGGCGAGCACTCGCGCGGCGACGCCCTGCGCATCGGCGGGCGGCTCGGCGCGGCCACCGGCTTCCTCGACGCCTACCAGGGCCACGCCGCGGTCGCCGCGGGCGCGGGCACCCTGCTCGGCTGGGCGACGGTCATTCGCGGCGGCGTCCTGCTCGACACCACGGGCCGCCGCTTCGGCGACGAGACCCGCGGCTACTCCGAGTACGCCGCCGAGCTCGCCGCCCGTCCCGGCTCGACCGGCTGGATCGTCATCGACCAGACGATCTACGACCAGTGCCAGGCGTTCCAGGACTTCCGCGACGTCGACTCCGCCGGCGGCATCCTGTGGGCCGACGACGCCGCCGCCCTCGCCAAGGCCACCGGCCTGCCCGCCGAGGCCCTGGCCGCCGAGCTGGCCGCGTCCGCCGCGGCCGCGCGCGGCGAGACCGCCGACCCGCACGGCCGCACCCACTGGGAGCGCCCCCTGGAGCCGCGCTACGCCGCGGTCCGGGTCGTGCCCGCCCTCTTCCACACCCAGGGCGGCCTCATCGTCGACGAGAACGCCTCGGTCGTCGACACCGCCGACCGGCCCGTCCCCGGCCTGTACGCCGCGGGCGGCGCCGCCGCCGGGATCTCGGGCCACGGCGCCGACGGCTACCTGCCCGGCAACGGGCTGCTCCCCGCTTTCGGCCTGGCCTACCTGGCCGCCGACCACCTCGCCCGCACCCTCGCGAACTGACCCGCGCCGATCCCCTGGAGGACAGTTTCCATGGCGTCCATCGAACTGCTGCTGAAGAACGTCCGCGCCGTCCGGCCGGGCGACGCCGACGGGACGCCCCCGCCGGTCGACATCGCGATCAACGACGGCAAGATCGTGCGCATCGCCCCGGACCTCCCCGCCGACGACGCCGCCCAGGTCGTCGACGGCCGCGGCCTGCTGGCCTTCCCCGGCGTCGTGGACGCCCACCAGCACTGGGGCATCTACAACGAGCTGTCCGTGGACACCGCGACCGAGAGCCGCGCCGCGGCCCAGGGCGGCGTCACCACGGCGCTCACCTACATGCGGACCGGCCAGTACTACCTGAACAAGGGCGGCTCCTACCGCGACTTCTTCCCCGAGGTCCTGTCCCTGTCGGACGGCAGGGCCTACGTCGACTATGCCTTCCACCTCGCGCCGATGTCGGCCGAGCACATCGGCGAGATCCCGTACCTCGTCGAGGAGCACGGCGTCACGTCGTTCAAGATCTTCATGTTCTACGGCAGCCACGGCCTGCACGGCCGCTCGACCAGCCAGAGCGACTTCCTCATGACCCCGCCGGACGAGCGCTACGACCTGGCGCACTTCGAGTTCGTCATGCGCGGCGTGCAGAACGCGCGGGAGATCCTCACCGACTACGCCCCGCACCTGTCGCTGTCGCTGCACTGCGAGACGGCCGAGATCATGACGGCCTACACGAAGCTCGTCGAGCAGGACGGCTCCCTGACGGGCCTGCGCGCCTACAGCGCCTCGCGGCCCCCGCACTCCGAGGGCCTGGCCGTCACCATCGCCTCCTACCTGGCGCACGAGACCGGCCTGCCGAACATCAACCTGCTGCACCTCACCTCGCGCAAGGCGATGGAGGCGGCGATGACGATGGCCGGGACGTTCCCGCACGTCGACTTCCGCCGCGAGGTCACCATCGGCCACCTGCTGGCCGACGTGGACACCGCGCACGGCCTGGGCGGCAAGGTGAACCCGCCGCTGCGCGAGCGCGAGGACGTCGAGGCGCTGTGGGGCCACGTCCTGGCCGGGAACGTCGACTGGGTCGTGTCCGACCACGCGTGCTGCAAGGACGAGATGAAGTTCGGCGCGGACCGCGACGACATCTTCCTCGCCAAGTCCGGCTTCGGCGGCGCCGAGTACCTGCTGCCCGGCCTCGTCGGCGAGGGCACGAAGCGCGGCCTGTCGCTCCAGGCGATCGCCCGGCTCACCTCGGCGAACCCGGCCCGCCGCTACGGCCTGCTCGCCAAGGGCGACCTGGCCGAGGGCTTCGACGCCGACATCGCCCTGGTCGACCCGGACGCGCGCTGGACGGTCCGGGCCGCCGAGTCCGAGTCCACCCAGGAGTACACGCCGTTCGAGGGCTTCGCGATGACCGCCAAGGTGACCGACACCTTCGTGCGCGGCGCCCGCGTCCTCACCGACGGGAAGATCACCGGCGCCCCTTCGGGCCGCTACGTGCCCCGCGGCCGCTGACCGCTCTCCCCCGGCCCCGCCTCCACCGCACGGAGGCGGGGCCTCGCCGTACCCCGCCGACCTTAGGATCATGACGTGACGGACAAGACCTCCGCCGCGCGGGCGGCCGCGCGCCCCGCCGACCCCTCCGGCACCGAGACCGCTGCGCGGGTCGCCGACGTGCTGCTGCTGTTCGTCGGCGGCCCCCAGTATCTCGGCGTCAGCGCGATCAGCCGGGAGCTCGGCCTGTCCAAGGCCGTCGTGCACCGCATCCTGCAGTCGCTGGTGTCGCGGGAGATGCTGCAGACCGACGAGGGCGTCGCCGGGTACCGGCTCGGGCCCGCCGCGGTCGCGCTGGGCGCGAGCGCGCTGTCGCGCTTCGAGGCGCGCACCGTCGCGCTCCCGGTGCTGCGGAGGCTGCGCGACGCGACCGGCGAGACGACCACGCTCTCGGGGCTGGTCGGCGACGACCGCGTCTACCTGACCCAGTTCGAGAGCCCCCGCGAGGTCAAGATGACCGTCGAGGTCGGCCGCAGGTTCCCGCTGCACGCGGGCTCGTCCGGCAAGGCGATCCTGGCGTTCCTGCCCGAGGACCGGCGCGAGTCCGTCCTGGCCGGCCCGCTGGAGCCGCTCACCGAGCGGACCGTGACCGACCGGGAAGCGCTGCGCGCCGAACTCGCCGGGATCGCCCGGGAGGGCGTCGCGATGTCGATCGGCGAGCGGCAGTCCGACGCCGCCTCGATCGCCGCGCCGCTGGTGCGCCCCGACGGGGAGGCGCACGGGTCGATCAGCCTGTGCGGACCCGCCCACCGGTTCACCGCCGACGTCGTCGAGCACCACCGCGACCTCGTCCTGGCCGCGGCCGAGGAGATCAACCGGAGCTGGGCCTGGCTGGGCGCCCCCGACGGCCGCTGAGCACGCGTGAAGGCCCGGCCCGGAGGGTTCCTCCGGGCCGGGCCTTGTCGTGTCGGTCACCAGAGCTCGGGGTCGGCCTTGCCGCGCGCCGACGGGTTGAGCGCGTCGCGGATCGCGTCGCCCAGCAGGTTGAACGCGACCACCAGCAGCATGATGGCCATGCCGGGGAAGACCGTCGCCCACCAGGCCAGGCGAAGCGTGGAGCGCGAGTCCGAGAGCATGCTGCCGAGGGAGAACCCGGGCGGCTGGACGCCGAGGCCGAGGAGGCTGAGCGCGCTCTCCACCATGATGAGCACGCCCGCGCTGGTCGACCACAGGATGACGACCGGGCCGAGCACGCTGGGCGCGATGTGCCGGAACAGCAGGGCGGGGGTCTTCGCGCCGACCGTGCGGGCGGCGGTGACGAAGTCCATCCGCTTGACCTGCGAGACCGAGTTGACGATGGTGCGGGCGTAGTTCACCCAGCCCCACACCGCGAGGATGATCATCATCTTCACGATGCCGGGGCCGACGACCGCGGCCAGCGCGACGCCGACGGCCACGAAGGGCACCGCGAACTGGATCTCGGCGACCCGCATGAGGACCGCGCCCGCGGTGTTCTCGAAGTACCCGGCGATGAGGCCGAGCATCAGCCCGATGAGGGCCGCGCCGGTGGCGGTGAGGACGCCGACGGCCATGCTGAGCCGCATCCCGTACAGGACGCGGCTGAGGATGTCGCGGCCGAGCGTGTCGGTGCCCAGGAGGTGCCCGCCCGCCCCGCCGAGCCAGGACGGGGCCTGGCTGGTGGCCTGGAGGTTCTGCTGCTCGGGGTCGAAGGGGGCGAGCAGCGGGGCGCACAGCGCGATGAGCACCAGCACGGCCAGCAGCACCACGGCGGCGCGGCCGACGGAGTCGGCCCACACGCGGCCGGCGATCTCGGCGGCGCGCGAGCGGCTGCGGGCGGCGTCCGGCGCCTTCGCCCGCCTGTCCCGGCCCGCCGGACTCTTCTTGAAGATCTGGGTCGCCGTGGTCATGAGTGTCTCCTGACGGTCGGTGCGGTCATGCCGCCGCCTTGGCGCGCAGCCTGGGGTCCACCAGCCGGACGATCACGTCCATACCGATGTTGACCAGGGTGATGAGCATGGCCATGCAGAACACGCTGGCCTGGACCAGGGGGAAGTCCTGGTTGCTGACGCTGCGGATGAGGAGGCCGCCGAGCCCCTGGTAGCCCATCAGCGGCTCCAGCACGAGCAGGGAGCTGAACAGGAAGGAGAACTCGATGCCGAGCCAGCCGAGCACGGGCGGCAGCGCGCCGGGCAGCGCGTGCCCGAAGAGCACCTTCCAGGGCGGCACGCCCTTGGAGCGCGCCGTGAGCACGTGCCCTTCGGAGAAGGAGTCGAGGAGCTGGCCGCGCACGAGCCGGGCGGTCGTGGCCACCGCGGCCAGGGTGAGCGCGGTGACCGGGATGACGAGGCTGATCAGGCCCTCGCTGCCGGTCGCGGGCAGCCACTGGAGGTTCACCGCGAACAGCAGGACCAGCAGCAGCGCCATCAAGAAGTAGGGGATGCTGCCGGTGAGGAACGTCGAGGCCATCATCAGCCGGCCGACGGTCCGGCTCGGCCGCAGCGCCGCGGTGAGGCCGATCGCGAACGCGATCACCACCGACAGGACGATGGCCGGGAGCACGATCCACAGGCTCGCGCCGATCCGCTCGAACACCATGGTCACGGCGGGCTGGTGGAAGGCGAAGGAGTGACCGAAGTCCAGGGTGACCGAGGCGACCAGGGAGTGCCAGTACTGCACGAGGACGGGTGCGTCGAGGCCGAGCCGTTCCCGGGTGGCCTCCACGACGGCCGGGCTGGCGTCGGGCGGGGTGAGCAGTTCGGCGGCGTCGCCGGACAGCTGGGCGAGGATGAACAGGAACGTCGTGACGCCGAACGCGACGACGACGAGCATGAGCAGGCGGCGGGCGAGGTAGGCGATCATCGGGGACCGCCCGAGGCCGCAGCCTCCAGGACGCGGCCGAGGAACGCGCGCCGGTCGGCGTCGAGGCGGGCCGCCAGCTCCCCTTCCGGCTGGAAGGAGTCCAGGTCCGCGGCGGTGACGGAGCCGCGCTCGGCGAGCAGGTGCTCCAGCACGGTGAAGCGGTCGCGCATCACCCACAGTTCCGAGCAGACCTCCATGAGGGCGTTGAACAGCCCGTCGAGGTGCTCGGGGCGGTTCAGGTAGACGGGGTCGTCTGCGGCGAAGCCGGGCATCGCTCAGCCCCCTTTCTTCGAGGTCAGCAGGTCAGAGCCGGCCGGCACCAGCGGCGGCGGCTCGGGCAGCGCGCGGTGCTGCGCGGCGCCGGACAGGCGCAGCTCTCCGGGGAAGTGGCAGGCCACCTGGCGTCCCTCGGCCACGGATGCGAGGGCGGGCGTTTCGGTGGCGCACTTGTCCCGGGCGAGCGGGCAGCGCGAGCGGAACGCGCAGCCGGACGGCCGGTCGATCGGCGACGGGATGTCGCCCTGCGGCACGATCCGGTGCTCGGCGTCGCGCTGCATGGAGGCGAGCACCGCGGTGTAGGGGTGCGCGGGGTCGGCGAACAGGTCGGCGGCAGGCCCGATCTCGACCACCCGGCCGAGGTACATCACCGCGACCCGGTGGCTGAGGTGCCGGACCAGCGCGAGGTCGTGGGTGATGAACAGGTACGCCAGGCCCCGGTCGCGCTGGAGGTCCTGGAGCAGGTTGACGACCTGGGCCTGCACGGACACGTCGAGGGAGGCCGTCGGCTCGTCCGCGACGATCAGCGACGGGTCGAGCATGAGCGCGCGGGCGATGCCGACGCGCTGGCGCTGCCCACCGGACAGCTCCTGCGGGTAGCGGCCGGCGAAGGCCGGGTCGAGGCCGACCTGCTCCATCATCTCCCGGACGGCGCGCTCGCGGTCGGCGGCGTCGCCCACCTTGTGCACCTTGAGCGGTTCGGCGAGCACGTCGCCGATGCGCTGGTAGGGGTTGAGGGAGGTCGACGGGTTCTGGAAGACCATCGCCATCTTGCGCCGGACCGCCTCGCGCAGCGCCTCGCCGCCGAGTTCGGTGACGTCGCGGCCCTCGAACTCGACGCGGCCCGCGGTCGGCTCCTCCAGGCGGATGAGCATCCGGGCGACCGTCGTCTTGCCGCTTCCCGACTCGCCGACGAGGCCGACGGTCTCGCCGCGGCGGACCTCGAAGGAGACGCCGTCGACGGCGCGCAGCGTGCGGCCTCGGCCGACGCGGAACTCCTTGACCAGGTCGGTGACCCGGGCGACCGGCTGGGGCGTCATGAGGTTCCTCCGATCGGGCCGTAGCCCTCCGCGCGCAGGCACGCGGTGATCCGTTCCGGGGCGACCTCGCGGGGCGCGGGATGGGCCGAGGCGCACACGTCCGCGGCACTGGGGCAGCGGGCCGCGAACGCGCACCCGGAGATCTCCTCAGCCGGGCCCGGCGGGCGGCCCTCGATGGCGTGCAGCCGGTCGCCGGTCTGCGCGCCGGGGGCGGCGCGCAGCAGCGAGAAGGTGTAGGGGTGCCGGGGCCTGGCCAGCACCTCGGCGGTGGGCCCCGACTCGACGACCTCGCCCGCGTACATGACGACGAGCCGGTCGGCGAGGTCGCTGATGACGTCGAGGTCGTGGGTGGCGATGACGATGGAGATGCCGAGGTCCCGGTTGAGCTCCCGCAGCAGCTCGAGGATCTGGGCCTGGGTCGTCACGTCGAGGGCGGTGGTGGGCTCGTCGCAGAACAGCACCGCGGGCTTGGCGACCAGCGCCATCGCGATGACGATGCGCTGCGACTGGCCGCCGGAAACCTCGTGCGGGTAGGACGCCATCCGCGAGGCCGGGTCGGGGATGCCGACGCGCGCCAGCATCGCCTCGGCCAGCTCGGCGGCCTCCTTCTTGGACAGCGAGGGGTCGGCGGTGCGGGCCGACTCCACGAGCTGCGCGCCGATCCTCTTCATCGGGTGCAGCGAGCGCCACGGGTCCTGGAAGATCAGCCGGGCGCGGCTCGCGCGGAGCCTGCGCATCTCCTTGCGGGGCGTGGCCAGGACGTCCTGGCCGTCCAGGACGATCGAGCCGTCGATCTCCGCGCCGGGCGGCAGCAGCCGCAGCGCCGCGAGGATCGAGGTGGACTTGCCCGAGCCGGATTCCCCGGCCAGCGCGACGACCTCGCCGCGGCGCACCCGGAACGTGGCGTCCCGGATGATCCGCAAGGGGCCGCGCCCGGACGGCAGCGACACGCGCACGCCGTCCATCACCAGGGCGTCCGTCCCGGACCGGGTGCTCTGCGGGGCCTCGGGGGCCGCGGCGAGCAGTCTGGATTTCATGCCGCCTCCTCTCGGGAGTCCGCCGGGCGGCGGGCGATGGTCAGCCACGGGTAGTTCCCGGGGCCGAGGGCCTGCTGGCGCACGTCGGTGAAGCCCGCGTCGCGGGCGGCGGCGGCGAGGTCGATCGTCGCCGCGGTCCGCCACCACGGCTCGTGGCCGTTCTCGGCGTCCCAGTCGTCCAGCCACGCCTGGTGTCCGGCGCGGCGCGCGTAGGGCGTGACGTCGGAGAAGAGCAGGTCGCCGTCGGGGGCGAGCAGCCGGAACGCCTCGGCGAACACGGCGCGGATCGCGTGCGGGGGCAGCTCGTGCAGCAGGATGAAGGAGGTCACCAGGTCGAAGCCGCCGTCCGGCAGCCCGGTGGCCTCCGCGGGCGCCCGCACCAGGTCCCAGGCGCGGCCGCGGTCTGCGGCGCGGCGCTGGGCGTAGTGCAGGGACGCCGTCGACAGGTCGACGCCGGTGATCTTCGCGTCGGGGTAGGTCTCGGCGAGTTTCAGGGTGTACTGGCCGGTGCCGCAGCCCAGATCGCAGATCGCGGTGTAGGCGTCGCGCGGGGCCGCGGCCGCGACCGCGCCCCGCTGGCGGAAGATGTCGCCGTAGGCGGGCACGAGCAGGTGGCGGTACACCAGTTCGTGGTGCACGAAGCCCATGTGCTCGTGCCCGTCCCAGCCTCCGGCGGTGCCGTGGAACTCGTACTTCCAGTACCGCGGCACCGCCTCGTCTCCCCGGTCGAGGATGGCCGCCGGCTCCGGCGCGCTCGCCAGCTCCGCCAGCGCGGCGCGGCGCGCGGTGAACGCCGCGACGGCGCGGGGCGTGAGCACGCTCCGGTTCCAGCGCAGGGCCGCGCCGACCACGGCCTGGTCGGCGCGGCCCGCCAGGGCCCGGTCCGCCGCGGCGCGCAGTTCCCCGATCGGCGCCGTGGGATCGCCCTCCCACGCCGCGACCTCGGGCACGCCCTCCACCTCGGCCCTGACCCTGGCGCGCAGCGGCGTCAGGGCGGCCCGGTGCGCGGCGAGGAACTGCAGTTCCGCGCGGCCGCGCTGGTGGAGCTCGACGGCTGGATTCATCCCATCGGGGACGGTCATGCCGGCGGGGACGGTGGACTCTACCGGGGGCATGGGGGTCAGACCTCCTTGGTGACGCTGTCGAGCAGGAGCATGAGCCCGTTGGTGTTGTCGAAGCCGGAGACGCCCTTGCGGAAGCCGCCGACGGTCGGCGCCGCGTAGGTGTGCAGGACGTAAGCCTGCTCGTTGAGGTAGGCGGCGCAGGCGTGCAGCTTCTCCTCGCGCTTGGCCGGGTCCATCTCGGTGCGCTCGGCCGCCAGCAGGCCGTCCCACTTCGGGTCCTTGACGAACGGCTTCTTGGACGACGAGAAGTGCCCGTACATGCGGTCGGCGTCGAAGATGCCGGTGTAGGACGCGCCGCGGTAGAAGACGTCGGCGTCGGAGCCGTTGCGGAACGTCTGGACCCAGACGGGCACCTCGACCGCGGAGATCTTCGGCTTGAAGCCCGCCTCCTGGAGCTGCGCGCCGACCGCCTCGTACAGCTTCTTGTAGAGGTTCATGCCGAAGATCTCGATCTCGGCGCCCTCGGCCCCGGCCTCCTTGAGGAGCTTCTTGGCCCCTTCGAGGTCGTAGGGGGTGCGCTTCAGGGACTTGTCGTAGCCGAAGACGCCCTCGGCGGCGACCTGGCCGTCCTCCAGCGTGCCGGCGCCGAAGTTGATGGCGTTGTTCAGGGCGGGCGCGTCGATCGCCATGACCGCGGCGCGGCGCACCCGGATGTCGTCGAACGGGGCCTTGGTGGTGTTGAACTGGAGCATGTTCTGGTTGGCGCTGAAGTCGGCCTTGACGGTGAGGTCGTCGCGGCCGGCCAGGGCCTTGATGCTCTCGGCGCCCAGGTTCTGCGCGGCGTCGATCTCGCCGGCCTCCAGCGCGGAGGCGAGCGCGCCCGGGTCGGTGAAGTAGCGCAGCGTGATCTTGGCGGACTTCGGCTTGGCGCCGTAGAAGCCGTCGTAGGCGCTGAACTCGATGCCGGTGTCGACCTGGAAGGAGTCGATCTTGAAGGGGCCCGAGCCGATCGGGTTCGCGGTGAAGCCGTCGGCGCCGACCTTCTTCCAGTGCGCCTCTGGCACCACGAAGACCTGGCCGAGCCGGGCGAGCAGCAGCGGGTCGGGCGCGAGCGTCTCGATCTGCAGGGTGGTCTCGTCGACCTTGGAGACCTTCTTGATGGTCGCGACGTGCGCGGCGTTGGCGTACTGCTGCGCGGCGAGCTCGGTGAAGCTGAAGACGATGTCGTCGGCGGTCACCGGGGAGCCGTCGTGGAAGGTGACGCCCTGGCGGAGCTTGAACTTCCAGACGGTGTCGCCCTCGCGGGTCCAGGACTCGGCGAGGCGCGGGATCGCCTCGGCGTCGCCGCGCAGCTGGCGGACCAGCGTGTCGAAGGAGTTGAACTGGAAGGTGGTGTACTGCTCCTGCATCGGGTTGAGCGTGTCGTCCACGATCACGGTGCCGATGGTGAGGGGGCCGCCGCCGGACCCGTCCTCGGACGAGCCGCCGCCGGGGCCGCCGCACGCGGTGAGCGCCGCGCCGCCGGCGACCGCGCCGCCGAGGGCGAGGAATCCGCGACGGCCGACCGTCATGCCAGAAAGGAACTTCTCCGCCACTTAACGCTCCTGCTTCTTGGCGGCCGCGACCGCGGCCGTGACTCTGGTGTCGGGGTCGAGGACCGCCCCGAAGACTCGGCTGACGAGGGCTTCGCGCTCGGCGCGCAGCTTCGCCACGAGGTCGGCCGACGGCGCGAGACCGTCGACCGCGGCGGCGTCGAGGACGCCGCGCTGCTCCAGCAGGTGCTCCAGCACCAGGGTGCGGTCCTTGAGGATCCACACCTCCGACGTCAGCTCCGCGATCATGCGGGCGAGGTCGTCCAGCCGGTCGCTCTCCAGATACCGGGGGGTGGTGTCGCTCATCAGGCCTCCTTGTGTCCGCGAACGATCCACGGGTAGTCGCCCTTGCCGAGGCCGTACGCCTGGACGTCGGTGAATCCGGCTTCCTTCAGCAGGGCGGGCAGGTCGAGCTGCAGGTAGGAGCGCATGAACGGCTCGCCGCGGTGCTCGGTCTCCCAGTCCAGGACGACCGCGCGGAAGGCGCCGTTGCGCTCGGCCGGCGCGATGTCGCCGATGACGAGGTCGCCGCCCGGCTCCAGCACCCGGAACGCCTCGGCGATGACCGCCGCGGTCGCCTTCGGGGGCGTCTCGTGGAACAGGGTGAAGGCGGCGATCAGGTCCGCCGACGCGTCCGGCAGGCCGGTGGCCTCGGCGGGCGCCTGCACGAGCGTCCAGTCGTGGCCCTCGTGGACCGCGCGGGCGCGGGCGTACTTCAACTGGGTGGCCGACAGCTCCACGCCGGTGAGGCGGCTCTGCGGGAACTCGTTGCTGAGCACCTGCGCGAAGCGGCCGTTGCCGCAGCCCAGCTCGACGATGTGCCGGTAGTCGCGGCGGGGCGCCTCGCGGGCCACCTGGGTGCGGTGGTCGGTGAGGCTCTCCCCGGCGCGGGCCGCGCCGACGCCGCCGGGCATGAGGACGTACCGGTACCCGAGGTCGTGGATGACCACGCCCATCAGGTCGTGGCCGTCCCAGCCGCCGGTCGTCAGGTGGAACCCGGTGGTGAAGTAGTCCGGGGTGGCGACCTGCTCGTCCAGGGCGAGCGAGCCGGGGGCGTCCGCGGGGACGTCCAGCCACTCCTCGATCTCGGGGCGCGCCTGCTCGGCGGCCGGGATCGCCCGGACGTAGATCTCCTCGGCGACGTACCGGGTGTAGAGCCGGTCGAACAGCCAGGGCCCGTGGTCGCCGAGCGCGGCCTTCACCGAGGCGCGGCGGGCGGCCAGGTCCAGCGGCGGGTCGGCGACGAGTTCGCCGTAGCGGGCCGCGGCGGCCTGCTGGAGCACTCCGCCGGTGTAGCCCTGGAGCGCGCCGAGGAACTCCAGGCCCGCGCGGGACCTTTGGTTCACGGGGACGTCCACGACATCCTCCTTCATGATCAAACGTGGTTATTTGAGCGGTCAGAAAATCTCAGGGCGAAGAGAAACCGTGGGGGGATCTCAGAAAGCGGGGAAAAGGAACCGTCAGGTGAGGACACGGCCCGGGCGCTCGACCCGGGAGGAGAGCATCGAGGAGCGCAGCAGGTGCGCGCGGGCCAGCTCGGGGTCGGCCGCGGTCCGCGCCATGTGCGCGTTCTGGCGGCGGCGCTCCTCGGGATCCTCCTCGCCGAGCATCTCCCAGTTCTCATGGGTGACGACCCGGACGTAGTCGTGCGCGACCGACTTGCGGGCGGGCCCGTAGTCGTCGACGAGCGAGAAGTCGCCGGACTCCGCCGCGAGGATCGCCGCGGCGGCGGCAGCGGCGTCGTGGATGCCGCTGTTCATGCCCATGCCGCCGAGCGGGTTGTTGATGTGCGCGGCGTCGCCGGCCAGCAGCACCCGCCCCACCCGCAGCGCCTCGGCCACCCGCTGGTGCACCCGGTAGATGCGGGTGTGGACCACGTCGTAGCCGTCGGGGTTCGGGACGATCGCCTGGAGCCTCGCCTGCACGCCCTCGGGGTCGAGCGCCGCGGCGGCGTCGTCCTCGCCCGGCGAGATCGGGAACAGCACCCGCCAGTGCAGCGGCGTGCGCAGCAGCACCAGCCACTCGCGCGGGTCGGAGATGTAGTTGACCGACGCGATGCCCGGGATGAGCTCGGCGAAGTCCGTAGTGGTGGACGCCACGAGGAACTGCTCGGGGTAGGTCATGCCCTCGAAGGCCAGGCCGAGCGAGCGCCGGACGGCGCTGTGCGCGCCGTCGGCGGCGATGACCCAGCGACCCCGGCACTCGGTCACCTCGGCGTCGTCGGCGTCGGACGCCGCGACGGCCACGACCGCCGAGTCGCCTTCGTCGCGGGCCGAGCGCACGTGCGCGTTCTCGAACACGCGCACGTTCGGTAGTTCGGCGAGCCGGTCGGCGATGATGCGGACCAGGTTCTGCTGCTCGCTCTGCAGCCGGTACGGGAACCGGGTGTCCCCGGCGATGCGCGCGAGGTCGAAATGCGCGATCACGCCGTCCTCGCGGTCGCGGTACTGGTAGGTGTCGGAGACCAGCCCGACCTCGTGCAGCGCGTCGGAGACGCCGAGGTCGTCCAGGAGCTCCAGCGTCGGCGGGTGGAACGTCGAGGCGCGGGACTCCTCGGGGGTGCCCGCGGCCACCGGGCCGGATTCCAGGACCGTTACCCTCAGCCCGCGCAGGCCCAGGGTGAGCGCTGCGGTGGCGCCCACGGGCCCGAGGCCCACGACGACCACATCGGATTCCTCCGGGGGCCGCGAGTCGTTGAAGCCGAGAAGCACGGGTTCCTCCATCACTAACAGCTCTCACACTGCGGTAACCATGCACTCGCTATGCGGGAAAGCTAACGAGGCATAGAGGAGTAAGTCAATGGTTCGGCGACAGGAGTTAACCAACCGGTTACATAGAACGTCCCAGGTCAAACCAGCACAAAGCCCCGGCGCGCGGGCACCGGGGCTTGCTGGGAAGGGGTTCTCAGGTTTTAGGAACGGCCCTCAAGGACGCGGGAGATCTCCTCGGAGCCGGACACGACGAGATCGATGATGCGGGCGCGGTCGGCGTGCTGGAGGCGGTAGAGCGGACCGGCGACGCCCAGCGCCGCGACGACGTCGCCGCGGTCGCGGATGACGGCCGACGCGCCCCAGATGCCCTCGTCCACCTCGCCGAAGCTCTCCACCCAGCCGAGGCGGGCGACGGTGTCCACGTCCGCCTCGATCTGCTCGCGCTGCGCGCCGGTGAGGTCCTGCACGGTCGCGAGGTAGCGGCGCCGGTCGTCCGGTGGCATGGACGCGAGCAGGACGCGCGACGCCGAGCCCTTGTGCAGGATCATCGGCTGCCCCGGCTCGAACTGCAGCCGGACGGGATGGGGCGACTCCGCGCGGTCCACGCAGGTGGCGTTCCAGCCGACGCGCTTGATGAGAAGGGTCGTCTCCCCGCCGTGCTCGGCGACCGACGACAGCACCGGCCGCGCGACCTTCTCCAGGGAGTCGCCCGCCGCGCGCGCGGCGGCGGCCAGCCCGACGTGCAGAAGGCTCAGCCGGTACTCGCCGGGCCTCGCCTCCTCGACCATGCCCTCCTCGCGCAGCACCGACAGGTACCGGTACACCGAGCTGAGCGGCATGCCCAGTTCGCCGGCCAGTTCGGCGGCCGTCCGCGTGTGCCGGCGCTCGGTGAAGGCGAGCAGCAGGTGCAGCACCTTGCGGGAGCTCTCGGCCCCGCTGCGACGGTACGCCTTGTCCAGGCCAGGGGCCTCCGGCGCGGTCTTGTCCAACCGATCCCTCCTCGCGTCCCCTTGACCGCCGGCCTCGCCGGGATCTACGGTGTCCCACATCGTAGAAATAAGTCTCTCACACTACGAGAAACCAGCACTCTCCGGCCCCGAACGATCCGGAGGGACAACCACATGGTGCGACACATTGTCATGCTCGCGTGGAAGGCGACGGCCACGGCCGCGCAGAAGCAGGCCGCGGAGGCAGCTTTCCATGAGCTGCCTCGGCATGTCACCCAGATCCGCGCCTTCTCCTGCGGCGCGGACCTCGGACTCACCGACGGCGCCCACGACTTCGCGGCGGTCCTCGACTTCGACGGCGCCGACGACTGGCGGACCTACCAGGACCACCCGGCCCACCGCGCGCTCATCTCCGAGCACCTGGCCCCCATCCTCGCGAGCCGCTCAGTGATCCAGTTCGATGTCTGACCTGCCCCAGGGCGGCGCGCCCGGAGACACGGCGTCCGGCGACACGGCGTCCGGCGGCTCCCTCGCCGACGACTACCGCTCGGCCGGGTTCGGCGGGAGCGTCGGCTTCGGCCGGCGGCCCGCCCTCATCGTCGTCGACCTCGTGCGCGCCTACCTGGACCCCGCCTCCCCGCTGTACGCGGGCGCGGAGTCCGCGGCCGAGCGCACGGCGGAACTGGCCGACGACGCCCGGCGGCTCGGCCACCCCGTCGTCTTCACCTACGTGGAGTACCTGAACGGTGGGCTCGACGGCGGCCTGTTCTACCGCAAGGTGCCCGCGCTGCGGCTGTTCGACCGGGGCTCGCCCTGGGGCCAGCCGCCCCCCGCGCTCACGCCCCGGCCCGGCGACCTCGTCGTCACCAAGCAGTACCCCTCGGCCTTCTTCGGCACGTCCCTGGCCTCCACGCTGACGGCGCTCGGCGTCGACACCGCGGTGATCACCGGCACGTCCACCAGCGGCTGCGTCCGGGCCACCGCGCTCGACGCGCTCTGCCACGGCTTCCGGCCCGTCGTCGTCTCCGACGCCGTCGCCGATCGCGATCCGCGGCCCCACGCGGCCGCGCTCTTCGATCTGTCCGCGAAGTACGCCGACGTCCACGACACCCGCGCGGTGCTGGACCTATGGAAGGAAGCCGTGTGACCCCCCAGAACAGCTATCCTGCCGACCGCCTGCGCGCCCGCATCCGCGCGGGCGCGCCCCTGCTGGCCGCGGGCGCGCACGACGCGCTCTCGGCCAGGCTCGCGACCGAGGCCGGATTCGAGGCGATCCATCTCTCGGGCGCCCTGGTCAGCGCCGTCACCCTCGGCCTGCCCGACCTGGGCTACGTCGGCGCCTCGGACATGCTGGAGGCGCTCGGCCGCGTCACCTCCGGCACCGACCTGCCGATCATCGCCGACGCCGACACCGGCTACGGCGACCCTCTCCAGGTCGCCGCGACCGTCCGCCGGTACGAGCGGGCGGGCGCGGCCGCGCTGCACCTCGAAGACCAGGTGATGCCCAAGCGCTGCGGCCACATGGAGGGCACCCGCCTCGCCCCGCTGGAGGAGGCCGTCGGACGGCTGCGCGCCGCCGCCGAGACCCGCGAGCGGCTCGTGCTCATCGCCCGGACCGACGCGCTGCGCGCCGCGGGCCGGGAGGAGGCCATGCGCCGGATCGCCGCGTTCGCCGAGGCGGGCGCCGACGCCGTCTTCGTCGAGGGCGCGATCGACGCGGCCACCGTCGCCGAGGCACGCGACGCGTCCGGCGGACTGCCCGTCCTGGTCAACTTCTCCGCCGCCGGGCGGACCCCCGAGCCGCTGGCCGACCTCGGGCGGGCCGGCTGCCGGATCGCCATCTTCCCCGTCGCCGCGGCCCTCGCGGGCGCCGCGGCGATGCGCGACGCCTACCGCTCCATCCTCGCCACCGGCGCGGCCCCCGAGCCGCCGATGAGCTGGGACGACTTCACCACGGTGCTCGGCCTGCCCGCGCTGTCCTCCGCCGAGGACCGCTGGAAGGCCGCGCCCGCAGGCACCTCTTCCGCCGACAAGTAGAGAAGGACACCGCCTTGACCACCGTGCTCGCCCCGCGCGCCGCCTTCGGCGTCATCATCCCCTCCACCAACACCGCGGTGGAAGACGAGTACTACCGCTTCCGCGCGCCCGGCGTGTCCTTCCACGCGGGCCGCATCCTCATCCGCAACCCCGTCCTGGACTCCGACGAGACCATGGAGGCGTTCCTGGAGGACCTGCGCCTGGAGATCGGCAACGCCGTCGCCTCCGTCCTCACCTGCAAGCCCGATTCCCTCATCATGGGCATGAGCGCCGAGACGTTCTGGGGCGGCGCCGAGGGCAACGCCCGCTTCGAAGCGCTGATCCGCGAGCTGTCGGGCGGCCTGGAGGTCTACACCGGGGCGACCGCGACCCACAACGCGCTCCAGGCGTTCGGGGCCAGACGCATCGGCGTCATCACCCCCTACCAGCCCGTCGCCGACGAGCAGGTGCGCGCCTACTTCACCGAGCTGGGCTACGACGTGGCGGCCGTGCACGGCCTGAAGTGCGGGTCCGCGACCTCGATCGCCGACGTCACCCCGCAGGAGATCCGGGACGCGTTCGCGAAGGTCGACGGACCGGATGTGGACGTCCTCGTCCAGGCCGGGACGAACCTGCCGGTCATCGGGGTGGCCGCCGCGCTGGAGGAGGAGATCGGCAAGCCGGTCGTCCCGATCAACGCCGCGACCCTGTGGCACGCCTACCGCAGCAGCGGCATCACCGACCCCATCCCGGGTGCGGGCCGCCTGCTGTCGGAACTGTAGAAAACGAACGCACGAGGATAAGGAACGACAGATGGCAGTGGTTCGGGTCGCGGCGGCCCAGTTCTTCTCCGGCACCGACCCGGTGGCCAACCTGGCGCTGTGCGCCGGGTACGCGCGCGAGGCCGCGGCGAAGGGCGCACGGCTCATCGTGCTGCCCGAGAACAGCAACCGGGTGCGCGACTTCGCCTCGCGCGAGGAGTGCTTCGAGCGCTCCGAGGCCCTCGACGGCCCCTTCGTCACGGGCCTGCGGGCCCTGGCCGCCGAACTGGGGATCTACATCGCGGCGGGCGTGGACCTGCGCGGCGAGGCGTCTCCGGTGGTGCACATCGGCTCGGTGCTGGCCGGGCCCGACGGCGCACTCGTCGGCGTCCACCACAAGCACGTGCTCTGGGACTACGAGTACACGCTGTTCACGCCGGGCGACCACCCGTACGAGGTGTACGACACCGAGATCGGCAGGCTCGGCCTGCTGCTGTGCGCCGACGGCATCGTGCCCGACACCCCGCGGGCGCTCGGCCTGCTCGGCGCGCAGATCCTCTGCAACTCCCTCAACTCGCGCGGCCCCGACGAGTACCGGGTGCACGTGCCGCTGCGCGCGCTGGAGAACCGGGTGTGGCACATCGCGGCCAACACCGTCGGCGGGCCGGAGCACGAGTGGCCGTGGATGGGCGGCTCCCAGATCATCGCGCCGGACGGCTCCCGGCTGGCCGACGCGGGCGAGGAGGAGCCCGGCCTGATCGTCGCCGACATCGACGTGGAGATGGCCGACGACAAGGTGATGCCGGGTGTCGGCGACGTGTTCGCCTGGCGGCGGCCCGACCTGTACGGGGTCCTCACCCAGCCCCTGGCCGACGTGCCCGCGGCGGCCATGTACGGACCCGCGCCCGCGGACATGCCGCCCCGGCCCCTGCCGGTGGCGCTCATGCAGGTCAGCTACTTCCGCAACACCGAGTGGACGGTCCGGCGCGCCCTCGGCCAGATCTCCCACGCGGCCCGCCAGGGGGCCCGCCTCGGCGTGCTGCCCGAGCTGTTCTGCCTGGCGCCGGACGAGGCGGCGGCCGACCCGGCCAAGGCCGCGGGCCTGTCCCGCGACGTGCTCCAGCGGCTCGCGGCGGCCGCCGCCGAGCACAAGATCTGGGTCGCGGCCAGCCTCGTGGAAGCCGAGGGCGACCGGTACTACTCGACCGTCTACCTCCTGGACGACGCGGGCGCCGTCGCCCACGCCTACCGCAAGACCCACCTCACCGACGCCGACCGCGCGTGGGCGACGCCGGGCGGGTCCCTGGCCGTCGCCGACACGCCGATCGGCCGGATCGGCTTCATGGTCGGCGAGGAGGTGTGGGTGCCGGAGGTGTCCCGTGTCCTCGCGGTGAACGGCGCCGAGCTGATCGTCCACCCGACGTCCTGGACGACGCCGGAGGCGATGCACGTCGCGGCGACCGAGCGGACCGAGGAGAACCGCGTCCACCTGGTGTCGGTGACGCGGCTGGACGCCCCGGCGGGCCTCGGCAGCCAGATCGTGCGGGCCGACGACTTCGTGCCGGGCCAGCCGATCGCGATCATGCGGTACCCGAGCGGGTACTGGACCCGTCCGGGCTTCGAGGAGCAGCTCGTCATGGACCTCGACCTGCGCGAGTCCAACGACAAGATGATGGGCTACCACCTGGACCCGCTGGCCACCCGGGCGCCGCAGCTCTACGGCTCCTTCACCGCCTGACCGGGGCAGGTCGCACGCGGCCGCCGCCGGGGAGCGCCCCCGCGGCGGCCGCCGTCATGCGTCCGGGCCCTCGGCCAGGAGTCTCAGCAGGTCCTCCTCGGCCGCGGCGGCTGCGCCGCCGGTCCATCCTGCGAGAGGGACGGACCTGAGGAGGCGGCCCTGCGGGTCGAGGAGGCGGCCCGCGAACTTGAGCTTCCAGAGGGCGATCGCGCGGTCGGTGACGACGAGGTCCGGGCTGTGCTCGGCGAGCGAGGCCTCGAACGCCGGGATGTCGTCGATCGACCGCAGCCACGCCGTGAACAGGAGGTTGTGCGCGCCCGACAGCGACGCGCACAGGCGCGTCTCGCGCAGGCCCGCGATCCGCGCCGTGACCTCGCCGACCTTGCGCGCCGGGACCCTGCCCCAGAAGCTGACGCTCACCGGCCAGCCCGAGCGGGAGTGCGCGACCTCGCACCGGTAGGCGATCGACTTCTCCCGCTCCAGCCGGGCGAGCCTGCGCCGCACCGTCGTCTGGCTGAGCCCGGTCCTTGCCGACAGCGCCGCCGCGCTCTGCCTGACGTCCTCGTCGAGCGCCTTGATGAGGTCGAGATCGTCGGCGGTCAGCGTGCCCCTTCCCGGGATCGCCCCGGGGCCCTGCCCGTGCCGGTCGAGGCGCCAGCGGCTGCCCTCGGCGTGCAGGGTGGTGGCGAGCTGGGTGCGGGTCGCCCCGACGCCGGGCATCCCGCCGAGCCGGAAGCCGATGTAGCGGGTGAGCTGCGCCTGGCTGCCGAAGATCGCGGTGAGCATGAGATCGCGCCCGCCGGTGACGTGCTCGATGGTGAACAGATGCGGGTCCTCGGCCAGCTCGGCCGCCACCTCGTGCATCCGCCCGCGCACGCAGTCGATCTCGATCATGGCGACGAGGGGCTGCGCGCCGGGCAGGGACGTCGGGTAGCAGGCGAGCCAGGCCAGGCCCTCGCGGGTGAGGCGGGACCAGCGGCGGGCCGCGGTCGAGGCGTCGACGTCCAGGGCCGCCCCGATCGTCACCCAGTCCGCGCGCGGGTCGCGCTGGAGGGCGCCGACGAGGAGGAAGTCGAGTTCGTCGAGGGTGGCGGATTCCTGGAGTGGATCGCGTGTCACCGGCGATTCCCAGCGTTTTTCCGGCAACGGGGCAACATTTCGCCAGGATACGCGGCATGTTCACCCATGATGACGCGACCGGCCTGGCCCCCGAGCTGCGGCGCCTGCGCCGGGACCTGCACCGCAGGCCCGAGATCGGGCTCGACCTGCCCCGCACCCAGGAGCGGATCCTCACCGCGCTCGACGGCCTCCCCCTGGAGATCGGCACGGGTGAGCGCCTCAGCTCCGTCACCGCGGTCCTGCGCGGCGGGAGGCCCGGTCCCGCCGTGCTGCTGCGGGCCGACATGGACGCGCTGCCGGTCCAGGAGGACACAGGCGTCGACTACTCTTCGCAGGTCGCCGGCGCCATGCACGCCTGCGGCCACGACCTGCACGTCGCGGGCCTGGTCGGCGCGGCCCGACTGCTCGCCGACCACCGCGAGGACCTCGCCGGGGACGTCGTCCTCATGTTCCAGCCGGGCGAGGAGGGCTGCGGCGGAGCGCCGATCATGATCGAGGAGGGTGTCCTGGACGCCGCGGGAGCACGGCCCGTCGCCGCCTACGCCCTCCACGTGTTCTCCACCATGATGCCCGCCGGCATCATCGGCACGCGGCCGGGCACGCTCCTGGCCGCCAGCGACTCCTTCGACGTGACGATCCGCGGCGCGGGCGGGCACGGCTCCTCCCCGCACGCCACCCGCGACCCCATCCCTGCCATGGCCGAGATGATCATCGCGCTGCAGACCCGGGTGGCCCGCGCGATCAACGTGCTGGACCCCGCCGTCGTCACCGTCGGCTCCGCGCACGCGGGCAGCGCCCGCAACGTCATCCCCGAGACCGCCCACCTCAAGGGCACCACCCGGACCTTCTCGGAGAAGACCCGGCACGACGTGCGCGACATCGTCATCGAGACGGTCCAGGGCATCGCCAAGGCCCACCGCGTCGAGGTCGACATCGACTACGACTTCGTCTACCCGGTCACGAACAACACGGCCTCCGAGGCCGCCTTCGCGCTGGAGACCGCGGTCGACCTCTTCGGCGGGACGCGCGCGTTCGAGGCGCCCCAGCCGCTCGCCGGGTCTGAGGACTTCTCCTTCGTCATCAACGAGGTCGGCGGCGCCATGCTCGGCCTGAGCGCCTGCCCGTCCGACCGCGACCCCGCGACCGCGCCCATGAACCACTCCCCGCAGGCCGCGTTCGACGACGTCGTCCTGCCGGACGCCGCCTTCCTGCTCGCCTCCCTCGCCACCCGCAGGCTCGCCAAGGCGGCCGCGGAGTGACCGCCGAGACGGTGCGCCCGGATAAGGACGGCGGGAACCTGAAGGAGGCGACGGTGAGCGCCGTCGTCGGCATCCTCGTCTTCTTCGAGATCACCAGCGGCTTCCTCCAGGGCGGCATCACCCCCCTCCTGCCGGACCTGGGCGAGCACCACGGCGTGTCGGACTCCGCGCTCAACTGGGTGATCTCACTCCAGCTCCTGTCCGCCGCCGTCTGCGTCCCGACCTTCGGCCGGCTCGGCGACCTGCACGGCCACCGCAGAATGCTGCGGATCGCCCTGATCATGTTCGCGGCGGGCACCGTGCTCGTCGCGGTCGCGCCGAACCTGCAGCTCCTGCTCGTCGGCCGGGTGCTCCAGGGGGCGCTCGCCGCGCTGCTGCCGCTGGAGGTGGCGCTGGTCAAGGACCGGCTGCCCGAGGACAAGGCGCGCCACGCGATCGCCCGGCTCGTCGGGTCGCTCACCTTCGGCGGGCTGCTCGGCGCCGTCATCATGGGCGCGGTCCACGAGGCCGTGGGGAACGTCCAGGTGGCGCTGCTGCTGCCCGCGGCTCTCACCCTGATCTGCATCCCGCTCTCGTTCCTCAAGGTGCCCGAGAGCGTCCCGCGCGCCACGGGCCGCGCCGACTGGCCCGGCATCACCCTGCTCGGCCTGTCGATGATCGCCGTCCTGTTCGGCGTCTCCCGGGCCGAGACCGAAGGCTGGATCTCCGGCTGGACGCTCGGCCCGCTGCTCGGCGGCCTCGCCCTGCTCGCGGTGTGGGCGCGGATGGAGCTGGGCACCGCGGACCCGCTGGTGGACCTGCGGGCCATGGCCGACCGGAGGATCGCGCCGTTCTTCGCGGTGTCGTTCCTCTTCGGCGTCGTGTTCTTCGGCATCCAGACCCCCGACACGACCTTCCTGGCGGCCGACCCGGCGACCGACGGCTACGGCTTCGGGCTGACCTCGCTGAACCTGTCGCTCATGGCGCTGCCCGCGACGGTGCTGGCCGTCATCGGCTCGGGGTTCACCGCCCGGATCGCGGGCGCCCTGGGGTACCGGCCCGCGCTGATGCTGTCGTTCGGCCTCATCGCCGGAGGCATCTTCTTCCAGGTCGTCCTGCACGACGAGCTCTGGCAGATGATCGTCGCCAAGATGTTCATGGGCTTCGGCGCGGGGCTCGCGCTCGGCGCGATGCCCACGGTGATCGTCGAGGCCGCCGACCCGAGCCGCACCGGCGTGCTCACGGCCCTCTACAACAACGTGAAGTCCATCGGCGGCGCGGTGGCGGGCGGCGTGATCGCCTCGATCCTCGCCACCATGGCGCTCGGCGACACCCCGACCGAGGGCGCGTACGTCACCGTGTGGCTGGTGTGCGCGGCGTGCGCGGCGCTGGCCGCGGCGGCGGTGCTGTTCGCCCGCAGAACGGAGAACGCCCAGGTGTAGTAGTTTTCCTGTCGATAAGACAGGAAAAGGAGCGTCCCGGTTGGAGAACCATCTGCTCGGATTCCTCGCCGGGGCGCTCATCTCCGTCGTGACGGCCCCCGTCGGCGTCTCCGGAGCTGTCTTCCTGCTCCCGGTGCAGCTCAGCGTCCTGCACGTGCCGAACCCAGCGGTGACCCCGACCAACCTGCTCTACAACGTCGTCTCCGGACCCGGAGCGCTGATCCGCTACCACCGGCGCGGCACGCTCGGCGGGCCCCTCACCCGCCTCCTGGTCCTCGGCACCCTGCCCGGGGTCGTCATCGGCGCGGTGATCCGCGTCTTCTTCCTGCCCGGACCCCGGGTGTTCCGGATCCTCGTCGGAGCCTTCCTGCTGCCCCTGGGCCTCTGGCTGGTGTACCGGACCCTGCGGCCGTCCGCCGCGCCGGGCGGGGGCGGCACGGAGCCGTCCGCCGGCGCGATCTCCGGCATGGCCCTCGGCGTCGGGGTCATCGGCGGGATCTACGGCATCGGCGGCGGATCGATCCTCGGCCCCGTCCTCGCCGGGCGGGGCCTGCCCCTCTCCCGCGTCGCGCCGGCCGCGCTCGCCTCGACCTTCGTCACGTCGGTCGCGGGCGCCCTCACCTACCTTGCCCTGTCGTTCGCGACCACCGGCGACATCGCCCCACACTGGACGATCGGGCTCGCCTGCGGCCTGGGCGGGCTCGTCGGCGGCTACACCGGAGCCCGGCTCCAGCCCCGGATGCCCGAACGCGCGCTCCGCCTCCTGCTCGGCGCCCTCGCCTGCGCCCTCTCCGTCCTCTACCTGACGTCGGCCCTCTGAGCCGCGAGAGCGCGCGCACGGGCGGGCAGGCAGGCGGAACCCGTCGCGGGGCGAAGTAGGAGCGGCCGAGTCCGAGGAGTGGCGGAGGAGTGGCGGAGGAGCGGCTGAGGCCCGGACGGCGAAGGGCCCCGCCCCCCGGGGTCGGCAAGGGGGCGGGGCGGCACGGGTCGGCCCGTAGACCCGACGACGAGGAGGTCAGATCTCGATGTTCTCCTCGATGCGGCGCAGGTGGTGCCGGGCGAGGGCCAGGTTGGCGCGCCCACGATCGAGGGCCGCGTACATGAACAGGCCCTGCCCGCTCCGGCTCGTGAGCGGGCGGATGATGTGGTACTGCTTGTCGAGGGTGATCAGGATGTCCTCGATGGCCTCCTTGAGGCCGAGCTGCTCGATCGTGCGCATCTTCGCGCGGACCACCTCGGTGTTGCCCGCCGCGGCGATCTGCAGGTCGAGCGTCTTGGTGCTACCGAGCACTCCGAGCGCCATGCCACTGCTGTAGTCGACGATCGCCACGCCGAGGGCGCCATCGATCGACATCATCTCCTTGAGAGACTGGTCCAGGTTCGACATTGTTCGTCCTTTCCTTTGACTGTTCTGGCAGGAAGGCCTCGATGGCCCGCGCGACGGGCCTGGCCTCCAGGTGCAGCCGGCCGAGGGTGACCCCCGGACCGGCCAGGATCGCCAAGGCCGCGGTGGGCCCCACGGCGTAAATCGCGACGTGCCCGCCGCTGTTGCGGATGACGACCTCCTCGAAGGCGCCGTCGGCCGCGGTGCGGGCGACACGGTCCGACAGGGAAAGCTCGGTCGCGGTCATCGCGGCCATCCCGTCGGGTTCCACGAGGTCCGGCAGGTCGCTCGCGACGAGGAAGCCGTCGCAGGTGGCGACCAGGGAACCGGTCAGGTCCGGCACCCTGCGCCGGAGCTCGTGCAGTTCTCGGAAGATCCGTTCTTCGCTCATTCCAGCTCCCTCAGCGCGTCGTGTAGCTGTGTCAGCAAGACGAGATCGGCCTCGGCCCACTTCGTCGGCCCGCCGAACGGCGGCGCTCCCCCGCTCCCCAGAGGCGCGCCCCCGATGCCGCCCCGCGGCGCCGGGTCGGCCCCGGCGGCGGCCTCGGGCTCTCGGACGAGCGCGGAGGCCACGAGGCCGCGGACGGCGAGAGTGCACCCGAAACGGGTCCGTCCGAGCTCCCGCGCGAGCCCGGACGGGGTCTTGCGCCCGTCGGCGTTGAGCAGGATCTCCATCTGGAGACCGGTGAGGACCACCCGCTGGCGGCGCAGCCTGCGCACCGGCTCGACCGGGCCGTCATCGGCGAGCGCCGAGGGCCACACCTCGTCGAGCAGGCCCCTGCGGCGGCGGGTCTCCACGCAGAGCGTCACCGGATCGACCGCGAGGCACTCCGGCCAGTACGCGCTCCTGCCCCCGTGGAACTCCGGCTCGTGCGCCGAGCGCAGCAGGAAGAACGCCGCGTCGAACAGCTGGATGAGCGCGTGCGCCTCGAGTTCGGCGCTGGTGAGACGGGCCGGAGTGGCGGGGCCATGCCCGGGGCCCGTTCTCCGCAGCAGTTCCCAGCCCTGCTCGCTGAGGCGTCCCGACGCCGTCAGGAGGTCGTACAGGCTGGGGGCCAGACCCGTCTCGGCGTGCACGACGGCCCCGTCGAGGAAATGGAAGGCTCCGTCGTCGCCGAGGAGGAGCGTGCCCGTGGCCTGGTCGCGGGCGAGTCTCTCCAGCTGGGCGCGGATCTGCCTCATCCCACCGCCAGATCGCGGACCACGTCCCGCATCCTGTGCCGGGCCAGCGCGATGTTGCCCCGCTCGGCGTCGAGCGCCAGATGCAGGCAGAGCCTGGCGTCCGTCGCGGTGGTGACCAGCGCGAGGAGATGATGGCCTGCCGTGCCGCTGACGGTGATCTCCTCGATCTCGTCACCGGTGGCGGCCGAGCTGAAGGCCGGGCTGGAAAGGACGGTCCGCACGAGTTCCGAGGCGCCCGCCGCCCGTTCGGCGGCCTCGTCCTCCGCGCCCAGTGAGGCGATCGAAAGGCCCGCGGAGATCTCCAGCAGATCCGCGGCGCGGGCACCCGGGATCGCCATGACCTGCGTCAGGCAATCCTCAATCGCCGGCACCGCGTCCCCCCGTCGCCACCAGAACTCGAAGTGGTTCGGAGGTTATCGACGCGGAACCGGCGATTTCACCAGGTCACCGACAACCGTTATGAGGTACCAATAAGTACTTTTCTCCCGGGCCGGGGGTGTTCAAGGTTCTTCCCTCAGGGTCTAAGAAGTCTCACTCGATGAGGTCCATGAGGTCGGCCACAGAGTCCACGATCCGTGACGGACGGTAGGGGAACCGCTCGATCTCGTGCTGGCGGGTCACCCCGGTGAGCACGAGGATCGTCTCCAGGCCCGCCTCCATGCCCGCGACCACGTCGGTGTCCATCCGGTCGCCGATCATCGCCGTCGACTCGCTGTGCCCGGCGACCTGGCGGATCGCGCTGCGCATCATCAGCGGATTCGGCTTGCCGACGAAGTACGGCTCGACCCCGGTCGCCTTGGTGATCATCGCCGCGACCGCGCCGCACGCGGGCAGCGAACCCTCCTGGGAGGGGCCGATCGGGTCGGGATTGGTGCAGATGAAACGCGCCCCGCCCTCGATCAGGCGCACCGCCCGGGTGATCTGGTCGAAACTGTAGTTCCGGGTCTCCCCGAGGACCACGTATTCCGGATTGAGATCGGTCAGTATGTAGCCGACCTCGTGCAACGCGGTCGTCAGCCCGGATTCCCCTATGACATAAGCCGTCCCGTGGGGGCGCTGGTCGTTCAGGAACTTCGCCGTCGCCAGCGCCGACGTCCAGATCATCTCCGGCGCGATGTTCAACCCCGCCGACGCCAGCCGCGCCGAGAGGTCCCGCGGCGTGTAGATGGAGTTGTTGGTGAGGACGAGGAACCGCTTCCCCGACTCCACCACCTTGGCGATGAAGGCCTCCGCCCCCGGGACGGGCCGCCCCTCGTGCACGAGGACCCCGTCCATGTCCGACAACCAACATTCGATGGGCTTCCGATCGATCATGCGCGCATTCTCGCAGCTCACCGACCACACCGACAATGCCCTCACCCGCCCTCACCCCGCCCCCGCTCCTCCCCGTCCACCCACCGGACACCCACCCGCCTCTCCCCCATCGGGAGCGGACCGGGCCCGGAAAAAATGCGGGGCGGGGGCGGGAACATCGGGCAGGGGGGCGTGGTTGAACAGGACGTGGCCGATGTGACTCGGGTGTCCCCGGGCCCCATCTATAGCCTTCACGGAATACCGTTCGGCTGGAGCCGTGTTGTGCCTTTCGCCGAGAGGCGACCCCGCACATCGCGCCGCATCGTGTGGCTGGGCCCGTCCGGTGACTCCGGACGGGCCCCGCTGCGTTTCATGGGACGCCCAGCAGGCGCAGGCCCGCGGTGACCGCGGCGGCGGCCAGGACCACGAGGACGAACGAGGCCCCGCGCCAGGCGAGGACGGCGGCCACGGCGACGCCCGAAGGACGCGCCCATCCGGCGAACTCCTTTCCGTCCGCGACGGCCGAGGTCACCGCGAGCGCGAGAAGCAGGACCACGGCCGCGGCGACCAGCGGGGTGCGCAGTCGCTCCAGATCGAAGCGGCGCGCGGCGAGCGGCCCCGCGACGCGGAAGGCGTAGGTGCCCGCGGCGAGCGCGAGCACGGCGAGCAGCGGCATGGCGGCCCCCATCAGGACGTCCGCGCGCGGCGCGCGCGCAGGATCAGCAGCGGAACGGCGGCGGCCGGCGCCAGCAGCACCGGCAGTCCGGGTGGCAGCAGCGGGGTGGCGGCCAGCGCGACCGCGGTCCCGGCGAGCGCGAGGCCCCTGGTGCCGCGATCGCCCAGGGCCGGCATCACCAGCGCCAGCAGCACCGCGGGAAACGCCGCGTCCAGGCCGAGGGAGTCGACGTCGTCCAGGACGCCGCCCGCGTAGGCGCCGACGACCACGGCCGCGTTCCACACGACGAACAGGGCGATCCCGCACACCCAGAAGGCCATCTTCCGCTGGCGTGGATCGGTGTGCCGCAAGGTGAAGGCCAGCGACTCGTCGGTGAGCAGATGCGCGCCGACCAGCCTCCGCCACGGCCGCCCCTCGAAGACGTCGGCGGCGGCCAGCCCGAACGGGAGCAGCCTCGCGTTGAGCACCAGGGCCGTCACCACCGCGGCGACCGCGCCGCCCCCCGCGAGCACGATGCCCAGCGCCGCGAACTGCGCGCCCCCGGCGAACACCAGGACCGACATGGACACCGGCACCCACAGTGGCAGCCCGCCCGCGGTCGCGAGCGCGCCGAAGGAGACGCCCACGAGGGCGTCGGCGACGGACACCAGGCCGATGTCGCGGAGCGTGCCGCGGTCCATCGTTCGCCAGAACGAACACATGAGCAATAGATTGAACAGTGCAGCGGTGTTCGTCAAATCGAACATGTGGAAGCCTGCATCGAACGACCGGCGAGCGCGGCCGACCGCCACAGCGGGCGGGCCTGGGCTTCGACGCCATCCCAGCGAACAGGAGCCCGACGATCAGCACCCCGGACATCATCACGACCATCGCCTTCTCGCTGCGCCGCGAGCGCGAGCGCGCCGGCTACTCGCTCACCGAGCTGGCCCGCCGGGCGAAACTCGCCAAGTCCACGCTCTCCCAGCTGGAGTCGGGCACGGGGAACCCGAGCGTGGAGACGCTCTGGTCGCTCAGCCTCGCCCTCGAGGTCCCGTTCAGCCGCCTGGTGGAGCCGCCGCCGACCCCGATCCGGGTGATCCGCGCGGGAGAGGGGCCCTACACGCGGTCCGAGGAGGCGCCGTACGGCGTCGCCCTCCTGTCGCCGTGTCCGCCCGGCGCCCGGCGTGACCTCTTCCGGATCGTCGCCGAGCCCGGCGCGGCCCGCCGCACCACGACTCCCCACCAGGCCGGCGTGCGCGAGCACGTCGTCCTCGCCGAAGGCAGGGCGCTCGTCGGACCGGTCGACGCCCCGGTCGAGCTGGGCCCCGGCGACTACGTCGCCTACCCGGGCGACACGCAGCACGTCTTCGAGGCGTTGGCGCCCGGCACGTCCGCGGTGATGCTCATCGAGCAGACCTGACGGCCGACTCCCAGGTTTCACCCGAGACCACGACAGGTAGGACACCGACTACAGCAGGTGACCTGGGTCCATGTCCGCCTCGCCGCCGTCGCCGGGGCTTCCGCGCAAGGGGGAGAGCCGTGAAGGGAGACCCCGTCCGCAACCTGCCGCCCCTCCCCCCGCATCCCCTCCTCCACGAGCCCCCGACCCGCACCCCCACCGCCCAAGAAGGCCAAGGGTGGGAGCGTCCTGTGGGCGCTGACCGCGCGGACGTCGCCTGCGAGGCGGCTGCTTGCGGTGGTCGAGGGGGGTGGGGGTGGTGAGGGGTGGGGAGGGGCTGGCGCGAGAGTTGCTCGGGCGGCGGGGGGAGCAGGGGCTGGTGCTGGGGAGGGAGGGGGCGCGGATCGCGCTGGCCTGCCGGGCGATGGCCGAGCGGTTCCGGCGCGGGGGGCTGCTGCTCGCCTTCGGGACCGGGCTCGCCGCCGCGGACGCGGCGCACGTGGCCGTCGAGTTCGCCCACCCCGCGGCCGTCGGCAGGCGGGCGCTGCCCGCCGTCGCGCTGGGCGCGAGCGCCACGTGCGACGGCCCCGGCGTCGGCCCGCACGACGCGCTCGCCGCCCGCCTGCGGCCCCTCGCCGGGCCCTCGGACATCGCGCTCGGCCTCGCCGCCGACGGGGACGAGCCCGCCGTGCTGCGCTGCCTCGCCGCGGCGAGGGCGGCCGGGGCCCTCACCGTCGCGCTCGTCGGCGGGGAGGGCGTGGCCGCGCGGGAGGCCGCCGACCACGTGCTCGCCGTGGACTGCGCGGACCCCCTCGTCGTCCGGGAGATCCACGTCACCGCCTGCCACCTCCTGTGGGAGCTGGTCCATGTGTTCCTCGCGGAAGGCGCCTTCGCACAGGCCGCGTCCGCCCGAGGCATCGGAGGGCCCGATGATCGGTGAAGACTCGGTTCCGCACTGCATGGGCGAGGTGTGCCTCACCTGCGCCGAAGGCGCGATCGCGGCGAGGGTCCACGAAGTGCGGCCCGGAGGCCGTGCCCTCGTAGAGACCGGAGCGGGCCCGGTGGAGGTGAGCGTCGCCCTCGTCGACGCCCGCCCCGGCGACCTCCTCCTCATCCACGCCGACGAGGCCCTCGCCGTGGTGGAGGAACTCCGGTGAGCGGGGGCGTGGAGGCGCTGTACCCGTTCCGGTCCGAGGCCGGGGCGGACGGGACGCCCGGCCTGCTCGCGGAAGCCGAGCGGTCCGCCGCGCGCAAGGCCGCCGAGTCCGCAGCGCTCCGGGAAGGGCTCGCCGACAGGTTCGCTGCGGCGTTGGCGGCCTGCGCACAGGATCTGGCCGCCGCCTTCGCGGCCGGAGGCAGGCTGTTGGCTTTCGGAAACGGGGGAAGCGCCGCCGACGCACGGGCCTTCGCGGCTCTGCTCGCCGCGCCGCCTTCCCCGGCGCGTCCGCTGCCCGCCCTCGCCCTCCCGCAGGACGCCGCCGCGCTCACCGCGCTCGCCAACGGCATCGGCTTCGAGGTCGTGTTCGCGCGGCAGGTCGCCGCGCTGGGCCGGCCCGGCGACGCGGCGGTCGCGTTCTCCACGAGCGGCGGCTCCCCGAGCGTCCTGCGCGGGTTGGACGAGGCGGACCGCCGCGGCCTGGTCACCGTCGCCTTCGCGGGCTGCGACGGCGGCGGCATGGCCGCGCCGGGCGCGGTCCGGCACCTGTTCGTGGTCCCGTCGGACTCGCCGCACCGCATCCAGGAGGCGCAGACGACGCTGTACCACGTGCTCGGTGCGCTGACCGCGGCCGCACTGCCCGCGCCGGACACGGTCTGACCGGCGCCGTTCTCCCGGATTCCGACCCTTTGATCACGTCGTGTACGCGAGCTCACCCGATGCGTCATGGGCCGACGGGGAGCGCGGGGCGGGACGGGCGTGCGATGCGGCGATACACCGCCGGGACTTATCCGGAATGCCCTAGGATCTTCCTGCGAAAGGGGGGATTCGCCATCGGAGCGCATACCCGCAACCGGCAGGGCCGGCTGCTGCTGAAGATCGCCGTGCCCGTGGGCGCGGTCGCCGTCATCGGGCTCGCCGCGGCGGTGAACGCCGACGACTCCGACAAGAACCTCTCCATCAGCCCCGAGCGGCCCCCGGCCGCCACCGCGAGCACCACGGTGACGCCCACCTCGACTCCGCGCGGGCAGCACACCCCCGTCTCGGCGCCCACCACGGCGACCCCGACGGCGACACCGACCTCGGCGATCCCGTCTCCCCGACCGACGACGCCCAAGCCGCAGCCCACCCAGGCCCCGACCACGCAGGCTCCCTCCGCGCCGACGGCCCGGCCCGTCCCCGACGTCGTCGGGCTGTCCCTGGAAGAGGCCGCGGTCCGCCTCGCGGCGGCCGGGTTCGGCTACCAGGAGGTGTGCGTGCGAGGCCGCGACCGGGGCGTCGTCCAGCAGCAGCCCGCGGCCGGCGCGCAGTGGCAGGTCGGCGGCGAGGTCTCCCTCGTCGTGGCGGACCGCCGCTGCGATGACGACCACGACGACGACGGATGGCGCCTCCTCGACTGACCCCTCCCCGAACTTCCCCATCGCCCACATCCTTAAGGTAGTTTAGGGAGCGTTAGCGGATGTGAGGGAAGGCGATGATGGCTCAGCGGTACTACGCGGTCGACGAGGTGGCCGAACTCCTCGGCCTGCACGTGCGCACCGTGCGCGGCTACGTCCGCGACGGACGCCTCAAGGCCGCGCGCATCGGCAAGCAGTACCGGATCAGCCGCGCCGACCTCGAGGAGTTCACCGGCTCCCCCGTCGCCGAACCCGCCGCGGAGGCGGTGTCCCGGCACACCGAGGCCTCGACGATCGCACTCCTGGAGGGCGTCGACGCCCGCGCGGCGCAGCGGATCACCACCCTGCTCACCGCGACGGTCTCGGGACGCGAACCCGCGGGGACGCCCCTGCGCGTCCACACCGTCCACGACGCGGCCCGCGCCACCCTGAAGATCGTCGTCCTGGGCGGCCTGCGCGACACCGCGGCCCTGCTCGATCTCGTGCAGACCTTCGCCGAGGAGGCGTGATGACGGCCGAAGCGGCCCCCGAGCCCACCGACGTGCACGGCACCCCCGTGCTGTTCGTCCCCGACCAGGGCCCGCCCCTCGACGACGTCATCGGGCTGCTCGGCGACGCGTTCGGCGCCCGAGCGGACTGGGTCGCGGTGCCCGCGGGGCGGCTCGCCCCGTCGTTCTTCGACCTGGCGACGCGGGAGGCCGGCGAGGTCCTCCAGAAGTTCGCCCAGTACGGGGTGGGCGTCGCGATCATCGGCGACATCGAGGAGCGGATGACGGCGAGCCGGGCGCTCCGCGCGTTCGTCACCGAATCCAACCGGGGCCGTCAGACGTGGTTCCTGCCCGACGCCGCGGCCTTCCGCGCCAGACTCGACCCGGAGTCACGTTCCGCAACGTAAAGCAACGCAGCGCGATGACCGAGATTTCCCCGGGATCGGACGCCGATCGGCCCGCAGCCCCTATGGCGTCGGGCCGGCCAGCGTCTTTACGCAGTAAGGCGAAACCCGGTCACAGGGCTTCCTTGATCGCGTCGTGCGCCGCCTGGCGCATCCGCGCGTGCAGAAGGGCGTTCTTCTCCCGGTCGGTCCGCGCTTCGACGATGCGCAGGCCGTCGCCCGCCAGCGCGCGCGGGAGCTGCCCCGCGGACTCCAGCAGCGTGTGCGGGATCCCGTGGGCCGCGGCGATCCGCTCCAGGTCGGTGCCGTGCGGCGTGCCGAAGACCCGCTCGAACGGGTCGCGCAGCGCTGCCTGCGGTAGCAGCGAGAAGATCCCGCCGCCGTCGTTGTTGACCACCACGAGCGCGAGGTCGGGACGCGCTTCGCGGGGGCCGATCAGGAGCCCGTTCTGGTCGTGCAGGAACGACAGGTCGCCCAGCAGGGCATACGACCTCCCGCTGTGCCCGAGGGCCATGCCGATGGCGGTCGAGACCAGGCCGTCGATGCCCGAAGCGCCCCGGTTGGCGAGGATGCGCAGGCCGCGGCGCGGGCGCATCGTCTGGTCGAGGTCGCGCACCGGCATGCTCGCCGACGTGAGCAGCAGCGAGCCGCCCGGGATGGTGGCCACGAGGTCGCGGGCGAGCCGCGGCTCGGTCACCTCCTCGCTCTCGTCCAGCACCCTGTCGACGGCGGCGGAGGCAGCCTGGTCGGCGGCGCGCCACGACCGCAGCCAGCCGTCGTCACCGGAGACCACGGGGATCTCCACCTCCTGGGCGACCTGGGTGGCCGAACGGACGGGATCGGGCCAGCGCGCGAGGGTGGGGGTGACAACGATGTGCTCCTGCGCGCGGCGCAGCATGCTCAGCAGCGGCTTGGACAGCCCGGGCTTGCCGAGCGTCACCACCACGTCCGGCTGGTGCTCACGGGCGAACTCCGGCACGCCGAGCAGGAAGTGGTGGGAGGACATGGCGTGGTCGCCGTACCGTCCGTTGCCTATCGGCTCCGACAGCACCGGCCAGCCCGCCATCGAGGCCGCCGCGACGTACCGCTTGACGTTGACGGCCCCGTCGCCGACGACCAGGACCCCGCGCCGCGTGGGCGGCACGTGCAGCACCGAGCCGGGCGCGCTCTCCCGGACCCGCGTCCACACGCCCGCGTCGCCCGGGTCGAGGGGCTCGCACCACGTGTCGTCGCCGCTCGGGATCAGCGGCTCGCGGAAGGCCACGTTCAGGTGGACCGGCCCGGGGTCGGGCGAAAGGGCGGCGGCGTAGCCGCGGCTGGCCATGGACCGCCAGTAGGCGACCATCCCGGGCCGCTCCTCGGGCACCCCGACCTCGCACGTCCACCGGACGGCCGAGCCGTACAGCTTCACCTGGTCGATGGTCTGGTTCGCGCCGGTGCCGCGCAGCTCCGGCGGCCGGTCGGCGGTGAGGACGACGAGCGGGACCGACGACTCCGAGGCCTCGATGATCGCAGGGTGGAAGTTCGCCGCCGCAGTCCCGGAGGTGCACACGAGGGCGACGGGCCGGCCTGTCCGCTTGGCCAGTCCGAGGCCGAGGAACGACGCCGACCGCTCGTCCACCCGGACGTGCAGGCGCATCCGGCCCGCGCGCTCCGCGGCGTCCAAGGCCAGGGCCAGTGGGGCCGAGCGCGAACCCGGGGCGAGGACCGCGTCGGTCATCCCGCCCCGCAGCAGCTCGTCCACCAGGACCGTCGCCAGCGCCGTCGCCGGGTTCATGCTCTCTCCGCTTCCTCCGCACGCCGCCGCCAGGCCGCAGGGTCGACCTGGTGGCGCGCGAGCGCCGCGAGATCCACCTCGGGACGGCGGACGGCGATCTCCCCGTCCTCCACGACCAGCGGATCGCCGGTCACGTCGCCTTCCAGCAGGCTGAGCGTCGCCAGCCCGCACGCGTGCGGCAGCTCCGGCAGCGCCGCGGCCAGGGCGAGCCCTGCCGCGAGCCCGACCGAGGTCTCGACCGCGCTCGACACCACCACGGGCAGGCCGATCGCCGCGGCGATCTCCAGCGCGGGGGCGACGCCGCCGAGCGGCTGCACCTTGAGCACCGCGATGTCGGCGGCCTCGGCGGCCACGACACGGAACGGGTCCTCGGCGCGGCGGATCGACTCGTCCGCCGCGATGGGCACGTTCACGCGCCTGCGCACCGCGGCGAGCTCCTCGACCGTAGCGCAAGGCTGCTCGACGTACTCCAGATCGAACCTGTCGAGCAGTCCGATCATCCGGACGGCCCGCTCGACGTCCCACGCGCCGTTGACGTCGATGCGGACCTTACCGCCCGGTCCGATCGCGTCGCGCACCGCCTCGACCCGCGCGAGGTCGTCGGCGTCGGTCTGGCCCTTCTCGGCGACCTTGACCTTGGCCGTGCGGCAGCCGCCCTCGGCGGTGATCTTCCAGGCGTGCTCGGGGTCGGTCGCCGGGACCGTGACGTTCACCGGGATCCGGTCGCGCAGCGGCACGGGGAAGCCGGTGAAGGCCGCTTCGCGGGCGGCGGCCAGCCAGCGGGCGGCCTCGGCGGGGCCGTACTCGGCGAAAGGGGAGAACTCCCCCCATCCCGCCGGTCCGTGGATCAGTGCGCCGTCCCGGCGCGTCAGCCCCCGGAACCGGGTGCGCATCGGGATGGAGAAGGCCCGCATCAGCCGTGCCAGGGGTAGGGCGACCAGTCGGGGTCGCGCTTCTCCAGGAAGGAGTCGCGGCCCTCGGCGGCCTCGTCCGTGCCGTAGGCCAGGCGGGTGGCCTCCCCGGCGAAGACCTGCTGGCCGACCAGGCCGTCGTCGATCAGGTTGAAGGCGAACTTCAGCATGCGCTGCGCCGTCGGCGACTTGGCGTTGATCTTCCCGGCCCATTCCAGGGCGGTCTTCTCCAGCTCGGCGTGCGGGACGACGGCGTTGACCATGCCCATGCGGTGGGCATCCTCGGCCGAGTACTCGTCGCCGAGGAAGAAGATCTCGCGGGCGAACTTCTGGCCGACCTGACGGGCCAGGTAGGCCGAGCCGAAGCCGCCGTCGAAGCTCGCGACGTCGGCGTCGGTCTGCTTGAACCGCGCGTGCTCCCTGGAGGCGAGGGTGAGGTCGGACACGACGTGCAGGCTGTGCCCTCCGCCCGCGGCCCAGCCGTTCACCACGCAGATGACGACCTTGCCCATGAAGCGGATGAGGCGCTGCACCTCAAGGATGTGCAGCCGCCCGGCGCGGGCCGGATCGATCCCGGCGGAGGTCTCGCCCTCGGAGTACTTGTAGCCGTCCTTGCCGCGGATGCGCTGGTCGCCGCCGGAGCAGAACGCGTGGACGCCGTCCTTGGGCGACGGCCCGTTGCCGGTCAGCAGGATCACGCCGACGTCGGGGGACAGGCGGGCGTGGTCGAACGCCCGGTACAGCTCGTCGACGGTGTGGGGGCGGAAGGCGTTGCGCACCTCAGGCCTGTCGAAGGCGATCCGCACCGTGCCCTGGTCCACCGACCGGTGGTAGGTGATGTCCGTGAAGTCGAATCCGTCGACTTCCTTCCAGGCTGCGGCGTCGAAGTTCTCTGAGACCATGGCCCCTATTACACCGCCTTTCCGGGCCGCGTTCGGCCAGAGGTAGCCTGATCGCATCATGAGAGCCGTGCACGCCGTGGTCCTGCCGCCCGGACCTGCCCTGCTGACGGCGCTGACGGCCGCGCTGGACGGGAGCGGGCCCGCCCTCTTGCCGGTGGCCCCGGGAACCCCGGAACCGGCGCTGCGGGCGCTTGTGGAGGCCGCCAGGCCCGCCGCGCTGGTGGACTCCTCGGGGGTGCACGCGCTGGAGGGCGGGGTGCCGACGGACGCGGCGGTGCTCATCGCGACCTCGGGGTCCACGGGGCGTCCCAAGATCGTGGAGCTGGCGGCGTCGGCGCTGGAGTCGTCGGCGCGCTCGACGCTCGCCCGGGTCGGCGCGCAGGACGCACCGTGGCTGTGCTGCCTGCCCACCTCGCACATCGCCGGCGTCCAGGTGCTGGTGCGGGCGCTGCTGTCCGGGGCGCCCCCGGTGATCCATCCCGGGTTCGACCTCATGGAGGTCGCCAAGGCCGGGGAGGTTCACGTGTCGCTGGTGCCGACCCAACTACGGCGCCTTCTGGACGTGGAAGCCGACCTCGCCTCTTATGCCTCGATCCTGCTCGGCGGGGCCGCCGCGCCCTCCGCGCTGCTGGCGGAGGCGCGCGGACGCGGCGCAAGGATCTTCACCACCTACGGGATGAGCGAGACCAGCGGGGGCTGCGTCTACGACGGCGTCCCCCTGGAGGGCGTCGAGGTCTCCCTCGGCGAGGACGGACGGATCTCGCTGGCCGGCCCCGTCCTGTTCTCCGGGTACCGGTTCGCCGAGCGCCGGACGGGCCCGTGGTTCACCACGCAGGACCTCGGCGCGTTCGAGGACGGCCGCCTGCGCGTGCTCGGCCGGATCGACGACGTGATCAACACCGGTGGGGAGAAGGTCGTCGCCGGGGCCGTGGCCGAGATCGTCTCGCGGCATCCTTCGGTCCGCGAGGCCGTCGTCGTGGGCCGGGCCGACCCCGAGTGGGGTGCGCGGGTGACCGCCGTGGTCGTCGCCGACGGACCCGTCACGCTGGAGGAGTTGCGCGGCCTCGTCCGCGCCGAGATGCCCGCCCACGCCGCGCCGCGCGAGCTGGAGATCCGCGCCGAGCTCCCGCTGCTGCCCTCGGGGAAGCCCGACCGCGAGGCGTTGCGGGCCGCGCCTGACGGGAAGGCAGGTCTCACCCCGGGGTGAGAATCGCGCCACACCGGTCAACCTCGGGGCGGACTCCGGAATCATACGTATTACCCGGGCGTTATACCTGATGCAGCCGGGAAACCGATCGAGTCGCGCGAATCCGCCGATCCCTGGCCACAAGCCGCCCGGGTCAAGGTTTTCGCTGGTCGGGAACATCCTGGACACGGTCCACCGTTTCGGATACGTGCCCAAAAGGCATATTTCGGACCTCGTCAGAAGGGAGGGTCGGACCCCATGCCTCGTAAGGCAACGACGGCCCCGCCCGTGGAAAACGGGACTCGCACTGACAGCGGAGCCGCCACCGGCGCGGCTGCGCACCTCGCGGACCTGCTGGAACTGGGCAAGTCCCGGGGGCATCTGTCGCTCACCGAGGTCCGCGAGGCTTTCGAGGAGGCCGGGATCTCCGCCACCCGCGGCCGGTCCCTGCTCAAGGAGCTGACCGAGAGCGGAGTGCGCCTCGGCGACGACGGCAACGGCGGTGACGACGCCAAGCCCACGAAGAAGACTACCCGCAGGACGGCGTCCGCCGGCCGGACCGCCCGCAAGACCACGACCACCCCGGCCACCACGCCGGCCAAGGCCGGCGACGACGCCGCCCGCGCCGCCGAACTCGGCGACGACGACTCCGAGTTCGACCCGAACAGCGCCGAGGAGGAGGAGACCGAGGAGGTCAGCACCCGCGACCTCGACGACAACACCTCGGTGATGGGCGACTCCGTCCACACCTACCTGAAGGCCATCGGCCGCCGCCAGCTCCTCACCGCCGAGCAGGAAGTGGACCTCGCCAAGCGGATCGAGGCCGGCCTGTACGCCGAGTACAAGCTGGAGAACGCGCCCGCCCGCATGTCCGGGCAGCAGCGCGCCGAGCTGGAATGGGTCGCCGAGGACGGCCAGCGGGCCAAGGCCCACATGCTGGAGGCCAACCTCCGGCTCGTGGTGTCGGTCGCCAAGAAGTACTCCGACCGGGGCCTGTCGCTGCTGGACGTCGTCCAGGAGGGCAACCTCGGCCTGATCCGCGCCGTGGAGAAGTTCGACTACTCCAAGGGCTACAAGTTCTCGACCTACGCCATGTGGTGGATCCGCCAGGCCATCCAGCGCGGCTTCGCCGACTCGGCCAGGACCATCCGCCTGCCCGTGCACGTCCTGGAGCTGCTGAGCAAGCTCAGCCGCATCGAGCGGGACATGCACCAGAAGCTCGGCCGGGAGCCCACCGCCGAGGAGCTCGCCGTCGAGATGGGCAAGAGCCCCGAGCAGGTGCGCGAACTGCTGCGTACCAGCCGCCAGCCGATCAGCCTCGACTCCACGATCGGCGAGGACGGCGAGACCCGCATCGGCGACCTCATCGAGGACACCGACAGCGTCGAGGCCTCCGAGCTCGTCGACCGCCAGCTCATGGCCGACCAGCTCCGCCGCGCCCTCGGCGTCCTGTCACCCCGCGAAGCCAAGATCATGTCCATGCGCTTCGGCCTCTACGACGGCACCCCGCGCACCCTGGACGAGATCGGCAAGCACCTGGGCCTCACCCGGGAGCGCATCCGCCAACTCGAAAAGGAGTCCCTCTCCAAGCTGAGGCACCCCAGCAACGCACAGCCTCTTCTGGACTTCGCTGTGTGAGGCTTCTTCAAGCAGTTCCGGGCCAGAGGTTTCGGGAAGGGTCGGGGCTGTGTTCTTGGCCGCGGCTTCGCCGCGGCGGTGATCAGGCGGATCCTCGACCTTCGGCCTACGGGCGGTCGTTAGGAGAGTCCGTTGGCGTGGACGGGGTCAGAAGGACCTTTCGAGGACACGGGAGGCCAGTAGGGCCTCGTCGTACCTGCGGAGGATGAGGTCGGCGATCGCCGGATGGGCCCCCAAGGGAGGGGCCACCAGGTCGGCGCCCGTGGCGACCAGGCGGCCCTGGAAGAAGCCCGGGGCCAAAAGGTAGGAGGCGACCGCGACGCTGCGGGCGCCTCCGGCTCTGGCCTGCGCGACCACCTCGTCCAGGCGGGGACCCGGGCCGCCCACGAAGCCGTAGGGGATCTCGCGGCCCAGGCGGCGCGACAGGAGGCGGGCGGCGGAGCGGACGTCGGCGACGCCGCGCGGGTCGGTGGAGCCCGCCGCGCCGAGGACGACGGCGTCGGCCGCCGCCCCTTCGGCGAGGCGGTCGGCGAGCGCTCGGGTCAGTTCGGCGTGCGGGCCGAGCTGGCGCGACACCACGGCCTCGGTCCCCGTCGCGGCGAGCTGCGCGGGGATGTCGACGTGCACGTGGTAGCCGCGGCCCAGCAGCAGCGGCACCGCCACCAGCCGGCGGCCGGGCGGCAGCGCCGCGACGGCCTCGGCCACCGACGGCGCGGTGTTCTCCGCGTAGGCCTCGGCGACGGCGAGGTCGGGCCGGGCCGCCCGCACCAACGCCAGCAGCGCCCGGACCGTCGCGGCCCCGGCGGGGTCGCGGGTGCCGTGCGCGACGCCGAGCAGCACCGCCATCAGGCGAGCGCCTCGCGGCCGGG
This sequence comes from Actinocorallia aurea, assembly GCF_054783995.1. NCBI lineage: Bacteria > Bacillati > Actinomycetota > Actinomycetes > Streptosporangiales > Thermomonosporaceae > Actinocorallia > Actinocorallia aurea. The sequence goes on from NZ_BAAGPQ010000035.1 coordinate 97,816, forward strand.
CTCGCAGGCGAGCCGGTAGCCGCGCTTCACGACGGTCTCCACGATCCCGGTGCGGCCGAGTCCGCGGCGCAGCCGCGCCACGGCCATCTCGACGGCGTGCTCGTCGGCCTGCGGCCTGCCGTCGCGCGGGTTGGTCCAGCCGGAGCCCGCGGCGACGACGCGCGAGGGCAGCACCCCGCACAGCTCGGCGCGCGAGACGACGTGCCCGGGACGCCGGGCGAGGGCGCGCAGTATCGCCATGGGCGCCGGCGCGATCGGGCGGAGCTGGCCGTCCAGGACGACCGCGTGCCCGCGCAGCTCAAGGGCGTGGCCGCGCACGTGCAGCCGCCGCGCCCGCCGCTCGGGCAGGTCCTCGACGATGGCGCGGACCAGCGCGCCGATCCGGGCCCGCTCGGGCTGGATCGTCGGCACACCGCGCTCGGTGAGCGCGAACGCCGTCACCGGCCCGACGCACGCCGCGACCACGTGGGTGCGCAGCGCCTCGATGAGCGCGTCCTCCAGTCCGTCCTCGGCGGCGACCGCGAGGGTCGCGGTGACCGCGGGCGCGCTGGTGAACGTGATCGCGTCGACGGTCCCGGCGACGGCCTGGCCGACGAGGCGGCGCAGCGGCGTGGAGTCGTCGGTCCGCGACCAGCGGTAGACGGGCACCTCGATCACCTCGGCGCCGTGGCTGCGCAGCGCGTCGGTGAAGTCGGGCAGCGGCTCGCCGTAGAGCTGCACCGCGATGCGGGTGCCGTTGAGCTCGCCTTCGAGCAGGTGCTTCAGCACCTCCTCGCAGCTCTCGGACTCCGGCGACCACGCCTCGGTGATGCCGGCGGAGCGGATCGCGCCGCGCGCCTTCGGGCCGCGCGCGAGGATCGGCACGCTGCCGAGGCGGTCGAGGAGGCTTTCGCGCATCCCCCAGCCGTCGGCGGTCTCCAGCCAGGCGCGGAACCCGATGCCGGTGGTGACCACCACGTAGTCGAGCGGGCGGCTGATGCACTCCTCGGTGGCCTGGAGCAGTTCGGCGTCGTCCTGGAGCGGGACGAGCCGGATGGCCGGGGCATGGACCACCCGGGCGCCCCTGCGTTCCAGGAGCGCCGCGAGTTCCTCATGGCGGCGGGCCGCCGTCACCCCGACGGCGAACCCCGAAAGGGGTTCACTGGTCAGCACACCCGCCTGAATGGTCACGTCATCACTTCCACTCGGTCGCCGTTGAGCCTGATGGAAAAGGTGGGCACGGAGGTGTCCGGGTCGTCCAGGCACTTTCCGCTGGTCAGGTCGAAGACCTGCTTGTACATCGGGGACGCCACGGTCGGCACGCCGCCGCGGCTCCCGAGGATGCCCCGCGACAGCACGAACGCGTTGCTGAACGGGTCGTAATTCGAGAGGGCGTACAGGTCCCCCTCGAAGGTCTTGAAGATGGCCACCTGAAGACCGTCGACGAGAGCGCAGACGCCGCGCTCGGGGGTGAGGCGGTCGACGGAGCAGACGTCCGTCCAGGTCGTAGAGATCGCGGTAACGGTCACTGGCTGATCACCTCCAGGCGCGGGCCCGCCGCGAGGACGGGCTTGATCTGTTCGCGCTCGACCTCGAAGGAGATGCTCGGGTCGGGCGTCTCGGGAGCGTTCACGAAGGAGACGAACCGGGCCAGTCGCTCGGGGTCTTCGAGCGTCTCTGCCCATTCGTCGCCGTAGGCCTCGACGTGCCGCTCCATCGCGGTGTCCAGCTCGTCGCAGATGCCGAGCCTGTCGTCGATGATGACCTCGCGCAGGTAGTCAAGGCCGCCTTCGAGGGACTCCATCCACACCGAGGTGCGCTGGAGCCGGTCGGCGGTCCTGATGTAGAACATCAGGAACCTGTCGATGTAGGTGAGCAGCATCTCGTCGGTGAGGTCGCTCGCGAACAGGTCGGCGTGCCGGGGCCGCATGCCGCCGTTGCCCGACAGGTAGAGGTTCCAGCCCTTCTCGGTGGCGATGATGCCGAAGTCCTTCGACTGCGCCTCGGCGCACTCGCGGGCGCAGCCCGACACCGCCGACTTGAGCTTGTGCGGGGCGCGCAGGCCCCGGTACCGCAGTTCCAGCTTGATCGCCATGCCGACGGAGTCCTGGACGCCGTAGCGGCACCAGGTGGAGCCGACGCAGGACTTCACCGTCCGCAGCGACTTGCCGTAGGCGTGACCGGACTCGAATCCGGCGTCGACCAGGCGCTTCCAGATCTGCGGGAGCTGTTCGACGCGGGCGCCGAACAGGTCGATCCGCTGGCCGCCGGTGATCTTGGTGTAGAGGCCGTAGTCGCGGGCGACCTCGCCGATCACGATCAGCTTGTCCGGCGTGATCTCCCCGCCCGGGATGCGCGGAACGACCGAGTAGGTGCCGTTCTTCTGCATGTTGGCGAGGAAGTGGTCGTTGGTGTCCTGGAGGGCGGCCTGCTCGCCGTCGAGGATGTGGCCGTTGCCGAGGGACGCCAGGATCGAGGCGACGGTCGGCTTGCAGATGTCGCAGCCCTTGCCGGTGCCGTGCTCGGCGATGAGCTGCGTGAAGGTGCTGATCTGGCGGACCCTGACGATGTCGAACAGTTCGGCGCGGGAGTAGGCGAAGTGCTCGCACAGCGCCTTGCTGACCTCGATGCCGGCCGCGGCGAGCTCGGCGTCCAGCAGCTTCTTCACCAGCGGGACGCAGGAGCCGCAGCTCGTTCCGGCGCGGGTGCAGGCCTTCACCGCGGGCACGTCGCGCAGTTCGTGGTCGCGGATGCCGCAGCGGATGTCGCCGGCCGTCACGTTGTTGCAGGAGCAGATGACGGTCGCCTCGGGCAGGTCGCCGCCCGCGGCCTCGGTGCCGCCGAACAGCATCTGCTCGGGCGCGCCCGGCAGCTTCGCGCCGACGTAGGCGCGCAGCGTCGAGTAGGACTCGGCGTCGCCGACCAGGACGCCGCCGAGCAGCGTCTGGGCGTCGTCGCTGACGAGCAGGCGCTTGTAGACGCCCGCGACCGGGTCGGTGTAGGTGACGCCGAGCGCGGTCCCCCTCTCGCCTCCCGCGAAGGGGTCGCCGAAGCTCGCGACGTCGACGCCCATCAGCTTGAGCTTGGTGGACAGGTCGGCGCCCTCGAAGGACGCGGTGCTGTCGGGGTTGACCAGGCGGTCGGCGACGACCTCGGCCATCGTGAAGCAGGGGCCGACGAGGCCGTAGACCATGCCGCCGATGAGGGCGCACTCGCCGATCGCGTAGATCGAAGGGTCGTCGGTGCGGCAGCCGGAGTCGACGACGATGCCGCCGCGCTCGCCGACCGCGAGGCCGCAGGCGCGGGCCAGCTCGTCGCGGGGCCGGATGCCCGCGGAGAACACGACGACCTCGGCCGGGACCTCCCTGCCGTCGGCGAAGACGACCCCACCGACGGCGCCGTCGGGGCCTGCGGACAGGCGGGCCATGGGGGTTCCGGCGTGCACGGCCATGCCGAGTCCCTCGATGTGGCGGCGCAGCATCGCGCCGCCGCCCTCGTCGAGCTGGCGGGGCATCAGCCAGGGCGCGACCTCGACGACGCCGCTGTCCAGACCGAGGCCCTGCAGCGCGCGGGCGGCCTCCAGGCCGAGCAGCCCGCCGCCGACGACGGCGCCGGAGGTGCGGGTCGCCGCGTAGTCACGGATCGCGTCGAGGTCGTCGATCGTCCGGTAGACGAACACACCGGGCAGGTCCTTGCCCTCGACGGGCGGGACGAACGGCGCGGAGCCGGTCGCGAGGACCAGGACGTCGTAGGCGACGCGGCGGCCGGACTCGGTGACGGCCTCCTTGGCCTCGCGGTCGATGCCGGTCACCTTCTCGGCGCAGACGACGTCGACGCCATCGCCGTCGCCGTGCGCGGGGTAGGCCAGGTCGGCGCCTTCGAGGTAGGTGGTCAGCGCCACACGGTCGTAGGCCGGCCTGGTCTCTTCACCGATGACGGTGATCTTCCAAGCGCCGACGCCGTCCCGTTCGCGCAGCGCGTCGATCAGCCGGTGGGCCGCGGGCCCGTACCCGACCACCACCAGGCTCTTCTGGGGAACGACTCGTCCGTGATCCATGGAAGAGATACTCGGAAGAGCGCGTTTCGCGTCAGGGTCTCCATTGTCACCCCTGTGTTAAAACACGCTCACGTCGAGACATCGTCGTTGTCATGGCGTGACCAAGAACCGGATTTTTTAGTAGTCGGTTAATAAAACGCAGGAACCCACCGCGACAGGACGTCACAGTGGGTTCCGGACATTGAACCGTTTCAGCCTCCGGACAGACCCTGCGGGCCGTCTCGCAGGAGGGGCGCCACCGGATCAGGCAGCCCCACCGGCTCGACCCGCACCGCCCACACGGCCGACCAAGGCGCCGCGTCCGCGGCGGGCCGGGCCGTCCCCTCGCCGCCCCACGGCGCGGGCATCGCCACGGTGTCCTCGCGCAGCGACACGCACAGGCGCGCGCGGCCGATCGCCACCCCGCGCCGGCCCGAGACCCGCACCATCGCGCCCGGCGCGATGCCGAGGCGCTCGGCGAGATCGGGATGCAGCTCCACGAAGGGCGGCTCCTGCGGCGTCCGGTGCCCGGCCGCCGCCCGTCCCGTCGTCAGGTACAGCGGGTAGCGCGCGTCGACGTCCTCGGCCGGACCCGCCGGATCCAGCGCGACGAAGCGGGCGAGCCCGTCACGCGTCGCGAAACCGTCGAGGAACGGGCGCGGCGTCCCCGGGTGCTCCGGCGCGGGGCACGGCAGGCAGACCCCGCCCTCGGCGTCGAGCCGCGTGTAGGACAGGCCCGCGCAGTCGGCCGGACCGCCCCGCGACGCCCGCGCCAGCTCCGCGAAGACCTCTTCCGGCTCGGCGCTCCAGCTCCCCGGCGCGGCGAGCCGCTCGGCCAGGTCCCGCAGCACCTCAAGGTCGGTGCGGGCCCCCTCCGGCGGCGGGACCGCCCGGCGGCGGCGCACCACCCGGCCGTCCAGGCCCGTCGTCGTCCCTGAAACCTCCGCCCACCGCGCCACCGGCAGCACCACGTCGGCGCGCAGCGCGGTCTCCGACAGCTCGTGGTCGGCCACCACCAGGAGGTCGAGTGCGCTCAGCCGCCGCTCGGAGACCCGCGCTTTCCCGGCGGCGCCCATCGGATCGGAACCGAACACGAGGAGCGCGCGCGGCGCGTCCCTGCCGCCCAGCAGCCCGTCCGCCGAGCCGGGCGCCGGAGCCGCCGGAAGCGACCGCGGATCCACCCCCCACACGCGGGCGACGTGCTCGCGCGCCGCGGGATCGCCCGGCGACCGGTCCCCCGGCAGGCGGTCCGCCTTCTGGCCGTGGCCCCGACCGTCCGCGGTGTCGGTCACGCACCCGAAGCCCGACCCCGCGCTGCCGGGCAGGCCGAGCGCCAGCGCCAGGTTCAGATACGCGGTGACGGTGTCGGCGGGCCGGTCCCGCTCGGTCAGCACCAGGGAGCGGCGCCCTGCCGCGAGCAGCCGGACCGCCTCGCGCATCCGCGCGACAGGCACCCCTGTCAGCCGCTCCACCCGCTCCGGCCAGTAGCCGCTGACCGCCGTGCGCAACCGGTCGAACCCGGAGGTCCGCCGCGCGATGTAGGAGGCGTCGGCCAGACCGTCGGCGACCGCCAGGAACAGCAGGCCGCTGGCCAGCACCGCCTCGGTCCCGGGCGTGAGCTGGAGATGCAGGTCGGCGGACCGCGCGGTCTCCGTCGCCCGCGGATCCACCACGACCATCGCCCCGCCGCCCGCGCGCATCCGCCGCACCTCGCGCAGCAGCGACGGCGCGGACTCGGCCGCGTCACCGCCCACCAGGAGCAGCGCGTCGGCCTCGCCGACGTCGGCGAGCGGGCCGGGCAGCGCCCGGTCGAGCCCGAACGCGCGGGTCAGCGCCGCCGCCGTCGAGGCGGGCACGCCGGTCCCGTCGCCGAACGCGATCCGCGGCGTCGCGAGCGCCACCCTGGCGAACTTACCGAGCTGGTAGGCCTTCTCGTTCGTCATCGCGCAGCCGCCGAACACCGCGACCGCGCCCGCGCCGTGCGCCTCCCGCAGCCCGCGCAGGCGTGCGGCCACCACGTCGAGGGCGGCCTCCCAGGACACGGGCTCCAGGGGGGCGCCCGGATGAATGCGCAGCAGGGGCGTCGTCACGCGGTCCGGTACATTGCACATCTCGCCGGCCGACCAGCCCTTCTGATCCGGCCCGCCGTCCGCGGGCCCGCCGACACAAGGGATCGTTCGGGCGGTGTCCGGTCCGCCTGCAGGCCCGCACCGCGAAGAACGGCACGGGCAGCGGGGAGCGACGGCTCCCGGGTCGCTTGCGGCCATGCCACGATCGTCATCGGCGGCGGTTTCACCAGGGCGTCCCGTACATGTCCCCGGTGTTAATACGCGCTCACTCTCCGCGCGCCACGGCGTGATGGGTTTCGTGCGATCAGACGACGGTTCCGCCGCCCTGAGGCTTAGTCTCGAAGTATGGCCGACGCCGCTTACCTCGCCACGCTGCCGCGCACCCGGGGCGCCGCCTCCGCCCTCCTCACCGACGACGGCGGCCGCATCCTGCTGGTGAAGCCGACCTACCGGGAGGGCTGGCTGCTGCCCGGCGGCGTGATCGAGGCCGGCGAGTCGCCTCTGGCGGCCTGCCTGCGCGAATGCCAGGAGGAACTCGGCCTGCGGCCCCGGCTCGACGGCCTCGTCTGCTTCGACTGGGTCCCGCCGGAAGGCGAGATAGACGCGACCAACGTGTGGGTCTTCGCCGGCCGCCTGGAATCCGATGAGATCTCCCGCATCGAACTTCCCCCGGACGAGCTCTCGGACCACGTCCTCGCCGCCCCCGACGAGGTCGGCGACTTCACTCCCCCGCACATAACCCGCCGCATCGCCGGCATCGTCGCCGCATCCGGCCACCCCGTCTATCTGGAGGCCGGCGTCCACCCCGACGCCTGCACGGCCCCCCTCCCCCGCCGCTGACCCGCAGCCCGCCCCGAAGGACCGTACGCGGCATCGCATCTCGGAGCGCCGTGCGCGGCATCGCCTTCGCGGGCCGTACGCCGCATCGCGACGAAGCAGGCCGACCGCGCCCGCAGACCGGCGGCCTGCCCTGCGCGGGCGGTCTCCCCGCGGCGTCCGTCCCTGGTCTACGCCGGGGCGCGGTCGGCGATCTGGCTGGCGGCGGCGCCCGCGGAGGAGCGGGCGCAGTGGGCGCAGCAGAACCAGCGGCGGTCGACCTCGACACCGTGCCCGATCACCCGGCACTTGCAGTGCTCGCAGATCGGGGCGAGCTTGCTGATGGCGCACTCGAAGCTGTCGAAAACGTGCACCGCGCCCTGGGCGTGCACCTCGAAGGACAGGTCGTAGTCGTTGCCGCAGACCTCGCACATGGCCATCGTGATCCCCCGCGATCATCTCGGTCCCGCGCGGCCTCCCCCGAGACCTCGCGAAAGTGGACCTACCCGGCAAATCGCCGCATCATGCGGTGGCCCGCCGCGCGGGGCGTCAGCGCCGCCTGCGGGCCCTGACGGGCCTGTCCCGCCGCCAGTCCTGGGAGCGGCCCGACGAGCGCAGCACCCTGATCCACGGATCGCCCTCCCGGCTGAGCGGCAGATGCGGGACGCCCCACGCCCACGCCGCCACGAGCAGTTCGGGATCGTCGGGCCGGTAGTCCTCGCCGATCGCGCGGGCCAGATCCCAGGCGTGCAGGTGCCATTCGACGCACGCGGAACCGACGTGGTCCCCCACCGTGTACTTGGTGCCCCGGTGGATCAGATGGGTCTTCTCCCACCCGTCGGCCACCAGATCCAGATAGGCGTCGGCCGACACCGTGAACGACATGATCCGCTCCCGGCCGGACTCCGGCGGCAGCACCGCGAGCTCCGCGGCGTTCTGGCGGGACTGCTGGCGGATCAGCACCGCCGTCGCGATGTCCTGGGCGAACAGCTTCGCCAGCCGGCTGTCCGGCGCGTCCTGCAGGTACTCCAGTTGGTTCTCCGCGACGCAGCGCAGATGCCCGGCAAGGTCGATCGCCAGCCACTCCGAGCACGGAGTCGGCGCCTCCCAGTCCTCGCACCGGGCCGCGAACCGCCGTATGGCGGCCACCCCTGCGCGGTAGGACTCCAGCAAGCGGTGCCGGTCAGGCGGCCTGCGATCCAACTCACAACCCCCACGATTTTCCCCCGCCGAGCTGCCACCGGCCCGGTTCCCTCGTGACTCGCGGTGCCCCTCCGCGAATGCGCAGGCAAGGGTCTCAGAGTTCCGGCCGCTGTGCCACCTTGGGCGGCCAGCGTGCCGGAAAACCCCGCCTATCTCCTTTTAGACCCTTTCGAGGGCCCGGAAGGAGAGCTTGTGCGTCTCGCGGGCCGTCCGCAGCCTGTCCAGCTCCTCACTGTAGGGGCGGACGGACGCCTTCGCGCGGGCCTTGCGCCGGGAGATCTCGGCGGCCCGGGTGGCCCCGTAGGTCTTGGGGCCCATCGCGACGCGCTCGGCCGCCTCGGCCGAGGCGATCGCGTCCACGAGGGCGGCCTCCAGGACCCCGGCGAGCTCGCGGCGGCCCGCGGTGTCCGGGGCTCCGGCGGCGAGGGCCGCCCGCGCCTCCTCCACTGCCGCGACGCGGCCCGCGTGCTCCCGAGCGAGCTGCTTGTCCGCGGCGTACTGGGCCGCGTCCTCAGGGCTGATGCGACGTCCGAAGACCATGGGTCGTTCCTTTCCGCACAGGTACTCGCGGCAGCCTACGCCGCCGCGTGACGCCCGGCACATCCGCCCGGCGGGATTTTCCGCGCCGCACGCCCCGGCCGCCGCCTTTACTCAGTAAGGTTCGGGTGATCACCCCGGACGACCGCCCGGACCGCCACCGCCGAAGGAGCGCCCTTGAGCCCGCGTGAGCCGCTGACCCGCGACCGGATCATCGAGGCCGCCCTGCACATCGTCGACGGCCAGGGCCTCGGCCGCCTCACCATGCGCCGCCTCGGGGACGCCCTGGAGGTCGAGGCCATGGCGATCTACCACCACCTGCCGCGCGGCAAGGAGGAGCTCCTCGACGGGCTCGTCTCCCACGTCGGCGTCCTGCACGCCGACACCAGGCCGCTCGGCGCCGACGACTGGCGCGACCGGATCAGGTCCTGGGCCGAGGCCTACCGGGCCCTGCTCGTCGACCACGCGGGCGTCCTGCCGCTGCTGGTGACCCGCCGCAACCCCGCCGCGCTGGCCACCACCACCCGCTCGGTCGCCGAGGTGCTCCGCCTGGCCGGCTTCCTGGAGTCCGCCGCGCACAGCGCCGCCAGGACCCTTCTGGCCTTCCTCATCGGCCACGCCGCCCTTGAGGTGCGCGGCCGCGAGCTCGCCGCGCCCGAGCCCGTCGACTGGGACCGCCAGTTCGAGGAGGGCCTCGAAGTCCTGCTGTCGGGCATGCTCACGGCGCTCCTCTGAGTCTTGCCAAGAGGACATGATCTTCTGTCCAGGACGTCCAGCCGCCCGTTTCCTCCGGGATAGGCGCGGGAAGGATCGGTCCACGTCGATCAGCCTGCGGCGCCGCAAAGGCGCGGCGGCGCAGGTGTCGATGCCACAACAGTCCCATCGGGCTATGTCCCGGCGAACGCGAACCGTTGCACACTGGTACGCGTCCAACGTGACAGATCACACAGACCTTGAGTGGAAACCGGAGGCACGCCGATGTGCCCGCACCAGCCGCCTTGTCCTTCTTCCAACGGACCTGCCCGCGACGCCGCGCGGACCCTGGCCACCCACCCCGAACAGGGGTGGAGCCTGCTGTGCAACGGCGTTGTGCTGTTCGACGACACCGGTGAGCTGTTGCCCGGCGGGGAGATCGTCGCGCCGCACCGGCCGACCGACCTGCACGCCCACACCGCCGCCTGAAATGGCGAAGAACTAGTCCTATCGGGTGATCACCGCGCTTCGAGGCGGTCCCTCGAAGCGCCGACGCAGGCCCCGCCGGCGGCAGGGCTCAGCTCCTCCAGCGCAGGAGCCAGGGCTCGATGGCCGCGCCCACCCGGGCGGGGTCCTTGTGCAGATCGTGCCGCTCCCCCGCCAGGACGACGACCTCCGCGGCGTCGGCCGGGTCCGGCACGCCGAACGGGTCGCGGTCCCCGTTGACGACGACGACGGGCGCCTTCGCCGCACGCAGCTCCTCCGCCCGGCTCTTGTCGGGCTTTCCCGGAGGATGCAGGGGGAACGCCAGCGCGAGCACCCCGACGGCCCCCGCCTCGACGGCGGTCCGGCAGGCGACCCGCGCCCCGTTGCTCCGCCCGCACTGGACCAGCGGCGCCGTAGGCCACCGCTCCCGCACCACCGCCACGGCCTCCAGCCACGCCGCGTCCTGCTTCGCCGCGCTCCCCGGCGCCCGCCTTCCGGCGAGCCGGAACGGCTGCGTGACGCGTGCGACCGCCGCGCCCAGCCCCAGCGCGACCTGCCGCACGGCGGCGAGGTCGGGGGCGTCCACGGTTCCGTTGGAGCCGTGCGTCAGCACGACGACCAGCCGGGGGTCGTCCGGGCCTTCCGTCAAGATCTCGGCAGTCCCCGCCACCGTCTCGATCCGCATCCCCCCATCGTCCCACTCCCACCCGGGCGGGAGGCCCGTGCGGGGGGCGGGTCAGCGCTTGAGGCGGGCCGACACCTGGTCCTCCAGGAGGGGGTCGGCCAGGCCGGCGCGCCAGACGGCGTCGGCTTCGGGGTCACGGCCTCGGAGGGTGAGGGTGCGGGCGAGGAGTTCGATGGCCAGGGGGGCCACGTCGGGCGCGTCGGTGGCCTCGACGGCGGCGGTGAAGGCGCCGATGGCCTGGTCGAGGTGGGTGAGGCCGATGAGGACGGCGAGGCGGGCGTAGGCGTAGCCGCCGGGGTCGACGCCGCGCAGGGCGTCGATGAGGACGCGCTGGGCGCGGGCCGCCTTGCCGTCGTCGAGGAAGCGCTGCGCGAGGTCGTGGGCGGCGACGGGCGCGTACTCGGCGTCACCGGTCTCGATGACCCGCTCCCACCAGGAGATCGCGGCCTCGGTGTCGCCCGCGTCGTCGGCGAGCTGGGCGAGGGCCAGGCAGGCCGCGGGCAGGTAGGCGGGGTGTTCGGACGCCACGACGATCCGCCAGGCTTCGGCGGCGCCGTCGGGTTCGCCGGCCCGCTCGTGCGAGACGGCCAGGTGGTAGGCGGCGCGCGGCGCGTAGTCGGGGTCGCCGGTCTCGATCGCGGTCCAGTCGGCGCGGCGGGCGCCTTCGATGTCGCCGAGGTCGTCGAGCACCACGGCGAGGCCGAGCGCGGCCTGCGCCCGGTCGGCGGGGGCCGGGGAGTCGGCGAGGGCCGCGGTGAAAAGGGTCGCGGCACCGGTCAGGTCACCGGTCTCCGCCTTGTGCTGTGCCTGCGCCAGGGTCAACCGGGGCCTCCTCACGACCGGGGACGCAAGCAGACCCTACCGATCCGGCCGTGCCCGCGCGGGCGGGACACGACCGGATCATGAAAGATCACCAAAGATCTACTTAATTCCCGTGCCGCTCAGTCCACGAAGGCTTCCGGCGGGGGGCAGGAGCAGACGAGGTTGCGGTCGCCGTAGGCCTGGTCGATGCGGCCGACCGGGGCCCAGTACTTGTCGGCCCGCAGCGACGCGACGGGGTAGGCGGCCTCCTCGCGGGTGTAGGAGTGCTTCCACTCGTCGACCAGGAGGGTCTCGGCGGTGTGCGGGGCGTTGCGGAGCGGGTTGTCGGCGGTGTCCCACTCGCCGGAGCCGACCTTGTCGATCTCGGCCTTGATGGCGATCATCGCGTCGCAGAAGCGGTCGAGTTCGGCCCGGTCCTCGGACTCGGTCGGCTCGATCATCAGCGTCCCGGCGACGGGGAACGACAGGGTCGGGGCGTGGAAGCCGTAGTCGACGAGCCGCTTGGCGACGTCCTCGGCGGTGACGCCGGTCTCCTTGGTGATCTTGCGCAGGTCGGCGATGCACTCGTGCGCGACGAGCCCGCCCTGGCCGGTGTAGAGGATCGGGAAGTGCGGGGACAGGCGGCGCGCCACGTAGTTGGCGGCCAGCACGGCCACCTGGGTGGCCTCGCGCAGGCCCTCGGGGCCCATCATCGCGATGTAGGCCCACGGGATCGGCAGGATGCCGGCCGAGCCCCACGGGGCCGCCGAGATCGGGCCGACGCCGGTCTGCGGGCCGGCCTCGGGGCGCAGCGGGTGGCTGGGCAGGAACGGCGCGAGGTGCGCGCCGACCGCGACCGGGCCGACGCCCGGACCGCCGCCGCCGTGCGGGATGCAGAACGTCTTGTGCAGGTTGAGGTGGGAGACGTCCGCGCCGAACTCGCCCGGACGGGCGAGGCCGACCAGCGCGTTCAGGTTGGCGCCGTCGACGTACACCTGGCCGCCCGCGGCGTGCACCGCGGCGCAGATCTCGGTGATGCCCTCCTCGTAGACGCCGTGCGTCGACGGGTAGGTCACCATGATCACCGAAAGGTTCTCGGCGTGCTTGTCGAGCTTGCCGCGCAGGTCGCCGAGGTCGACGTTGCCGTCGTCGTCGCACTTGACGACGACGACGCGCATCCCGGCCATGACGGCGCTGGCGGCGTTGGTGCCGTGCGCCGACGACGGGATCAGGCACACGTCGCGGTGGCCCTCGCCGCGGGAGGCGTGGTAGCCGCGGACGGCCAGCAGCCCGGCAAGTTCGCCCTGCGATCCGGCGTTGGGCTGCACCGATACCTTCGCGTACCCGGTGATCTCGGCGAGCCAGCCCTCCAGCTCGGTGATCAGCTCGACGTACCCGGCGGCCTGCTCGATGGGCGCGAACGGGTGGAGGTTCGCGAACTCGGGCCAGGTGATGGGCTCCATCTCGGTGGTCGCGTTGAGCTTCATCGTGCAGGAGCCCAGCGGGATCATCGACCGGTCGAGGGCGATGTCCTTGTCCTGGAGGCGGCGCAGGTAGCGCAGCATGGCCGTCTCGGACCGGTGGGAGTGGAACACCGGGTGGGTGAGGAAGGCGTCGTCGCGCAGGAGGCCCGCGGCCAGGGTCTCCCCCGACGGCTCGACGAGGGCGACGGCGCGGCGGAAGCCCCGCTGCTCGATCGCCTCCAGGAGTTGCTGGAGGTCGTCCTCGGTGGTGGTCTCGTCGAAGGCGACGGCGATCGTGTGCGCGTCGACCTGGCGGATGTTGTAGCCCGCGCGGCGCGCGGCGGCGACGGTGAGGTCGGCGGGCGAAGGCACCCGGATGGTGAGGGTGTCGAAGTAGTCCCCGGAGACGACCTCGAAGCCTTCGACGTCCTGGGCGGCGATCGACGCGGCGAAGGTCGCGGCCCGGTGGTGGACGCGGCGGGCGATCGCCTTGAGGCCCTCGGGCCCGTGGTAGACCGCGTACATCGAGGCCATGACGGCCAGCAGCACCTGGGCGGTGCAGATGTTGGAGGTCGCCTTCTCGCGCCGGATGTGCTGCTCGCGGGTCTGGAGGGCGAGCCGGTAGGCGGGCCGCCCGGCGACGTCGACCGACACGCCGACGAGCCGGCCGGGGAGCTGGCGCTGGAGTTCCTCGCGCACCGCCATGTAGCCGGCGTGGGGGCCGCCGAAGCCGAACGGCACGCCGAACCGCTGCGCGGACCCGACGACGATGTCCGCGCCGCACGAGCCCGGCGACTTGAGCAGGGTCAGCGCGAGCAGGTCCGCGGCGACGACGAACTGCGCGCCGCGCCCGTGGACGGCCTCGGCCAGCGGCGCGAGGTCGCGGATCGCGCCCGACGCGCCCGGGTACTGGGCGAGGACCCCGAAGATCTCGCCCTCGGGCAGTCCCTCGGCGAGGTCGGCGACGACGACGGGGATGCCGAGCGGCAGCGCCCGGGCCCGGATGACCTCGATGGTCTGGGGCAGCGCGTCGGCGTCGATCACGAAGGCCCCGGCCTCCTTGCGCCTGGTCGCGCGCAGCGCCAGCGCCAGCGCCTCGGCCGCCGCGGTGCCCTCGTCCAGCATGGAGGCGTTGGCGACGGCGACGCCCGTCAGGTCGGACACGACGGTCTGGAAGTTCAGGAGGGCTTCGAGGCGGCCCTGGGAGATCTCCGGCTGGTAGGGCGTGTAGGCGGTGTACCAGCCCGGGTTCTCCAGGACGTTGCGCAGGATGACGCCCGGGGTGATCGTCCCGTGGTAGCCGAGGCCGATGTAGGAGGTGAGCACCCGGTTGCGCGAGGCGATCGCGCGCAGCCTGGCCAAGGCCTCGGTCTCGCTCAGGGCGGCGGGCAGGTCGAGCGGCCGGCCGGTCCGGATCGACGCGGGGACCGCGGCGTCGACGAGGGCGTCGAGGTCGGCGAACCCGACGGTCTCCAGCATCTTCTGCCGGTCGGCGGGCGAAGGGCCGATGTGGCGGTCGGTGAAATTCGTCTGGGCGGTCATCCCGGGGCCTCCCGAAGGCGCGGAGCAGAGGTGAGGAGGGGTCGTCGAGACCCGCACTCCCCCTCTGTCATGGAACCTGAGAGCTTCGCCACGCGCGGACGCTTGGCTTTCACCTTCGGTGGGGCACATGCCCGCTTTCCAGAGGCGCCTCACCCGAACGGTCCGTTTGCCTGAGAGGTTCCGGGGACGTTGCTCCTTCGGCGCTCCGCGCCGGCTTGCGCGAAGTCTCTCCCGCCAGGGGTCGACAGCCCGGTCAGTGTACCTTGTGCACGATCTCGCCGATGTCGGCGGCCCCGCCCTGGAGATCGTCTCCGACGGGTGGGCGGCCGGACACGCAGCGTTCCCCCCAAGAGTGCGACGATCTCATTCGAAGGTGTGATCACAGCCGGACGGAGGCCTAATAACCTTGGGCGGTGCGGGGAAACGGGAGGACGGTGCCGACGTGGTGAGAACGGCGGGTGCGACGGCGCTGGAGCCTGCGCTCGACCTTCCCGAAGGCGCCGAGGTCGATGAGGCTCCGTTTCCCTCGCGCATCCGCAACCAGGGCGATCTCATCAGGGCGGTGGCCTGCCTCGTCGGGATCGGCCTGCTCCTGCTGCTGCCCTCGTTCGCGACCCAGACGACGACGGGCCTGGAGAACGACGTCAGCCGGGGCACCGAGCAGGCCCCGCATTTCCTGCTGAGCCTGGCCAGCCTCACCGCGGGCTTCGGCGTGCTCGCGGTCCCGCTGGTCTTCGCCGCCGACCGGGTGGTCCGCCGCGACGGCATGCGGATCGTGGTGGGCCTGGCCGCGGCGATCGCGGCGCTCGGCGCGGTGGTCGCGCTGGACGCGTGGATCGAGCACGCGTCCCCCGCGGTGATCACCAACGCGCTCGGCTGGACCAAGACCGGGCAGACCCCCGTCCCGGCCGACCTGACGCCCGTCATCGCCTATGTGACGGCGATCCGGCTGGGCGGGCGGCCGCGCTGGCAGGCGGTGATGTGGGGCACGATCGCGCTCGCCGGCCTCGCCTCGCTCGTCGCCGGCAACACCACGGCCCTCGGCCTCGTCGCCACCTATCTGATCGGCCGGCTGACCGGCTACCTGACCCTCTACGGCCTGGGCACGCCCAACCCCCGCCCGCCGGGCACCGCGGTGCTGGCCGCCCTGGACAGGCTCGGCCTGCGGCCCGTCAAGGCCACCCGGGTCGACGACGGGACCGCCGACGGGCGCAGCTACCTGGTCACCGCCCGCACCCGCGACCTCGACGTGGTCGTGCTGGACCGCGACCAGCAGACGTCCGGGATCGTCTACCGGGCCTGGCGCGGCCTGCGCCTGCGCGCCGAGAGGCCGCGCCGCACCCTGCGCTCGCTGCGCCGCTCGCTGGAGCAGGAGTCGCTGCTGTCGTACGCGGCCACCGCGGCGGGCGTCCGCACGCCCCGGCTGCTGGCGACCTCCGAGGTCGGCACCGAGGCCGCCCTGCTGGCCTACACGCACGTGGAGGGCGTCCCGCTGCCCGACCTGCCGGAGGAGGAGATCACCGACGGGCTCCTGGCGGGCATCTGGCGCCAGTTGAACCTCCTGCACAGCCAGCGCATCGCCCACCGGGGCCTGGACGGCTCGGCGGTCCTCGTCTGCGAGGGACGGCCGTGGCTCGTCTCCCTGGGCGGCGGCGAGATCGCCGCGGGCGACCTCCTGCTGCGCATCGACCAGGCGCAGCTGCTCACCACGCTCGGTCTGCGGGTCGGCGCCGAGCGCGCGGTGCGCACGGCCTCGGAGATGCTGGGCGCGCAGTCCCTCGGGGCCCTGGTGCCGCTGCTGCAGAAGGTCGCGCTGTCCCGGGAGACCCGGGCGGCGCTGCGCCGCGACGGCAAGCTGCTGGGGGCGCTGCGCGAGGAGATCCTGCGGTCCTACCCGGAGATCGAGGTCGAGCCGGTCCGGCTTGAGCGGTTCCGGCCGCGCACGATCTTCAGCATCATCGGCGCGGCCATCGCCGCCTACGCCCTGGCGTCGCAGCTCAGCGGGCAGGACCTCGGGCATCTCGCGTCCACGGCCGACTGGCGCTGGGCGGTCCTGGGGCTGCTGGCGGCGGGCGTGTCGTTCGTGGCGGCGGCGATGATGGTCATGGGGTTCGTGCCCGAGCGGCTGCCGCTGTGGCGGACGGTCGCGGTCCAGTTCGCCGCCTCGTTCGTCAAGCTCGTCGCGCCCGCCGCGGTGAGCGGCATCGCGATCAACACCCGGTACCTGCAGAAGATGGGCGTGCGGCCCGGCCCCGCGGTCGCGAGCGTCGGCGCCTCCCAGCTCATCGGCCTGGTCATCCACATCACCTTGCTGCTGGTGATGGGCTTCCTGACGGGCTCGGCCACGCCGGACTCGGAGTTCGCGCCGTCCAAGACCGTCATGCTGGTGCTGCTCGCCGTCGCGGCGGTCGCGGGGCTGGGCGCGGCCGTCGGGCCGGTGCGCAGGATGGTGGCCAAGCGGCTGCGGCTGATGTTCGACGGGGTCATCCCGCGGCTCGTGGACGTGCTCCAGGACCCGCGCAAGATCGCCACGGGCCTCGGCGGCACGCTCCTGCTGACCGTCGCGTTCGTGGTCTGCCTGGACGCCTCGATCCGCGCGTTCGGCGGCTCGCTCGCCTGGACCGCCGTGGCGGTCGTGTTCCTCACCGGCAACGCGCTCGGCTCGGCCGCGCCCACCCCGGGCGGCCTGGGCGCCGTCGAGGGCGCGCTGATCCTCGGCCTGACGATCGCGGGGCTGCCGGCGGAGACCGCCACCTCGGCGGTGCTGCTGTTCCGGCTGCTCACGTTCTGGCTGCCGGTCCTGCCGGGCTGGGCGGCCTTCCACCACCTTCAGCGCACCGACTCGCTGTAGGGGCCCGCTCAGCCCGTCTTGCGGGCCCTGCGGCGGGACAACTCGTCGGCGGCGGAGCCCGGGGCCGCGTTCTCGGCGGGCAGGGCGGCGAGGCTGCCCTCGACCTCCTGCCAGACCCTGCCGAGCGCGATCCCGAAGACGCCCTGGCCGCCCTGGAGGAGGTCGACGACCTCGTCGGCGCTGGTGCACTCGTAGACGCTGACGCCGTCGCTCATGAGGGTGATCTGGGCCAGGTGCTCCACGCCCCGGTCGCGCAGGTGGCTGACCGCCGAGCGGATCTGCTGGAGCGACACGCCCGTGTCGAGGAGCCGCTTGACGACCTTGAGCACGAGGATGTCGCGGAAGCCGTACAGCCGCTGGCTGCCGGAGCCGTGCGCGGGCCGCACGCTGGGCTCGACCAGCCCGGTGCGCGCCCAGTAGTCGAGCTGCCGATAAGTGATGCCGGCCGCGGCGCACGCCGCGGGCCCGCGGAAACCCACGTCCTCGGAGAGCCGGGACGGCATAGGCGCGCCGCCATCGAACAGCAGTCCCTGCGCCCCGGCCTCCCGGGAAGCGAGCTGACGTTCGCGGTCCACCTTGTCCTCGCCGCTGCCCACCGCCACGCGGTCCTCCGGCTTCTGTCATCCCGAGGTGATCCCGGCAAGGGGGTTTGCCGGACTTTCACCACGGGTGCTCCACCAGCACGGTAGGTGCCGGTCAGGGCATGGTCAACGTTCGCCGTCGGCGCGTCGCAAGGCGGATGTATCGCCTTCACGTGCGCAAACGACTCGGTATCCGCTCCCCCTCTTCCCCTACCCGCGGGCGCGGGTGTGGGAAACGGCCATGACACCTGTCACGGCCGGTGAAAGGTCACGGGACACGCGCGGCGCCTAAGCGCCGCCCTTCTCGAAGTCCTCGGGGGAGATGTTGTCCAGGAACTCCCGGAACTTCTCCACCTCGTCCTCCTGCTCGTCGGGCATGGACACGCCCGCGGACTCCAGCACGTCCTCGCTGGCGAAGATCGCCGATCCCGTCCGCAGCGCGAGCGCGATCGAGTCCGACGGACGGGCGCTGACCTCGGTGCCGTTGGAGAACACCAGGTCCGCGAAGAAGATCCCGTCCCTCAGTTCGGTGATGTTCACCGTCGTGAGGGCCACGCCGAGCGCCTCGATCACGTTCTTGAACAGATCGTGGGTGAGGGGCCGCGGCGGCGGCTTCTCCGACTGCGCGACGGCGATGGCGGTGGCCTCCACAGCCCCGATCCAGATGGGCAGATAGCGGTCCCCGCCGATCTCTTTGAGCAGCACGATCGGCTGGTTGGTGGGCACTTCGACCCGTACGCCGACGACCTCCATCTGCTTCACGGCGGCTCCCTGCGTCAGGCGGTCCTATGTCACAAACTACACCTTCCGGAACCACCTTCGCGGAACCGGCCCTGCCCGGTGAGGCCGGGCCTACTCCAGAGGTGGCGGGCAGCCCCGGCGAAGGCGGACTCTCCAGCGCCCCGCACCCTCGCGAGAGACCGCGGTCATCGGCCGAGGCTGTCGCGCAGGCCCGCGGTGACGAGGGCCGTGTGCAGCGCGAGCACGAGCGCGGACAGCTCGTCGGCGGTCCGGCCCGCCTCCTCGTGGGCGCCGGGCGCGCGCCGCCTCAGCAGGGGGGCGATCATCTGCTCGACGAGGTCGAGTTCCCGCTCGGCCGCCGCCTTGATCACCCGCAGGTGCCTGGCCTCCAGGCCGAACGGGGCGAGCCGGGCCGCGGTGCGGGCCACCGTCAGCGCCTCGGAGCCGAAGTGCCCCGCGACGCGCCGGACGAGCCCGTAGGCCTCCAGCTCCTCCAGCAGGGACTCGGCGATGCCGGCGGCGTCCAGGAGCTGGCGGCGGGTCAGCGCGACCTCCGCAGCGGTCTCGGAGTCGGCCGCCACCAGCGTGCGCGGCGGCCGGGTCTCCAGCTGCTCCTTGATCACCCGCAGCGGCAGGTAGCTGTCGCGCTGCGCCGCCAGGATGAACCGCAGGCGCTCCACGTCGGCGTGGGTGAACTTGCGGTAGCCGGCCGGGGTCCGGTCCGGCTCGATCAGGCCCTCGGACTCCAGGAACCTGATCTTCGACGGCGTGACGTCGGGGAACTCGTCCTGCAGGCGTGCCAGGACGTCCCCTATGGTCATGTACGCCCGGGCGGCGCTGCTGCTCACCCGTGCTGGGGGTTGGTGAGGAACACGAGGCGGAACTTGCCGATCTGCACCTCGTCCCCGCCGTGCAGCGCCACGCTGTCGATCCGCTCGCGGTTGACGTAGGTGCCGTTGAGGCTGCCGACGTCGCGCACGGAGAAGCCGCCGCCGTGGCGGGTGAACTCGGCGTGGCGGCGCGAGACCGTCACGTCGTCGAGGAAGATGTCGCTCTCGGGGTGGCGGCCCGCGGAGGTGCGCTCCTTGTCGAGCAGGAAGCGGCTGCCGGCGTTGGGGCCGCGCCGCACCACCAGCAGTGCCGTGCCGAAGGGCAGGGCGTCGACGTTGAGCTGGTCGGAGCCGCTCTCCTCGGAAGGGGCCTCGGGGATCTCCAGCCCGTCGGTCAGCCCGCTGATCGAGATCGTCGAGGTCGACTCACCGGGGGTCTCCGGGGCCGGGTGCACACTGCGGACCAAAGGGGTGCCGCAATTGGAGCAGAAGCGGGCGCCATCGGGATTGGCGTGACCGCACTGGGTGCAGTAGACGCTCGGCATCGATCGGCTCGGCCTCCTACCCTCGGCGAGTCCCCCTGGACCGCGCCTCACAAAAGAACACTTCCCGTCAGACGCTACCCGCCGCCATGATCGACGGTCTACGCCGCCGCGCGGTGGAGCCCTCCGGAAAGCCTGTCAGGAAGACCGTACCGCGCGGACGGCGGTCGCGGAGCCCCCGGTGATCGAATTACCGGTCCCGGGGGCGGGATTTTCAGCTTCCGGCCGCCTCGACGACCGCCACCCACTCGTCCATGAGCGCGCGGGCCGCCTCGTCGTCGGGCCCTTCGGCCCACAGGTGGGTGACCGCTTCGGCGGGGTCGGGCAGGACCAGCGCCCACCTGCCGTCCGTCTCGACCACGCGGACGCCGTCGGTGGTGTCGACGGTCCGGTCCCCCGCCGCCTCGACCACGTGCCGCATGACGCTGCCCTTGGCCGCCCACGGAGTGGGCACCGAGGCGCGCAGCAGGTGCGCGGCGGGGATGCGCTCGTCGATCTGGGAGAGCGTCATCCGGGTGCGCGCGACCAGGCCGATGAGCCTGATGAACGCCGCGATGCCGTCGACGGTGTGGCTGAACTCGGGGAAGACGAACCCGCCCCGACCGTCGCCGGCGAAGACCACCTCGGGGTCGGCCGCCGCCTTCGTCAGCACGTCCTGGTGGGTGGTGGTCCAGCGCACCTTGACGCCGTGCGCCGCGCAGACCCGCTCGGCCACCCGGGTGGTGGTGACGGGCAGCGCCACGGTCCCGCCGGCCCGCTCGGCCGCCACGAGGTCGAGCAGCACGAGCAGCGCCCTGTCGTGGGAGATCGGCTCGCCCTTCTCGTCGACGAGGGCGATCCGCTCCCCCACGGGGTCGAACCGGACGCCGAAGGCCGCGCCGGAGGACGACACGATCGCGCCCATCGTGGCCAGGGCCTCCTCGCGCATGGGCGGGGTCTCGGTGGGGTGGAGCTCGTCGAGCCGGTTGTTGAGGGTGAGGACGTCGACGCCGACCTTGGTGAGCAGGATCGGCAGGACGTTGGCGGTGACGCCGCCCGCGCAGTCCACGACGATCTTGAGCCCGGCCTCGTCGATGCCGGACATGTCCATCTGGCGGACGAGGTCGCGGCTGTAGCCCTCGACGGTGCGGGTGGGGTAGCTGAGCTCGGCGATCTCGCCGGGGAAGGCCCGGCGGAACTCCTGGCGGCCGAAGACCCGCTCCAGCTTGCGCTGGGCGGCCTGGGAGAGGTCGGCGCCGGTCTCGTCCAGGAAGAGGATGTCGACGCTCTGCGGATCGCCGAGGGTGGTCCTGATCACGATCCCGCCCGCGCAGTCCTCGCGGGCGGTCTCGAAGCGGGCCACGGGCAGCGCGCACGCCTCCAGGTCCTCGACGTTGATCGCGCCGGCCGTCAGCGCGGCGATGACGGCCCGCTTCAGGGTGCGCGCGGCGCGGGAGGCGTCGCGGGCGGTGATGACCGTGGCGCCCTTCTTGAGCGACGTGGCGTAGGCGCTGGTGAGGCGGACGGCGAGTTCGGGGGTGATCTCGACGTTGATCAGCCCGGAGACGCCGCGCGGCCCGAAGAGGTTGCGCTGGCCGCGGGACTCCCAGATGACCGAGGTGTTCACCACGGCCCCCGCCTCGACGGTCTTGAACGGGTAGACCTTGACGCCGTGGGCCAGGTAGGCCTCGGCCTCGATGACGCACTCGTCGCCGACGACGCAGTTCTCCTCGACCCGCGCTCCGGCCATCACGTCGGTGTTCTTGCCGATGACGCAGCCGCGCAGGTTCGTGGACGGCCCGACGAAGACGTTGTCGTGCACGACGGCCCGGTGCAGGAAGGCGCCCTCCTTGACCACGACGTTGCTGCCGAGCACGGTGTACTCGCGCAGTTCCGCCCCTGCCTCGACCTTGGCGTAGTCGCCGATGAAGAGCGGGCCCTTCAGGACGGCCGAGGGGTCGACCTCGGCGCCTTCGGCCACCCAGACGCCGGGCGAGACCTCGAACCCGTCCA
Source organism: Actinocorallia aurea (assembly GCF_054783995.1). Taxonomy (NCBI): domain Bacteria; kingdom Bacillati; phylum Actinomycetota; class Actinomycetes; order Streptosporangiales; family Thermomonosporaceae; genus Actinocorallia; species Actinocorallia aurea. The sequence goes on from NZ_BAAGPQ010000035.1 coordinate 119,663, forward strand.
TCTCGACGTCGACCTTGCCTTCGAGCATGTCGGCCTGGGCCTTCAGGTAACTCTCGTGGGTGCCGACGTCCTCCCAGTAGCAGTCGGCGACGTAGCCGAACAGGGGGGCGCCTTCGGCGAGGAGCTGGGGGAAGACGTCGGAGGACCAGTCGACGCTTTTCCCGGGGGCGACGCGCTCCAGGACCTCGGGCTCCATGACGTAGATGCCGGTGTTCACGGTGTCGGAGAACACCTGGCCCCAGGTCGGCTTCTCCAGGAAGCGCTGGATGCGGCCCTCGTCGTCGACGATGATGATGCCGAACTCCAGCGGGTTGGGCACCCGCTTGAGCCCGATGGTCACCAGGGCGCCGTTCTCCTTGTGGAACCGCACCATGTCGGTGAGGTCGATGTCGGTGAGGGCGTCGCCGGAGATGACCAGGAAGCGGTCGTCCTTGAGTGCGTCCTCGGCGTTCTTGACGCTGCCCGCGGTGCCGAGCGGCACCTCCTCGGTGGCGTACTGCAGGCTCATGCCCAGTTCTTCGCCGTCGCCGAAGTAGTTGCGGATCAGCGCCGCGAGGAACTGGACGGTGACGACCGTCTCGGTGAAGCCGTGTCTCTTCAGCAGCCGGAGCACGTGCTCCATGATCGGTCGGTTGATGACGGGGAGCAGGGGCTTGGGCTGGTTGGCGGTCATGGGACGCAAACGCGTCCCCTCGCCTCCGGCCATCACTACGGCCTTCATGGGGCTGGTGCGACTCCCTCGTTCTCGGCGCCCGCTCGGGGGGGCAGCGCTCGGATGAGTTGTCGTGCCTGTCGGGTGTAAAGGGCTGCGGCCCACCAGTACAGGGCCGTGCCCCAGAGGGCGAAGGCCCATCCGACGACGCGCGCGGTGGTGGCCGCGGCCCCGTCGTGGGCCCCCCACAGAAGCAGGGGGAAGGCGTAGAGGAGGCACATCGTCGCGGCCTTGCCGACGAGGTGGACCGGCAGGCCGGTCCAGCCGCGGCGTTTGACGACGGCCAGGACGAGGCCCATGTAGACCTCGCGTGCGGCGAGCGCGGCGAGCAGCCACCACGGGATGATCTCCCGGACGGTGAGCCCGACGAGCGTGGCGAGGATGTAGAGGCGGTCTGCGGCGGGATCCAGGAGGGTGCCGAGCCGACTGGTCTGGTCGAGCGCGCGGGCCAGCTTGCCGTCGGCCCAGTCCGACAGGCCCGCGAGCACGAGCAGGCCGATGGCCCATCCGTCGTGCTCGGTGAGGACCAGCCAGAAGAAGAGCGGAACCCCCAGGAGGCGAGCCAGGCTCAACGCGTTCGGCACCGTGAAGATCCGGTCCCTCGTCTCCAAGACGTCCCACCTCCTGAACCGACCTTACCGGGCGGTTGATCGAAGCCCCCTGACTGGATCGCTCCAGCGTGCCGATGATGGCAGGTATGACGCACTTCACATTCACCGGGCCGTCAACTCGCCAGTCGAGGACGCCGGGGCGACCTCGGGGACGAGCAGGCAGAGCAGGGTGAAGAAGGCGATCGCGCTGTAGACGATCACGTGCAGGAGCGAGGGGCCGAGGGCGCCCAGCGGGATGGCGGTCGTGTCGGCCCTGGCGGCCAGCGCCGACACGCCGCAGATGAGCGCGCCGACGAGGCATGCCTGCAGGACGCGGCGCTGCGCCCGCCGCCAGCGCGCGGCGTCGCGGTGGACGGCGAGGCCGTACAGCGCGGCGAGGACGAGGACCGCGGCGTTGACGGTGCCCCACGCCAGCAGGATCACGTACTCGAACAGCGCGGAGCCGATGTCGATCCCGCGGCCGGCGGGGGGCGGCCCGGTGACGGCCTCCATCGGGAGGGTGACGTACCCGACGCAGACGATCACGAGTTCGATCCCGCCGACGAGTGCCGCGAGGCTCATGGCCAGCCGTACGCCTCGCATGTCCGCTCCCCGGATCGCCTCGTTCAGCAAAGCGTAATCGTGTGATGACCAAAGGTGGCGCCATGGTCCGCCAAGTGTCACCAAAGGCACTGATTTCGGATGACTTTGCCCGCTTTCCCCGTCGTCCGTATGCGGATAATGGAGATCATGGCGAAGAAGCTCCCGCGTGAGGCGTACGACCGCGAGATCCTCCGGCTCCAGGCCGAGCTGGTGAAGCTCCAGGAGTGGGTGAAGGCCGAAGGGAAGCGGGTCGTCATCGTCTTCGAGGGCCGGGACGCCGCAGGCAAGGGCGGCGCGATCAAGCGCGTCACCGAGTACCTCAGCCCCCGGGTCGCGCGGATCGCGGCGCTGCCCAAGCCCACCGAGCGCCAGCGCACCGAGTGGTACTTCCAGCGGTACGTGGCCGAGCTGCCCGCCGCCGGGGAGATCGTCCTGTTCGACCGGAGCTGGTACAACCGGGCGGGCGTCGAGCACGTCATGGGCTTCTGCACGCACGCGGAGTACTCGCGCTTCCTGCACCAGTGCCCGATCTTCGAGCGGCTGCTCGTCGAGGACGGCGTCCTGCTGCGCAAGTACTGGTTCTCCGTCAGCGACGCCGAGCAGAGCAGGCGCTTCGAGTCCCGGCTGGACGACCCGATGCGGCGCTGGAAGCTGTCCCCGATGGACCTCGAGTCGATCACCCGCTGGGAGGAGTACTCCCAGGCCAAGGACCAGATGATGCTCTACACCGACATCCCCGAGGCGCCCTGGTACGAGGTCGAGAGCGACGACAAGAAGCGCGCGCGGATCAACATGATCTCCCATCTGCTCTCGACGGTCCCGTACTACGAGGTGCCTTCGCCGCAGATCCAGATGCCGGAGCGGCCCGAGCCCACGGGCTACGTCCGGCCGCCGCGGCAGACCACGGTCGTGCCGGACGTCACCCGGTCGCTGGGCTAGGTGAGGGCTAGGCGCCCTTCCGCCCGTCGCCCGGCTGGGCGCCCGTCCGCTCGGTGAAGGCGCCGACGGCGGTCGGCAGGGTCGGGAAGATCAGGTCCTCGGGGATCGGCTCCAGGAGCCCGAACCTGCGCAGGTCGGCCAGCAGGTCCTGCTTGACGTGGGCGAGGGCCAGGACGATCCCGCGGCGCTCCAGTTCGGCGGCGAGGTCGGCCAGGGCCTCCAGGGCGGTGCTGTCGACCTCGACGATCGCCTCGGCGTTGAGCAGGAACCAGGCGGGAGGCTCGGCGGGGGCCTCGGCCGCGGCGAGCGCGCGGCGGCGGAAGTCCTCGGCGTTGGCGAAGAACAGCGGCGAGTCGTACCGGTAGACGACGAGGCCCGGCACCGTCTCGGCGTCCGGGTAATCGGTGACGTCATGCATCCCGGCCAGGCCCGGGACCCTGCCGAGCACGGCGGCGCGCGGGCGGGCCACCCGGCGCAGCAGGTCGAGGACCGACAGGCCGATGGCGACGAGGATGCCGTAGAGCACGTCGAGGAAGAGCACACCCGCGACGGCCGACAGGGCGAGCAGGAGTTCGCTGCGCCGGAAGGCGGCGAGCTTGCGGAACCCGGCGAGGTCGACGAGCCGGAAGGCCGCGTAGACGACGAGCGCGCCGAGCGCGGCTTGGGGGAAGGACGCGAGCAGCGGGTTCAGCACCAGCAGCACCGCCGCGACGCAGGCCAGCGCGACCAGGGAGAACGCCTGGGTGCGGGCGCCCGCGGCGGCGGCCAGCGCGGTGCGGCTGCCGCTGCTGCTCACCGGGAAGCCCTGGAACAGGCCGGCCCCCGCGTTGGCCGCGCCGAGCGCGACGAGTTCGGCGTTGCCGTCCGCGCGCCGGCTTCCGGGCGTCTCGAAGGCGCGCGCGGTGAGCATGGTGTCGGTGAAGGAGACGAGCAGGACGCCGAGCGCGGCGGGCACCAGCACGGCAGCGTCGGACACGTCCGGCAGCGCGGGCAGCGGCAGCCCGGCGGGCACCTCCCCGACGACGGCGATGCCCCGCTCGTCGAGGGCGAAGGCGGCGACGGCCCCGGCGGCGAGCAGGACCGCGAGCAGAGGGCCCGGCCAGTGCGGACGCCATCTCTGGACGGCGAACAGGAAGCCCAGGCAGGTCAGCGAGAGCGCGAGGGTGCCCGCGTGGACCCCGGAGATGTTCCCGGCGAAGGAGACCGCCTCCTCGACCACGCCCCGGCCCTCGACCGGGACCCCGGTGACGCGGGAGAGCTGTCCGCAGACCATGACGACGGCGACGCCCGCGAGGTAGCCGACGAGGATCGGGTGGGAGAGCAGGTCGGCGACGAAGCCGAGCCGCAGGAGCCGGGCGGCGAACGCGAGGAGGCCGGTGAAGAAGGCGAGCCCCGCGGCGAGGGCCGCGTACCGCGCGGGGTCTCCGTCGGCGAGCGGCCCGATGACGACGGCGGTCATGAGCGCCGTCGTCGCCTCGGGGCCGACCGAGAGCCTTTCGGACGACCCGAAGAGCGCGTACGCGACGAGCGCGGGGAGCATCGCCCACAGGCCCGCAACGGGCGGCAGACCGGCCACCGCGGCGTAGGCCATGACCTGCGGGACGAGGTAGGCCGCCACGGTCACGCCCGCGGCGGCGTCGCCCCGGAGCCATTCCCGGCGGTACCCCCGCCACCACTGCGACATCCGCAGATCATCCCAGTTTCCCGGCCTTTCGGACACCCGGCCCGAGCGCGCGCGCCGCCTGGTTTTCCCCGGCCGTCATCGGGCAGTGTCCGTCCTGCAAATGATCTTCACGGGGCGCTCGGGGGACGGTCGATGAGGAAGCTCGCGGTGGCGATGACGGTCGCGCTGGCGCTGGTCGCGGTGCTCGCCCTCGGGGCGAGCGTGGCCATCGGGATGGCGGGGCTCGGCGTCGTCGCCGTCGTCGGCGACGTGCACCTGCTGCCGGAGGGGCCGGCCCCGGGCGTCCGCAACAGGCCCGCCGTACCGGTGGTCGCGGCCGACGCCGAACGGCGCCGGGGCCTGCGCGCCGACGCCTACCCGAACGACTGCGCGGTGGCCAAGTGCGTGGCGCTGACGTTCGACGACGGCCCCGGCCCCTACACCGCGCAGCTGCTGAGATCGCTGGCGCGCGAGGACGTCCGGGCGACGTTCTTCGTGCTCGGCGAGAAGGTCGAGGAGCTGCCCGAGGTGCTGCGCGCGACGGCCGCGGCCGGGCACCAGATCGGGAACCACACCTGGGACCACCGCGACCTCACGGGTCTGGACGCCAAGGGGATCAGGGACGAACTCTCCCGGACGTCCGACCTCGTCACGCGGATCGCCGGGGTGCGCCCCTCGGTGATGCGCCCGCCGTACGGGGCGAGCGACGGGAAGGTCGCCAAGGAGCTCGCCGCGCTCGGGCTGCCGGAGGTGACCTGGACGATCGACCCGCAGGACTGGCGCGGCATGGCGCACGACGCGGTCGCGGCGAAGGTGCTGAAGGAGGTGCAGCCGGGCGAGATCGTGCTGCTGCACGACATCAGGAAGGACAGCGTGGAGGCGGTCCCGCAGATCGTGAAGGAGCTGAAGAAGCGCGGCTACGTCTTCGCGACGGTCTCGGAGCTGCTCGCGCCGACGGTGGTGACGCCGGGCGTCCAGTACCGCGGGCTGCTGTGACCGTTCCTGAGCACTGTTCAGGAGTGTTCCTCCTGTGGTCAGTGGCCTGTCCCGAACGGTGCTGGACAGACTGGTCCCCTGCTTTCACGTGCCTGGTGGGCGGGCGGATCGTGTCCGCCGTCCGGTCCGGACCGGGCAGGGTTCCTCACACCCAAGACCATGATGCCGGGCCTGGACGGTCCGATGCCCCGCACCATCACTCCGATGATGCGGGGGCGGTGCCGTCCGACGCCGGGCATGATGGCCTTGGGCGCGTCGTCCGATCACGAGGCTCGCTGCCTCATGACGGCTGGTCGTGTGTCCGGGTGTGCTGGTGGGTTGCTGCCAGTGCTGGGCTCCCCACCGGCTGGTGTAGGCCGCATCCACCGCCACCAAAGCGATCCCCTGCTCGGCGGCCATGGACACCGGGCGGGCTTTGAGCCGTCCGGTCGGGATGCCGTGGACGACCTGCCGGAGGCGCCGCCTGCCGTGTTTCTCGCGGTGTTTGACGTCGGTGAAGTCGAGATCCTCGATCGCGATCGCCGCCACACCCAGGTGCCGGGTCCAGTGCAGCAGCCCGGTCAGGGCGTGCCTGCGCGACCACGAAGGGCACCGCCATCGGCCGCAGCGGCTTCGGCTCACCCATACCCGGCCGCCGTCCCCCACGCCGCACAGGCCCGCACCCGCAACAGGCACGCAGGCCACGTCCCGAAAACCCGGTGACACGTGTCCCCGCCATGCCGCCGGAGCTCGGAGGCCACACCATTGACCAGCGATACCACGACCACCCCCCCGAACCGAACCCCATCGTCCTGAATCAAGACCTGCGCACCAGAAAACCGTCCAGACACTCCTGAACACTCACAGGCAACAGTCCAGCACCCCGCGGTGACGATCGTGTGACGAGACGCAGGTCACCCGTCGGTTTTCGGCCCCACTGCGGTGAACATATGTTTACCTAGGAGAGTGAACAGACGTACACCCCCCATCACCTTGATCCTCGCCTCGTCCGGGACCGTCGTCGCGCTGATGCAGACGATCACCGTCCCGATGCTGCCGATCCTGCCGGAGATCACCGGGAGCGCGCCCGCCGACGTGAGCTGGATGGTCACCGCGACCCTGCTCAGCGGCTCCGTCGCCACCCCGCTCCTCGGCCGCGCGGGCGACATGTACGGCAGGCGCCGGATCCTGCTGTGGGCACTGGGCGTGGTCGTCGTCGGATCGCTGCTCTGCGCGGTGTCCTCCGCGCTGCCGCTGCTCGTCCTGGGCCGGGCGCTCCAGGGCGTCGGCCTCGCCGCGACCCCGCTCGGCATCAGCATCCTGCGCGACGAGCTGCCGCCCGAGCGCGTCGCCGGAGGGGTCGCCATGATGAGCGCGACCATCGGCATCGGCGCGGCCATCGGGCTGCCGATCGCCAGCGTCGTCATCCAGTACGTCAGCTGGCACGCCATGTTCTGGGTGTGCGCGGTCGCCGCCCTGCTCGTGCTGCTGCTCGTGCGCTGGCAGGTGCCGGAGTCGGCGCGCGCCGGCGCGGCGCAGCGGTTCGACTACCCGGGCGCGGTCGGGCTCGCCGCCGTCCTGGTGTGCCTGATGCTCGCCGTCACCAAGAGCCCCGACTGGGGGTACACCGCGCCCGCGACGCTCGGCCTCGGCGGGACCGCGCTCGTGCTCGCGCTCCTGTGGGGCCGCTACGAGCTGCGCCGTCCCGCCCCGCTGCTCGACCTGCGCGTCGCCGCCCGGCCCGCGGTCCTGCTGGCCAACCTCGCCGCGCTGTTCGTCGGCTTCGCCTTCTACGCCAACTCGCTGTCGACCGCGCAGCTCGTCCAGGAACCGAAGAGCACCGGCTACGGGCTCGGGCTGTCGATCGTGGCGAGCGGCCTGTGCCTGCTGCCCGGCGGCGTCGCGATGGCCATGCTCGCCCCGGTCTCGGCGCGCCTCACCAACCGGCGCGGCGCGAAGACGACGGTGGCCCTGGCCTCGATCGTGATCGCGCTAGGCTATGTGGTCCGCTACCTCGCCAGCCACGCCCTGTGGTCGATCATCCTGGGAGCCACCGTTGTCGCCATCGGCACCGCACTGGCCTACTCCGCGCTCCCTGTGCTGATCATGGGCGCGATCCCCGCGAGCGAGACCGGCGAGGCGACGGGCGTCAACACGCTCATGCGGATGGTCGGCCAGGCCGTCTCCAGCGCCATGAGCGCCGCGGTGCTCAGCCACCTGGTCATCGGCGGCTACCCCAGCCTCGACGCCTACCTGCTCATCTTCCTCGTCGCGGGCGCCGCCGCGATCGGCGCGTTGGTGTTCGCGCTCCTGGTGCCGCGCCGCCCGCTCGCCCTGCCCTCGACGCTCGCCGCGCCCGCACCGGAGCCCGCGTGAGCGAACCAGGCCGCGCCGCGATCCTGCGGGCCGCCCGCCGGGCGTTCGCCTTCCACCCCTACGCCAAGGTGACGCTGCGCTCCATCGCGGCCGAGGCCGGGGTGAGCGCCGCGCTCATCGTCAAGCACTTCGGCGGCAAGGAGCAGCTGTTCGAGGCGGTCGCGGACTTCTCCGGCGACGCCGAGGCGCTCCTGTCGGTCCCGCTGGACGACCTCGGCCGCCACCTCGTGGAGACCGCGGTGATGGTCCGCCACCGGGACCTGCCGCCGCCGCTCATCCGGGTGGTGTTCGGCATCGGCGCGGGCGACGAGCGGGAACTGCTGCTGCGCCGCTTCCGCGAGCAGGTGACCGACCGCCTCGCCGCGCTGCTGCCCGGCCCCGACGCGGCGCTGCGCGCGGAACTGGTGTGGGCGCACGTCCTCGGCCTGTCCACCGTGCTCAGCCTGCACAAGCAGGGTGCGGTGATGGCCGCCGACCCCGAGGCCGTCATCGCCCGGTACGCCCCGGCCGTCCAGGCCCTCATCGACGGCTGAACGGACGGGCGCGGCGCCCGTCCGTCCTGCCGTGTCGCCGTCCTGGCGTGTCGCCTGCCGTGTCGCCGTCCTGGCGTGCTGCCGCCGGCCTGCCGGAGCCGGCTCAGACCGCCACGAGGCTCCGGGCGCGCACCAGGGACTGGACGATCTCGCCGGCCCGCACCGCGGTGTTGGACAGCAGCGTCGAGCTGAGCCCGTGGGTGCGCTCGGTCGCGCCCTGGAGGTAGACGCCGCAGGCCACTTCGGGGGACATCGCGAGCCGGTAGTCGCGGGACACCTCGGGCGCGCCGTCGGGACGCCGCACGCAGTGGGCGGCGAGGTCGCCGAGCATGGCGAGCGGGTCGCGGCTGCGGTAGCCGGTCGAGCAGACGAGCGCGTCGGCCTCCAGGACCGTCCGCTCGCCCGTCGGCAGGTACTCCAGCAGGGCGCGGACGCCGCCGGAGTGCTCGGTGAGTTCCAGGACCCGCGAGACGTTGAGGATGCGCAGCCGCTCCTTGCCCTGCACCTTCTCCTGGTAGACGCGCCGGTACAGCTCGTCGATGAGGTCCATGTCGACGACGGAGTAGTTGGTGGACCCGTGGTAGTCCAGCAGCATCCGCTTCACGTCCTCGGGCGCGTAGTGGAAGTGGTCCACCGCTGCCGGGTCGAAGATGCGGTTGGCGAAGCTGCTGTCGTCGGCCGGGGTGTAGCCGTACTTGGCGAAGACGGCGCACACCTCGGTCTCGGGGAACGTCTGGTGGAGGTGGTCGACGACCTCCGCGCCGCTCTGGCCCGCGCCCAGCACCATCAGCCTGCGCGGGGAGTCCAGCTCGGGCAGGCGGCGCAGCAGCTCGTGGCTGTGCCAGACCCGGTCGCCCAGCGCGATCCCGTCGGGCACCGCGGGCTCCAGCCCGGTCGCGATCACCAGGTTGCGGGCGCGCCGCACGACGGTCCGCCCGTCCTTCGCGGCGACGATCTCGACGGCCGTCACGATCCCGTCCTCGACGACGGGACGGACCGCGAGCACCTCGGTCCCGTACTCCACCTGGTCGGTGAAGCGGGAGGCGGCCCACTCCAGGTAGTCGTGGAACTCGACCCGCGACGGGAACATCGTCTTGTGGTTGATGAAGTCGACGAGCCTGTCGCGCTCCTTCAGGTAGTTCACGAAGCTGAAGGAGCTCGACGGGTTCCGCATCGTCGCGAGGTCCTTGAGGAACGAGACCTGCATCGTGGTGCCCTCGATGAGCATGCCGCGGTGCCAGCCGAACGCGGGCTGCCGCTCGAGGAACACCGCGTCGAGGTCGCCGGCCTCCTCACGCAGGGCGATCGCCAGGCCTAGGTTGGAGGGACCGAATCCGATCCCGACGAGGTCGTGGACCTGCTCTGCGGTGCTGGTCATGGGGCGCCCTTTCAGACGAGTCGGCGAAAGAGGAACTTAGGTAAGCCTTACGAAGGTAAGCCTTACCTATATTCGCCGTCCAGCCCGGAAGGCGCACAGAACCGGGACTTCCCGATCCCGGACGCGCCCGCGCCCCGCGCTTCAGCGCTTCTCGTCGGCCGCCCCGCCCGCGCCGACCAGGCGGTTCTTCATTCCCGCCGCCTTCCACTTCTCGTCGAAACCCGCCAGCATCTTGGCCGACTCCCGCGTCACCACCGCCGGGATGACCGGACGCAGGTAGCGCAGCGCGGGCAGCCACCACTGGCCGTAGACCTGCGGGCGGCGCCGCACGATCCCGGCGACGAGGCGGTCGACGGTCGGCGCCAGCGGATAGGTCTTGCCGGTCGGCCACGGCATCTTGGCGCGCAACTCGCCGAGCGCCTTGTCCTCGTCGGCGCCGCGGACCATGTCGGTGTCGGTCCAGCTCAGGTAGCCGACGCCCACGCCGACCCCGTAGCGGGCCACCTCGGCGCGCAGGGAGTGCGCGAACGCCTCGACACCGGCCTTGCTCGCGCAGTAGGCGGCCATCATCGGCGCGGCGGTCAGCGCGGCGAGGGACGCGACCTGGAAGAAGTAGCCCTTCGACGTGCGCAGCGCGGGCAGGAACGCGCGCGCGGTCGTGACGCTGCCGATGAGGTTCACCTGGATCACGCGGTTGAACGTGGCCGGGTCCGACAGCTCCACCGGGCCGCCCGTGGCGATGCCCGCATTGGCCACGACGACGTCCACCCTGCCGAACCGCTCGACGACCTCGGCGGCCACCGCGGCCATCGCGGCGTCGTCGGTGACGTCGGCCTTCCAGGAGGCCGCGCCGTTCCCGCACTTGTCGGCGACCCGGGCCAGCTCCTCGGGCTCCAGCCCGACGAGGGCCAGCCGGAAGCCCTTCCCGGCGAGGCGGAGCGCGATCAGCTCGCCCAGTCCGCGGGCCGCGCCCGTCACCACTGCCACTTTGCCGCTCATGCCGCCTCCGATTGCTCCCGTCGTGACCGAACGGTCCGGATCTTAGACGAACTGTCTAGTAAGCGCCAGACCCGGGATCGGCCGCGATGCCGGTAACCTTGCGTGCCTATGGATGTGACCGTGGTGGCCCGTTACCGCAAGGCGGTGACCTACGGGATTCATGCCCTGCTGGCGGCCCTTGAGGCGTCCGGCGAGCCCTGCACGCTGCGCTACGGCACGAGCGCCGAGGAGACCGCCGAGCAGATCGCCGCGGCGGCCGGCACCCGGGTCCTGGTGCTCTGGTCCTTCTACTCCCCCGACGCCGAGGCGATGGCCGCCGAGCTCGCCACCGTCCGGGCTCTCACCGACCGCGGCGCCCACCCCGAGGTCCTGCACATCGCCGGCGGCGTCCACGCCACGGCCGAGCCGCAGCACATCCTCGACTCCGGCTGGGACCTCGCGGCCATCGGCGAAGGCGAGTCCACGATCGTCTCCCTCGTCGCGGCGCTGCGCGCGGACACGCCCCTGCGCGAGGTGCCCGGCCTCGCCCTGCGCGACCACGACGGCGTCGCCCTGCGCACCCGCCCCGCGCCTCAGCTCCCCCTGGACGCCCACTTCTCCTTCCCCGCCGTGCGCCGCCACGTCGGCCCGATCGAGCTGACCCGGGGCTGCCGCTACACGTGCAGGTTCTGCCAGACGCCGTTCATGTTCGGCGGGCAGTTCCGGCACAGGTCAGTCGAGAGCGTCCGCGCGCACGTGCGGCGGATGCGCGAGTTCGGGCTGAAGGACGTCAGGTTCATCACGCCCACGTCGCTGTCGTACGGCACACCGGGGCCGGACCCCGATCTGGACAAGGTCGAGGAGCTGCTCTGCGGGGTGCGCGAGGAACTGCCCGACCACGGGCGCATCTTCTTCGGCAGCTTCCCTTCCGAGGTGCGGCCCGAGCACGTCACGCCCGAGGCGATGGTCCTGCTGCGGCGGTATGTGGCGAATGACAACATCATCATCGGGGCGCAGTCCGGCTCCGACAGGATCCTCGCCGCCTCCGGCCGCGGCCACGGCGCCGGACCCGTCCGCGACGCGGTGCGCATCGCCGTCGAGCACGGGTTCCGCCCGAACGTCGACTTCATGTTCGGCATGCCCGGCGAGGACGCCGAAGACCAGGCCGCCTCCCTCAGGCTCGCCGAGGACCTCGTCGACCTGGGCGCCCGGATCCACACCCACACGTTCATGCCGCTGCCCGGCACGCCCTGGCGCGACGCCGATCCCGCCTTCATCCCGGTGCGGACGATGAAGCGGCTCGACACCCTCGCCCAGCGCGGCGAGGCCTACGGGCACTGGCGCAAGCAGGCCGAGCACTCCGCCCGGCTCGCCGAGACCGCCCGCGCCTACCCGCGCCGCACCAGGCGCCGCCGCGTCGAGGAGTAGCCCCGGCCCGTGGGAAAGGCGGCGCGGGGCGTCAGTGGAAGACGCGCCAGGTCTGCTCGACGACGAGCTCGCGGCTGCGCCACCCGTCGGCGGTGCGCTCCATCCTGTGGTGGTAGTAGCCGCCGCCCTGGATGAGGCCCCGCACGCCCTTGCCCGAGAGCGGCTCCCGCGAGGGCGCGAGGGTGTCGGTGAACGCCACGGTGACGCCCGCGTGCTGCTCGCCGTCGAAGGCGATCGCGGGCGGGCCGAGGAGGTGGAGCCTCCCGGGGAAGGCGGGCAGTACCTCGCTCAGCCAGCCGCGGACCTCCGCGAGCGAGCCCTTGGCGCCGCCCGTCGCGGTGTAGTCCAGGACCGCGTCGACGGTGAAGACGGTGTCGAGCAGCGACCACCGGCCGCTGTCCACGGCGAGGCCGTACCGGGCCAGCAGATCCGCGATCTCCAGCCGGTCGAGCAAGATCCGTTCGGTCATCGAGGGGGCACCTCCGTGCGCCGGGGAAGGCCGCCGTGAGGCGGTCGCGCCACCGGGCATGCTGCCATGGCCTTCGCGGCGCACGGTAGTGCCCCGCGCTGCGCTCAGAGCGGACGCGTCACAGCGGCAGGTCCACCAGCCCGGCCAGGGTCGCCCGGTGCCGGTGCGGGGCGCCCAGCGCCAGCGAGAGGGCCTTGGCGCGCTTCAGCCACAGATGGGGCTGGGCCTCCCAGGTGAAGCCGATGCCGCCGTGCAGCTGCACGCACTCCTCGGCGGCGCGCAGCGCGGCCTCCGAGCAGTGCGACTGGGCGACGGCCGCGGCGACCGCGAGGTCCGGGTCGCCGCTCGCCGCGCACGACGCCGCGTAGCGGGCCGCCGCGCGGGCCTGGGCGACGGTCAGCCACAGGTCGGCCAGCCGGTGCTTGACCGCCTGGTAGGAGCCGATCGGACGGGCGAACTGGTGCCGCGTCTTCACGTACTCGACCGTGGTCTCCAGGCACTGCTCCGCGACCCCGAGCTGCTCGGACGCCAGGAGCGCGGCCCCGATCGTCCAGGCCTTCCCCGCGGCCTCGGGGCCCGCGACGCGCCTGCCGGACGCGCCGGTGAAGTCCAGGTCGGCCAGCGGGCGGGTCTGGTCGAGGCTGACGACCGGGGCGGCGGCCACCTCGGAGGCGTCATAGGCGTACAGGCCGTCTTCCTTCGGGAGCAGAAGGACGTCGGCCGTGAGCGCGTCGGCCACGCCCGCCACCACCGGGCCCTGCGGGCCTGGCCGGTGGGCGCCGAACGGCACCGCGAGCGTCACCGCCTTCTCGCCCGAGGCCGCCGCCTCCAGCAGCGCGGCGTCGTCGCCCTCCAGCAGCGCCGCGACGCCGAGGACCGCCGCGCCGAAGTACGGGACGGGCGCGGTGGCCCGGCCCAGCTCCTCCAGCACGACCGCCACCTCGCGCCAGGACGCGCCCGCGCCGCCCCTGTCCTCGGGCACGGCCAGGCCCGCCGTGCCGAGCTCGGCGGCCACCACCTTCCACAGGCCCGCGTAGCCGGTCTCGCCGCTCTCGGTCCAGGCCAGCACCTGCTGCCAGTCGGCCCGCTCCCGCAGCGCGCGGCGCACCCCGGAGCGCAGCTCCTCTTCCAGCTCGCTGTACAGCAGGTCGCTCATCGGGGCAGGTCCTTCCAGGGGATGTCCTTGTCGACGCGGTGCTCGCCCGGCAGGCCCAGCACGCGCTCGGCGATGATGTTGCGCAGGATCTCCGAGGTGCCGCCCTCGATGGAGTTGCCCTTGGCGCGCAGGTACCGGTAGCCGGGGCCGCGGCCCGCGAAGTCGACGCTGTCGGGACGGCGCATCGTCCACTCGTCGTACCGCAGGCCCTCCTCTGCCAGCAGTTCGACCTCGAAGTCCGTCAGCGCCTGGTTCAGCTCGCCGAACGCCAGCTTCATGCCGCTGCCCTCGGGGCCCGGCTTGCCCGCGGCCAGCGACTGGCTGAGGCGCCGCGCCGTCTGCCGGGTCACCTCCGCCTTCACCCACAGCGACAGCAGCTCGTCGTGGAGGCCCGCCGCGCGGAGCTCGGGGCGCTCGCGCCATGCCTCGGCGATGAGGCCCAGCACGCCTGACTCACGCGGCACGGCCTGCCCGCCGATCGAGACGCGCTCGCTCATCAGCGTGGTGTTCGCGACCATCCAGCCCGCGCCGACGTCGCCGAGCCGGTCGGTGTCGGGGATGTGCACGTCGGTCATGAAGACCTCGTTGAACTCCGCCTCACCGGTGATCTGGCGGAGCGGGCGCACCTCGACGCCCGGCTGCCGCATGTCCAGCACGAAGTAGGTGAGGCCCCTGTGCTTCGGCACGTCCGGGTCGGTGCGGGCGACGAGCAGGGCCCAGCGGGCCTTGTGCGCCATCGAGTTCCAGACCTTCTGCCCGTTGACGACCCAGCCGTCGCCGTCGCGGACGGCACGGGTGGCCAGGCCGGCGAGGTCCGAGCCCGCGCCGGGCTCGGAGAACAGCTGGCACCAGATGTCCTCGCCCGTCCACAGGGGGCGGAGCCACCTCTTGCGCTGCTCCTCGGTGCCGACGGTCAGGATCGTCGGCGCGGCCATGCCGAGGCCGATCGGGTTGACGTCGGGCCTGTTCGAGGGCGTGCCCCTGAAGGCCGCCTCCACCTGCCGCTGCGCCTCGCGCGGCAGGCCGAGGCCGCCGTGCCCCTCGGGGAAGTGCACCCAGGCGAGGCCCGCGTCGTAGCGCGCCCGCAGGAACTCCAGGGGCTCCATGGCGTCCGGATCATGGTCGGCCAGGAACCTCGTCAGAAGCTCGTCCAGAACTTGTACCATGCAGAGGAAACTGCCACGTAAGTGACTACTTTCGCAAGGGTGCCGGCCGGTCCGTTTCAGCCGTTCAGCGCCCTGCCGAGGAACTTGACGACGTCCGGCATGACCCGCCGCCAGTAGCCCACCGTGTGCAGACCGAGGTCGAACTCGGCGACGTCCGCCCGTGCCCGCAGGGCCATCCGGCGCGAGGGCCTGATGAACGGGTCCTCGGTGCCGCACCAGAGGCCGAGCGCGCCGGCGAGCTTGCCTTCCGGGCCCTCCAGCGGCTCCTCCTCCTTCCACATGCCCCGGTCGCTGTAGGCGGAGACCGTCCGGGCGTCGGCGAAGGTCGGGAACAGAGCGGGCGACAGCGCCGCCACCGCCGCGACCGGCCTGCGCCGCGCCATCCGCAGCACGCCGGCCCCGCCCATCGAGACGCCGAGCAGCCCCGACGGCACCGCGAAGCCCCGCAGCGCGATCCACCGCGGCAGCTCCCGGAACACCATCGCCTCCGGGTCGTCGCCGGGACTCTTCTCGTGCCAGTAGCTGTGCTGGCCGCCGTCGACCGCCGCCACCGCGAACGGCGGCACACCCGCCCGCACCGCGGCGGTGAGGAACTGCGGCAGGCCCAGGCTCACCCAGAACGACGCGCCGACGCCCGCGCCGTGCAGGGCGAGCACCACCGGCAGGCCCTTGGCCTCCACGCCGTCCGGCACCATCGTCACGACCTCGACCTCGACGCCCCGGGCCTGCGACCTGCGCCGGAACGCCGCGACCTGACCGGTCGGCACCGCCGGGACCGTTCCGTCTTCGCCCGTCATACCGAGCGCCTTGCGCAACCGCGCACGCCCCGGCAGCAGACCTCGGTCCACCGCCACGAATCCGCCCGCGCCCAAGGCCGCCGCGCCGAACGCGCCCGCGGTCCCTCCGGCAAGAAGGGCCCGTCTATTGATCGGCATGAAAACCCCCGTTTCCGAACTTGCGGACAGAGCGTTTCACACAATGATCATCTCGGGTAGGCCGACTGCATCCCCCTCACCTCGCATTAAGGGGACCGCCTTGAAGCTCTGGACCACGGCGCTGCCGATCCTCGCGGTCATCGCCCTGATCCTCGCGCTCGGCCGGAAACCGCCGGGCATCGTGGTCCTCGTCATCGCGGTGCTGCTGGCCGGGGCCGTCCTCGCCGCCGTCCACCACGCCGAGGTCATCGCCCACCGGGTCGGCGAGCCTTACGGCTCCCTCGTCCTGGCCGTCGCCGTCACCGTCATCGAGGTGGCGCTGATCGTCAGCGTCATGCTCTCCAGCGGCGAGAAGGGCGCCTACCTGGCCCGCGACACGGTCTTCGCCGCCGTCATGATCACCTGCAACGGGATCGTCGGCATCTCGCTCTGGGTGACCGCCCAGCGGCGGCGCCTCGCCCACTTCCAGCCCGGCGGGACCGGCGGCATGCTCGCCATCGTCAGTGCGCTCGTCACCCTCACCATGGTGCTGCCGACCTTCACCACGACCGCCGCCGGGCCGCGGTTCGCCACCGCGCAGCTCATCTTCGCCGCCGTCGTCGCCTGCTTCCTGTACGGGCTGCACGTGTTCACCCAGACCGTCCGGCACCGCGACTACTTCCTGCCGATCACCAAAGAGGGCGAACTCCTTGAAGAGGATGAAAGCCACGCCGACCCGCCGACCAACGGCGAGACCCTCTACAGCCTCGCGCTCCTCATGGTCGCCCTCGTCGCCGTCGTCGGACTCGCCAAAGTCGAGTCGCCCGTCATCGAACGGGGCGTCCAGGCGCTCGGGATGCCCCACGCGGTCGTCGGCGTCGTCATCGCCCTGCTCGTCCTGCTGCCCGAGACCATCGCCGCCGTCCGGGCCGCGCAGCGCGGCCTCACCCAGACCAGCCTGAACCTCGCGCTCGGCTCGGCCAACGCCAGCATCGGACTGACCATCCCCGTCATCGCGATCGCGTCCTTCATCATCCCCGGCGACCTCGTGCTCGGGCTCGGGGCGACCCAGCTCGTCCTGCTGATCCTCACCGTCGCCGTGTCCATCCTCACGATCGTCCCGGGCAAGGCGAGCGTGCTCCAAGGCGGCGTCCACCTGGCCATCTTCGCCTCGTTCCTGTTCCTCACCGTCGTGCCCTAGCCCCGGTTCCGCGCGGCGATACCGCACACGCCGTCACGGATGATCCAGTAGGCTCGCCTTTGTCCGGAGAACGGCCGCCCGCGGCGGCCCGGCAGGCTCGAAGGCGGACCACATCCCATGCGCGCAGGCGCGGCGCTCTTCCTCCTCACGGCCACGGCGGCCGCAATTCCCGGTGCCTCCGCACAGGCGGCCCCGGGCGACGGCGTCCTCGTCGTGCACACCACCATCACCACTGCCGACCCGACGCGCGGCACCGAGGTCCGCGGGCAGGTGTGGGTGGCCGCCACCGGCGGGACCGCCGCCAACGCCACCCTGACCTTCTCCGCGGCCCCCAACACCGGCGTCGGCCTGGAACCGGTCTGCACCCGTACCGCGCAGGGCTACTGCAAACTCGGCGACGTCGACGCCGGCGGCACCTCCATCCCGTTCACCCTTCGCGTGAAGGCGGGCGCCTCTCCCTTGACCGTGACGCTCGGCGCCTTCACCCGCGCCGACGCGTCCGAGTCCGTCGGCGAGTACACCAAGATCACCTTCGCCCGCACCCCGCCGAAGACCCAGACTCCGTCGGCCGAGGACACCTCGGCCCCCGCCGCCACGCCCACCGCCTCCGCGACGACCCCCGCGCCGGCCGCCCCGGCCGCGGTGCCGGCCCCCGGCACCTCCACGGACCCGTCCGTCGCCACCCCCCAGGCCGCCGCCCCCGGCGCGGCCCTCCCCCAGGTGGCGGCGACCCCCACGGCCTCCACGCCCCCCGGCTACGCCGTCCCCCCCTCGACCGAGCAGCCCCTCCCCGCGACCGAACTCACCGGCGCGGGCGACGTCTCCCCCGTCCTCGCCCTGGGCCAGAGCGTCTGGCTGGGCGTCCTCCTGGCCGCCTGCACCCTGGCCTCCGCCGCCGCGATCAGACGGGGCACCCGCATCAGGCACGCCACCCCGGGCCCCAGCAGCCCGGCCCCCCGCCGCCGCCGTCGTCGCCGCAAGCCCTGACCGGACCCGCATCAGCACAGTGGGGGTGGCGGGCCGATCGTGTGGCGGCGCGGGAGGCGTCGGGGCCGGTGGCGGCGTCGGGAGATACGCGGATAGGGCGGGTATGCACGACAATCAGGTCATGCGCTTCGGGATTCTGGGGGTCGTCGAGGTTCGGGAGGCCGGCGGGCGGGTCGTCCCGCTCGGCGGGCCGGGCGTGCGGGGGCTGCTGGGGCTGCTGCTTCTGGAGGCCGGTCGGGTGGTTCCGGCGGAGGCGCTGATCGACGCCCTCTACGGGGACGAACCGCCGGAGAGCGCGCGGGGCGCGCTGCAGGCGCGGGTCTCGCGGCTGCGGCGCGCGCTGGGCGGCCTCGCCGAGGTGGAACTCGTTCCCGGCGGCTACCGGCTGGCGGCCGAACCGTCCGACATCGACGCCCACCGCTTCCGCGCCCTCCTCGCCGAGGCGTCCGGGCTGCCTCCGGCCGACCGGCTCCCCCTCCTCGACGAGGCACTCTCCCTCTGGCGCGGGCCAGCCCTCGCCGACGTCCCCGCCCTGCGCGGCCATGCCGCCGCCTTGGAGGAGGCCAGGGCGTCGGCCGTCGAGGAGCACGGCACGACCCTGCTCGCCGTGGGCCGCGCCGCCGACGCGATCGCGCCCCTGCGGGCGCTGGTACGGTCCGAGCCTTTTCGGGAGCACGCCCGGGCGCTGCTCATGCGCGCGCTCTACGGCGCGGGCAGGCAGGGCGAGGCCTTGGAGGTCTTCGAGGAGGGCCGCAGGATCCTCGCGGACGAACTCGGGGCCGACCCGTCCGCCGAACTCGCCGCGGTCCACCTGGAGATCCTCCGCGCCGAGGCGGCTCCCCCGCCCGTCGCGTTCTTCGGCCGGACCGCTCCGCGGCTGCCCGCGCGGCTCACCAGCCTCGTCGGCCGCGACGCCGACCTCGCCCGGGTCGGCGAGCTCCTCGACGACTTCCGGCTGCTCACGCTGCTCGGACCTGGCGGCACCGGCAAGACCCGCCTCGCGGTCGAGGCCGCCGAACGGGCGGGCGGATACGCGGTGTTCGCCGACCTCGTCCCGGTGCCCTCCGGCGCCGACGGGAACACCGTGGCCCTCACCGTCTCCGACGTCCTCGGCCTCCGCGAAGTCGGCGTCCTGCCCTTCGAGGCCCGCGCCGAACCCGTCGAACGGCTGCGCCGCGAACTCGACGGCCGCGCCGCCCTGCTCATCCTCGACAACTGCGAGCACGTCGTGGACGGCGCCGCCGACCTCGCCGCCCGGCTCCTCGCCGCCCTCCCCGACCTGCGGATCCTCGCCACCAGCCGGGAGCCCCTCAGCGTCACCGGGGAGACCCTGTGGCCCGTCCGCCAGCTCACGGTGCCCGAAGCGGACGACCCGGACGCCTGCGAGGCCTCCGCGGTCCGGCTCTTCGCCGACCGGGCCGCCGCCGTCCGCCCCGGATACCGGGTGACCTCGGAGGATCTGCCCCATGTCGTAGCGATCTGCTCAGCGCTCGACGGGATGCCCCTGGCGATCGAGCTCGCGGCCGCCCGGATGCGCGCGCTGGACGCCGCCGAGGTCGCGGCGGCCCTGAGCGACAGGTTCGCGCTGCTGTCGCGCGGCGACAGGTCCAAGAACCCGCGCCACCGCAGCCTGCGCGCCGTCGTCGAGTGGAGCTGGGACCTCCTCACCCCCGAGGAGCAGGCGCTCGCCTCCCGCCTCACCGTCTTCACCGGCGGCTTCCGCACCGCCGACGCCCGCGCCGTCTGCGCCGCCGACCCCGCGCTCCTCCTCGACCTCGCGGACAAATCCCTCATAACGCGAGGACCCGACGGCCGCTTCACCATGCTGAAGACGATCAGCGCGTTCTGCGCGGAACACCTCGCCGCTTCCGGCGACGAGTTCGGCCTCCGTCTCGCCCACGCCGCGCACTTCCTCGACCTCGCCGACACCGCCTACCCCCGGCTGCTCGGCCGCGACCAGCTCGACTGGCTCGCCCTCCTGCGCGCCGAACACGGCAACCTCCACGCGGCGCTGCGCT
Organism: Actinocorallia aurea; assembly: GCF_054783995.1. Classification (NCBI taxonomy): domain Bacteria; kingdom Bacillati; phylum Actinomycetota; class Actinomycetes; order Streptosporangiales; family Thermomonosporaceae; genus Actinocorallia; species Actinocorallia aurea. The sequence goes on from NZ_BAAGPQ010000035.1 coordinate 139,749, forward strand.
TCGCCGTCCGGGCCGACCCCTTCCTCGGAATGCGGCTCGTCGCCGCCCTGTCGGGATACTGGTGGCTGCGCGGGCTGCACGCCGAAGGGGCCGCGGCGGCACGGGACCTGCTCGCCGCCGCGCCGGAGCCGCCGACCGGGCTCGACGAGGAATGGGCGGCCTGCGTCGCGCTCGCGACCATGGCCGGGGAGCGGCCGGTGCCGTCACCGGAGCTGACGGAACGCGCCGACGCCGTCATGCGGCGCATCACGCCCGCGCCGCGCCGTCCGATCCTGCTGGCGCTGTGGGCGATCGCGTCGGGGCCGCCGGACGACCACGCCGAGCAGGTCGCGCGGTTCCGCTCAGGCGACGTCGCCGACCCCTGGTCGCAAGCCCTCATGGAACTGGGCGACGGCATGATGCATCTGTTCGCCGGCGATCACCTGGCGGCCCGGCCGCCGCTCGAAGCCGCGGTGAACTCCTTCACCGCCGTCGGCGAGCGCTGGGGCATGGCGACGGCCCGCGACACCCTGTCGAGCGCCTTCGAGCTGTCCGGCGACCTCGAAGGCGCGCTCGCGCTCCTCGACAGCGCTTTGGAGCTGGTGCGGGAACTCGACTCGCACTCCGAGACCGGCGACCTGCTGCTGCGCCGCGCCGACCTCTTCCTGCGCCTCGGCCGCACGGACGACGCCGCCCGCGGCTACGACGCCGCCGAGGCCGCGGCACGGCGCGGCGGGGCGCGCACGACCCTCGCCGAGGTCAGCCGGGGCCGCGGCGACCTCGCCGCCCGGCTCGGCCACTGGCGCGAGGCCGAACTCCGCTACCGCACCGCACTCGCCGACACCCTCCCCACCTGGCACTCCCAGCGCAACCGCGCCGAGTCCCACTACGGCCTCGCCCGCGCCGCCGAGGCCCGCGGCGACCTCCCCGCCGCCCGCACCCACGCCGAACACGCCCTCACCGCAGCCGAGGCCCACCCGATGGCCCGCTACCTCACCGCCGACCTCCACGCCTTCCTCACCCGCCTGCCCCCGGCCCCCTGACGACGCGCCGACACCGCACGGCAAAGCCCGCCGAGCAGGACGCGAACGCCCCCGCCGTCGGCCCCGCGCTCAGTGCCTCCCCTCCGCGGCGACCAAGCGGGCAACCGCCCGCGGCGAGCGCAGGACGCGGACGTCGGCATCGGGCGCATGGGCGGCGAGGGCCGCGCGGATCACGGGAAGAGCGCGCCGCCGGTAGGTGAGCACCCAGAGCCAGAACTCCCGTGTCTCGCGTGAGCGGCGCACCGCCCGCCACGCGCACCGCCAGAGCGGGAAGTCCAGCAGCAGGACGGTGTCGGCGGCCCGCAGCCGGACGTCCAGGACGTCATACGGGCCGAGATCCCCGTCGAGGATCCACCCGGGCCCGGCGATGAGCCCTTCCTGGACCTCCGCCCACGCCTCCTTCGGCATCGGGCTCAGACCGTCACTCCAGAAGCACGCGTCGAGCTCCACGACGGGCAGTCCCAGCACCGCCCCCAGCCGCACGGCCAGCGTCGACTTGCCCGCCCCGCCGCGCCCGAACACCACGACCCTCCGCACTCCCCCATCATGCCCCGTGGCCGCCGCGCCGCGCGGATGGCGAAACCTCACCGGCGTGCTGCCTCGGCGGCTCGCCGCCGCGCGCCTCTGCTGCCCGCCAGGCGCTGCACGCGAGGGCCGTCGAGGACGGCATCGCGTTCGCCGGGCGCTCTCGGCGCGCACCGGCGTGGCGACGCACCCTGGGCGACCCGCTGTTCTTCGGCCCCGCAGGGACCCGCGCCGCACGGGGTCCGGGAACGGAGCCGCGCGGCGCGGGCGGGTGCCGGCGTCAGGGGTTGGAGGCCTCGGTGAGGGAGGCGAGGTCGGCGTCGGTGAGCTTGAGGTCGGGGAAGGCGAGGAGCGGCCTGAGCTGCTCCAGGGTGCGGGCGCTCGCGATCGGCGCGACGACCGTCGGCTGGGCGGCGAGCCAGGCGAGGGCGACCACGGCGGGCTCGCTGGCGTGGGCGGCGGCGATCTCGTCCAGCGTCGCCAGGACGCGAAGGGCGCGCGGGTCCTTCAGGAGCGCCTCGCCGCCCCTGGCGCGCGGGCTGTCGACCGCGGGGCCGCCCGGCCGGTACTTGCCGGTGAGGAAACCCGCCGCGAGCGCGTAGTACGGGATCGCCGACAGGCCGTGCTCGACGGCCAGCGCCGCGCGCTCGCCCTCGTAGGTGTCGCGGCTCACCAGGTTGTAATGCGGCTGGATCGCCACATACTTCGCGAGTCCTTCGCGGTCGGAGAACTCCAGCGACGCCCGCAGCCGCTCCGGCGAGATGTTCGAGACCGCGATCTGCCGCACCTTGCCCTCGCGGACCAGCCCGTCGAGCGCGGTGATGATCTCCTCGACCGGGACCGACTCGTCGTCGTAGTGCGTGTAGTACAGGTCGATCCGGTCGGTGCCGAGACGGCCCAGGGACGCCTCCGCGGCGGCCCTGAGGTTCGCCGCGCTCAGCCCCTTGAACCCCGGATGCTGGCCGACCTTCGTGGCGATGACGACGTCGTCGCGGTTTCCGCGCGCGGCGGTCCAGCGGCCGATGATCGCCTCGGACTCACCGCCCGAGTGGCCCGGCACCCAGGCCGAGTAGGAGTCGGCGGTGTCGACGAAGTTGCCGCCCGCCGCGGCGTAGGCGTCGAGGACGGCGAACGACGTGGCTTCGTCCGCCGTCCAGCCGAAGACGTTGCCGCCGAGGTTCAGCGGGGAAACGAGGAGGTCGGAGGTGCCGACCGGCTTCAAGGTCATAAAGGGGAGGAACCCGCTGGGACGGGTGATCATTCCCGCCGGGAGATCAAGATTCGGTCAGCGTGATCCGGATGCCGACGGTACCGGTGTCGCCGCGCCGCAGCCTGCTGCCGAGCAGCGTCAGGGACCCGAGGATCCCGTACTTGCTGCGCAGCAGGGTCCGGTAGGCGGCCGTGTCCTCCACCGAGCAGATCACCGCGGTCCCCGGCACCTGCTCCCCCGTCGGGTTGCCGCGCACGTCGCACGGCCCGACGAGCACGTCGCCGCGGTTGCGGATCCGCTTCACCTTCCCGGATTCCGCGGCCGTCCAGATCCCGAGCGCGTTCCCGTCCCGCACGACCCATACCGGGGTCGCGACCTCGCGCCCGTCCTTGCGGTACGTGGTCACCAGCACGTACTTCTCCGCCGCCAAACGCGCCAGCACCGACTCATCCATGATCACCACCCTACCTATCCGTACCCGCCCGCTCCCGTCCCCCGACCGGACCGTGCCCGTTTCGTGCCCGTACCGTCCCCATCCGGGCCGGATCAGGCGGTGCGGACGTGGACGTGCGCGGTGGGCGTGGCCGACGCGAGCGCGTAGCCGGTCTTGGCCGCGACCCGGCACGCGGCGAGGTCGGCGGGGTCGTGCGCCAGCGCGAGCCGGGGCGGCGCGAGCATCGCCGTCGCCCAACCGGTCACGCACCGGATCGCCGTGGTCGCGGCGCCCCGGCCGCGCGCCCACGGCGCGACCCGGCACAGCACGACGGGCTCGCCGTCCGCCAGCCCCGCCACCCCGACGTGGCCGGCCCACCGCTCCGTCGACGACTCAAGGATCGAGAACGTCACCCGCCCGTCCCACTCGGCCTGCGTCCGCAACCAGGCGGCCGCCCCCTCCGCGGTCTCCGGCAGCGGCGCCGACCACCTCGCGGTGTCCGGATCGGCCGCCAGCGCCAGGAGGTCGGCGGCCTCCGCCTCCCGCGGCGGCCGCAGATGCCACAGCCCCGCCGTGATCTCGGTGTGCTCGATCGCTCCCACCCCCGCATCCTCCCACCCGCCCCGCGCCGCATCGCGACGAGCCGGCGTCGTGGCGAGCGACCGCCCGACGGGCATTCGCGGCACTATCGTGGCGTTCGTGAACGTGGATGGGGGCGGGCTCGTCGGTGGGCGCTACCGGCTGATCGAGTCCGTGGGCGAGGGCGCGATGGGCAGGGTCTGGCGCGGGCATGACGACCTCCTGGACAGGCAGGTCGCCGTCAAGGAGATCCTGCTTCCGCAGGCGGCCCTTCCCGAGCAGCGCGAACTCCTGGTCCGCCGGGTGCTGCGCGAGGCGCGGTCGGCCGCCCGGCTCAGCCACCCGGGGGTCGTCACGGTGCACGACCTCGTCGAGCACCAGGGCGCTCCTATGGTGGTCATGGAGTTCGTCGGCGGCGGCTCGCTGGGCGCGCTGCTCCACGCGGAGGGAAGGCTGCCGCTGGAACGGGTCGCGGAACTCGGCCGGTCCCTGCTCGACGCGCTCGCCGAAGCGCACGCCGCCGGTGTGGTGCACCGCGACCTGAAGCCCGACAACATCCTGCTCAGCGGCGAGCGGACCGTCATCACCGACTTCGGGATCGCCAGCCTCGCCGACGCCACGGTCCTGACCCATACCGGGACGAAGATGGGCACGCCCCTCTATATGGCGCCCGAACAGGTCGAAGGCCGCAAAGCCACGGCCGCAGTCGACCTGTGGTCGGTCGGCGCGACGCTCTACACCGCGGTGGAAGGCAGGACCCCTTTCACCGCGCCCTCCCTCATGGCCCTCTTCCACGCCATCCTCAGCCTCCCCCCGGCCCCGTGCGAACACGCCGGCCCGCTCGCCCCCCTCCTGTCCCTCCTCCTGGCCAAAGACCCCGCCGCCCGCCCGACAGCCGACCAGGCCGCCACCCTCCTCACCCAAGCCCTCACCCCCACTCCCTTCCCCATCT
>NZ_BAAGPQ010000035.1:144483-188353 GCF_054783995.1 Actinocorallia aurea
CCCACCCCCGTCACCCCCACCCGCCGAACCCGAACCAGCAGCACCCGCTGATCGCGCTGAGCCCGCTGAGCGCGCCCCGGGAGCGGATGATCTCGAGTACGGAACCGTCAAATGGTTCAACAGCGAGAAGGGCCACGGTTTCATCACGCCGGAGAACCCCGGCCCCGAAGTGTTCGCGCACTACTCGGAGATCCTGGCCAAGGGATTCCGGAACCTCGCCGAAGGCCAGCGCGTCTCGTACCGCGTGACCGAGGCCCGCCTGGGCCCGCAGGCCAGAGGCATCACCCCACTACCCGGAGACACCGCGTCGGCCCCACCCGCCGCCGGCGACACCGACCTCCACGGCTCGATCACCTGGTTCAACCCGAGAAAGGGCCACGGCTTCATCACCCCTGACCTTCCAGGCCCCGACATCTTCCTGCCCAGCTCCGAAATAGCCGACGACCGCTGGACCCCCGAACCAGGCCAACGCGTCACCTTCCACACCCAGAAGAACAAAAAAGGCCTGACGGCGACGAAGGTCCGAAAACTCTGAAGCCGACCGACGGCCCCCGCCCCTGTCCAAGCCCCCTCCGCCCTCCTGAGCCGCCGCTGCACTTCAGGCCGGTCGACCGGGAACTCCCGGCGGATCGCCTTGCTCCGAGCCCTCCTCTCATTCCGACGCGCTCCCGCTTCGGAAAAGCCGACTCGATGCCCATCCGGAATCTGCTCGGGCGAGCGGGACTCTCGTCGGTAGCGCGTCAGACGATCGCCGGGGCCTGCGGTCGCCCGACGGCGCAGCGCATCGGTCTGCCGGGCCGGGGGCGGCAGGCGCGCGACCAGCACGGCGACCCTCACTTCGCCGGGGACTTCCCCGGCGAGACCCGGACGATGCCGTTCGCCGCCCATCTGGCGATGGAGACCGAACACGGCCCGCGTAGAGGCGAACGGCTCCCGGTGAACGGTCTCGTGGCACCCGCGTGGGGACCACGCGTCGGCCGCGTCGGCACCTCCCGGGTGTCGTGGCCGTACCCGTGTCGTCGGGGTTCAGGGGCAGCCCGAACTTCTCCGCCCGGCCGGGTGGGTACGCGAGTGGGCCGGGCGTGCGTGCGCGCCGAGGCGGGGCTGGGCGGGGACGCTTGGCGGTTCGTGGCGGGTGTGGGCGCGGGGGCTGGGGCGGCGCCTCTGGGTGGGGGCGTGCCCTGGGTGATGGGGGTGGTCAGGTGGTGGTGGCGCGGATGCAGCAGATGTCCGGGAGGTGGGAGGTGATCTGGTGCCAGGTGTCGCCTTCGTCGGGGCTGGCGTAGGCCTCGCCGGTGCGGGTGCCGAAGTAGATTCCGGCCGGGTCGGCCTGGTCGGCGCACATGGCGTCGCGGAGGATCGTGGCGTAGAAGGGGGTGGCCGGGAGGCCCTCGGTGAGGGGCTGCCAGGTGTCGCCGGCGTCCTGCGAGCGGTAGACGCGGCAGCGGTGGTCGTAGGGGTAGCGGCCTTCTTCGGAGCCGCTGATGGGGAAGGTGTACAGGACGCCGGTGCGGCGGGGGTGCGCGACCACGGCGAAGCCGAAGTCGCCGGGCAGGCCCTCGGCGATGGAGGTCCAGGTGCGCCCGCCGTCTTCGGAGCGGTAGACGCCTTCGTGGTTCTGGAGGTAGAGGCGGTCGGGGTGCAGGGCGTCGCGGGCCACCTTGTGCACGCACTGGCCGTACTCGGGGAAGTGGTCGGGCAGGAACGTGGCCTGGACGCCGGTGTTCGACGGCGCCCAGGACGCGCCGCCGTCCTCGGTGCGGTAGACGCCGCCGGTGGACATGGCGACGAGGATCTGGGCGGGATCGGCGGGGTGCGGCAGGATCGTGTGGATCGCCTGCCCGCCGAAACCCGCCGCCCAGTGCTCGCGGTGCGGGTGGTCCCACAGCGGGCGGACCATGGAGAAGGACCTGCCTTCGTCCGCGGAGGCGAACAGCGCCGATGGCTGGGTGCCCGCGAAGATCTTGCCGTCGAGCCCCGGGGTGAGCTGCCAGACGCGCTCCAGTGACGTGCCGGTGTCGTCGGGGAAGACGATCGGGGCCGCGCCCGGCTCCGCCCACCGGGCCCCGTTGTCCTCGCCGATCGCGACGGTCGGCCCGAAGACCGGGTTGCTCAGCCCGGCGAGCAGCCGACCGGAGTCGAAGCAGAGGCTGTAGACCTCCGACATGCCGAAGATCGGCTCGTCGACCCGCCAGGTGCGGCGGTCCTCGCTGCGTGCGAGGAACAGCCCCTTGACCGTGCCTATCGCCACCAGAACAGACATCTCGCCCTCCCTCTGACCTGTGCTCGCGCCCACACTACTCCCGCACTGTGACAGGAATCTCACGCCCTGTGGACAACCCTTGGATGAGACATTCAAGATCTTGATGAGACATTAATGTCTCACATGCGGTAGGATCGTCTCATGAGCTTCGATCGGGACCTCGTGCTGCGCCGAGCGGCCGACCTCCTGTCGCGCAAGTCGACCGCGACCCAGGACGAGATCGCCCGGGCCGCCGGGATCAGCCGGGCCACCCTGCACCGGCACTTCGCCGGGCGGGACAGCCTCATCCGCGCGCTTGAGGACCTCGGCCTCCGCCAGCTCCAGGCAGTCGCCGACGCCGCCCGGCTGGACGAGGGCGGCGCCGCCGAGGCGCTGGAGCGCCTCATCGAGGGGACCCGGCCCGCCGCGGCGTTCCTCGCCTTCATCTCGACCGAGAACCAGCTGTTCGAGGGCGAGGAGGTCAACGAAGGCTGGGAGCGGATCGACGCCCGGATCTCCGCGCTGTTCCGGCGCGGCCAGGAGTCCGGCGAGTTCCGCATCGACCTGTCCCCCGCGTGGCTCACCGAGGCGTTCTACGGCCTGGTCGCCGCCGCCGCCTGGACGATCCAGTCCGGCAAGACCGCCCCGCGCGACTACACCGCGATGATCAGCGGCCTGCTCCTCGACGGCGCCCGCCGCTCCCCCGACTCCCCCCGCGATACCCGAACAACCCCGAACCCGTCGTAAGGACGTGGGAACCCATGACCGCCATCCTCACCCCTAGGTCCGCGCAGGACGGACGACATACCAAGCGCACAGGACGCTGGGCCGCGCTCAGCGTCCTCGTGCTCGCCGTGCTCCTCGTGGCCGTCGACGCGACGGTCCTCGGCCTCGCCACCCCGTTCATCAGCGAGGACCTCCGGCCTTCGGGCAACCAGCTGCTGTGGATAGGCGACGTCTACTCTTTCGTCCTCGCCGGACTGCTCGTCTCCATGGGCAGCCTGGGCGACAGGATCGGCCGCAAGAAGGTGCTGCTCGCCGGAGCCACCGCCTTCGGCGCCGCGTCCGTGCTCAACGCCTACGCGACCAGCCCCGAGATGCTGATCGCCGCCCGCGCCCTGCTGGGCGTCGCGGGCGCGACCCTGATGCCGTCCACGCTGGCGCTCATCCGCAACATCTTCGCCGACCCGCGCGAGCGGTCGCTGGCCGTGGGCATCTGGGCCTCCAGCGCCTCGGCGGGGGCCGCGCTCGGCCCGCTCGTCGGCGGGTTCCTGCTGGAGCACTTCTGGTGGGGCTCGGTCTTCCTCATCAACCTTCCGGTGATGGCGCTGCTCGTGCTGGTCGGCGCGCGGCTGCTGCCCGAGTCGCGCAACCCCGCGCCCGGCCCCTGGGACCTGCCCAGCGTGCTCCTCTCCCTCGTCGGCATGATCGGCCTGGTGTACGCGATCAAGGACGCCGCCTCGCACGGTCTGTCGTCCCGCGTCGCCGGCGCGGCCCTCGTGGGCGTCGCCGCGCTGACCTTCTTCGTGCGGCGCCAGCGGACCCTTCCCACGCCGCTCATCGACGTCCGGCTGTTCCGGCACCGCGGCTTCTCCGCGGCCGTCGCCGCCGACCTCTTCGCGGTGCTCGGCCTGACGGGCCTGGTGTTCTTCCTGTCGCAGTACCTTCAGCTCGTCCAGGGCCGGTCGCCTCTGGAGGCCGGTCTCGCCGAGCTGCCGGCGACGCTGGGCGCCGTCGTGACGGGCCTGCTCGCCGGAGCGGTCGTAAGGCGGACCTCCGTACGCGGGGTCGTGGCGGGCGGCCTGGCCAGCGTGGGCCTGGCGCTGGCGCTGCTCACGGGGCTGGAGCGCGGCACCGGCTACGGGCTGCTGGCCGTCGCGCTGCTGCTCGTCGGCCTGGGGGCGGGCTTCGCCTTCACCACCACGTCCGACGTGATCGTCTCCAGCGTGCCCAAGGAGCAGGCCGGCGCCGCGTCGGCGGTCGCCGAGACCGCCTACGAGCTGGGCGGCGCGCTCGGCATCGCGGTCCTCGGCTCGATCGTGACGACCGTCTACCGGGGGTTCGCCGCCCCGGCGGGCACCCCGCCGGAGGCGGCCGAGGCGGCGCACGGCTCGCTGGGCGGCGCGGTGCGGGCGGCCGAGGGCCTCGGCGGCGAGCGCGGGGAGGCGCTGCTGACCGCGGCCCAGGACGCGTTCGCCGCGGGCCTGCGCGGCACCGCGGCGGTGGGCGCCGCGGTCCTGCTCACCACCGCCGCCGTCGTCTGGTTCCTGCTGAAGGGCCAGCGCGCGGAAACCGGCGCGCACTGACGACTCGGGCGGCGCCGGATCCGGCGCCGCCCTCCCCTCAGACGTTGCGGCGGTACTGGCCGCCGACCTCGAAGAACGCGTCGGTGATCTGCCGCAGCGAGCAGACCCGGGACGCGTCCATGAGCGCCCCGAAGGCGTTGCCGCCCGAGCGCACGGACTCCTTCAGGGACGCGAGGGCCTGCTCGGCGGCGGCCCGGTGGGTGTCCTGGAAGTCCCGGACGCGGGTGAGCTGGGACTGCTTCTCGGCCTCGGTGCCCCGGGCCAGCTCCAGCGTGCGGTGCTCGGCCTCGCCGTTGGGGTTGCGGAAGGTGTTGACGCCGATGATGGGGAGGGTCCCGTCGTGCTTGCGCTGCTCGTACAGCATGGACTCGTCCTGGATGCGGCCGCGCTGGTAGCCGGTCTCCATCGCGCCGAGGACGCCGCCGCGCTCGCTGATCCGCTCGAACTCCGTCAGGACGGCCTCTTCGACGAGGTCGGTGAGCTCGTCGATGATGAACGACCCCTGCAGGGCGTTCTCGTTCATCGCCAGGCCCCACTCCTTGTTGATGATGAGCTGGATGGCCAGGGCGCGGCGGACGGACTCCTCGGTGGGGGTGGTGACGGCCTCGTCGTAGGCGTTGGTGTGGAGGCTGTTGCAGTTGTCGTAGAGCGCGATGAGGGCCTGGAGGGTGGTGCGGATGTCGTTGAAGTCCATCTCCTGGGCGTGCAGGGAGCGGCCCGAGGTCTGGATGTGGTACTTGAGCTTCTGCGACCGCTCGGCGGCCCCGTAGCGCTCGCGCATGGCGACGGCCCAGATGCGCCGGGCCACCCTCCCCAGGACGCTGTACTCGGGGTCCATGCCGTTGGAGAAGAAGAACGACAGGTTGGGCGCGAAGGAGTCGATGTCCATGCCGCGCGCAAGGTACGCCTCCACATAGGTGAAGCCGTTCGCGAGGGTGAAGGCGAGCTGCGAGATGGGGTTCGCCCCGGCTTCGGCGATGTGGTAGCCGGAGATGGAGACGGAGTAGAAGTTCCGCACCCCCTCGTCGATGAACCACTCCTGGATGTCGCCCATCATCCGCAGGGAGAACTCGGTGGAGAAGATGCAGGTGTTCTGGCCCTGGTCCTCCTTGAGGATGTCGGCCTGCACCGTCCCGCGGACGTTTCGGAGCACCCGGGTGCGCACCGCCTCGGCCTCCGCCTCGTCGGGCTCGCGGCCCTCCTCCTGCCGGAAGCGGTCCAGCCCCTGGTCGATGGCGGTGTTGAGGAAGAACGCGAGGATCGTCGGCGCGGGCCCGTTGATCGTCATCGACACCGAGGTCGACGGCGAGGCGAGGTCGAAGCCCGCATAGAGGGCCTTCATGTCCTCCAGGGTCGCGACGGACACTCCGGAGGTCCCCACCTTGCCGTACACGTCGGGCCGCTCGTCGGGGTCGCGGCCATAGAGCGTCACCGAGTCGAACGCGGTGGACAGGCGGGTCGCCTCCGAGCCCGAAGACAGCAGCTTGAACCGGCGGTTCGTGCGGAACGGGTCGCCTTCGCCCGCGAACATGCGGGCCGGGTCCTCGCCGTCGCGCTTGAACGGGAAGACGCCCGCGGTGAACGGGAAGTACCCGGGCAGGTTCTCCGACCGCAGCCACCGCAGGAGGTCTCCGGCGTCGGAGTAGCGCGGAAGGGCGACCCGCGGGATGCGGTTGCCCGACAGGCTCTCCCGGGTGAGCGGCACCCTCACCTCGCGGTCCCGCACCTTGAACACGTGCTCGTCCCCCGTGTAGGAGGCGACGACTTCAGGCCAGGCCTGGAGCAGCTTCGCGGACTCGCCGGTCAGGGAATCCCGTGCCTCGGCGACGAGGTCGTCGAGGCGGGCGGGCGCGTCGTCGCCGAGTTCGGCGCGGGCCGCCTCCAGCCGCTGGGCGCGTCGGGCGCTCTCGGCCTGCGCGAGGGTGTCGGCGTGGTAGCCGCGGACGCCTTCGGCGATCTCGGCGAGGTAGCGGACGCGCGCGGGCGGGATGGTCCCGGCGACGCGGGTGCTGGCCCGGACGTCCACGCGCGGCAGCACCCCGGGCTCGACGGCCAGGCCGTGTTCGGCGAGGAGGCCGAGGAGGTGCTGGTAGAGGGCGGTGACGCCGTCGTCGTCGAAGGTGGCGGCGCTGGTGCCGAAGACGGGCATGTCCTCGGGTCGGGACCCGAAGGCCTCCCGGTTGCGCAGCATCTGGCGGGAGACGTCGCGCAGCGCGTCGGGCCCGCCGCGCCGCTCGAACTTGTTGACCGCGACGACGTCGGCGAAGTCGAGCATGTCGATCTTCTCCAGCTGCGACGCGGCGCCGAACTCCGGTGTCATGACGTACAGGGAGACGTCGACGTGCTCGGTGATGGCCGCGTCGCCCTGCCCGATGCCGGGGGTCTCCAGGATGACGAGGTCGTGGGTGGCGCGGCAGGCCGCGAGGATGCCGTCGATGCCGTCGGGGAGTTCGCGCCCGCCCCGGGTGGCCAGGGAGCGGAAGAAGACGCGGTCGCCGTCGAGGGAGTTCATGCGGATGCGGTCGCCGAGGAGGGCGCCGCCGCCGCGTCGGCGGGTCGGGTCGACGGCGAGGACCGCCACGCGCAGTTTGTCCTGCTGGTCGACGCGCAGGCGCCGCAGGATCTCGTCGGTGAGGGAGGACTTGCCGGAGCCGCCGGTGCCGGTGATGCCGAGGACGGGCGCGGTGCGGCCGGCGAGGGCGGGGTCGAGGGCGGCGCCGCCCTGCAGGCAGGTGAGGGTCCGGGCGAGGGCCGCCCGGTCGCCCGCGAGGACCGCCTCGACGGGGGCGGGGGACGCGGTGAGGTCGGTGTCGGCGTCGCGGATCAGCTCGTTGATCATGCCGGGCAGGCCGAGCCGCTGGCCGTCCTCCGGCGAGAAGATCCGCACGCCCAGGTCGCCGAGCCGCGCGATCTCGTCGGCCACGATGACGCCGCCGCCACCGCCGAAGATCCTCACGTGCCCGGCGCCCGCCTCGCGCAGCGCCTCGGCGAGGTAGGCGAAGTATTCGAGGTGCCCGCCCTGGTAGGAGCTGATCGCGACGCCCTGGGCGTCCTCCTCCACGACGGCGGCGACGACCTCGGCGACGGACCTGTCGTGTCCGAGGTGCACCACTTCGGCACCCTGGGACTGGAGGATCCGGCGCATGATGTTGATCGCCGCGTCGTGGCCGTCGAACAGCGCGGCCGCCGTGACGAAGCGCACCGGGTGCACCGGCCTGTGCAATCCCATCCCGACCTCCTCCGGGGCACCGCCCCTACTTACGGGGCACCGCCCCTACTTACTTTGAAGGCTAATATTTTGAAGTTAAAGTAAATCCCAACGCGGAGGCCGTCAAGTTCCCGTACCTTGGGGGCGTGTCGTTCGATCCCCTAGCCGAGGCCCACCGCCAGTGGAGCGCCCGCTGGCCTGAGCACGCCGACCACATGGCCGCCGTGACGTCGGTGATGCGCGCCCAGCAGCTCCTGCTGAGCCGGATCGAGAGCCTGCTCAAGCCGTACGGCATCACCTTCGCCGCCTACGAGGCGCTGCGCCTGCTCGCCTTCACCCGCGAAGGGCGCCTGCCCATGGGCAAGATGGGCGAACGCCTCATGGTGCACCCCGCGAGCGTCACCAACGTGATCTCCCGCCTGGAAGGCCGCGGCCTGGTCACCCGCTCCCCCAGCCCCCACGACCGCCGCGTCGTCCTCGCCGCGATCACCCCCGCGGGCCGCGAGCTCATCGAGCAGGCCACCGAGACCATGCACGAGGCGTCCTTCGCCCTCGACGGCCTCACCCGCCCCGAAGCGCGGGCCGTCATCGACTCCCTGCACACCCTCCGCGCCTCCGTCGGCGACACGAGCTAGGACCCCGTCCGCCGAAGAGGCAGTCGCGGAGCTGCGGTTTCTTCGGATGGCTACGACGATCCCGGCCGGCCGCCGCCGAGCAGGCGTCCCGCCGGCCTCGTCCGCTGGATCCCGCCGACGATCAGACGGGACTCAGGCGCGCACCGCGGCGACCGCCTCATCGAAGGCCCGGTCCATGTCGACCGTGCCGTCGCTGCGGACCCACATCTCGGTCGCGGCTTCGGAGCACGCCAGGGCGGAGGCGACGAGCGCGCGGGCCCTCAGTTCGCTCAGGGGATCCGCCGGGGCGCCCAGCCGTCTGGCGATGTCCGGCAGGAGGAGCTCCGTCCACTGCTGCCGCTTCTCCAGCTGACGCGCCCGGAGCGAGGGCGACGTGTGGAGCATTTCGGTGATCTTGAGGAAGTCCTCCTGCGTGTCGGGAAGAGACTCGACGAGCGCTTTGAGGGCCGCCCGGAGCGCCTCCCACGGGGGCTCGTCCGCGGGACGGGCTTCCAGCGCGGCCAGCAGCGTCCGGCCGCATTCGGACTGGTCGCCGAGCACGATGTCTTCCTTACCGGTGCCAGCGCCGGCATCGGAGCGGAGTTCGCCCGCCGGATCGCCGCGCGGTCCTGCTCATGGGATCCATGACCACCGCCCGCTGAGCACTCGGGACCGGGCAAGGATCAGCCAGGACCCGGCCGGCCGGCCTCCGGCGGCGTTCCCCGGCAACCGGTTGTGGACGCGTCCGTCCCATCGGCGCGGGCAGCGGGTACAGTCGGGCGCGGGAGGGTGTGATGCCGGACTGGGTGCCTGACTGGTGGCCCTGGGCCGCGGCGGCGGCCGGGGTGTTCGTGCTCGTCACGCTGCTCTTCGTGGTACGGACGCTTTTGCGGCTGCGCACGCTGCGCGGGTTCGTCAAGACCGAGGACGCGCCGTCGACGGCCAAGGCCGCCTACTACGGGGCGTGGGTCTACGCGCTCAGCCCCGTCGACCTGCTCCCGGACCCGATCCTCATCGACGATGTCGGGATCGTCCTGGCGGCGATCGCCACGATCGAGTACTTCGTGCGCAAGCACCGGCCGACCGGGCTCATCCGACGGCCGGGAGAACCCGGCCCGAGACCTCTCCCAGATACCGCCCGCCGGCCAGGGAAGCGCTGATCGCCACCTCGTCGTAGTCCTCCAGCCAGGACCGCGAGGCCCCGTCGGGCAGCGTGATCGGCTCCGCGCCGCCGTGCGTCAGCTCGATGAGCGAGCCCGCCTCCTCCGGGCCGGGCCCGCTGACGGTCCCGGAGGCCACGAGGTCCCCGGCGCGCAGCGCGGCGCCGTTCACGGTCAGGTGGGCGAGCATCTGGGCGGGGCTCCAGTGCGTGGTCCGGTAGGGCGGACGGGAGATCGTCGCACCGTTCAGCCGCACCTCCAGGCCGATGTCGAGGCCCCAGGGCGTGTCCTCGCGCAGGTAGCGGGCGAGGTCCGCCGAGGCCGACGGGACGGGCACGCGCGCGTCCCCGAGCGCGGCGAGCGGCACGATCCACGGACTGACCGAGGTGGCGAAGGACTTGCCGAGGAACGGGCCGAGCGGCACGTACTCCCAGGCCTGGATGTCGCGCGCGGACCAGTCGTTGACGACGCAGACCCCGAAGACGTGGTCGGCGAACGCGGCGGTGGAGACGGGGGCGCCCTGCGTGCTCGGGACGCCGACGACGAACCCGAGCTCGGCCTCGAAGTCCAGCCTCGCCGACGGCCCGAGCACCGGATCCGTCCCGTCCCCCTCCAGATGCGGCCCCGACGGCCTGACGATGCTCGTCCCGGAGACGACGACGGTCCCGGCCCGCCCGTGGTAGGCGAGGGGGTGGTGGCGCCAGTTGTGGGTGAGCGGGTCGCCTCCGGGCCGGAAGATCCTGCCGAGGTTGGCCGCGTGGTGCTCCGAGGAGTAGAAGTCGACGTAGTCGGCGACGCTGTACGGAAGGCACATCGTCACCTCCGACATCGGAAGGAACGGTCCGCCTACGCCCTCCAGGAGCGCGGAGCGTACGCGGTCCCATACTTCCGGCCCCGAGACGAGGAAGGGATCAAGCGTCCCGTAGGCGAACAGCGCAGGGTGGGGTATCCGGGCCTGCGACAGGTCGAGGACTCGGTCTTCCACGGCGACCCCCACCCGGCGCACGCCGGGCCGGTCGAGGGCGGTGAACACACCGAACGGCAGGGTCTCAGTGTCGAACATTCCACGTCCAGGCTCGGGCGGCTGTTGATCTTGTGCTTCCCCGGTGGAGCGGCACCCATGCGGAGCGTGTCCCCGCGATATGGAATCCCTGCCGTGGCGGCGGCCGGCGGGCGGCACGACTTCGCACGCCCGGCGCGCGGGTGGAAGGGTTTCCCTCGCACCCGCCAGCGGATGGCGATGACCCCTGGCCCGGCACGGGGCGTTCCACGCGCTAGAATCCCATCATGTCAGTAGGAATTACCTGAATTCCTTCCGCGTCAGTCAGGGGGGTTCTCCGTTGTCCACCGTCCATGTCCTGACCGGCAGCCCGTCCGCGACCTCGCGGACTGCCGCGCTCGCCGCGCATCTCGCCGAGCACCTGCGCCGCGACGGCCACACCGTCGGGCATACCTCGCTCCGCGAACTGCCCGCCGGCCCGCTCCTGGCCGCCGACGCGGCGGACCCGGAGATCGCCGCGGCCGTCCGCGCCATCGAGGAGGCGGACGCGCTCGTCGTGGCCTCCCCCGTCTACAAGGCCGCCTACAGCGGCCTGCTGAAGACCTTCCTCGACCTCCTGCCCCAGTTCGCGTTCTCGGGCAAGACAATCCTGCCGATCGTGACGGGCGGCAGCCCCGCGCACGTCCTCGCCCTCGACTACGCGCTGCGCCCCGTGCTCACCTCCCTGGGCGCCCACCACATCGTCCAGGGCTGGTTCGTGCTCGACCGGCACATCGAGGTCGCCGCCGACGGCGTCCGCCTCGACCCCGCCAGCGGCGACCCCCTGTACAAGGTCGTCGACGGCTTCTCCACAGCCCTCGGCCGCCCCCTGCTCAAGGAAGTGTCATGACGCTGAAGTTCCACTGGTTTCTGCCCACCTATGGGGACAGCCGCAATCTGGTCGGTGGGGGGCACGGGAATCCCACGACGGCGACAGGGGCCGATCGGCCGGCCACCATCGGGTACCTGTCCCAGGTCGCGCGGGCCGCCGAGCGGCTCGGGTTCGAGGCGGCGCTGACGCCGACGGGCGCCTGGTGCGAGGACGCCTGGCTGACGACGGCGATGCTGGCGCGCGAGTCCGAGCGGCTGAAGTTCCTCGTGGCGTTCCGGCCCGGCGTCATCTCCCCCACGCTCGCCGCGCAGATGGCCGCGACGTTCCAGCGGCACTCCGAGGGACGGCTGATCCTCAACGTCGTCACCGGCGGCGAGGACCACGAGCAGCGCGCGTTCGGCGACTTCCTCGGCAAGGAGGAGCGGTACGAGCGCACCGGCGAGTTCCTGGAGATCGTCCGGGGCCTGTGGCGGGGCGAGAAGGTCACCCTCCAGGGCAAGCACCTCCAGGTCGAGGACGCCGAACTCGCCCGGGTGCCCGACCCCGTCCCCGACATCTACTTCGGCGGCTCCTCCCCGATCGCCGGGAAGATCGCCGCCGCCCACTCCGACGTCTACCTGACGTGGGGCGAGCCGCCCGCGCAGGTCGCCGAGAAGATCGCGTGGATCCGCGAGGAGTACAAGGCCGCAGGCCGCACCCCCCGGTTCGGCATCCGCCTGCACGTGATCAGCCGCGACACCTCCGAGGCGGCGTGGGCGCAGGCGAACTTCCTGCTCGACGCGCTCGACCCGGCCCTCATCGCCAAGGTCCAGGCCGGCCTCGCGCGCAGCGCCTCCGAGGGCCAGAAGCGGATGCTCGCCCTGCACGGCGGGAGCAGCGCGAACCTGGAGGTCT
Organism: Actinocorallia aurea; assembly: GCF_054783995.1. NCBI lineage: Bacteria > Bacillati > Actinomycetota > Actinomycetes > Streptosporangiales > Thermomonosporaceae > Actinocorallia > Actinocorallia aurea. The sequence continues at coordinate 156,779 of NZ_BAAGPQ010000035.1, forward strand.
CCCCGAACCTGTGGGCGGGATTCGGGCTGGTGCGCGGCGGCGCGGGCACCGCCCTCGTCGGCTCGCACGCCGAGGTGGCCGACCGGATCGCCGAGTACCACGCGCTCGGCATCGACGAGTTCGTCCTGTCCGGCCACCCCCACCTGGAGGAGGCCTACTGGTTCGGCGAAGGCGTCCTCCCGGTCCTGGAGGAGCGCGGCCTGTGGAAGCACCCGGGCCGCGAGCCCTCGGCCGCCGCCCCTGCGGGCGTGCCCTTCGCGGGGACCGCGCGCTGACACGGGCGGGGCCCGGCGGTCGCTTCCGCCGGGCCCCGCTCAGGTCACTCCTCTAGAGGGAGCGGTCGCCCTCCCGCCACTCGTCGTCGTCCTGCCACCGGTCGTCCTCCTGCCAGGGACGGTTCTCCCAGGGCCGGTGCTCCCAGGGCCTGCCGTGGTGCGGCCCGCCGTGGTGGCCGGGCCTGCCCTGCCAAGGCCTGCCGTGGTGGCCGGGCCCGCCCTGCCAGGGCTTGCCGTGGTGGTGCGGCTTGCCCGGGTGCCACGGCTTGTCGCAGTGCTTGCACGGCTTCGGCGGATGGTCCTTGTCGCGGATCAGGACGCAGTTGGTGTCGCTGCAGTCCGCGTCCGGCGCCGTCACCGTGTTGCAGAGCAGCGCCCCGTCCGGCGCGTCGGCGTCGACCGTCACCGAGTAGGTGATGGTCACCGTCTCGCCGACGCCCAGCGAGCCCGACCAGCTCAGGATCGGCTCCCGGTAGGTGAGCGTCCCCAGGTCCGCGGGCGTCGCCGTCGCGTCGTTGTTGTAGGACGCGTTGCGCAGGACGTCGGTCAGGTCGTCCTGGAACGAGGCGGGGTTCTCGCCGGCGAAGAACGGCTCGGTGCCGGTGTTGGTGAGCTTGACCGTGTAGGTGATCGTGTCACCGGGCTCGCCCGTCGTCTTGTCGGCCTTCTTCTCCACGCCCAGGCCGGGGCCCGCCGCGCAGTCGACGACGTTGGTGATGACGAACGCGTCGTCGAAGCCGGTCACGGTCTGGGTGCTCGCCAGCGCGAGCGGCGGGTCGAGCTGGTCGCCGCGCGCCTCGGTCAGCAGCGACGACACCAGCACGCACGACGGGTCGGTGAACGCTCCCACGGTCTCGTCGATCGTCACCGTCGATCCGATGGCGTATCCGGGACGGGGCTCGCCCCAGGGCTGGTTCGTCGCGCCCGCGCCGCCCGGCCCGGTGAGGGTGAGCTGCGCGGTGAACCCGTCGGGCTGGTCGCCCTCGGGCAGGAACTCGCCGTCGATGACCCACTGCTTGTCGACGACGACGTCACCGGTGTCCGGGCAGTCGAACGAGTTCGTGATCTCGATCGTGGTGTGCTCCTCGGTGATCTGCAGCGTGTGCGGCAGATCCTCCTCGGACTCGTCCCCGTCGATCCTGGTGATCACGTGGGAGGACAGGGTGCACTCGTCGGGCCACACCACGTTCTCGTTGACGGTGACGTCCTCGCCGATCGTGTAGCCCTCGCGCGGGTCGCCGAACTCCTGGTCCGCGTCCGGAAGGTCGCCGGGGCCGCTGAGGATCGCGTTGCCGTCGAACCCGTCGGGCAGCCGATCCGCGGGGATCTCCGTGCCGTCGATCCGCCAGACCTTGGTGACGGTGACGTCCGCGGAGTTCACGGCCTGGTTGTAGACCCGGCAGCTGACCGCCACGCCCTGCGGGACGTCGACGGAGAAGCCCGTGTCGCCCGGGTCGAACTCCACGGCCCCGGTCTCGCCGATCCGCACGCATCTCGTCTCGTCGCCGAGGAAGGTGAACCCGTCCTCCTGGACCTCGGTGATGTCCACCGTCGCGGTCGGGTTGCCGCCGAAGCCGACGTCGAAGACGACCGTGCCGGTTCCGTCGTCGGTCGTCGTGGCGCTGGGCGGCGTCACGGTCGCGCCCGCGGTCGAGGTGGCGGAGTCGAACTGCCAGCCGGGGCCCGCGGGCTCGGCGTCGGCGACGCCGCCGCCCGTCGGCACGATCAACTTCACGACCGACAGCGATCCCTCGCACTGCTGGGCGACGAGGTCGCGCAGCGCCTGTCCCGCCTCGGCGAAGTTGTCGGACCGGTAGTAGTCGGCCGTCAGCGGGTCGCCCCCGGTCACGAACTTCACCGGACCGGAGATCGCGCGCAGGTTCAGCTCGGAGATGTCATCGACGCCGTTGCCCACGCCCAGCGTGATGATCCGGGTGTCGTGCGCCTTGACGGCGTTGGCGGAGAAGATGCCGCCCTCGACCTCGGCGACGCGGGTGTTGCTGCCGTCGCCGGTGAGGGAGTCGAAGTAGGTGGGGTTTCCGTCGGTGAGGACGATCACGACGTCGTAGTCGTTCCCGGCCTCCTCGGCCTCGGCGACCGTCCACAGCGCCTTGTCCCAGTTGGTGCCGCTGCCGAGGGTGTAGTCGGCGTAGAGCTGCTTGAAGTCGTCGGCGCCCTGCTGGGAGGAGACCGACGTCAGCTCGGGGAAGTTCTCGGTGCCCGCGCTGGGCGAGCCGCGGTCGAAGGTGAACAGCGCGAGCTTCGACGGGGTGCCGACGAGGGCGTCGGTGAAGGTGTCGGCCGCTGCCTTGAGCTGCGGCAGCGCGCTGCCGACCGAGGCCGACAGGTCGAGCACGAGTGCCGCGTTCATGCCGCAGCGCTGCGGCAGAGGGGGGTTGTTCCGCGACGACTGCCAGATCCCGCTGGACGCCAGCGGTTCGGCCTTCGTCAGGTCGAACATGAAGTCCTCGGTCGAGGTGTACGTCTGGCCGCCCTGGAGCGCGGGCGTCGGGAAGATGTAGTTCGTCGCGACCGAGGCCGAGCCGCTGCCCCGGCCGGTGCGCAACTGCGGGTTGGTGTACCAGCCGGCGGGCGCGGCGGTCTGCTTGATGTAGTAGACGTTGTCGCGGTTGGCGCCGCCCACGCCCGTGTCGGGGACGATGAAGTTGCAGTCGCCGTCGGGGTCGGACGTGCACACCGACCAGGTCTCGCCGACGGGCTGGGTGCCCGCCGCGTCGAAGTACAGGGCGAGTTCGACGCCGGCGAGCGGGCCGATCGCGTCGTCGGCGGTGCGGTCACCGCCGGTGTTCACGTTCACCACGGAGGTGTTCTCCGTCGGCGGCGGCACCGCGGCCGCGGCGGGCCGCAGGAGCGCCTGCCCGCTGAGTGCCAGTACCACCGCCAGGACGGAGGCGAAGGCTCTGCCGCGCCTCCGGATGGTCCGGCCACGCCGTTTCTCCATGGATGTCCCCCGAGATGATCTTCAAAAGTGATGATCATCTACCCAGGGCGACACAGAGGTAACGGCGTGTCGGCTACAGGTTCCCCCGGCGGGCCTGCTCGCGCTCGATCGCCTCGAACAGCGCCTTGAAGTTGCCCTTCCCGAACCCGAGCGAGCCGTGCCGCTCGATCAGCTCGAAGAACACCGTCGGACGGTCCTGGACGGGCCGGGTGAAGATCTGCAGGAGGTAGCCGTCCTCGTCGCGGTCGGCGAGGATGCCGAGTTCGCGCAGGGTCTCCACCGGGACCCGGGTGTCGCCGACCCAGGAGCCGAGGGTGTCGTAGTAGGCGTCGGGGGTCCGCAGGAACTCCACGCCCATCTCGCGCATCGCGCGCACCGAGGCGACGATGTCGCCGGTCGCGAGGGCGACGTGCTGGACGCCGGGGCCGCCGTAGAACTCCAGGTACTCGTCGATCTGGGACTTGCGCCGGGACACCGCGGGCTCGTTCAGCGGGAACTTCACCCGGTGGTCGCCACTCGCGACGACCTTGGACATCAGCGCCGAGTACTCCGTCGCGATGTCGTCGCCGATGAACTCCTTGAGGTTCTCGAAGCCCATGACGCGGCGGTAGAAGCCGACCCACTCGTCCATCCTGCCGAGTTCGACGTTGCCGACGCAGTGGTCGATCGCCTGGAAGTAGCGGGTCGGATGGTGGGCGGGCGGGCCCGCGTAGGCCTGCTCGGCCTCGACGAACCCGGGGAGGAACGGCCCGTGGTAGCGGGAGCGGTCGACCAGGGTGTGGCGGGTCTGCCCGTAGGTCGCCAGGGCGGCGAGCCGGACGGTCCCGTGCTCGTCGGACACGTCGTGCGGCTCGGAGAGGATCTTGGCGAACCTCGACCTGGCGTGCGCGACCGCGGCGTCGACGTCGGGAACTTCCAGGGCGAGGTCGCTCACGCCGTCGCCGTGCACAGCCACCGACTTGCCTACGGGGGTGCCTTCCCGCACCTCTCCGGTCAGCACGAAGACCGCCTTGCCCGCGCGCAGGACGTGCTCGGCGTAGTCCCTGCACCCTGTCTCCGGGCCGCGGTAGGCGACGGTCTTCATCCCGAAGGCCGTGGCGTAGAAGTGCGCGGCCTGGCGGGCGTTGCCGACGAGGAAGCGGACGTGGTCGAGTCCCTTGACGGGGAAGGGGTCGTGGCTGAAGTCGTGCTCGACCGCCCCGACCAGGCGGTCCTCCTCCAGTGGAACGGGCGGATGCGTCATCGCATGGCTCCTCTCCCCTTTGGGCCTACCCCCGAAAGGGCGCGATGACAAGCTCGCGGGCACCATCTCTCCGGAATACGGGGCAAAAGACCGCCATATCCCCGAGGTCCGGTCACCGGCGATCGGTCACCAGGGAAAGGGACCCTGGCGGCGTTCGTCGGGCGGCAGCAGAGCCGTCTCCAGGGAGCGCGCGCAGGTGCGGGCCCGTGCGAGCAGCCAGTCCAGGCGGGCCGACAGCCGGGCCTCGGGCGGGCGGACGGCGAGGGCGTACCGGGCGGTCCCGGCGTGGTCGAGGACGGGCACGGCGAGCGCGATCCGGCCGGAGCCCGGCTCGTCGGCGTGCACGGCGTGGCCGGCCGCCCGGACGACGGCGAGGTCACCGGCCGGTGCCGGCGTGGCGAACGCGGCGAGGACGCGGCCCTGGGCCGTCGTGGGCAGGGGGTGGCGGACGCGCTGGCCGGTGCCGGACGGGCCGCCCAGGAGGATGAGGGCGTCGGGGCCGTCCCGCAGGGCAAGATCGACCGGGCAGCCCGTCTCCTTGGCGAGGTGGGCGAGTTCGGGGGCGGCGCGGTGCAGTCCGCGCTGGTGGAACGACCGCCTGCCGAGTTCGGCGACGGCGGGCCCGAGCCGGTAGCGGGAGGTGCGCGGGTCCTGTTCGAGGAACCCTTCGGCGACCAGCGCGCGGGCCAGGCGGAAGGCCGTGGAGGTCGGCAGCGCCAGGCGCCGGGCGAGGTCCGACGCGCCCAGCGCGTGCCCGTCGTCGGCGAAGCACCGGAGCACCCCGAGCGCCCTTCCGACGGCCTGTGCGCCCTCCGCCATGGCCCCTGCCCCTTCCCACGGAGTGAAAATAGTGCCTTACCCTACCAAAAAAGAAGGGAATCTGGCGCCCCACCGTCCGTGATCAAGATCCACTCCTTGTCTGACGACGGGCTCGCCATGTAACGTCTAGGGGGTCGCGAATGTCACGCTCCATTCACAACCGTGCCATACGGTTGTCCGGCAGATAGCGATCATGTAGGAATGCATGGCATTCCCCCGAAATGGTCAGGTCGCGAGTGAATCTTTCTCCAAGTGCATCGAAGGACCCCGGGGACAGGCCTTCCGCCCTGGCGGGCGGTCCCACGGTCCTGCGGATGATGCTCGGCGCGCAGCTGCGCAAGCTGCGCGAGGACCGCAACATCTCCGCGGAGCAGGCCGGCTACACGATCCGCGCGTCCCACTCCAAGATCTCCCGCATGGAGACCGGCCGGGTGGGGTTCAAGGAACGCGACGTCGCCGACCTCCTCACCCTCTACGGGGTCGCCGACCCCGCCGAGCGGGCCGCCATGCTGGAACTGGTGTCCCGCGCCAACGAACCTGGATGGTGGCACAACTACAACGACCTGCTCCCGAACTGGTTCGAGATCTACATGGGCCTGGAGGGCGCCGCATCGCTCATCCGGACCTACGAGCTCCAGTTCGTGCCGGGACTGCTCCAGACCGAGGGCTACGCACGGGCCCTCATCCCCCTCGGGTTCCCCGAGATCACCGAGGAGGAGCTCGACCGTCGCGTCCAGCTCCGGATGCGCCGCCAGTCCCGCCTGCACGCGGGCGACCTGCGCGTCTGGGCGATCGTGGACGAGAACGCGCTGCGCCGTCCGATCGGCGGCAAGTCGGTCATGCGCGAGCAGGTCGAGCACCTGATCGAACTGAGCACCCGGCAGAACGTGACGATCCAGGTCCTCCCGTTCAACGCGGGCGGGCACGCGGGCGTCTCGGGCGCGTTCAGCCTTCTGCGGTTCCCGGAGGAGACCCTTCCGGACATCGCCTACCTCGAGCAGCTCACCAGCGCGCTCTACCTCGACAAGCCCGCCGACATCGACCGGTACCTCCAGGTGATGAACCGGCTCGCGCTGGAGGCGGCCCAGCCCGAGGAGTCGCGCGAGATGCTCGCGCGCGTCCTCACGAACCGCACGGCGTAGCCGACAGACTCAGCCTGGTCGACTCAGCCGATCGGTTCGGCCGACCGACGTCACCGAGCGGCCTGATCGGCCGTCCGGCCTTCACCCGTCTCCTCGTCCCCGACGACCATCACCGGGCAGGCGGCCTTCCTGATGAGGCCGTGCGTGGTGGCCCCGAGAGCGCGGATGCGGCGGCCCGGCTTCTCATGCCGGCCCACGACCACCAGGGCCGCGTTCTCGGACGCGGCCAGCAGCACGTCCCTGGGGTGCCCCGGCACGACCTTGAGGCTTGAGTCGGGGCGCCCCAGCCACGGCGACAGCTCCGCCGTCAGCCGCTCGTGCAGGGCCTCCACCACCGGTGCCGGGTCGATCGGGGGGAGCGGCGCGGGCGCGCCGAAGCTCTCCACCGGCGGCTCGAACCAGGCGTGCACCAGGAAGAGGCCCCCGCTGCGCAGCGCCGCCTCCCGGTCCGCGGCGTCGAGCACCACCGCGGAAGGCGCCTCGGCCACCCCCACGACGACGGGCCCGCCGATCCGCTCCGGCCGGTGGTCCTTCACCAGCACCACCGGAACGGGCGAGGATCCGGCCAGGGCCAGCGCCACCGACCCCACGACGAGGCTGGCGACGGGCCCGTGCCCATGGGTGCCGAGGACGACGAGTTCGGCGTGCGCGGCCCGTTCCAGCAGCTTCTCCTGGGGCCTGCCGGTGACGAACTCGGTCTCGATGTCGAACGCGCCGACGGCCCGGGCCACCTCCGCCGCGTTCTCGACGGTCCGGTCGTCGCCGAGCGGCCCGCCGGCGTGCACCAGGCGCAGCAGCACGGCCCGCCTGCGGGCCTCATGGGCGGCCCACGCCACCGCGGCGTCGCCGGGCGCCGACCCGTCGACGCCCACCAGGATCTCGCTCATCCGTCCCCCGTTCCCCACCCGTCCCCCTACCCTGGGGACAGGTAAGCCGAACAGGGTAGGAACACCCTGAAACGGGCGGATCTCAGTCGGCCGCCCCCGCGATGACCTCGTCGACCTCGGCGCGGCGCTCGGCCTCCTCGGCGGCGAAGCGGCGGGCGTCCATGGCGTCGGCGTGCTCCTCGTCCTGGGCCATGAGGACCTCCAGGTCGTGCTTGGAGAACTCCAGGACGCCCATGTCGTCGTAGGCGGCCTGGATGCGCTCGCTCCACAGGCCGATGTCCTTGACGCACGGCACGATCCGGCTGAACAGCAGGCTCTGGAACATCCGCATGTACTCGGAGTTCTTCACCAGTTCGATCGCGTCGGCCTTGGGGATGCCGAAGTTCTCCCACACCTCCAGCGCCTGGAAACGGTCGCGCATCCGGTAGCAGCCCTCGATGACGAACTCCTCGCGCTCGCGGCGCTCGGCCTCGGTGATGTCGCGGTAGAAGTCGCGGAGGGCGAGCCGTCCGAAGGCGACGTGCCGGGCCTCGTCCTGCATGACATAGGTGAGCATCTGCCTGGGCAGCTCGACCGTCGTCATGTCGCGGACCAGCCCGAACGCGGCGAGGGCGAGCCCCTCGATGAGCACCTGCATGCCGAGGTAGGGCATGTCCCAGCGGCTGTCGCGCAGGGTGTCGTTGAGCAGGCTCTGCAGGTTGTCGTTGATGGGGTAGACGAGTTCGAGCTTGTCCTGGAGGAACTTGGTGAAGAGCTCGACGTGGCGGGCCTCGTCCATGGTCTGGGTGGCCGAGTAGAACTTGGCGTCGAGGTCGGGGACCGTCTCGACGATGCGCGCGCCGGTGATCATCGCGCCCTGCTCGCCGTGCATGAACTGGGAGAACTGCCAGGACGCCGAGTGCAGCTTGAGCCTGCCGCGCTCCTTGACGCTCATCTTCTCCCAGTAGGAGGTGCCGTAGAGCATGTTGGCGGCGTCGGGGAGGCCGAGCGGGTCGGCCTGGTCGACCTCAAGGCTCCAGTCGATGCGCTTGACCGCGTCCCACTGCTTGTCCTTGCCCTTCTGGTAGAGGCTCAGCAGCTTGTCGCGGCCGTCGTCGTACTCCCAGGTGAACCGGGAGTCTCCGGACAGGGGGACGGTCCAGGTCTCGTCCTGGACGGGGTTGGTGTAGAGCTCATGGGTCGACACGCGGCGCTCCCTCACGCAGACGTACACCGTACGATCAACGTACGATGTACGTAAAATGTCATGCGTACGGAAGGGTGTCAACGGTGCTGACGCGGGAGCGGATCGTGGAGGCGGCGGTCGCGCTGGTGGAGCGCGAGGGCGCCGAGGCGCTGTCCATGCGGGCGGTCGCGAACGAGCTCGGCGTGGCGGTGATGTCCCTCTACAACCACGTGCCGAACAAGGCCGCCCTGCTCCGGGGCATCGCCGAACGCGTGCTCGCCGACCTCGACCTGCCCGACGACGACCACCTCGACTGGCGGATCCGGGCGCGCGAGCTGATCCGCGCCTTCCGCAGGGTCGCCCGCGAGAACCCCCGGTGCACCGACCTCGTCGTGACGCACAGCGTCGAGGTCCCGTTCGGCCTCCAGCCCGTCGAGCGGGGCCTGGCCATCGCGCACGACGCCGGCTTCGACGGCCCCACCTCGGTCCGCCTGATGCGCGCCATCATCTCCTACGCGCAGGGCTCCCTGCTGCGCGAGACCGAGCAGCTCAGGATGCTCTACCACCTGCCCGCCGACGCCGCCGGAGCCTTCGCCGACCTGGACCCCGACCGCTTCCCGCGCGTCACCTCCCTGGCCAAGGAGCTCACCGAGCACGACCCGGAGAGCGACTTCGAGTTCGGCCTCGACCTCTTCATCAACGCCATCGACACCCTCCCGCGCTGACCCGCCGAACCCCCTCCGGGGCGCCTCACGGGACATCCACGGGACACCGGCCCCTGGAGACCGGCCGGTCCGGCCGCCTAACCTCGCGGCCATGAGGCAGACGACATGGTGAAGGTCGCCGCACGGGTCAGCGGACGGCGCCTCGCGGCGGACCTCGTGACCGCGATCGGGCTGGGCGCCGCGACGGCCTACGGCTGCGCGTGGCTGGTCACCGTGATCAACCCCGCCATCGTCCTGGCCCTCGCGTGCGCGGCCTTCACCGCGATGCTGTTCTTCCTCCTCGCCCGCCTCGACGACGGCCGGTCCACCCTGCACGTCACGGCCGCCGCGATGATGCTCGCCCTCGCGCTGAGCCAGACGCTCATCAACACGCACCTGGGCGAACCGCTCGGCCCGGCGCACGCCTTCTTCGCCGGATACTGCGCCTGCGTCTGCTGGCTCGTCGCCCGGCGCAGGCGCGTCGGCCGGGCCCCGGCCGGGACCTCGCACGAGAAGTAGCCGGGGCGGACGGGAAGGCGGTTCAGAGCGCCGAGAGGTAGAACCAGGCGTTGCCGACGACGACGAAGCGGCTGTTCTCCTCCATGTGGCGCGCTTTGCCGTGTTCGATGTAGTGCGCGCGGAAGTGGACGGTGCCTTCGGCGTCGAGGGCGGAGCCCGCCGTCCCGCCGAGGATCTCCAGGCGCGTCCAGCGGGTGGCGGAGTCCACGCCGACGTCGGGCGGGCGGGTCGAGGGGTGCCAGGTGCGGGCCAGGTAGGCGGCGTCGCCGACGGCGAAGGCGCTGTAGCGCGAGCGCATCAGGCGCTCGGCCGTCGGGGCGACGGCGTCGCCGCGGTGGTAGCGGCCGCAGCAGGCGTCGTAGTCGGCGGCGAGGCCGCAGGGGCACTTCACGCGGGCTCCTCGACCTTGTAGCCGGGCACCGACGGCCAGCGCACGGTCAGCACGACCGACGCCTCCTCGGCCACCCAGGAGTGGTCGACGCCCTTGCCCCACACGATGTAGTCGCCCTGCTTCTCCAGCAGGACGCTCCGGCCCGGCACCTCGACCCGGAACCGTCCGGAGATGAGCACGAGCAGGGCCGTCCGGGACTCGCCGCGCACCCACTCGGCGCGCTCGTCGCCGGGCTCGTGGACGCCCCACTTGATCTCCACGTCGGTGCTGTGCCGGGCATCGCCTTCGGGCATGAAATGGCCCATCAGCCACCCCCGCTCGGCGGGCGCGTCGACGCCCGCGTTGCCCACGTAGACGCCGTCCGCGACCTCGGTCCCGTCCCCCGTGCAGATCTCGTCGGCCATGTGCTCGTGTTCCCCCGGTTCCTAGTGGATGAGTGCGTGGTTCTCGGCGTCGGTGCGGCGCAGGCGCTCGGCGATGGCGTTGGCGATGGACCAGCGCAGCGCGTCGGCCAGGCGCGGCGAGTCGCGCTCCAGCCGGGCGAGCGCCTGGGTGGTGAGGACCTTGCACGAGGTCGGGCCTTCGGCGACGATCCGGTGCGAGTGGCCGGCGTCGTCGATGAGGGCGAGGCGGCCGACCGCGGTGCCCGGCCCCATCGAGGTCTCGCGGACCGCCCTGTCCCCGATGATCACCTGACGGGCGAGCCCGCCGGACAGGATGAAGCAGAGGGCCGCGACGTCCTGGACGAGGCGCTCGCCCTCCTCGTACTCGCGGGTCTCCAGGTAGGCGTCCAGGGCCGTCACCATGAACGGGTCGAGGCCGCGCAGCAGGTCCTGCTCGGCGATGGGCACCTCGGGCCGGGCCGCGCCCGCCCCGGTGAGGAGCGCGTCCTCGCAGAGCTCCATCGCCTCGTCGCGGGTCTCGGCGATGATCGCCGAGCGGACCCTGATCCGCTTCTCGGTGTCGACGATGACCGTGGTGATGCCGCGTTCCTTGAGCTTGGCGGCGAGGCCCTCCAGAAGGGTGGCCGCCACAGGCGCGACCCGGCCCGCGCGCTTGAGGTCGAGCACCACCCAGCGGACGGAGTCGGTGTCCTCGCTGATCGTCCGCACGACCGCCTCGGCCGTCCCGAAGGCGAGGTCGCCGCGCAGCACGTAGACGCGGATGGCGCCGCCGAGGCGGGCGAGGGCGTTGCGCTCGTCGTGGGCGCGCACCCGGGAGGAGTGCGCGGTGTCGCCGCGCAGGGTCCGGTGGAAGACCGGGCCGGAGCGCTCGGACGGCCGCATGAGGTGCAGGCCGAAGCGGGTCGACAGCTCCTCGCAGGCCGCGACGGCCCGGACGCTGTTGCCGCGGGCGTCCAGGCGGGGGCTGAACGCGCCGAGGCCCAGCTGGGACGGCAGCGCGGCGATGAGCCCGCCGGACACGCCGCTCTTGGCGGGCAGCCCCGCCCGCACCAGCCATTCGCCCGCGTAGTCGTAGGTGCCGCAGGTCGCCATGACGGTGAGCGCGTTGGCCGCGGCCTCGACCGACACGACGGTCTCGCCGGTGAGCGGGTTGACGCCGCCGCCCGCGAGGGTCGCGGTCATCACCGCGAGGTCGCGGGTGGTGACGAGGGCGGCGCACTGCTCGAAGTACAGGGCGAGGGCCTCCTCGACGGGGCAGGCCAGGACGCCCGCGCCGTGCATGAGGTAGGCCAGGGCCCGGTTGCGGTCGCCTGTGGCCGCCTCGGACGCCATCGCCTTGCGGTCGACGTCCAGGTCGCGCCCGGCGAACGCCGACAGGCCGGAGAGGATGCGGGTGCGGCGCTCCTCCTGGTTCGTTCCCCCGACGAGGGTGCTGGTGACGATCGCCCCGGAGTTGACCATCGGGTTGTAGGGGCGGCCGGACACCGGCTCCAGGCGGACCGCGTTGAACGCGTCGCCGGTGGGCTCGACCCCGACGACCTTCAGGACGTCCTCCAGCCCGCGGTCCTGGAGGGCGAGGGCGTAGACGAACGGCTTGGAGACCGACTGGATCGTGAACGGGACGTCGGTGTCGCCCGCCTCGTACAGGGTGCCGTCCAGGGTCGCGACGGCCAGGCCGAAGCACTCGGCGTCGGCCTTGCCCAGTTCGGGGATGTAGGTGGCCACTTCGCCGTCGCGCCGGTCGGTGAGGCGCGCGTGCAGGTCGTCCAGCAGCTCCTTGATCGGGCTGACGAAAGGTGCGTTCACAACCGCAAGCGTAGTCGTGTGGATCAGGCGGTCAGATCGCCGCATCCGCCCCGCCGGGGTGCGCTTCCCGGACCCCGGCGGGGGCGGGCACCGCGAGGAGGGCCGCCTTGGCCATGCCATGGAGGAGCGCGGCCATCTCGGGGCGGGCGAGGCCGCCGGCGCTGTGCGGGGTGGAGTTGATCAGGCCGATCGCGGCGTGGACGGCGGCGCGGGTCCCGGCCTCGGGGCGGGGCGCGCGGGCGGCCACGACGGCGACCCATTCCTCCACATAAGCGCGCTGGATGCGGCGGATCTCCCGGCGCGGGGCCTCGGGCACGTGCGGGAGTTCGCGCTCGTGCACGGTGATGAGCGCGGGATGGTCGAGCGCGAAGGAGATCTGCCATTCCAGCAGGGCGTCCAGTGGATCGGCCGAGGCCCTGGCGCGCGCCACGCCGCCGCGGTGCAGCCGGGTGCTGATGTCGAGGAGGATCTCGGCGAGCAGCGCCTCCTTGCCCTTGAAGTGCCGGTAAAGCGCGGGTCCGGTGAGGCCCACGGCCGCGCCGAGCTCTGAGATCGACACTCCGTGGTAGCCGCGCCGCGCGAACAGATCCGTCGCCGCGGCCAAGATCTGGGCGCGTCGTTCGCGGGTACCGATCTCCATGGGGGAAGTCTAGACGAGACTGTTAGGGCTCGCTAACATCGCGCTTGTTAGCGCTCATTAACAGACGTCTCGCATTCTCAACCGCACTTTCTCGAACCCGTACCGGGGGAACTGGAGCAGGCATTGGGCGTGCTGCCGGGCCGCGTCGACCTCACCGACGACCAGCGCGAGCACAACGCGGCGGCCAACCGCGCGCTGGCCGCAGAGCTGCGCGCGCACCTCGCCAAGGCCGCCCTCGGCGGGCCGGAGCGCTCGCGCGACCGGCACGTGGCGCGCGGCAAGCTCCTGCCGCGCGACCGGGTCGACCGCCTGCTCGACCCCGGCTCGCCCTTCCTTGAGCTCGCCCCGCTCGCCGCGCACGGCCTCTACGGCGGCGACGCGCCGGGCGCGGGCATGATCGCGGGCATCGGCCGGGTCTCGGGCCGCGAGTGCGTCGTCATCGCCAACGACGCCACGGTCAAGGGCGGCACCTACTTCCCGATGACGGTCAAGAAGCATCTGCGCGCGCAGGAGGTCGCCCTGCACAACCGGCTGCCTTCGATCGCGCTCGTCGACTCCGGCGGGGCCTTCCTGCCGATGCAGGACGAGGTCTTCCCCGACCGGGAGCACTTCGGGCGGATCTTCTACAACCAGGCGAACCTCTCGAAACTGGGGGTGGCGCAGATCTCGGCCGTCATGGGCTCCTGCACGGCCGGCGGCGCCTACGTCCCGGCGATGAGCGACGAGACCGTCATCGTCCGCGAGCAGGGCACGATCTTCCTCGGCGGGCCGCCCCTGGTGAAGGCGGCCACGGGCGAGGTCGTCACGGCCGAGGAGCTCGGCGGCGGCGACCTGCACTCGCGCGTCTCCGGCGTCACCGACCACCTCGCCGACGACGACGAGGACGCGCTCCGCATCGTCCGGGAGATCATCGCGACGCTCGGGCCGCGCGGGGCCGTCCCGTGGGAGACCGCCAAGGCCGCCGAGCCGCTGTACGACCCGGCCGAGCTGTACGGGATCGTCCCGCCCGACCCGCGCACCCCCTACGACGTGCGCTCGGTGATCGCCCGGATCGTCGACGGGAGCGAGTTCACCGAGTTCAAGAAGGAGTACGGCACGACCCTCGTCACCGGGTTCGCCCATCTGCACGGGCACCCGGTCGGGATCATCGCCAACAACGGGATCCTGTTCGCCGAGTCGGCGATGAAGGGCGCGCACTTCATCGAGCTGTGCGACCGCCGGTCGATCCCGCTGGTGTTCCTGCAGAACATCTCAGGTTTCATGGTCGGCCGCGACTACGAGGCGGGCGGCATCGCCAAGCACGGCGCGAAGATGGTCACCGCCGTCTCGTGCGCGCGAGTACCGAAGTTCACCGTGATCATCGGCGGCTCGTACGGGGCCGGGAACTACGCGATGTGCGGACGGGCCTACTCGCCCCGCTTCCTGTGGATGTGGCCGAACGCGCGGATCTCCGTCATGGGCGGCGAGCAGGCCGCGTCCGTCCTCACCTCCGTCTCCCAGAAGGGCGCGGGGGACACCGCCGCCGACGCCGTGCGCGCGCAGTACGAGACGCAGGGCAGCCCCTACTACTCGACCGCCCGCCTGTGGGACGACGGCGTCATCGACCCCGCGGACACCCGCCGCGTCCTCGGCCTGGCCCTGTCGGCCGCCGCGAACGCCCCCCTCGACGACGTCGGCTACGGCGTCTTCCGGATGTGAGGCCCATGTTCAGCGCAGTCCTCATCGCCAACCGCGGCGAGATCGCCGTCCGGATCCTGCGGACCCTGCGTCGGCTGGGCGTGCGCGGGATCGCCGTGCACGCGCCCGACGACGCCGCCGCCCCGCACGTCGCGCTCGCCGACGCTGCCGTGGAGATCCCCTCCTACCTCGACGGCGCGGCCGTCGTCGCCGCCGCCCTCGCCACGGGCGCGGAGGCGATCCACCCGGGATACGGGTTCCTGTCGGAGAACGCGGAGTTCGCGCGCGCGTGCGCGGAAGCCGGCCTGGTCTTCGTCGGCCCGCCGCCGTCCGCGATCGACGCGATGGGCGACAAGATCGCCGCCAAGGAGACCGTCGCGGCGGCCGGGGTGCCCGTCGTGCCGGGCCGCAGCGGCCGCGGCCTTGACGAGGAGGAACTGGCGGCCGCGGCCCTGGAGGTGGGCCTTCCGGTGCTGCTGAAACCTTCGGCGGGCGGCGGCGGCAAGGGCATGCGCCTGGTCACCGAGGCGGCCGGCCTTCCCGACGCCATCGCCTCCGCCCGGCGCGAGGCCCGCGGCGCGTTCGGCGACGACACCCTGCTCATCGAGCGGTTCATCACCGCGCCGAGGCACATCGAGGTCCAGATCTTCGCGGACGCATACGGCAACATCGTCCACCTGGGCGAGCGCGAGTGCAGCCTCCAGCGCCGCCACCAGAAGATCATCGAGGAGGCCCCCTCCCCGTTCCTGGATGAGGCTGCGCGCGCCTCACTCGGCGCCTTCGCGGTGAACGCGGCTCGCGCCATCGGTTATGTCGGCGCCGGAACCGTCGAGTTCATCGTGGAGGGCAGAACGGGTGAGACGGCCGCTGCAGATGATCAGGACCTCGTGTCGGGGCGGGAATCGCCGATCCGCCGCCACGTCGGGCCGGCGTCCGATAGCGTCGTTCCGTCAGGTACCGCCGGACGGGCGGGAACGGGGTCATGGGGCCCGAAAGCCTGTGGAGACCCGGTAAGACCGGCGGCAGCGTCGGCACAGGTCGGTGAAGCAGGAAGCCAGGGAAGTTCCGTGTACAGCGGTGCAGGCCCGAATCCTCAGGCTTCAGCCGGGGGAGCACGTCAATTCATGGAGATGAACACACGTCTTCAGGTGGAGCACCCCGTCACCGAGCTGGTGACGGGGCTCGACCTCGTCGAACTGCAGCTCCGGGTGGCGTGCGGGGAGCCGTTGCCGTTCGGGCAGAACGACGTCGTGCTCAGCGGCCACGCGGTGGAGGCGCGCATCTACGCCGAGGACCCCTCGCGCGGGTTCCTTCCGGCGGGCGGGGAGATCCTCGACCTGGCGGAGCCCGAAGGCGCGCGGGTGGACTCCGGCATCGTGCGGGGCGGCCGGGTCGGCAGCAGATACGACCCGATGCTCGCGAAGGTGATCGTGCACGGCGAGGACAGGGCTTCGGCCCTGCGCGCGCTGGACTCGGCGCTGGCCTCCTACATCCTGCTCGGCGTGCCGACCAACACCGGTTTCCTGCGGGATCTGCTGGCCAGGCCCGAGGTACGCGCGGGCGAGCTGGACACCGGACTCGTGGAACGGGTCCTGCCGGAGCTGACCGGCGGCGACGTCCCGGCGTGGGTGCCGGGCGCCGCCGCGCTCGCCCGGATGAGGGCCGTCGCGCCCGCCGGGGACGGGCCGTGGGACGCGATGGACGGCTGGCGGCTCGGCGAGCCCGCCTGGAGCCCGCACGCCCTGGTCGTCGACGGGTCCGAGCACGTCGAGGTGCGCACCCGGGCGGGCGAGGTCGCGATCGGAGACGGCGCACCCGTCCAGGCCGTCCTTGAGGACGGTGCCTTGGTCCTCGCCGGGCGGCGGATCCCTCACCGGCGCGCCACCGGGCCCGACGGGACCGTGTGGATCGGCGCGGAGGGCCGCACGTGGGCCGTGCGGGAGCGGGAGCGCAGCCTGCGCGGCGGCGCGGCGGCGGCCGCGGGCGGGGTCCTGCGCAGCCCGATGCCCGGGACGGTCCTGGCCGTGAAGGTCGCCGAGGGCGACGCCGTGGTCGTGGGCCAGCCGGTCGTCGTCGTGGAGGCGATGAAGATGGAGCACACCGTGACGGCGGCCGTCGCCGGGACCGTCGCGGCGGTGCCGGTGCGGGCGGGCGTCCAGGTGGCGCTCGACGAGGTCCTCGCCGAGATCACCCCTGAGGAGGCAGCGGGATGAGGCTGCCGGAACGCGTCACCCTGTACGAGGTCGGTCCGCGCGACGGCCTCCAGAACGAGAAGTCGGTCGTCCCGGTCGAGGTCAAGGCCGAGTTCCTGCGACGGCTCGCGGGCACCGGCCTGAAGGTGATCGAGGCGACGAGCTTCGTGCATCCCCAGTGGGTGCCGCAGCTAGCCGACGCGGCCGACCTCTTGGCGGCCTTCGACCGCGCGCCGGGCGTGCGCTATCCCGTCCTGGTGCCGAACGAGCGCGGGCTGGACCGCGCGCTTGAGTCCGGGGTGGGCGACGTCGCGGTCTTCGCCAGCGCGACGGAGTCCTTCGCCCGCCGGAACCTGAACCGGTCGATGGAGGAGCAGTACGCGATGTTCGAGCCCGTCGTCTCGCGCGCGCGGGAGGCGGGCCTGTGGGTGCGGGCCTACCTGTCGATGGCGTTCGGCGACCCGTGGGAGGGCGACGTGCCCGTGAAGCAGGTCGCGGACGCCGGACGCAGGCTCCTCGACATGGGCATCCACGAACTCAGCCTCGGCGACACCATCGGCGTGGGCACGGCGGGAAGGGTGCAGGAGCTGATAGCGGCGTTCGACTCCCCCGAGCCCTTGGCCGTGCACTTCCACGACACCTACGGCCAGGCCCTGGCCAACACCCTCGCCGCGTTGCAGGCGGGCGTCACCACCGTGGACTCCTCGGCGGGCGGCCTCGGCGGCTGCCCTTACGCCGAGTCCGCCACCGGCAACCTCGCCACCGAGGACCTGGTCTGGATGCTCGACGGCCTCGGCGTCGAGCACGGCGTCAGTCTCGACGCGCTCGTCGAGACCAGCGTCTGGATGGCCGAGCGGCTCGGCCGCCCTTCCCCCTCCCGCGTCGTCACCGCAAGGAGCAGCTCATGATCGACTTCAGTCTCACCGAGGAGCAGGCGGCGCTGCGCGACACCGTCACCGCGTTCGCGCGAGAGGCGGTCGCGCCCGTCATCGGCGACCACTACGAGAAAGGCGAGTTCCCGTACGAGCTCGTCGCCGGGATGGGGAAGATGGGCCTGTTCGGGCTGCCGTTCCCCGAGGAGTACGGCGGCATGGGAGGCGACTACTTCACCTTCTGCCTCGCCCTGGAGGAGCTGGCCCGGGTCGACTCGTCCGTCGCGATCACGCTGGAGGCCGGGGTCGGGCTGGGCGCGATGCCCGTCCACCGGTTCGGCACCGAGGAGCAGAAGCGCCGGTACCTCCCGTCGCTGCTGGCGGGCGCGCGCCTGGCGGGCTTCGGCCTGACCGAGCCGGGCGGCGGCTCCGACGTCCCCGGCGGCATGCGCACGACGGCCGTCCTCGACGGCGACACGTGGGTGATCAACGGCTCGAAGTGCTTCATCACCAACTCCGGCACCGACATCACCGAGTTCGTGACGGTCACCGCGCTCACCGGCGAGCGGGAGATCTCCACGATCATCGTCCCGAACGGGACGCCCGGCTTCAAGGTCGGCCCGGAGTACTCCAAGGTCGGCTGGCGCGCCTCCGACACCCGCGAGCTGTGGTTCGACGACGTGCGCGTGCCCGCCGCCAACCTGCTGGGCGAGCGCGGCCGGGGCTACGCCCAGTTCCTGCGCATCCTCGACGAGGGCCGCATCGCGATCGCGGCCCTGTCCGTGGGCCTCGCCCAGGGCTGCGTCGACGAGTGCCTGAAGTACGTGAAGGAGCGCGCCGCGTTCGGCCGTCCGATCGGCGAGTACCAGGCCATCCAGTTCAAGATCGCCGACATGGAGCGGCGCGCCTGGACCGCCCGCGTCGCCTACTACGCCGCCGCCGCCAAGCTGCTGGCCGGGCAGCCGTTCAAGAAGGAGGCCGCCATCGCCAAGCTGACCGCCTCCGACGCCGCCATGGACAACTCCCGCGACGCCACCCAGATCTTCGGCGGCTACGGGTTCATGAACGAGTTCCCCGTCGGCCGCTTCTACCGGGACGCCAAGATCCTGGAGATCGGCGAGGGCACCTCCGAGGTCCAGCGCATGATCATCGCCCGTGAGCTGGGGGTGGGCGCGTGATCGGGCTCACGTGGCACGGTGGTACCGTCGCGGAGATCACACTCGACCGGCCGCAGGCGCTCAACGCCCTGTCGACCGCGATGGCCGAGGAGCTGGCCCGGGTGTGCGCCGAGGTCGCGGCCTCCCGCGCGCACGCGGTGGTGCTGTCGGCGAGCGGCGAGAAGGCGTTCTGCGTGGGCGCCGACCTGAAGGAACGGAACGGGATGAGCGACGCCGACCTGCTGCGCCAGCGGCCGGTGTTCCGGGCCGCGTTCGGCGCGGTGCTCGGCCTGCCGCAGCCCGTCGTGGCGGCCGTGCACGGCTTCGCGCTCGGCGGCGGCACGGAGCTCGCGTTGTCCTGCGACCTCATCGCGGCCCAGCCCGGCGCGGTGTTCGGGCTGCCGGAGGTGTCGATCGGCCTCGTCCCCGGCGGCGGCGGCACCCAGCTCATGGCCCGCCGGGTCGGCCCCGCCAAGGCCGCCGACCTCGTCCTGACCGGCCGGAAGGTCGGCTTCGACGAGGCGGTCGCGCTCGGCATCGTCGACCGGCCCGCGCCCGAGGGCGGCGTGCGCGAGACCGCGCTGGAGACGGCCAGGGCGATCGCCGCGAACTCCCCCGTGGCCACCCGCGCCGCCAAGCGCGCGCTGCGCGTCGGCGCGCCGCTCGACCTCGCCGCGGCGATGGACGTCGAGGACAACGCGTGGCGGACGACGGCGATGTCGGCCGACCGCAAGGAGGGCATCGCCGCCTTCAACGACAAGCGCGCCCCGGACTGGCCGGGCGCCTGAGCACCGAGCAAGAGGAGTACCGCCGTGCAGCACGAGGGCGCGCCCCTCTGGGAGCCGTCGAAGCAGACCGTCGAGCGGGCGCGGATCACCGCGTTCCAGCGGGCGCTGGACCCCGTGCCGGCGGACTACGCCGCGCTGTGGGAGTGGTCGGTCGCCGACGTCGACAGGTTCTGGGACCGGGTGTGGCACTGGTTCGGCGTGGTCGGCGACCGGGGCGACGGGCCCGTGCGCGAGGGCGGGCCGATGCCCGTCGACGGGCTGCGCTGGTTCCCCTCGGCGCGGTTGAACTACGCCGAGAACATGCTGCGGCACGCGGCCGAGCGGCCGGACGCGCCCGCCGTCGTCTACCGGACGGACGGCGCGCCCGGCTCGGTGCTGACCTGGGCGGAGCTGGCCGAGGCCGTCGCGGGGGCGCGGGCGGGCCTTGCCGCGCTCGGCGTCGGAAGCGGCGACCGGGTCGTGGGCTACCTGCCGAACCGGCCCGAGGCCCTCGTCGTCATGCTGGCGGCGGCGTCGCTGGGCGCGGCGTGGTCGTCGTGCTCGCCGGACTTCGGGGCGGCGAGCGTCGTCGACAGGTTCCGGCAGATCGAGCCGAAGGTGCTGCTCGCCGTCGACGGCTACCGCTACGGGGCCAAGGAGTTCGACAGGACCGACGTCGTCGCCCGGATCCGGGCGGAACTGCCCACGCTCGCGGCGACCGTCGTCATCCCGGTGCTGCACGGCGAGGCGCCGGAAGGCGCCATCGCGTACGCCGACCTCGCCCGGCCCGGAGCCTTGGCGTTCGACCGGGTGCCGTTCGACCAGCCGCTGTGGATCCTGTACTCCTCCGGCACGACGGGCCTGCCGAAGCCGATCGTGCACGGGCACGGCGGCATGGTGCTGGAGCACACCAAGTCCCTGGCGCTGCACCAGGACATCGACGCCGGAGAGGTGTTCTTCTGGTTCACCACCACCGGGTGGATGATGTGGAACTACCTGGTCAGCGGGCTCATGGTCGGCGCGACGATCGTGCTGTTCGACGGCGCCCCGGCCGGCGACGTGCTGTGGCGGATCGCCGCCGAGACCGGCACGACCCATCTGGGGCTCGGCGCGCCGTACATCACCGCGTCGCAGAAGGCGGGGCTCACCCCCGGCGCGGACCACGATCTGCGCTCCCTGCGGCTGATCGGCTCCACGGGCTCCCCGCTGCCCCCCGAGGGCTTCTCGTGGGTCTACGAGCACGTCAAGGCCGATGTGCTGCTCGGCTCCCTGTCGGGCGGCACCGACGTCTGCACGGGCTTCGTGGGGCCCGTGCCTCTGCTGCCGGTGCGGGCCGGGGTGATCCAGTGCCGCTCCCTCGGCGCGGCCGTCGAGGCCTTCGACGAGGAGGGCCGCCCCCTTCTGGACGAGGTGGGCGAACTCGTGCTCACCGAGCCGATGCCGTGCATGCCGGTCGGCTTCTGGAACGACCCTGAGAAGAGGCGCTACCGGGAGGCGTACTTCGCCGACTACCCCGGCGTCTGGCGGCACGGCGACTGGCTGAAGGTCCTGCCCGACGGCGGGTGCGTCATCTACGGCCGGTCGGACTCGACGCTGAACCGGGGAGGCGTCCGGATGGGGACGTCCGACTTCTACCGGGTCGTCGAGGCGTTCGGCGAGATCGCCGACAGCCTCGTCGTGGACACCGGAAGGCTGGGCGCGGAAGGCAGGCTGCTGCTCTACGTGCAGATGGCCGAGGGCGCGTCGCTGGACGAGGACCTCCTCGGAAGGCTGAAGGCCGCCTTGCGCGCGGACCTCTCGCCGCGTCATGTGCCCGACGCCGTCATCGAGGTCCCCGGGATCCCTCGGACCCTGTCCGGCAAGAAGCTCGAAGTGCCCGTCCGGAAGATCCTGCAGGGGGCCGATCCGGCGGCGGCGGCGAACCGCGACTCCCTCGCCGACCCATCCCTTCTGGACCACTTCGTCCCGGATAAGCCAGACTCAGGCGCATGACTCTAGAATCGGATTCGGCTCTCTGGGAGCTGCGTTCCGCCGTGCGCGCCTTCGTCGAGGCGGCCCTGGAATCCGGGGCCTTCGAGCAGCACTGCGACTCCTGGATGCGCGGCCACGACCCGGCCTTCAGCCGGGAACTCGCCTCGCGGGGCTGGCTCGGGCTCACCTGGCCCGCCGAGGTCGGCGGCGCGGGGCGCTCGAACCTCGCCCGCCTGGCCGTCACCGAGGAGTTGCTGCGCCACGGCGCCCCCGTCGCCGCGCACTGGATGGCCGACCGGCAGATCGGCCCGGCCATCGTGCGCTACGGCACGCCGGAGCTGAAGAAGCGCTTCCTGCCCGGGATCATCTCCGGTGAGATCACCTTCTGCGTCGCGATGAGCGAGACCGAGGCCGGAAGCGACCTCGCCGCGGTCCGCACCCGCGCCGAGCGCGTCGAGGGCGGCTGGCGCGTCAACGGCACGAAGATCTGGACGAGCAACGCGCACCGCTCCAGCCACGCCTACCTGCTCGCCCGCACCGACGCCTCGGGCAAGAAGCACGAGGGCCTGACGGAGTTCGTCCTCGACCTCGCCTCTCCGGGCCTCTCCGTCCGGCCGATCCTCGACCTCGCCGGAGAGCACCACTTCAACGAGGTCGTCTTCGACGACGTGTTCATCCCCGAAGACCAGGTCCTCGGCACCGTCGGCGAAGGCTGGACCCAGGTCACCGAGCAGCTCTCCTTCGAGCGCGGCGGCGTCGAGCGCGTCCTCAGCACCCACCCGCTCCTCGCTGCCTTCGCCGCGGGACCGCACGACGCCGCCTCCCGCCGCGCGCTGGGCGAGCTGACCGGACGCCTCAAGGCGCTGCGCGGCCTGGCCCGCGACGTCGCCGGCGAGATGGACGCCGGGCGCGCGCCGATCCGCGAGGCCGCCGTGCTCAAACTCCTCGGCACCGCCTACGAGAAGGACGTGACGGCCGTCGTCCGCGACGCCACCGGCGCCCGGCCCGACCCGGGCGGCGCCACGCTGCCCCGGCTCCTGGCCGAGAGCATCCTCGCCGCCCCCGGCTTCACCCTGCGCGGCGGCACCACCGAGGTCCTCGGCACCATCATCGCGCGCGGCCTGGACACCGGCCGGCCCCGGTCCTTCGTCCGCGGCATCGCCGACGACGTGCTGCGCGACGCCGCACCCGGCGCCGACCCCGAGCTGTGGCGGCGGCTGTCGGACCTCGACTGGCACCGCGCCGAGGAAGCCGACCTCCTGGCGCTGCTGGAGGCCCTCGGCGAGCACGGGATCTGCGTCCCGCTCGCCGAGACCGCGCTCGTCAACGCGCTGCTGCCGCCGCGCCGGCGCTCGGACATGGCCACGATCGTGCTCGACCCGGGCGACGACCTGCGGGTGGAGCGCGAAGACGACTGCCTGGTCCTGTACGGCAGCATCAGGGACGTGCCCTGGGCGGCCTTCTCGCCGCTGGTCGTGATCCCGTTCGAGAACGAGCTCATCCTGCTCGACGGCGCCGTCATGGGCTGGAGCGTCGAGCAGGGCTGGGACCTCGCCGGGGAGCCCTGCGACACCATCCGCTTCACCGAGAGCCTGATCGAGCCGCACGAACGCGTCCCGAACCCGTGGCCCGACGGCGCGATCCACGAACGCGCCGCGCTGCTGCGCTCGGCCCGGGTCATCGGAGCCATGCGGGCGGCGCTGCGCCTGGCCGTGCGGCACACCGGCGACCGGACCCAGTTCGGCCGTCCGCTGCGCGACTTCCAGGCCGTCTCGCAGAACCTGGCGCGCGCCGCGTCCCGGCTCGCGCTCGCCGAGAGCGCCCTGGCCCGCGCCACCGACGGCTACGGTGTCGCCGCGCTGCGCGTGGTGCTGGCGACGGCCGCCGAAGACGTCGCCGCCGCCTGCCACCAGGTGCACGGCGCGATCGGCGTCACCCGCGAGCACTCCCTGCACCACTTCACGCGGCTGCTGTGGGCCGCCCGCGACGACGGCGCGCCGGCGCACCACTGGGCCGACCTGCTCGGCGAGGCGGTCGCGGGCGACCCCCGCGCGCTGTGGGACCTGACCGGCGACTGACCCTTGGAGGAGATCGTGGAAGGCAAGACCCTGCGGCTGGAGCGCCGCGAAGACGGCGTCCGGGTCCTCACCCTGGACGACCCGGCCCGGCACAACGCGCTCAGCTTCGCCATGCGCGACGAGCTGCTGGAGGCCGCCGCGGAGCTCAAGGCGGACCGGGAGGCGCGGGTCCTCGTCGTCACCGGCGCGGGCAGGTCGTTCTGCTCGGGCGCGGACCTGAACGAGCTGTTCGGCGGGGACCTGCCCGTCGGCGACCTGCGCGGAAGACTCAAAGGCGTCTACGCGGGCTTCCTCGCGCTGCGCGACCTGGAGATCCCGACGATCGCGGCGGTGCGCGGGCACGCGATCGGCGCGGGACTGAACCTCGCGATGTGCTGCGACATCCGGCTCGCCTCCCCCACCGCGAAGTTCAGCGCCACCTTCGCCAAGATAGGACTGCACCCCGGAGGCGGCGCGACGTACTTCCTCGTCCAGGCGCTCGGCAAGCAGCGCGCGCTGGCGATGCTGCTGGAAGGCGGCACCTACGCGGGCGAGGACGCCGTGCGCCACGGGCTCGCGCTCTCCCTGCACGACGACCCGCTCGAAGAGGCGCTCGCCATGGCCGCCCGCGTCGCCGCGCTCCCCCCGGAGCTCGCCCGCGACATCAAGACCGCCGTCGGCCTCACCGACGACGGCCTCGCCGCGACCGTCGGCTTCGAGGCGTGGGCGCAGGCGTCCTCGGGCACCCGGCCCGCGGCCCAGGCCGTGCTCGCGGCCCGCGCCGCCCAGCGCTGAGACGGGCAAGGCCCGGCTCCGCGCGGGCCCTACCACCCAGCGAAACAGACTTATCGGACGTTTGATGGGTTCCGGAAACGCACCCGCCACAGCAGTGCGCACACGCACCACCAGGGAAACACAGAGTTCACCCTCTGCGAGGCGCAGTGCAACACGCCGACCGTTTACTGCCGTGCAACTCAGCGCACTTACAGGAGACGGCGTGGACACTGGCAGTACAGCGTGGATTCTCACGAGCACGGCGGCCGTGCTCATCATGGTGCCCGGACTCGCGCTCTTCTACGGCGGCATGACGGGCGCGCGCAGCATCCTCAACATGATCATGATGACGTTCGGCGCGGTGGCGATCGTCGGCGTCCTGTGGACGGTCGTGGGCTACTCCATGGCCTTCGGCGACTCTTACGGCGGCCTGGGCCTCCTCGGGAACGTCACCGAGCACATCGGGCTCGGCGACCTCATCGCCGAGGATCCCGACGCGACGATCCCCCCGGCGCTCTTCGCCATCTTCCAGGCGCTCTTCGCCTGCATCACCGTCGCCCTGATCTCCGGCGCCCTCGCCGACCGGATCAAGTTCGGCGCCTGGATGGTCTTCGCCGCCGTGTGGGCCCTGCTCGTCTACTTCCCCGTCGCGCACTGGGTCTTCGCGTTCGACTCCGACACCGCCACCGGCGGCTGGATCGCCAACAAGCTCGCCGCGATCGACTTCGCGGGCGGCACCGCGGTGCACATCAACGCGGGCGTCGCGGCCCTGGCCGTCGTGCTCGTGCTCGGCAAGCGCACGAACTTCCCCGCCGTGCCCAAGCCCGGCAACCTGCCGCTGGTCATGCTCGGCGCGGGCGTCCTGTGGTTCGGCTGGTTCGGCTTCAACGGCGGCTCTGCCCTGGCCGCGGGCAACTCCGCGAGCGTCGTGCTGCTCAACACCTTCAACGCGACCTGCGCGGCGATGCTCGCCTGGCTGCTCGTGGAGAAGGTCCGCGACGGCCACGCCACCACGCTCGGCGCGGCCTCCGGCGCGATCACCGGCCTCGTCGCCATCACCCCGTCCTGCGGCGCGGTGACCCCGGTCGGCGCGCTCATCCTCGGCGCCGTCGCCGGCCTCATCTGCCCGCTGGCCGTCAGCCTCAAGTACAAGCTCGGCTACGACGACGCCCTCGACGTGGTCGGCGTGCACATGGTCGGCGGCATCGTCGGCACCCTGCTCATCGGCCTCCTCGCCAGCGCGGACGCCCCCAACGCCCAGGACGGCCTGTTCTACGGCGGCGGCTTCGGGCTGCTGGGCAAGCAGGCGGTCGCCGCGGTCGCGGTCCTCGCCTACTCGTTCGTCGTCACGCTGATCATCGCCTTCGTCCTCAAGAAGACGATGGGGCTGCGCGTCGAGGGCGACGTGGAGGCGTCCGGCATCGACTTCGCCATCCACAAGGAACTGGCCTACGACCACCTGGACCACCCGGTGATCCTGACGGTCGAGGAGCCTGTCGTCGAAGGCGCCGACAAGGAGAAGGTCGAAGCCTAGGCCTCCGCTCTCCCCTCATCCCCGCAAGACCACGAACCCCCTCCCGGGACGCCCCGGAGGGGGTTCGGCGCGTCCAGGGCCCTTCGTGTTTAACGCTGCCGTTACGCCGCACCCCTTTCCCGGGCAAAGTCCCCTGTGTTTACTACAAGGGAACAAAGGTTCATGACAGTGAACAGCGGAAGTGGAGAGGTGACGATGGGTATGCTGGCGACCCCCCGCGAGACGGCGCTCCCCGAACCGGGGGCGCCCGCAACGCCGGCCGGGCTATCGGAGCTCGTCGAGGCGCACGGCATCCGGTTCGTCCTCGCCACGTTCGTCGACATGGCGGGCAAGCCCTGCGCCAAACTCGTCCCGGCGTCGGCGGTCGGCATGCTGGAGCGCGACGGCGTCGGCTTCGCCGGGTACGCGGCAGGATCCATCGGGCAGCAGCCGTCCGACCCGGACCTCATCACCCTGCCGGACGCCGCGTCCTTCGCCCCGCTGCACGAGATCAAGCCCGGCCTCGCCATGGTCCAGTGCGACCCGCACGTGGACGGCGTGCCGTGGAAGTACGCGCCGCGGGTCATCCTCAAGTCCGTCCTGGCACGGCTCGCCGAACGGGGGATCACCGCCAAGGTCGGCGCGGAAGCCGAGTACTTCCTTGTCCGGCGCGACGCCTCCGGAGCCTTGGCCGTCGCCGATGACAAGGACACCTCAGCGCAGCCCTGCTACGACGCCCGCGACCTCACCCGCATGTACGACCACCTCACCGAGGTCTCCACCCTCCTCAACGGCCTCGGCTGGGCCAACTACGCGAACGACCACGAGGACGGCAACGGGCAGTTCGAGCAGAACTTCGAGTACGCGGAGGCGCTGACCACCGCCGACAGGCTCGTCACCTTCCGCTACCTCGTCCAGACCCTCGCCGAACGGCGCGGCATGACCGCCACCTTCATGCCGAAGCCCTTCACCGACCGCACCGGGTCCGGCCTGCACATGCACATGTCCCTGTGGGACGGCGACACCCCTCTGTTCCCCGCCTCCGACGACCACCGCGGCCTCGGCCTCTCCCCGATGGCCTACGCCTTCGTGTCCGGACTCCTCACCCACGCGCCCGCGCTCTCGGCCGTCGTGACGCCCACCGTGAACTCCTTCAAGAGGACGACGGCCGCCACGACCGCGTCCGGCGCCACCTGGGCGCCGCGCAAGGCGACCTACGGAGGCAACGACCGCACCCACCTCGTCCGGGTGCCCGACGGAGACCGCGTCGAAGTGCGCCTCTGCGACGGCTCCGCCAACCCCTACCTCGCCATGGCCGCCCTCCTCACCGCGGGCCTGGCCGGCGTCGACGCCGCCGCCGACCCGGGCGCGCCCGGCTCCGGCAGCGCCGACCTCCCCCCGACCCTCCTGCACGCCGTCGAGGCCCTCGGGGCGGACGCCGTCGTCAGCGGGGCGCTCGACGCCGCAGGCCCGGGCGTCGCCGACTACTACGCCCGGGTCAAGCGCGAGGAGTTCCTCGCCTGGCACAGCCAGGTCAGCGCCTGGGAGACCGACACCTACCTCACCGCCTTCTGACCCGCCCGCATCGACCACTCTTGAGGAGGCACCCATGTGCGGCATAGTCGGCCTGCACCTGAAAGGCGAAGGGCTGGAGCCCCGCCTGGGCGAACTGCTCAGCGGCATGCTCGCCCAGGTGCGCGAACGCGGCCCGGACTCCGCCGGCGTCGGCGTCTACGGCCCGGACGGGCTCACCGTCCTCAAGGGCGTCGGCGACCCCGTCGCCCTCGCCGAGGAGTTCGGCCTCGCCGCGATGAGCGGCACCAGGGCCGTCGGCCACACCCGGATGGCCACCGAGTCGGCCATCACCGTCGAAGGCAGCCACCCGTTCTCGCCCCGGCCGGGCCTCTGCCTCGTCCACAACGGCTCCTTCGCCAACCACGCGACGGTCCGCCGCGCGCTGGAGGCCGAGGGCGTCGTCTTCGAGACCGACAACGACTCCGAGGTCGCCGCCCGGTTCGTCGGCCGCCGCCTCGACCTCGGCGACGACCTGGAGAAGGCGCTCCGGCTCGTCTGCGACGTGTTCGACGGTTTCTACACGCTGCTCGTCACCACCGACGACGAGTTCGCCGTCGTGCGCGACGCCGTCGCCTGCAAGCCCGCGATCATCGCCGAGACCGACCAGTGGGTCGCGATGGTCTCCGAGTACCGGGCCCTGGTCGGGCTGCCCGGATTCGACGGGGCGCGGGTGTTCGAGCCAGGTCCGGAGGAGGTCCACCTGTGGAAGCGCTGAGCGGCGAGGTCCGCGACATCAACCGCGCCCTGCGCGCGCTGCCCGACGGCGCGTCCGCCGTCGTCGCCGACCCGGGCGGGCGGCACAACCTCGCCGTCGGCCTCGACGCCGAGATCAGGATCGTCCTTGACGGGCCCGCCGGGTACTACACGGGCGGGCTCGGCAAACGGGCCGACCTCACCGTCAACGGGCCCGTCGGATGGGGTGTCGGGGAGAACCTGATGTCCGGGCGCGTCCACGTGAAGGGCGACGCGAGCCAGTCCGCGGCGGCCAGCGCGCACGGCGGCCTCGTCGTGGTCGACGGGGACGCCTCCCTGCGGGCCGCCATCTCTCTCAAGGGCGGGACGCTCGCCATCGGCGGCGACGCAGGCGCGTACTGCGGGTTCATGGCGCAGGCCGGAACCGTGCTCATAGGCGGCGACGCCGGGGACGGGCTGGGCGACTCCCTGTACGAGGCGGTCATCTACGTCGCGGGGAAGATCGCCGGTCTCGGCACCGACGCCCGGATCGAGGAACTCACCGACGCCGACGTCCAGGCCGTCCGCGAACTGGCGAAGACCTGCGGGTTCGACCACATCGACCCGGAGAACGTCGTGAAGGTCGCCTCCGCGCGGACCCTCTACCACTTCTCCACCCAGCACCACGCCTCGTACTGACGCCGGGAGCCCCACGATGAACCACACCTTCCCGCCCTCGGTCATCGCCGAGATCCAGCAGCGCGCCTCCCTCGGCAGGTACGCCATCCGCGGCCTCGGCGCCCGCCGTTCCGTCCCGTCCTTCGACGACCTCCTTCTGCTCACCGCCTCCGCGTCGCGCTACCCGCTGGAGGGGTACCGCGAGAAGTGCGCCACGCGGACGGTGCTCGGAGCGCGCAACGCGTCCTCGCCGGTGGTCCTCGACATCCCCATCACCATCGCGGGCATGTCCTTCGGGGCCCTGTCGGCCTCCGCCAAGGACGCGCTCGGCAGGGCCGCCTCCGAGGTCGGCACCTCCACCACCACCGGCGACGGCGGTATGACGCCGGAGGAACGGCAGTCGTCCAAGACCCTCGTCTACCAGTGCCTGCCTTCGCGGTACGGCTTCGACCCCGACGACCTGCGCAAGGCCGACGCCGTGGAGATCGTCCTCGGGCAGGGCGCCAAGCCCGGCGGCGGAGGCATGCTGCTCGGGCAGAAGGTAGGGCCGCGGGTCGCCTCCATGCGGACCCTTCCCGAGGGCATCGACCAGCGCTCGGCGAGCCGCCACCCCGACTGGACCGGGCCCGACGACCTCACCATCAAGATCCTCGAACTGCGCGAGGCCACCGACTGGCGCATCCCCGTCTACGTGAAGGTCGGCGCGACCCGCGTCGAGCACGACGTGAAGCTCGCCATCGCCGCCGGGGCCGACGTCGTCGTCGTCGACGGCATGCAGGGCGGCACCGCGGCCACCCAGGACGCCTTCATCGAGCACACCGGCATCCCCACCCTCGCCGCCGTCCGGCTCGCCGCCGACGCCATCGCCGAGGTCGGGGCCGACGTGCAGCTCATCATCTCGGGCGGCGTCCGCAGCGGCGCGGACGTCGCCAAGGCCCTCGCCCTGGGAGCCGACGCAGTCTCCCTCGGCGTCGGGTCGCTCATAGCGCTCGGCTGCAACGACTCGGCGTACACCGACGCGTCAGGCGCGCGGGTGGACGTCACCGGGGACTACCAGAAGCTCAAGGTCCTCCCCGGCGGCTGCGCCGAATGCCACACCGGGGCCTGCCCCGTCGGGATCGCCACCCAGGAGCCCGCGCTGGAGGCGCGGCTCGATCCCGGGCTCGGCGCGGAACGCGTCGCCAACTACCTGCGCTCGCTCGTCATGGAGACCACGATGCTCGCGCGGGCCTGCGGCAAGTCCGACGTGCACCGACTGGAGCCCGAAGACCTCGTCGCCCTCACCGTCGAGGCCGCGGCCATGGCCCGGGTGCCGCTCGCCGGGACGTCGTGGATCCCCGGGGTGACCGGGTGAGCGCGTCCGCCGTGGATGTCGTCATCGTCGGCGGCGGGCTCGAAGGGGTGTCCGCCGCCCGTGTCCTCGCCTCCCGGGGCGTCTCCGTCACCGTGCTGGAACGCGCCACCGTGGGCTCCGGCGGGACGGGGAAGTCCAGCGGGATCGTCCGCTGCCACTACGGCGTGCCTTCCCTCGCCGCCATGGCCTGGAAGGGCACCGAGCTGTTCGCGAACGCCGAGGAGATCCTCGGGGAGGACATAGGCTTCCGGAAGTCGGGCTACATCGTCGGGGTGGGCGCCCGGAACGTCGACGCGCTGCGGGCCAACCTGGAGATGCACCGCGGGCTCGGCATCGACGTCCGCGAGATCGGCCACGACGACGTCAAGGAGATGTGGCCCGCCGCGTACACCGAAGACTTCGCCGCCTTCGGCTACGAGCCCAACGGAGGCCACGGCGACGCCTACTCCACCGCGCAGGCCTTCGCGGCGGCGGCCCGGCGCGACGGGGCCGTCATCCGGCAGGGCGCGGCGGTCGCGGAGATCGTCGCCGAAGACGGGCGGGTGACGGGGGTGCGCCTGGCCGACGGGGAGTTCGTCGCCGCGGGCGCCGTCGTGCTGGCGGCCGGGCCCTGGTCGGTCGCGCTCGCCGCGCCGCTCGGGATCGACCTGCCCATCCGGGCCATGCGCGAGCAGATCCTCCTCATCGACCCGGGCGAGTACGTAGGCGAGGTTCCCGTCTTGTCGGACCTCGTATCGCTGCAATACGTCCGAGCGGAGACGGGCGGAAAGCTGCTGTTCGGGAACAGCGACCTTTCCGAGCCGGAATGGGCGGATCCCGACTCCTACCGGAACCGGGCCGAGACGGCGTTCATGGAACGGACCGCGGCCCGGCTGGAGCACCGTTTCCCCGGCCTCATCAACGCGGGCTTCACCGGAGGGTACGCGGGCTGCTACGACGTGACCCCCGACTTCAACCCGGTCATCGGGCCCGCCGGACCCGACGGGCTCATCGTCGCCGCAGGCTTCTCCGGGCACGGATTCAAGATCTCCCCGGCCGTCGGCGAGCTCGTCGCGGACCTCGTCCTGGAGGGCGACAGCCTCGACCCGCGGGTCCCCGCGGCCGATTTCCGGCCGGCGCGGTTCGCCGAAGGCAAGCCGCTGACCAGCCTGAACCCCTACATCGGGGCGGGCGAGATGCGCTGACCGGTTTTCCCCAGGCCGTTCCGCGGCCGTCGGTGATCAGTGGCATGATCGGAGGTGGTGAGGCGAAACCGCACCACGCCAGAACGAAGAAGGAGCACGACCATGGCACAGCGCGTCCGCGGGGTCATCGCGCCCGGCAAGAACGAGCCGGTCCGGGTGGAGACGATCATCGTCC
>NZ_BAAGPQ010000036.1:0-144946 GCF_054783995.1 Actinocorallia aurea
CCATTCCACACTTCGGCCCATTTCCACGCACAGCAATAAGCCCGAACTTCGAAGAGTCCGCAGATTCTTGCTGGAGTGGAGTCCCACCGGGGCCGGCCGCCTTCCGGCGTCCTGCGTCCCCTCAACGGGCCGACCTGACCAGGTTAGCCCGCGAGCACGACGGCTCGCATGGGTTTTTCCGGATCGGCTCGCTGAGCTTACGCATCGGATCGCGCGGGTGCAAACCGAACGAGGGTGGCGCCCGACACACCCGATTCTGTACCTTCTGCCTCGTCCCGTGCGCCGGTGCCCGGGAGCAGGCGAGTACGTCGATGGCCTCGGCGCGGGCAGGTTCCGGCGTCGGTCATCCGGGTCCGCGCGATCGTCGCGGGAGAGGAGTCGCGGTGCCGTCGGCGGCCGTCGCGGGCGCGCTCAACGAGCGGAACGCCAGCCGTTTCGTGGTCGCCGGAGCGCTGGCCCCCGCGCTCCCCGAGGTCCGGGGCGCCCGGCTCGTGGCGCTTCCCGGCGCGGTCGAGGTCCACACCGACAGGTCCCGCATCCCGTCAGGGTCCGACCCGAGGGGCCGCGCCCTCCATCTGAGCGCGGGCGCCGCCCTCTACAACCTCCGCCTCTCGGCCGCGCAGGTCGGCTGCCAGACCGTCGTCCGCCTCC
The DNA here is from genome assembly GCF_054783995.1 of Actinocorallia aurea. Lineage (NCBI taxonomy): Bacteria > Bacillati > Actinomycetota > Actinomycetes > Streptosporangiales > Thermomonosporaceae > Actinocorallia > Actinocorallia aurea. Next base: position 652 of record NZ_BAAGPQ010000036.1, read on the forward strand.
TGCCCGACCGCGGCCATCCCACCCTGCTGGCCACCGTCCGGCTGACGGGCCCGCACCGCTCCCGCCCCGGCGAACGCCTCCTCTACGCGGCCGGCCTTCAACCGCTCCCCACCCGGCAGCCTTATGGGGACCAGCGCCCTCCCGCGCCCGTCCTCCAGGAGCTCGCAGAAGTCGCCCGCCTGGAGGGCACATCTCTTCACCTGCTCCCCCAGAGCGGCGGCCCCCAGACCGCGGTCCTCACCACTCCCGCCGATGGCCCACAGTTCTGGCTCCGCGCCGGTCAGTCCCTCCAGAGCCTCCTCCTGCACTCCCTCATCCGCTCGGTCTCTCTGTCCTTCGTCCACGACCTCACCCGCCTCCCCCACCCCCCGACCGCCACCCCCGGCGAGCTCCCCCAGCTCGTCCTCGAACTCGCCCGCACCGCCCGCTGACCCAACGGCGTAAGGAGGGTCACCGGCGCAGCCGGCCGGGCCGCGGGCCGCGTGGACAAGCCGGTCCACCTGGACGCCGCGACCCCCGCCGTGGGCGAGTCCCTCGTCAACGTCGCCGACCCGATCATCGAGATGATCCGGCGGATCCCGCTGTTCCTGCCGTGTGCACTCGACGCTCGCCACCCCGGCCTGACCACCGCGGCACGCCCGCGGGCACCTGTGGGACATGGACACCGGCCACGCCCTCATGATCACCGGCCCGTGTGCCGTCTCCGACGTCCTCCTGGAGATCGCCGCGGCCCGACGCCCCCGGGGGCCGTTCAGGCGGGTGTGTAGACGCCGAGGCGTACGTGGGCCGTGGCGGTGATCGTGCCGGTGTCGGGGAGGCGAGCGCGCAGGGTGTCCTCGGGGATGTGGTGGGCGCTGGGGGTCATGGAGATGAGGGTGACCGCCTCCTCGCGGGTGAGGGTGAGCGGGATGGTGAGCCGGCTGCTGTCAGCCGGGGTGAAGTGGTCGCCCAGGGAGTGGGCCAGGCGTTCGTCCTTGCGGGGGTCGACGGACAGCAGGCCCAGGGGGCCCACGAGTTCGGCGAGGTGGTCGGGGCCGGGGGTCGCGACGAGAAGGCGGCCCCCCGGGCGGAGGACACGGCGGTACTCGGGGGCGTTGCGGGGGGCGAAGACGTTGAGGACGGTGTCGGCCATCTCGTCGCGTACGGGCAGCGGGCTCCACAGGTCGGCCACGACGGCGCCGACGCGGGGATGGATGCGGGCGGCACGGCGCATCGCGTGCTTGGAGAGGTCAAGGGCGAGGCCCAAGGAGTCGTCGCGCAGGCAGGCGGCCAGGTAGTGGCCCGTGCCGGCCCCGGCGTCGAGGACGGTGCCTGAGGCGAGCTCGGCGAGCGCCGAGGCCAGGGGCGCGTAGTGGCCCGCGTCGAGGAAGTCGGCTCGTGCGGCGACCATCGCAGGGGTGTCGGCGGTGCCGGTATGGGCGCCGCCTTGGAGGAGGCTGACGTAGCCCTGCTTGGCGATGTCGAAGGTGTGCCGCGACGAGCAGCGAAGGGTCCGCCCGTCCAGGGCGAGTCCGTCCGCGCAGATCGGACAGGCGAGAAGGTCAACGACGTCGCTCAACACGTCGACAAGGCTAGGGCCGTCCTTAGACGGCCGTGGTCGGGCTCGGGGCGTCCGGGGCCAGGCGACCGGACGCCCCCCGGGGCCTCAGCTTTCGGCGAGGCGCTTCTTCACGTCGTCCATGTCGAGTTCGCGGACCTGGCGGATGATGTCCTCCAGGGCGGCCTCGGGGAGCGCCCCGGGCTCGGCGTAGACGATGACGCCGTCGCGCACGGCCATGATCGTGGGGATGGACCGCACGTCGAAGCGGGCGGCCAGGGCCTGCTCGGCCTCGGTGTCGACCTTGCCGAAGGTGATGTCCTCGTGTTCGCCGGACACCTTCTCGTACACCGGGGCGAACCGGACGCAGGGGCCGCACCACGAGGCCCAGAAGTCGATCAGCACGATGCCTTCGCGCTGTGCCACCTCGTCGAAGGTGGTCTCGGTCAACTGAACCGTCGCCATGGCGTGTTCTCCCGTTCTGGGCGGTATTGGAAGGCCCTCGCAGTGGGCACCCCGTAGAGCAGCGGTACGGCGCTTGGCTATTCCCTGACGAAAACGGGAATCACAGAGCCGTAATTAACGTTGGCAGTGTAGGGAACGCTCAAGCAGAGAAGGGCCGGGATGGCTGCAACTCGAGGCGCGACAGTGGACACCCCCGACAAGGACCTCGTCGGCGCTTACCTCGACAGGATCGGGCGTCGGCCCCTGCTCGACGCGGTCGAGGAGGTCGAACTGGCGAAGGCCATCGAAGCAGGGCTGTTCGCCCAGCAGTTGATCGACGGGGTGCTGATCGACGGCGAGGAGCTGCCGGAGGGCGCCTCGCTGGAAGAGCTCCAGGAGGTCGCCGAGCAGGGCCTTGTGGCGAAGCAGCGCTTCGTGGAGGCCAATCTCCGGCTCGTGGTCTCGATCGCCCGCAAGTACCCCACCGAGTCGCTTCCGCTGATCGACCTCATCCAGGAGGGCAACCTCGGGTTGATGCGCGCGGTGGAGAAGTTCGACTACCAGCGGGGCTACAAGTTCTCCACCTACGCGACATGGTGGATCCGCCAGGCGATCGGACGCGGGCTGAGCCACACCGCGCGCGCCATCCGGTTGCCCGTGCATGTCGAGGAGGAGCTGTCGAGGCTGCGCCGCGCGGAGCGGACCTTGGGCCGTGAGCTGGGCCGGGACCCCAACCGCGAGGAGCTGGCCGAGACGCTGGACACGACTCCCGAGCACGTCGACGAGCTGCTCGGCTGGCGACGTGATCCGGCCAGCCTGGACGCGAGCGTGGACGACGAGGGCGAGACCCCGATGGGCACCCTCCTCCAGGATCCGGACGCGATCACCCCGGAGACCGAGGTGGTGGCGGCCGACGACCTGGAGGGCCTGGCCCGCATGCTGGAGCGCCTTCCCGCCCGTGAGCAGGCGATCCTGCGCGCTCGGTTCGGCATGGACAACGGCGAGCCGCAGTCCTACGCGCAGATCGGCGCCCGCTACGGCCTGAGCCACAACCGGGTCCGCCAGATCACCGACCGCTCGCTGCGCAGACTCCGCCAGCTCGTCCTGGACTCGACACTGGAGCGCCACGCCGAGGCCAAGACCGCCGCGGCGGCGTAGCGCCACCGTGACGAGCACCCTGACCCTGATCTAACCTGAGTCGGTGAGCACTCAGAGCAGCCCGACGCCCGACCTCGACGCGTGGCGGAAACTGACAGCCCTCCAGCAGCCGGAGTGGGCCGACCCCGCGGAACTCGACGCGGTGGTCGCCGAGCTCGCCACCCAGCCGCCGCTGGTGTTCGCCGGCGAGTGCGACCAGCTGAAGGAGAGACTCGCGGCGGTCACCCGGGGCGAGGCGTTCGTGCTCCAGGGCGGTGACTGCGCGGAGACCTTCGAGGGCTCCGGCGCCGACGCCGTCCGCAACAAGATCAAGACCCTCCTCCAGATGGCCGTGGTCCTCACCTACGCCGGGCGTGTCCCCGTGGTGAAGATCGGCCGGATGGCGGGCCAGTTCGCCAAGCCGCGCTCCAAGCCGACCGAGACCCGCGGCGACGTGACACTGCCGGCCTACCGCGGCGACATGGTCAACGGCCTGGAGTTCACCCCCGAGGCCCGGCGCAACGACGCCAAGCGGCTGCTGCGCGCCTACTTCTCGGCGGCCACCACGCTGAACCTCACCCGCGCCTTCACCAAGGGCGGCTACGCCGACCTGCGCCAGGTCCACGCCTGGAACCAGGACTTCGTCGCCGCCAGCCCCGCCGGCCGCCGCTACGACCTGCTCGCGGCCGAGATCGACCGGGCGCTGGCGTTCATGAAGGCGTGCGGGATCGAGCCGGAGGAGTTCTCCGAGGTCGACTTCTTCTCCAGCCACGAGGCGCTGCTGCTGGACTACGAGCGGGCGCTGACCCGCATCGACGCGCGCACCGGCCAGCCCTACGACGTGTCCGCGCACTACCTGTGGATCGGTGAGCGCACGCGGCAGCTCGACGGCGCCCACGTGGAGTTCCTGCGCCACATCAAGAACCCGATCGGCGTCAAGCTCGGCCCGACCACCACCGCGGACGACGCGCTCGCGCTGATCGACAAGCTGAACCCCGAGGGCGAGCCCGGCAGGCTGTCCTTCATCACCCGCATGGGCGCCGGCAGGATCCGCGAGGTGCTGCCCGAACTCGTCGAGAAGGTCACCCGCTCCGGCGCGCCGATCGCGTGGATCTGCGACCCGATGCACGGCAACACCTTCGAGGCGCCTTCCGGCCACAAGACCCGGCACCTCGACCACGTCGTCGACGAGGTCGCGGGCTTCTTCGAGGTGCACCGGGCGCTGGGCACCCACCCGGGCGGCGTCCACCTGGAGTTCACGGGCGACGACGTCACCGAGTGCGTGGGCGGCGCGCACGAGATCGCCGAGAGCGACCTGCACGAGCGCTACGAGACGGCCTGCGACCCGCGCCTCAACCGGCAGCAGTCGCTGGACCTGGCGTTCATGGTCGCGGAGATGTACCGCGGCTGACGCCCTGCGGGCCGGGTTCGGCTTCGGTGTCGATGTCGACCTCGGCCCACACGACCTTCCCCCCACCGGGCGCGCCCTCGGCACCCCAGCGGGTGGAGTAGACCTCGACCAGGAACATGCCGCGTCCGCCTTCGGCGAGGATGTCGGCGGTCCTGGGGACGGGCATCCGGTCGTCGCGGTCGCGGACCTCGACGCGCACCCTGCCGTCCAGCAGCGCCAGGCGCAGCTCCAGCGGCGTGCGGGCGTGCTGCACGACGTTGGCGACGAGTTCGGCGACGATCGCGGTGACGGCCTCTTCGGCCTTCAGCAGGTTCCACGACCGCATGGTGCGCGCGGCCAGGCGCCGGGTCAGTTCGACGGCCTCGGTGCTCGGCGCGGCGCGGAGGCTGGTCTCCGTCGTCGGCATCGGATGCCTCCCCGGGTCAGCTCTGGCGGATGAGGAAGCGATCCAGGCCGGTGGTGCGCAGCACGTTCTCCACGCGGCCGTAGGCACCGGTGACGGTCAGCGCGGCGCCCTCGGCGCGGGCGTGCTTGTAGGCCCGGACGAGGACGTTCAGGCCGGAGGAGTCGCAGAAGTCGACCGCGGTGAGATCGAGCACGATCTCGGTGTGCCCGGTGTCGACGAGTTCCACCAGGCAGCCGCGCAGACTCTCGGAGGAGTGCAGGTCGATCGAGCCGCGCGCGGTCACCACCGCCGCCCGGTCTTCGGTGCGTGTCGTCTGCAAGGCCAAACCCACCGTCCCAACATATCCCCTCAGCGGTTGGCGCGCAGAACAACGATCGCCATATCGTCGTGGCCCGCTTCGGGAGAGAAGCCGTCCACGGCCCTTTCCACCGCGGCGACGACCGCGCCCGCGCTGAGGCCGGCGCAGGACGACAGGAGGCGTTCCAGGCCGTCTCCGTCGCCCAGCAGGACGTCTCCGTCGCGGCGCTCGGTCACGCCGTCGGTGCAGGAGAACAGCACGTGGCCGGGCTTCAGGGACAGGACGTCGGCGGTGAACTCGATCTCCTCGATGACGCCGAGCAGGGGCTGGGGCGTGGCGGCGTCGGCGATGGTGCCGTCGGGGGCGAGGATCAGGGGCGGCGGGTGTCCGGCGCACACGAGGGTGAGGGCACCGGATGCGGTCAGTTCGCCGTGCAGGAGGGTGAGGAGCTTGCCTCGGCTGCCCTCGTCGATGATCAGCTGGTTGAGCCGTCCGACGACGTCGGGCAGGGCCATGCCCTCGCCGCCGAGGATGCGCAGGGCGTGGCGGGCCAAGCCGGTGACGGCCGCGGCCTCGGGTCCGGTGCCGCACACGTCGCCGATGGCGAAGCGCCAGCGGGCTTCGCCGCCAGGGCCGGGCGGGCAGGCGAAGACGTCGTAGAAGTCGCCGCCTACTTCGGCGCCCTCACCCGCCGGGTGGTAGGCGACGGCGAGGTCGAAGCCGGGCAGGTAAGGCAGCTCCGGGGGCAGCAGGCTGCGCTGGAGGGCGAGGCTGGTGGCCTTCTGCTCGGCGTACAGCAGGGCGTTGTCGAGGGAGAGGGCGGCGCGCCGGACGATCTCCTCGGCCAGGTCGTAGTGGTCGGGCGGGAACTTGACGGCGCGGCCGACGCAGATCGCGCCGAGGGTCCTACCGCGCGCGACCAGGGGTATCGTGCAGGCCAGATCCGTGTTCCCCCAGGGCACGGGCGGGCCTTCCGCAGGGCGGCCGTCGGCCTCCAGCCGTTCTTTGAGCGCGTCGGACTGCTCCTCGTCTGTATGCCAGACGTACACCGGGGACGTACTTTCTGTGGTGTAGGCGACACACCAGTCGGCCAGGCGCGGTACGACGATCTGCGCGGTGAGGGCGACGATCCCGCCGGGATCGAGGGTCCCGGCGAGCAGCTCGCTGGCCTCCGCGACGTAGGTCATCCATCCGCGCCAGGTCCGGTCGGCGAGTTCCGCCGATGTCGTCATGGTTCGGTCCCGTCGTCGACTCGATCAGTGGCAGACTGCCTAACTGGACTTCTTAGGAGCTTCAGCCTATGCCTCGGACCACTGCTTTGGATTCACGGCTCGACCGTACCCCCAGGTACAGCGACGCGGATCTGGAGCCGCTGCTGCTGGCCCTCACGCGGCTGCGCGACGGCGATTTCCGGGAGCACCCTCCGATCATCGGGGCAGACGGCGCGGTGGCGGCCGGGACCCTGCTGGTGGACCAGATCCGGGAGCGGACGGCGCACCAGCACCACGAGCTGGCCCGGGTGCGCAAAGAGGTGTCGCGCGAGGGCAGGATCGAGGAGCGGCTGGCGCAGGGGGCTGGCACGGGGTCGTGGGCGGCCTCGGTGGACGCCACGAACGCCCTCCTGGACACGTTGACGGGCCAGTCGACGGCGATGGCGCGGGTCGTGGAGGCGGTGGCGGCGGGCGACCTGTCGCAGAAGGTGGAACTGCGTCAAGGCGGGCGGCAGCTGCGCGGCGAGTTGCTGCGGATGGCGCGTTCGGTGAACCTGATGGTGGACCAGCTCGACGAGTTCACCTCCGAGGTGACCCAGGTCGCGCGCGAGGTCGGCATCGAGGGCAGGCTGGGCGGGCAGGCGTCGCTGCGCGGCATGTCGGGCCGCTGGCGGGACGTCACGAGCGCGGTGAACACGATGGCGGGGCGGCTGACGGCGCAGGTCCGCGACATCGCCGTGGTGACGACGGCGGTGGCCAAAGGCGATCTGACCCGCCAGGTGACGGTCGAGGCCGCGGGCGAGCTCCAGGAGCTGAAGCTCACCGTGAACACGATGGTCGACCAGCTCTCGGCCTTCGCCGACGAGGTCACCCGCGTCGCCCGAGAGGTCGGCACGGAAGGACGGCTGGGCGGGCAGGCCAACGTACGGGGCGTCTCCGGGGTCTGGAAGGACCTCACGGACAACGTCAACAACATGGCGTCGAACCTCACCAGCCAGGTGCGCGGGATCGCGGGCGTCGCGACCGCGGTGGCCAAGGGCGACCTGAGCCGGAAGATCACGGTCGACGCGCAGGGCGAGATCCTCGAACTGAAGCTGACCCTCAACACGATGGTCGACCAGCTCTCCGCCTTCGCCGACGAGGTCACCCGCGTCGCCCGAGAGGTCGGCACCGAAGGCAACCTCGGCGGGCAGGCCCAGGTGCGCGGCGTGTCGGGCGTGTGGAAGGACCTCACCGACAACGTCAACTTCATGGCGACGAACCTGACGTACCAGGTGCGCAACATCGCCCAGGTGACGAAGGCCGTCGCGTACGGCGACCTGTCCAAGAAGATCACGGTGAACGCCCAGGGCGAGATCCTGGAGCTGAAGGACACCGTCAACACGATGGTGGACACGCTGTCGGCCTTCGCCGACGAGGTCACCCGCGTCGCCCGAGAGGTCGGCACCGAAGGCAACCTCGGCGGGCAGGCCAACGTGCGCGGCGTCTCCGGGGTCTGGAAGGACCTCACCGAGAACGTCAACAACATGGCCACCAACCTCACCGGCCAGGTCCGCAGCATCGCGCAGGTCGCGACGGCGGTCGCGCAGGGCGACCTGACCCGCAAGATCGACGTGCCCGCGCAGGGCGAGATCCTCGAACTGAAGCTGACCCTGAACACGATGGTCGACCAGCTCTCGGCCTTCGCCGACGAGGTCACCCGCGTCGCCCGGGAGGTCGGCACCGAGGGACGGCTCGGGGGCCAGGCGCAGGTGCGGGGCGTCTCCGGGGTCTGGAAGGACCTCACCGAGAACGTCAACAACATGGCCACCAACCTCACCGGCCAGGTCCGCAACATCGCGCAGGTCACCACGGCCGTCGCGCACGGCGACCTCACCCGCAAGATCGACGTCGACGCGCGCGGCGAGATCCTGGAGCTGAAGACCACCATCAACACGATGGTCGACACGCTGTCGTCGTTCGCCTCCGAGGTCACCCGCGTCGCCCGGGAGGTCGGCTCGGAAGGGCGCCTGGGCGGGCAGGCGGAGGTGGCGGGCGTGTCCGGCACATGGAAGCGGCTGACGGAGAGCGTCAACGAGCTGGCGTCGAACCTGACGACGCAGGTCCGCGCGATCGCCGAGGTCGCCTCCGGCGTGGCCAGCGGCGACCTGACGCGCGAGATCGACGTGGCCGCGCGCGGCGAGGTCGCGGAACTGAAGGACAACGTCAACCTGATGGTGGCCAACCTCAGGGAGACGACGCGGGCGAACAAGGAACAGGACTGGCTGAAGACCAACCTGGCCCGCATCACCGGCCTCATGCAGGGCCACCGCGACCTTCTCCAGGTCGCCCAGCTCATCGTCAACGAGCTGACGCCCACCGTCGGCGCCCAGTTCGGCGCGCTGTACCTGGCCAAGGACTCCGAGCTGGTGCTGACGGCCGGTTACGGGCTTCCGGCGGGCAGCGAAGGCAGGGGCCGGTTCCAGCTCGGCGAAGGCCTCGTAGGGCAGGTCGCCGAAGAGCGGCGCACGATCCTCGTGCACAAGGTGCCGCGCAACTATCTGCGGATCACCTCCGGGCTGGGCGAGGCGCCTCCGGCGAGCGTCATCGTCATGCCGGTCGTCTTCGAGCACCACCTCCTCGGCGTCATCGAACTCGCCACCTTCGACGGCTTCACCGACGTCCACCTGGACTTCTTCGACCAGTTCACCGAGACGATGGGCGTCACGATCAACGCCATCATCGCGACGACCCGCACCGCGGCGCTGCTGGAGGAGTCGCAGCGCCTCACCCGCGAGCTCCAGGAGCGCTCGGACGAGCTCCAGCGCCAGCAGGCCGAGCTGCGCCGCTCCAACACCGAGCTGGAGGAGAAGGCGGCGCTGCTCGCCAAGCAGAACCGCGCGATCGAGATCCAGAACTTCGAGATCGAGCAGGCGCGGCGCACCCTGGAGGAGCGCGCCGAGCAGCTCGCGGTGTCGTCGCGCTACAAGTCGGAGTTCCTGGCGAACATGAGCCACGAGCTGCGCACGCCGCTGAACAGCCTGCTCGTGCTGGCCAAGCTGCTGTCGGAGAACGGCGAGGGCAACCTGACGGCCAAGCAGGTGGAGTTCGCGCGGACCATCCACGACTCGGGCACCGACCTGCTCCAGCTCATCAACGACATCCTCGACCTGGAGAAGGTCGAGGCGGGCAAGATGGACGTGCATCCGCAGCCGCTGGAGCTGCGCCGGCTCGTCGAGTACGTGGACGCGACGTTCCGCCCCCTCGCGGTCGACCAGGGGCTGGGCTTCGACGTGCGGATCGAGCCCGGCACCCCGCAGATGCTGGTGGCCGACGAGCAGCGCCTGCAGCAGGTGCTGCGCAACCTCCTGTCGAACGCGGTGAAGTTCACCGAGGAGGGCGAGGTCAGGCTCGTCATCGAGGAGGCGTCCTCCTCCGAGGTCGCCTCGCCGACGCTCCAGGGCGCCGACTCGCTCGTGGCGTTCCGGATCGCCGACACCGGCATCGGCATCAGCGAGGACAAGCTCCAGCTCATCTTCGAGGCGTTCCAGCAGGCCGACGGCACGACGAGCCGCAGGTACGGCGGCACCGGCCTCGGCCTGTCCATCAGCCGGAACATCGCGCGGCTGCTCAGCGGCGAGATCCGGGTGGAGAGCAGGCCGGGCGAGGGGTCGACGTTCTCGCTGTACCTGCCGGTGGAGTTCGACGGGCAGCTGCCCGAGCTGCTGCCCCCGCTGCCGCCCGCGCCGCCCGTCTCCCTGCCGAAGCCGCCGATGCTCTCCGGCCTCCCCGACGACGAGGCCCCCGCCGACTACAACGACTCGGTCCTCACCGGCCGCAAGGTGCTCATCGTGGACGACGACGTGCGCAACGTCTTCGCTCTCACGAGCGTCCTTGAGGGCTACGGGATGGACGTCCTGTACGCCGAGGACGGGCAGGCCGGGATCGACGTCCTGCAGCACAACCCGGACGTGGCGCTGGTCCTGATGGACGTGATGATGCCGGGCCTCGACGGGTACGCCACGACCGCCGCCATCCGGGAGATGCCTCAGTTCGCGGACTTGCCGATCGTCATCATCACCGCCAAGGTGATGCAGGGGGACCGGGAGGACAGCCTGGCCTCCGGCGCGTCAGACTATGTGCCCAAACCCGTCGACGTCGACCATCTGCTGAACGTGATGCGCACGTGGCTCCAGCGCACGGGGGCGAGCGAGTGACCGATCGGGTGAACGAGAAGGTCAAGATCCTGCTGGTCGACGACAGGGAGGAGAACCTGATCGCCCTGGAGGCGATCCTGTCGTCCCTCGACCAGGACCTCGTGCGCGCGCGGTCGGGCGAGGAGGCGCTGAAGGCGCTGCTCACCGACGAGTACGCGGTGATCCTCCTGGACGTCGTCATGCCGGGCATGGACGGGTTCGAGACGGCCCGCGACATCAAGCGCCGCAAGCGCACGCGGGACGTGCCGATCATCTTCCTCACCGCGGTCAACAGCGACCCGGACTACGCCTTCCGCGGCTACCAGGCGGGCGCGGTGGACTTCATCTCCAAGCCGTTCGACCCGTGGGTGCTGCGCGCGAAGGTGTCGGTGTTCGTGGAGCTGCACAACAAGAACCGGCAGCTCGCGCGGCAGGCGGCGCAGTTGCGCGAGCAGGCCGAGCTGCTACGGGGACGGCTGGGTGACGAAGGACGCGCGGAACAGTAGGCCAAACCGCTTGTTCGCTGATTTTTCGGTATGGAAGCATCGGACCGTGATCGCAGCACGTCAGATCGAGCTCGTCTTCGGCAGTGAGAGCCGGGCGGCCGAAACGCATGTCAACCTTTCCGCGGTGCGCCACGACGGGCGCTGCCTGTGGCTCGCCGGCGACGAGACCGCCACGATCGAGCGGCTGACGGAGGTGCGCGGGCCGGACGGCGAGGTCACCGGGTACGACGGCCAGATCACCTACCGGCTCGCCGACCTGGTGGAACTGCCGGCCGGGCCGGACGAGGAGGCCGACCTGGAAGGGCTGGCCAGCGGCGGCGGATGGCTGTGGGCGGTCGGGTCGCACAGCCTCAAGCGCAAGCGGGTCAAGCTCGGTCATTCCCCGGCGAAGTCCCGCAAGCGGCTCGCGACCATCGTGCGCGAGGAGAACCGGTACATCCTGGTGCGCATCCCCCTTGAGGAGGGCGCGGACGGGCTGCCGGTGCCGGTGCGCGAGGCGAAGGACGGAAGGCGCGCCGAGGTGCTCGGCGGACGCGGCGACTCCCTCGCCGAACTCCTCGCCGACGATCCGCACCTCGGCCCGTTCTTCGCGATCCCGTCGAAGGACAACGGCGTCGACGTCGAGGGCGTCGCACTGCACGGCGACCGCATCTACGTCGGGTTCCGCGGCCCCGTCCTGCGCGGCTGGGCGGTGCTCGTCGAGATCTGGCCCGAATCCGACCCCGACTCCCCCGGACGGCTCCGCCTGCGCGCGCTGAACGGCGAGCATTACCACACCCACTTCCTCGACCTCGACGGCCTCGGCATCCGGGACCTGTGCCCCGACGGCGACGACCTCCTCGTCCTGGCCGGCCCCTCCATGGCCCTGAGCGGCCCTGTGCGCCTCTTCCGCTGGCGCGACGCCGTCCGCACCACGGCCCCCGCCTTCGTCCCCGACCTGGAACGCCTGGGCGACCTCCCCCACGGCCAGGGCGAAGACCACGCCGAAGGCATCGCCCTCATCGACGACGAACTCCTGGTCGTCTTCGACTCCCCCGCCGCCGGCCGCCACACCGAAACAGGCGGCATCCTCGCGGACCTGTTCCCCCGCCCCTGACCCCCGAGCCTGTGGCCTCCGGGTGAGGGTGTCCTGACCCGGAGCTTGACGATCTTTCACCGGGGCAGACACGTCGGGTGAGCGTTTCGGTCCTGTTCGTGACGGGGGTGGGGGGCGGGCTGCTCGCGGGGGCCACGACGTGCGGGGTCCTGCACACGGGGCTGCTGGCGGGGGTGGTGCGGGAAGGGGGGCCGGTCGGGCGGCATGTGGGGGTGTTCCTGGGGGCGAAGCTCGTGGCGCACACGGCGCTCGGGGCGCTGCTCGGGGTCGTCGGGCAGGCGGTGCGGCCCGGTGCGGAGGTGCGGGGGGCGCTGCTGGTCGTGTCCGGGGTGCTGGTGCTGTACTTCGCGCTGGACCTGCTCGGGGTGCCCGTCCGGCGCAGGCGGAAGTGCGCGGGGCCCTCGCGGCTGCGCAGCGCGTGGCTGATCGGGGCGGCCACGGTGCTCGTGCCGTGCGGGCTGACGGTCTCGGCGGAACTGCTCGCGGTCACGTCCGGATCGGCGGCCGAAGGCGCGGCGGTCATGGCGGGGTTCGTGCTCGGCACCGCGCCCGTCACCGGCGTGCTCGGGTTCGGCGCGGGCCTGCTGCGCGGGCGGCTCGCCCGCGCCCTCGGCGCGGTGCTGCTCGCCGTCGCCGGGTGGACCGTCGTGGGCGGGCTGCGCCTCGGCGGCTGGTTCGACACGGCGCGAGCACCTGTCGCGATCGACGCCAGGTTCGTCGCCCAGGGGCCCGCGGGGCAGACCGTCACGGTGCACGCGCTCGACGGCGGGTACCGGCCCGCGCTGCTGGCCGCGCGCGCGGGCGTGCCGACGGTCCTGGTGCTGCGCACCGACGGGACGCGGGGCTGCACCCGAGCGTTCGAGATCCCTTCGCGGGGCGTGTCGGTGCTGCTGCCGGAACGCGGTGAGCGGCGGATCGACCTCGGCGTGCCGGCGGCGGGGAGGCTGGCGTTCGTGTGCTCGGCGGGCCACTACCCGGGCTCGGTGACCTTCCGCTGACCCAGGCATAGGAACGCGACAAAAGGGCAGGTAAGCGACGAAGGTCCGTGCCCGATCGGGGGAGCGTCGCATGGCCAGGCAGACCGTCGCCGAGCAGTTCATCGCGATCCTCGTCCAGGCGGGCGTCGAGCGGATCTACGGCGTCGTGGGCGACAGCCTGAACCCGATCACCGACGCGGTGCGCCGCGCCGACGGGATCGAGTGGGTCCAGGTCCGCCACGAGGAGGCCGCCGCGTTCGCCGCCTGCGCCGAGGCTCAGGTCACCGGGAGGCTCACGGCGTGCGCCGGAAGCTGCGGCCCCGGCAACCTCCATCTGATCAACGGCCTGTACGACGCCCAGCGCAGCATGGCGCCGGTCCTGGCGATCGCCGCGCAGATCCCCAGCAGCGAGATCGGCACCGGCTACTTCCAGGAGACCCACCCCGACCGGCTGTTCACCGAGTGCAGCCACTACTGCGAGCTGATCGCCCACCCGTCGCAGATGCCGCGCGTGCTCCAGACCGCGATCCATCACGCGGTCGGGCAGGGCGGCGTGGCCGTCGTCGCGCTGCCCGGCGACGTCGCGGGCCAGGACGCGCCCGTCAAGGCCGCCGAACTCGCCCTGGTGACCCGCAGGCCGTCGATCCGGCCCGCCGACGAGGAACTGGACCGCCTCGCCGGGCTCGTGGACGCGGCGAGGCGCGTCACCCTCTTCTGCGGCAGCGGCACCGCGGGGGCGCACGCGGAGGTCATGGATTTCGCCCGCAGGGTGAAGGCGCCCGTCGGGCACTCGCTGCGCGGCAAGGAGTGGATCCAGTACGACAACCCCTTCGACGTCGGTATGACGGGCCTGCTGGGCTACGGCGCCGCCTACGAGGCGATGCACGAGGCAGACCTTCTGCTCCTGCTGGGCACCGACTTCCCCTACACCGCGTTCCTTCCGGACGACGTACGCATCGCCCAGGTGGACGTCCGCCCGGAGCGTCTCGGACGGCGCTCCAAGCTCGACCTCGCCGTCTGGGGAGACGTACGGGAGACGCTGCGGGCGCTGATCCCCCGCGTCGCCGAGAAGGCCGACGCCGCCTTCCTGCACAAGATGCTCCGCAAGCACGCCGAAGCGCTCGGCTCCGTCGTGGACGCCTACACGCGCGACGTGGAAGAGCACGTGCCCATCCACCCCGAGTACGTGGCGTCCGTCCTGGACGAGGTGGCGGCCGACGACGCGGTCTTCACCGTCGACACCGGCATGTGCAACGTCTGGGCCGCGCGCTATCTGACGCCGAACGGCCGCCGCCGCGTCATCGGGTCGTTCACGCACGGGTCGATGGCCAACGCGATGCCGCACGCGCTCGGCGCGCAGTGCGCCGACCGGGGCCGCCAGGTGGTGTCGCTGTCGGGCGACGGCGGTCTGTCGATGCTGCTGGGCGATCTGCTTTCGCTGGTCCAGCACGATCTGCCGGTGAAGGTCGTGGTGTTCGACAACTCGGCGCTCGGCATGGTCGACCTGGAGATGATGGTGGCCGGGCTGCGCCCGCACGGCACCACCTACCAGCAGACCGACTACGCGGCGATCGCGCGGGCGGCGGGGCTGTTCGGCGTCCGGGTGGACCGGCCCGCGGACGTGCGCGGTGCGCTGCTCGACGCGTTCGCGCATCCCGGTCCCGCACTGGTCGACGTGGTGACCGATCCGGCCGCGCTGTCCCTTCCGCCCAAGATCACCGCCGATCAGCTGACCGGGTTCGCGCTGTCGGCGAGCAAGCTCGTGCTGGACGGCGGCGTCGGCCGGATGCTGCACCTGGCGCGCAGCAACCTCCGCAACATCCCGCGCCCCTGATCTCCGCGAGATCACCCACGGGACCGATCCGGTGATCCTCATCCGGACTCCACGCCAAAGCGCACCTCGCTATCGGCGGGGAGGGCGCGACGTCGCGCGCACCGACCGGCCCGCCGCCCCGACGGGACCCGCCCGCTTCGGCACGCTCAACGTGCGTTTCCCGTCCGCCCCTGAGCGGGGCGGACGGGGCGCGGACCGCCGTCAGGGCAGCAGGGACACGGCGTCCAGGTCCGCCGCGTGCCGGACGTGGCGGGTGGTCATGGTGCAGAACATGTCGTCGCCGCGCGCGGTGCGCTCGACGAGCATGGACGCGCCGATGGCCATGGCGATCCCGCCGAAGGCGTACCTCCGGTAGGCCGTCCAGCAGTCGTCCCACGAGTAGGAGACGCCTGCGGCGGCGAGAGTTCCGTGGTAGAGGCGGACCAGGGACTCCTCCTCGGCTCTGCGGACGTCGGCGGGCAGGCTGGACGACAGGAAGTACGACAGGTCCATGACGCCCGGGCCACGCGAGCACGTCTGCCAGTCCAGGATCGCCGGCCGGGGCGGGCCGAAGAGCAGGTTGTCGGCCCTGAAGTCGCCGTGGACGAGCGTGCTCGGCGCGTCGTAGGGCGCGAGGTACTTCTCCAGCGAGGGCAGGAACTCCTCTATGAGCGCGAGACCGTCGGCCGGAATGCGCTCGGAGTACCTTTCGCGGAAGCCCTCGTACATGGCGGTGACCATCGCGGCGGTGAAGGCGCGGGAGCCCTCGTCGTCCCGGTTCAGGAACGGAAGGTCGGCCAGGGAGGGGTCCTCCCATACGGCGGCCTGCAGGAGCGCCAGTTCCCTGACGGCCGCCGCGGCCTCCGCCACCGAGAGCCCGGCGAGCTGGTCGCCCGGCCGCGCGGAGGTGAAGTCCTCCAGCAGGACGGTGTACTCGTCGGTCTCGGGGTCGTGCGCGGTGAAGTGGCACAGCGGGACGCTGGCCTCGACGAGGCGGGGCGCGAGCGCCCGGTAGAAGCCCGCCTCGACCTCGTAGGTGCGGATCAGTTTGGCCGCGTTGCGGCTCGCCTCGTCGGGTGAGGCGATCTTGGCGATGACGCTGGGCGGTCCCGCCGCGCCGGTCCAGCCCAGGCTGAGGCGCAGGGTCTGCGACACCTGGCCGGTGCCGATCGGCACCGCCTCGACGGAGGTGATGGCGGCGCCGGGAACGGCGAGGACCTCGGTGAGGTAGCCGGGGGTGAGGTCGGCCGCGGTCGCCGCGGGCCCCCTCACGCCTGCTCCCCGAGGAACGACCAGCCGTGGTCCTTCCAGCCCGGAGGCTGATGCCATTCGGACCAGCCGTAGCCGACCCGTCCGTCGTCGGCCGTGTAGCGGCACAGCGCGCGCGGGAAGAGCGCGTCCTGCCCTGTGGGGGACGTGACGGCCACGGAGGCGAACGCCAGGGGGACCGCGGTGATCGGCGTGCCGGGGATCCTCAGACGGGTCGACGAAGGCAGGTCGTCGTCCCCGAAGACCGTCTCGGCGCTGAAGCCGTCCAGGTGTCCGATCGCGCCGCCGGGCGGCACCTCGAAGCAGGGCCAAGGGAGCGGGATGCCTATGTTGGCCTGCATCCCGTGGAAGTAGGTGCCGTCCTGGAGGTGCCCGGACGTCCACAGCCAGCTGACGCTCCACCAGTCGCGCTCGCCCCAGGAGTGGTCGCGCTCTCCGGCGGCGTCGACGGCGATGACCTCTTCGCCCGCCGTCACGGTGCCGGTGACCTTGCAGGGGACCTCGTACCGGTTGAGGTCCTTGTAGGGGTAGGCGCCGCCTTCGGTAACCCATTCCAGGTCGAAGGCCAGGCGTGTGCCCGACGCCGTCACGCCGTCCAGGACGAGGTGTGCCTTCGCGAAGTCCGGGGAGAGCGTCTGCGTCGCCCGGTAGTCCGCGGTCTTGACGTCGGTGCCCTCGGTCGGCAGGGGCGCGAAGTCGTCGGTGAGGATGAGCGGCTCCCGGTCCGGCCCGACGATGCAGGCCCAGTACCAGGCGCGGTTCCAGTTCGGGTAGAGGCCGAGCCTTACGTAGCCCCCGTAGGAGCCGTCAGGAGCGGCGAAGTCGTAGTAGTAGGACTCGTTCCACAGGAGTTCGTCCCCGGGGGTGTGCAGGGACTCGTCGGCGGGGGTGAGCGGCCAGGTGCCGTGATCGACGATCTTCAATGCGGAGGGCTCCTCTGAATCCGAATTCGGTTCAGTCTTCGATCCGCCCGAGTCTAGGTTCGCGGCCCCGATGTGGTCTAGAGCACACCTCCACCGGACAGAAGGCTCGAAGCGGCGGGGGCGCCGACCCCCGCCGCCCCGCGCGTCAGACCCCCTGCACCGCCTGGCGGGAGGCCAGGTAGGCGCCGGTCGCGGCCGGGTCGAAGAACCAGTCGGCGAGGCTCGGCGGCGCCGCGTAGCCCCGCGCGAAGCGGCGCGCCACCTCGTCGTCCTGAGTCGCCGCGCCGAAGATCTGCTGGACGTGCTCGGGCAGCCCGTCGGAGATGAGCGCGTTGGTCAGCGCGGTGGACCACTGCGCGTAGTCCCAGTAGCGCTCGAACGTCTCGTGCATCCACCGCTCGTCGAACGGCAGGTCGCCGCGCGCGACGATCGCGTCGCGGTAGATCCGGGCGCAGTGCGCGGCGTTGTTGGCGCCCTGCCCTGCCGCCGGGTCGTTGAGCACGACGACATCGGCCATGCCGAGCACCTTCTGCGACCCGACGCGGCCCACGGGCCGCCGGACCGAGGGCGCGTAGGAGCCGTACAGGGTGGACTTCGCGTCGGTCGGCACCGCCCCGGTGAACAGCTCAGCCTCCCAGGGCATCCACTCCGCCAGCAGCGAGCGCAGCCGGGTGAGGTGCTCGTCAGGGGTGATGCGCCGGTCGGCGAAGGCGTCGAGCGGGCTGCCGGGGACCGCCTCGATGAGCACCGCGTCGCACGGACCGCTGTTGGTGTACGCGGGCATCAGGTACATCTCCCCCACGCCGGGCACCGCGTTGATGCGCACCTGCGGCACCGGGCGCTCCGGCCAGGGCGCCACCCCGTGCAGGTAGATCGCGGCGAGGCTGCGGCGCGGGTGGTCGTAGGTCGAGCGGGCGTCGTCGCGCTCGAACAGCTCCACCAGCGGGCCCTTGCCCGCCGCGACCACCACGAGGTCGTACATCGCCGCGAGGGACTCCAACTCGCTCGTGGCGACCGGGTGCAGGACCACCTTGCCGCCCGAGCGCTCCAGCCGCTCCAGCCAGCCCGCCATCTTCACCCGCTGGTCGACGGACTGGGCGGGGGCGTCCCAGACCCCGTAGAACTCCAGGACCTTCTGCCCGCCCGGAGCGGCGAGGGACACGCGCTGGCCCTCCAGCCAGGGCGTCCTGTCCTCCCAGTCGTTCAGGCCGGCGTCCCGCTCGATCTGGAGCGCGGGAGAGAACATGCACTGCGTCGAGAGGATCCGGCCGTTCCGGATCTCCTCCGGCGTCTGCGCGGTCATGAGGGTCACGTCGTAGCCGCCGTGCTCCACCAGCGTCAGGGCGAGCTGGAGGCCCGCCTGGCCCGCACCGATGATGAGGATCTTGCGCAAAGGGATCTCCGAAGGGAAGGTGGTTTACCGGGAGTGGGAACGGGTCGTGTGCAGCGTGTGCCGAACCGCGGTGACGAGCGCGCCGACGGTCTGGCCCCGCACCCGCACGTCGGCGGCGATGAGGGGCACGTCCGGGGAGATCTGGAGCGCCTCCCGCACCTTGTCCGGGGAGTGCGTCGCGAGGCCGTCGAAGAGGTTCACCACGACTACGAACGGTAGCGCCCGGTCACGCTCGAAGTAGTCGACCGCCGCGAACGACGACTCCAGGTCGCGCGTGTCGACGAGGACCACCGCGGCGCTCGCGCCCCGCGCGACGTCGTCCCACATGTGCCAGAAGCGCGGCTGGCCGGGCGTGCCGAACAGGTAGAGCACCAGACCCGTCGACAGGGTGATCCGGCCGAAGTCCATCGCGACGGTCGTGCGGACCTTCCCGGGGCGTCCCGGGTCCACGCCGAGGGCCTCGGACGTCATCCACGCGTCGGTGTTCACCGGTTCGATCTCGCTGACCGCGCCCACGAACGTCGTCTTGCCGACCCCGAAGCCGCCCGCCACCACGATCTTCGCGGAGGCCGGGACGTCAAAGCGCGCGGAGGCCATCGAGCACTCTTTCCAGGAGGAGCGGGTCGAACGGGTCGAGGTCGGCGTGCACGGTGACCAGGCCCCGTCCGGCGAGGTCGCCGAGCAGGACGCGGGTGAGGCCGAGCGGCACTCCGCACGCCGCCGAAAGCTCCGCGACGGTCTGCGGGCCCGCCTCGACCCGCTGGTACAGCGCCTGCGCCTCGGGCAGCGGGCCGGCCGCCGCGACCGGGAGCCTGCCCGCGGCGCTGACCAGGGTGTGCATGAGCATCCGCCACCGCGTGCCGGTCCTTCCGCCGGACAGCACGTAGGGCCGGACCCAGGGGTGGCGCGGGTGGCCGGTCACGCGATCCCGCCGCCGGCCAGCAGCGGGGACGGAGCGAGCCGCGCGCCCACCGCGCCGATCAGCCGCTGCAGCTCGTTCACGACGGCGGGCAGCGGGGCGCCCGGCTCGACCGCGACGCCGATGCCCGCGGTCGGACCTACCGCGCCGACCACGAAGTGGCCGCCGGAGGGGAACTGGCAGATGAGCTGGCCACCGCGCCCGTCGCGCTCGCCGACCTCCTTGGCGAGGGCCCGGCCGGTGCCGAGCGCCGAGCAGGTCAGCGCGGCGAGCCGTTCGGCGGCGTCGCGCTCCAGCCCCGGCGACCACAGCATCGCCAGGCCGTCCATGGACAGCAGCACCGCATGACGCACCCCGGGCGTCCGGGCGAAGTCGTCGATCATGAAGCTCAGGTCGGCGCCTGCCTGTCCGGGCAGACGGGACGGTCCTGTCACTGGGGTGGCTCCCGGGGGTCGGTGGAGAAGGCTGCTGCGAGGTCCGCCAGGGTGGCGCCCTGGGCGAACGGGGGGCTTTCGGGGAACTGGGGGCCCTGCTCGTACGCGGCCCCCGGGGCGGGCGGGTGTCGGGACGCCTGCTCCCGCGACGTGCTCTCGGCAGCGTCACTTCCGGCGTAGGCGGCGCCGGGGGTACGGCGCGGAAGGTCGGGGGCGCCCGTCGGAGCGGCCGGAGCCGGGACGGGCGGCGCGCTCTGGACGGCCGGGACGGGCTGCAGGAGCCGGGCGGGCACGAAGACCGTGACGACGGTGCCCGGGCCGTCTCCCGCCTCGGTTTGGCGAACCGCCTGCACGGGCGGCGCGACCGACACGTTGACCTGGAGGCCGTGCCGCCGCGCGAGGTGGTGCACGATCGTGAGCCCGCTGTGCCTGCCGTTCTCGGCGATGACGGGCTGGACCGTTCCCGCGAGCCAGGCGTTGACGCGCGCCATCCAGTCGGGCGGGCAGCCGGTGCCGGTGTCGCGCACGTAGACGGCGACCGACCCGTCCTCCATCCGGTAGACGCCGGTGGTGGCGGCGCCTCCGTAGCGGGTGCCGTTGTCGAGGAGTTCGGCGAGCAGGAGGGCGAGGTCGTCGGCGAAGTGCGGGGCGGCGAGCAGCCCTGCGGGCTCCCCCGCGTCCTCGATCCTGACGCGCTGGTACTGGCCGACCATGCCGGTCGCCATCGCCATGACGTCCTGGAGCGTCGCGGCCGGGCCGCTGTAGCCGCCCGCGGCGCCGGTCAGCACCTGGAGGCCGCGGACGAGCCTGCGCACCCTGGCGTTGCCGTGGTCGAGCCGGTAGAGCCGCTCCAGGACCTCGGGGTCGTCCTCGTCCTGCTGGAGCGCGTCGAGGGACTCGCGCTGCTCCTCGACGACCGAGAGCAGCCTGAGCGCCAGCGCCCCCGCCACGTCGGGCGGCCAAGACGCCGCGCCGGGCACGGGCGCCGCCTCCGGACCGGAGAAGGCACCGGGGGCAGGTGCGGTGCGCCGCTTCCACAAACCCAAGAGCAGTCCACCTCCGTACCGAAGATCACCGCGCCCTACCCCAGCATCCATGTCCGCCGGAGGTGAAGAGCGTTCATGCGGGCGTTCGGCAGGCACTAGGCGTTTACCCGGCGTTTTTCGGCAAAGCGCCCGGCACGCCCACCGGACGGCACCAGAATCAGAACCGGAAATCTCAGGAAGCGACATACAGCGGGGCGGGTGTGGACGCCAAGCGGGAAGCGGGCCCCCGGAGGGCCCTCAAAGCAGCGAGAGACCGGTTCGGCTGGGGCCAGGAGGAGGCCTCCGACGCCGTCCGGGTCTCGGTGTCCACGTGGTCGCGGTGGGAGCGCGGCGTGCAGGACGTGCGCCCCGCCCACCGAGCGCGGCTCGCGGAGGTCTTCAACGCCACCCCCGAAGAGGTCTCCCGGTGGGTGGGCGCCGGAACCGCCGACGAAGCCGCCGACGAGCCTTCTCCCGTCTCCCTGCACGGCACCCTCGCCGAAGCCGTCGCCCTGTGGAGGGCCGACGCCGACCTCACCCGGCGTGCGGCGCTCACCGACCTCGCGGTGGACACCTCGGCGTGGCCCGAATGGCTCCTGCACTGGACGCTCGATCCCGGCCCCGGAGCCCTCGCCCGCACCGGCGGCCGGGTGCGCGTCGGCCCTTCCGACATCGCCCGGATCGAGGAGGCGACGCGGGCCTTCGCCGCCATGGACCGCAGGTACGGCGGCGGCATGGTCCGTCCCGCCGTGGTCGACTTCCTGCACGCCAAGGTCGCGCCTTTGCTGTCGGGCGCCTACGACGACACCGTGGGCGCCGCCCTCCTGTCGGCCTCGGCGACCATGACGGGCCTCGCCGGCTGGGAGGCCTACGACCTGCGCCACGACGGACTGGCCCAGCGCCTGTACGGACGCGCGCTGAGCCTCGCCAAGGCCGGAGGCGACGGCATGACCGCGGCCTGGGTCCTCACCGTCATGGCCCAGCAGGCGATCGACCTCGCACAGGCCCGTTGGGCGATCCGCCTCGCCAGGGCCGCCCGGGACGCGGGACGGGCCGCGAAGGCTCCCCCGCGCGTCAGCGCCGCGCTCGCGCTGCGCGAGGCGCGCGCGACCGCGCTCCAGGCCGCGCAGTGCGACACCCCGGACCGGCACGCCGCGCGCCGCGTCGAGAAACTGCTCGGCGAGGTCGAGACGACCTTCGCGCGGGCCTCCGCCGGCGACGCCGAACCGCACTGGATCAGCAACCTCGGCCCCGCCGAGATCGCCGCGGAGGCCGGGTGCGCGTGGCGGCTCATCGGCGACCACGTGCGGGCCGCCGCTTGCGCGCGCACGGCCCTCGCCGGGTTCGGGGCCGCCTACCCGCGCTCGGCCCAGTTCAACGTCGTGCACCACGCCCAGGCGCTGCACGGCCAGGGCGCGCTCGACGAGGCGCTGTCGGTGGCCCGGCCCGCGGTGCCCATGGCCAACGGGCTGTCCTCGCACCGCGCGCTGTCGCTGCTGCGGTCCTTCACGCGCTCGCTCACCCCGCACCGGGGCCATCCGCTGGTCCGGGAGTGGCGCGACTATCTCGCGGCGGAACTCTCACCGGCCGCCTGACCGAGCACCGGGCATGACACGCCGGGGTCCGGGCGTCCCACCCGGTCCGTAGAGCGGGTATCGTCAAAAGGTCAAGGTAGGCGCGTACCGAGATCAACACCGACGACCACGGCCAAGGGGATCCGGGCATTCCGCTCGGGATCGCCCCGGGGCGATCGCACAGGCGGTCGGCCGGGGATGGGGAAACGGCCATCGCGGAGGATCGCGGCGAGCGCGTCGTCAATGGTTGGTGCTCGGGGAGTTTCTGTGGCGCTGTCGGGAAGAATCCTGCGTTTCGACGATGTGCGTGGTTATGGCTTCATCGCCCCGGATGGGGGCGGAGCCGATGTGTTCGTCCACGCCAATGAGCTGAACGCCGACAAGGGCACGTTCAAGGCCGGTACGCCGGTGGAGTTCGAGGTGATGGACGGGGAGCGCGGCCCGAAGGCCTTTTCCGTCCGGCTGCTGGACCGGCCGAAGATCAACGGCTCCTACGCCGATGATCTCGACGCGCCGTTCGACCTGCCGGACCGCGACTGGTCCGGCGAGGACGACAGCCTGTGCGACGTCCTGACGCCGGGCGAGCTGAACCGGGAGCTGACGGAGCTCTTCCTCACCTCGGTTCCGGAGCTCACCGGCGCGCAGATCGTCAAGCTGCGCGAGAGCATCCTCATCGTGGCCAAGAAGCACGGCTGGGTCGAGGACTGAGCAGGCCGCCCGGCTTCGGGCGGCCTGCCTGCGTTCACCGGCTTCATCTGGTGCACCGGGTTCGTCGGGCTTCAGGAACAGGAGCAGCCGCATGGCGGTCATGATCCCTGGACGTTTCAACGGGCCTGCCGCCAGCGGCAACGGCGGTTACTCGTGTGCGGTCTTCGCGCGCGCGGCGACCGGCTCGGACAGGGGCGGCGCGGTGGTCACGCTGCGCACGCCGCCACCGCTGGACACCGCGCTGGCGGTCGAGCGCGACGGCGGCACGGGCCGTGTCCTGCACGGCGGCGCCCTGATCGCCGAGGTGGCGCCCGCACCCACCGGCCCGGACTCCTGGCCGGTCGTGCCGACGGTCTCGCCCGAGGCAGCGCTCGCCGCCCAGGCCCGCTATCGCGGCCGCGAACACCACCCTTTCCCCGGCTGCTTCGTCTGCGGCCCCGAACGGCCCGCCCGCGACGGCCTCGCCCTGGAGCCCGGCGCGTTGCCCGGCCGCGCCTCCTCGGTGGCATGCGTCTGGGCGCCCGCCGCGGACCTCGCCGGCCCGTCGGGTGAGATCGCCGCGCCGCTCGTGTGGGCCGCGCTCGACTGCCCCGGCGCCTGGACCCAGGACCTCGCGGCGCACCCGATGGTCCTCGGCCGGATGTCCGCCGAGATCGCGGCCCTCCCCCGCGCGGGCGAGCCCCACGTCGTCGTCGCGGAATCCGAACCCCCGCAGGGCCGCAAGGTCTTCAGCCGCACCGCCCTGTACACCGCCGAAGGCGCCCTGCTCGCCTCCGCCTCCGCGACCTGGATCACCATCCCCTCCGGAGACACCCCGCCCCCCTGAGCCGCCCGCCCGCTCACGCCCCCTCTTCTGCCGGCGTGAACCGCCGTGGTCGCTGCACCGCCTTCAGGGCCTCCACCGCGCCGTAGGCGACGACCGCGACGACGATGACGTGCAGCCACTGCGCCCAGGTGAGGGGCGCGGAGCGGAACAGGGAGTTCAGCGGCGGGGCATAGGTGTAGGCGAGCTGGATCGCCACGAGGGCCACGGCGCCCACGCCCACCCACGGGTTGCGGCGCACCCCGCGCCACAGGACCGGCCGGTTCAGGGACAGGCAGGCGAACAGGTACGTCAGCAGCGTCAGCGCGAAGACGTTGACCACGACGGTCTGCGCGGTGGCCGTGGAGGCGCCTCCGGCGCGTTCCAGGGCGAACAGCCCGAACGACCCCGCGAGCAGGATCACCGAGACGAGCAGGATCCGCAGCACGTACGGCGGTTCGATGAGCGGGGCCTTCGGAGCGCGCGGTGGGCGGCGCATCACGTCGGGATCGCGGGGCTCCACGGCGAACGGCAGGCCGAGGATGAGCACCGCGGTCATGTTCAGCCACAGCACCTGGAGCGGCTCGATCGGCAGCTCCGTGCCCAGCACGACGGCCGCCACCAGCAGCAGCCCCAGGCCCAGGTTGGCGGGCAGCGCCCAGATCATGAACTTCACGATGTTGTCGAAGACCCCGCGGCCCTCCTCGACCGCCGCCTCGACGGTGGCGAAGTCGTCGTCGGTGAGGACCATGTCGGCGGCCTCCTTGGCCACCTCCGTGCCGGTGATCCCCATGGCGACGCCGATGTCGGCCTGCTTGAGCGCGGGCGCGTCGTTGACGCCGTCGCCCGTCATCGCGACCACCTGGGCGTCGCGGCGCAGCGCGTTCACCAGCCGCAGCTTGTCCTCGGGCGAGACCCGGGCGAACACCGACGCCCGCCGGGCCAGCCCGGGCAGCTCCTCGTCCGGGCAGGCGGCGAGCGCGGTGCCGCTCACCGCCTCGCCGCCGCCGAGGCCGATCTCGCCGCCGATGGCGCGGGCCGTCGCCAGATGGTCGCCGGTGATCATCTTCACCTCGATCCCCGCCGTGCGGCACGCGGCGACCGCCGCGACCGCCTCGGGGCGCGGCGGGTCCTGCATGCCCTGGAGGCCCAGGAACGTGAGCGGTGGCAGTTCCTCCAGCGGTCCCTGGTGCCCCCTCGCCCGGGCGAACGCGAGGACGCGCAGGGCCCGCTCGCCCAGCGCCGCCGCCGTGCGCTCGACCTCCGCCCGGTCCAGCGGGACCGCGCGGCCGTCGGCGTCCAGCGCGTCGGCGCAGCGGGCGAGGACGCGCTCGGCCGAGCCCTTCACATAGACCGTCCCGTCGGCGTGCAGGGTGGCCATGTACTGGGCGCGCGAGGAGAAGGGGATCACGCCGGTGCGCTCGGGCGGATCAGGCACGCCCGCCTTGGCGGCGCTCACCAGGAGCGCGCCCTCGGTCGGGTCGCCGATGATCCGCCAGGAGCCGTCCTCCTCCTGCGCGAGGCCCGCGTCGTTGCAGGCGGCGCCCGCGGTGAAGACCTCCGCGAGCGCAGGCAGGGCGGCGGCGTCCACCGGCCGGTCGACGGTGTCGCGGACCTCGCCCTCTGGGTCGTACCCGCCGCCCGACAGCGCGTAGGAGGCGCCGCCCGCACAGGCGGTCACGACGGTCATCTCGTTGCGGGTGAGCGTGCCGGTCTTGTCGGTGCAGATGACCGTGGTGCCGCCGAGGGTCTCCACCGCGGGCAGCCGCCGCACGATCGCGCCGCGCGCGGCCATCCGCGAGACCCCGAACGCCAGCGTCACCGTGACGATGGCGGGCAGTCCCTCGGGGATGGCGCCGACCGCGAGGGCGACGGCGGTGGTGACCATCTGCGCGAGGTCCTGGCCGCGCAGCATTCCGACGGCGAAGGTGAGGACCGCGAGCACGAGGATCGCGACCGTCACGGCCTTGGTGAACGCGTCGATCTTGCGGGTGAGCGGGGTGCGGACTGCGGTGGCGGCGCCCACGAGCCGGTTCACCTTGCCCAGTTCGGTCGCGTCGCCGGTGGCGGTGACGATCCCGGCGCCGCTGCCCGCGGTGACGAGGGTGCCCGAGTAGGCCATGTTCTTCCGGTCGCCGAGCGCCTCGCCCGGCGGCGCCTGCGGGTCCTTGCCGACGGCGACCGACTCGCCGGTGAGCGCCGACTCGTCGACCGCGAGCCGGTGCGCCTCGGCGATCCGCAGATCGGCGGGCACCTTGTCGCCCTCGCCCAGCACCACGACGTCGCCGCGCACCAGCTCCGCGGCGGGCAGCCTGACCCGCTCGCCGTCGCGGAGCGCGACCGCCTCCTGCGGCGCCATCGCCGCGAGCGCCGCGAGCGCCTTCTCCGCCTTCGACTCCTGGAGATATCCGACAACGGCGTTGGCCAGCACCACCGCGCAGATCACGAGGGTGTCGACGACCTCGCCGAGCAGGGCCGTCACCAGCGCGGACGCCAGCAGCACGTAGATGAGCGCGTTGTGGAACTGCTCGACGAAACGCCGCAGCGCGCTCTTGCCCCTCGCCGCCGTCAGCAGGTTCGGCCCTTCCTCGGCCAGCCGGTCCGCCGCGCCGCGCGAGTCCAGCCCCGCCCGCACGTCGGTGCCGAGCCGGCCCGCCACCTCCGCCACCCCGATCCGATGCGCCTCGTCCACATCCACCCCCTGACTCTCCTTTCCCTCCCACCGCCCCAGCACCCCCACCCCCCGCGAAAGGCCCCCGTCCACGTGCCCTTGGTCCCGACCCAGACGGCAACTCGGCGCCGCCGACCGGCCGAGAGCACCGCGAGAGGCTCCGCGGGCAAGCGCCCCTGCGGGCACCGCGGTGGGCGCGACGGCGTCTGGCGGCCACCGCGTCCTTGCGGCCGCGGCTGCGGCCCCGTGAGAGCGCCTCGGCTCCGCTCGGGACCATGTGGGCGAAATGACGTTCAAATGAACCAAGAGACTAGAGTTGCCCCAGTTCATTAGGTTTTGACGGAGATGGTGGCTGATGTCGGGGCAGGAGCACACGCTCGGGGCGAGCCGGTTCGCCGAGGTCGACGGCGGACGGCGGCTGCACCACATGGTGCGCGGCACGGGCGACGTCACCGTGGTGTTCGAATCCGGGATGGGCCTCTCGCGGTCCTGCTGGGGGCTGGTCGTCCCCGAGGTCGCGCGGCACGCTCGGACCGTCGTCTACGACCGGGCCGGCCTCGGCCGCAGCGACGACGACACCGCGCCGCGCACCCTCGCCCGGCTCGCCGCCGACCTCTCGGCGCTGCTGGACGCGCTCGGGGACGGCCCGTTCGTGCTGGTCGGCCACAGCTGGGGCGGCCTCGTGGTGCGGGCCACCGCCGCGGCCCGCCCCGACCGGATCCGCGGCCTCGTCCTGATCGACCCGACCGACGAGAACTGCGCGCTGTACTTCACGCCCGAGGCCGAGGTGCGGTTCACCGAGGGCGGTGCCGAGGTCGTGCGGCTCGCCGGGCTCGGCCTCCACCACCCCTTCGGCGATCCGTCCGCCGGTGACGCGCAGCCCGCCGACGTCGCCGCGGACCACCGCGCCGAAGACTGCACCGTGCGCGCCGCGCGGGGCATGGCCGCCGAGGCGATCGGGGGCATCGCCGACCTGCGGGCGCTCCGCGACGCCCCGCCCGCCCTGGGCGACCTGGACCTCTGCGTGATCTCCGGCACCAAGCCCTCCGACTCCTACCAGGCCGACCGCGACGCGCTCACCGAGGCGCACCGGGCGACGGCGGCGGCGCACCGGGCCGGCCGCTTCGTCGCGTCCCCGACCTCGGAGCACATGGTGATGCTCACCGATCCCGCCACGGTGACGGCCGAGATCCTGCGGACCGCCGGGCTCTGAGGCCGTCCAGGACCCTGGCGCCCCCAGGGGCTCCGACGTCCTCCCGTGCTCTGAGCCGCACCACGGCACGCCCGCCCTCCAGGACCGCGACGTCCTCCAGAGCTGTGCGGGGTTCCAAACCTGTACGGGGTTCCAGGGCTGTGCGGGGTTCCAGGGCTGTGCGGGGATCCAGGTCTTCGACGTGCTCCAGGGCTCTGGTGTCCTTCAGGGCGCTGCCGCGCGCAGGACCGCCTCGCACGCGGCGTGCTCGGCGCGCACCTTGTCCAGCGCGCCCGCGTCCTCCCACAGCTCGGCCCACTCGTTGTCGTGCGCCTCGAAGGCCCGGTCGAAGACGGCGACGGCGAGTCCGACGAGCGCGGGGGACGCGCCGAAGTCCAGCCGAGCCGCGTGATCGCGCCCGATCGCGTCCTCGATCGTGCCCGGCGCGAGGCGCTCGGCCACGAAGCAGGCCGCGACGAGCGCGCCCGAGACCTCGTGCTCCTCCAGGTAGTCCGTGCCCTGCACGACGTCGGCCATCGCCCCCCGGATCGTCTCGGCCGCGGCCTCCGGCGCGCCGCTGACCGATCCCGCGAAGTCCAGCCCGCTGTCGTTGTCGAACGGCCCGTAATCCCAAGCGCCCATGATGTTTCCCCTCCGCAACCGCAGTTTCCTGGTCAGACAGTACGCGCGCCCGCCGACAAAATCCGGCCGCCCGAGAAAATCCGCGATCTCGGACAGCTCCCATGATGTGGTGGAACGAGGGGCTCGTCCCCTCCCCGAAGGAAGAAGGCGCTCTTGGCCGCTTCACGACCCCGAAGGGCCGGAACGACCGGATCGGGAGGGCGGACGCCGTTTCGGCCTTCTCGGCCGGTCAGTCGTCGGTGGGCACGGCGCCTAGAACGACGAGCGCCCTGTGGGTCAGGACCGACGGGAGGGGACCCACGGTGAGGGTCGCGCCGGCCTCGTCGTCCGCCAGCGGCTCCAGGATGGCGAGCTGGGAGTCGAGCAGGGACGGCGGCATGAAGTGCGCCGTCCGGTCCTGGAGCCGGGAGGCCAGCAGCTCCCTGGGCCCGTGCAGATGCAGGAAGCGCACCGTCGGGGCGAACGAGCGCAGGCGGTCGCGGTAAGCGCGCTTGAGGGCCGAGCAGGACATGACGCCTCCGCCCGCCTCGTGGAGGCGCAGCCAGCCGCCGAGGATGTCGAGCCAGGGCTCCCTGTCCTCGTCGGTGAGAGGGAGTCCGGAGGCCATCTTGGCGACGTTCTCCGCCGGGTGGTGCCCGTCGCCCTCCTCGAAGGGCACGTCCAGAGCCTCGGCGAGCAGTTGCCCGATCGTGGTCTTGCCGGAGCCGGAGACCCCCATGACGACGACGAGCGGCGCGGATCGGTGCATGATCACAGCCTGCGCCCCCAGCGCGTCGCCCGCAACCCGGTGCGCGCTCCGCCATGGACGGGTCCCGGACTCGGGGCGGAGGTCGGCGCTCCAGGCCGGTGGCCGGGCCGCGGGCGGGGAGCGGCTAGCTTGGTGAGGTGGTGCACCTCCGGCTCTTCGTCGACCGGTTCGGCCTCCGCGTCCTGAGCGGCGCGGGTCCGGCGGACCGGCTGGTGAGCTGGGTCCACGTCAGTGAACTGGCCGACCCGACGCCGTACCTGTCCGGCGGCGAACTGCTGCTCACCGCGGGCATCGGCTTCCGGCCGGAGAACAGCACCGCCTACGTCGCGCGCCTCGCCGCCGCCGGGGTCACCGCCCTCGGATTCGGGCTGACTCCAGGGGTCTTCGACCAGGTGCCCGCCGCGCTTATCGCGACCTGCGCCGCGGCCCGCATGCCGCTCCTGGAGATCCCGCCGGAGATCCCGTTCGCGGCGCTCTCGCAGGCCCACCACGCCGAGCTCGTCCGGGCCGAGACCCTGGCGCTGCGCCGCCTGTCGGAGGGCCAGGGCGTGCTGATCCGGGCGGCGGGCGGCCCCGGCCCGCTGCGCGCGGTCGTGGACCGGCTCGCCGATCTGCTCGAGGGCTGGGTCCTCGTCGTGGATCACAACCGGGACCGGACCTGGGCGGCCGGCGAGGTCCGCGCGGACCGCCGGGTGAGCGAGGCGCTCAACCGGGCCTGCGAGAGCCGCACGCCGCTCAGCGCCGCGCTGAACACCGCGGGCCAGCAGGTGGAGATCCAGCGGCTGATCGGCCCTTCCCCGTCCGGCTACGCCATGGCGGTGGCCCGCGAGGCGCCCTTCGGGGTGGCCGACCGAGGACTCATCGCGGTGGCGGCCTCGGCGCTGTCGCTGCTGTTCACCGCGCCCGCCGAGACCTCGGCCGCCGGCACGCTGGGCGCGGCCGCCGTCGCGGGCCTCCTGAGGCCGCCCGCTTGGGAGGCGGCCTTCGCGGCCCCCTTCGACCTGCCCGAGGACACCACCTGGCGGGTGATCCGCGCCCTTCCACCGGGCCTGCACGGGCCGCCCGGCGCCGTGGCCCGCTCTCTCGCCGAGATCCTCGCGACGCCTTACGTCATGCCCGACGGCGAGGCGTACACCGCCCTGGTCCCGGGCGACAGGCCACCGGGAGACGGCGCCCGCGCGCTGGACGAGGCGGGGATCTTCGCCGGGATCAGCCGCGCCCACCGGGCCGAGGACCTCCGGGAGGCCCGCGAGCAGGCGGAGGCCGCCCTGAACGGCTCCCGAATCCAGGGCGCGGCCATGATCGCGGACGAGCCGGCCGACGGGCTCCTGGGCGTTCTGGAGCCCGTGGAAGCCGCCCGCCACGCCGCCCGCCTCCTCGCCCCGCTGGACGGCGCCCGCGACGCGGCCGTGCTGCTCGGCACGCTGCGCGCCTGGCTGGCCCACCACGGCAGCTGGGACAGGACGGCGGCGGACCTCGGGGTGCACCGCAACACCGTCCGGCACCGGATGCGCCAGGTGAGCCGGCTGCTCGACCGGGATCTCTCCGACCCCGACGTCCGGATGGAGCTGTGGTTCGCGCTCCGCTGGCGCTCCCGCGGCGGCTGACCGGTGGAACGCGGCCGCTTTCCCTACTCCCGTCAAGATCGGAGGAAAAGGAGAATAAGGTCGGATGAATGATCGGCGACGATCGGACCCTTCACCGGTCTTCGAGGTAACATCTCGGCGGGCGGGGTCATGATCGGCTTCGCGATCGTCCTCCCGTCCGTCTCCGAATCGGAGCGCTTGACTCATGTCGTGGTTCGAAGCCGTCGTCCTCGGGCTTCTCCAGGGGCTCACCGAGTTCCTGCCCATCTCCTCCAGCGCCCACCTGCGGGTGTTCTCCGCGCTGTTCGGCTGGGAGGATCCCGGCGCCGCGTTCACCGCGGTCACGCAACTGGGCACCGAGGCCGCGGTCCTCATCTACTTCCGCAAGGACATCGTGTCCATCATCCGCTCGTGGGTGCTGGCGCTGTTCAAGAAGGAGATGCGGGGCGACCCCAACGCCCGCATGGGCTGGTTCATCATCGCCGGATCGCTGCCCATCTGCATCCTCGGGCTCATCTTCCAGCACACCATCGAGACCGCCCTGCGCGACCTGCGCATCATCGGCGCGACGCTCATCCTCTTCGGGCTCATCCTCGCCGCCGCCGACCGGCTCCGGCTGAACTCCCCCGGCAAGCCCATCAGCCAGCTGACGCTGCCGCACGCGCTGGGCTACGGCTTCGCCCAGGCCCTCGCCCTGGTCCCGGGCGTCTCGCGCTCCGGCGGCACCATCAGCGCGGGCCTGTTCCTCGGCTACAGCCGCGAGGCCGCCGCCCGCTTCTCGTTCCTGCTGGCCATGCCCGCCGTCCTCGCCTCAGGCGTCCTGGAGCTCTTCGACATCGGCGAGGGGCCCTCCCCCGCGTGGGGCCCGACCATCGTCGCGACCCTCATCGCGTTCGTCGTCGGCTACGCCGCCGTCGCGTGGTTCCTGAAGTACATCAGCACCCACACGTTCATGCCCTTCGTCGTGTACCGCGTGGCGCTCGGCTTCCTGATCCTGTTCCTGGTCATCGCGGGCGTCCTCGCCCCGAACGAGGGCGGGCTCGGCTAGCTCCCGGCAGCGCGAAGGCCCCGGCACGGGTGTGCCGGGGCCTTCGCGCGTCAGGCGTTGAGGTCGACGAGCACCTTGGTCTGGGGGCTCCTGCCGGAGTCCAGCTCCTCCAGCATGTCGCGCAGCTGCGACAGCGGGATCGTCGCGGTGTGCAGCGCCTTGACGTCCAGCCTCCGCGACGCGATCGCCTGCATCGTGGCGGTGAAGTCGTCATGGTTGTAGGCGAGGGAGCCGATCACGGTGAGCTCGCGCGCCTGCCAGTCGCCGTAGCTGACCGTCGAGTCCGTCAAGGGGAAGCCCAGCAGCGCGAGGGTGCCGCCGCGGCGCACCAGCTCGGCCGACGGCTGGAGCAGCGCCGCGACGCCCGCGCACTCGAACACGACGTCGGCGCCGAGGCCGCCTGAGGCGGCGGCGAGCAGCGGAGCGAGGTCCTCGGGCGGGACCACGTCGGTGAATCCGAGGCGCAGAGCCGTCTCGCGGCGCGCCGGCGACGGCTCGGAGACGATGAGGCGGCCCGCGCCGGCGTTGCGCGCGTGCTGCGCGGTGAGCAGGCCGATCGGGCCCGCGCCCTGGACGACGACGAGGGCGCCGAAGACGATCGCGGCGCGGCGGACCGCGTGGAAGGCCACGGTGGCGGGCTCGACGAGGGCGGCCTCGGCGTCCGTCAGCGCGTCGGGCACCGGGATGACGCGCCGGGCGGACACCGCCAGCCTGCGCGCGAAACCGCCGTGCGGGGGCGCGGCCGGGTCCACCCCGTTGGCCTCGGCGAAGGCGGTGTCGCACTGGCGGGCGTGCCCGGCCCGGCACTGGGGGCAGTGCCCGCAGGCGGGGCCCACACCGCCGACGACCCGCTGCCCGATCCGCAGCCCCTTCACCTCGGCGCCCACCGCGCTGATGCGGCCGGTCCACTCGTGGCCGAAGACCGCGGGCGGGAGCATGTGCCCGTCGGTGTAGCCGTGCACGTCGGTGCCGCAGATGCCCGTGTAGACGAGGTCCACGACGACGCCGTCGGGTGCGGGCGTGTAGGGCTCCTCCCGCTGGGTCACGTCCAGCCTGCGCGGACCGGAGACCGTCAGATATGTCATTGTCCTGTGCCTTTCCGCGGGCCGCCGCCGTTGGCGGGCCCACCGGGCCGACGCACCCGGCACCGGCCCTTGCCTGCGAGTTTATGGACAGAATGAAACCCGTCCCACAGCAGGCCCGAAAATGGAAGCGCGACGGTCCCATGGTCGGGAACCGTCGCGCGCCCCTGTCGGGCCGGAAAGGCCGCGGCCGTTACGTCAGCTGTAAGGCAGCAGGGTGCCTGCGATGGCCTCCCACGACTGCTTCAGGGAGGCCAGCTTCGCGGGCTCCGAAGCCGCGTAGTTGCTCACCTCGCGCTCGTCGACGGCGAGGTTGAACAGCTGGTCCTGCCCGTTGGTGCCGCGGAAGTACTTCCAGTCGCCCCGGCGCAGCGCCCGGTAGCCGCGGGTGCGCCAGAACAGGTCGCGCTCGGGCACCGACTCCCCGCGCAGCAGGTGGCCGGCGATGCTCCTGCCGTCCAGAGGGTAGGCCGCGTCCGGGACGGTTCCGGCGAACTCCAGGAGGGTCGCCGTCCAGTCGGGGCTGAAGACGGGCAGTGCGCTGTACTGCCTGCCCTTGAGGGCCGCGGGCCAGCGCAGGATGTTCGGGACGCGGATGCCGCCCTCGTACAGGCTCGCCTTGTTCCCGGTCAGCGGCCAGTTGTAGGAGAAGCGCTCGCCTCCGTTGTCGCTGGAGAACAGCACCACGGTGTTGTCCTCCTGACCCGACCTGCGCAGCTCGGCCAGCACCTTGCCGATCGACGCGTCCAGCGACTCGACCATCTCGGCGTAGACCTCCACCGACCCGCCGTCGTTGTGCAGGAGGGCCTGGGTCGGGTTCGCACCGGCCTTGATCTTGGCGGTGATCTCGTCACTGACCGCCTTGTCGTCCTTGGTCTCCCAGGGCCAGTGCGGCGTGGTGAAGTTGAGGTTCAGCAGCCAGGGCCTGTCGTGGCGGCGGCCGACGTAGTCCACCGCGCGCTCGGTGAGGATCGTCTCGTAGTAGCGGAGGTCCTCGTAGGTGGCGTCGCCCTCGTAGAGGTCGTACTCCCCCTGCGTGCCGATCTTGGAGAAGTAGTCGAGCGCGCCGCCGAAGTTGCCGAAGAACTCGTCCCAGCCGCTCTTGGTGGGGCTGAACTCCGGCAGGTAGCCCGCGTGCCACTTGCCGATGAGGGCGGTGTCGTAGCCCGCCTTCTTCAGCAGGGACGCCAAAGTGGGGTGCTCGGGCGGCAGGCCGACGCCGCGGGCGTTGAGCGGCTCCAGCAGACCGCCGGGGAGGCGCCCCGGGTAGCGGCCCGTGTAGAGGGAGAACCGCGTGGGCGAGCAGGTGGCCGAACCCGAGTAGGCCTGGGTGAACCGGACGCCCTGCGCGGCGAGCCTGTCGAGGTTGGGCGTCTTGATGTGCGGGGCGCCGTAGCTCGACACGTCCGCGGCGCCGAGGTCGTCGGCGATGATCACGAGGATGTTGGGCTGCTTCGGCGGGCGCTTCTTGCCCTTCTCCGCCTTGAACTCCACCTCTCCCGCCCTCGGCTCGGACGGCGAGGCGAACGCGGGGGTGCCCGCCAGGGCCGCACTCGCGGCTCCCCCTCCGACGAGTCCGGCGAATCCGCGACGGGACAGCGACATTCCAACTCCTTCGATAGGAAAACTAGGAGAAGCCAGTAGACCATGACCGAAATCGGGTATCCAGCCCCTGACCAAACTTTTCTACCAAATCGGTAGGGATAGACGAATCCGGCATCTCTGAAAGACGGGACGACTCGAATATCAGTTCGACCAACACTCAGCGTGGACCTATAGTGACGCCATGAACACGGAACGCGCTGATCTGCTCACCGCGCTGGGGCAGCACCGGGACTTCCTGCGCTTCGCCGTCAGGGGGCTCACCGAAGAGCAGGCGGCGCAGCGCAGCACGGTGAGCGAACTGACCCTCGGCGGCTGGTCAAGCACGTGGCGCTGACCGAGCGCGGCTGGATGCGCTTCGCCGTCCACGGCGCCGAGGGCCGGCCCACCGACTCCGCGGGCCACGCCCGCGAGTTCGTGCCGGACGAGGGCGAGACCCTGCAATCCCTGCTCGACCTCTACGCCGACATCGCCGCCGAGACCGAGTCGCTGGTCGCCGGGCTCGACCTCGACACCGCGCACACCCTCCCCGAAGCACCGTGGTTCCCACCCCGCGCCACGTGGACGGTCCGGCGCGTCCTCCTGCACATCCTCGCCGAGACGGCCCAGCACGCCGGGCACGCCGACATCCTGCGCGAGGCGATCGACGGGCAGAAGACGATGGGCTGAAGCCGTGCGCGCCCGAAGAGTCGAGCGTCGCGGCAGCACCGACCACCGGGGCCGCGCCCACGACCTTCGCGACCGACCGCCCTCTCACAGGGCGACGCCGCGGCCGTTCGAGGCGGGACGCGGTTCGGGATCGCGTAGCGCGTCGGGCCCACGGCGACGCATGGGAGGAGACGACGTGGTCTGGAGGGGCGGGGCCGGGGAAGGGTGGGATGATCTTCGGGGTGGTCGGAGCCGGGTAGGGAGGGGCGGGATGACGGATCTTGTGCTGGTGCGGCACGGGGAGACGGTGTGGCATGCCGAGAACCGGTATGCGGGGGTCAGCGACATCGCACTGACGGACGCGGGGGTGCGGCAGGCGGAGCGGCTGGCCGGGTGGGCGAAGGGGGCCGGGCTCGACGCGGTGTGGAGCTCGACGCTGAGCCGGGCCCAGGTGACCGCGGCGCCCAGCGCGCGGGCGGCGGGGGTGCCGCTGCAGGCCGACGCACGGCTGCGGGAGCTGGATTTCGGTCTCGCCGAGGGGATGACCAAGGCCGAGATGCGCGTCCGCTTCCCGGCCGCGCGCGCCGCGTTCGAGGCCGATCCGGCGGCGCACCCCCTTCCGGGCGGGGAAAGGCCCGGCGCCGCCGCCGACCGCTTCGTCTCCTGCCTTCGGCAGATCGAGGGCGGGCGCGTCCTGGTCGTGGCGCACACGACCGCGATCCGCCTGGCCCTGTGCCATCTCCTCGGCATCCCCCTCGCCGAATACCGCCGCCGTCTGCCCGCCCTGGACAACGGCACCCTCACCGAGGTCCGCCTGCACCCCGACCACGCCGCGCTGCTCCGCTACAACTCCCCCGTCCCATGACCCACCCGCCGCCCTCCCCCGGCCATCCGAGCCTCCGAGCCCCCAAAACCACACAAACCAGCCTCCGGGCCCTCGACCTCTGCCAGCGATCCCGGGTCACGCCGCACAGGTCGGCGTACCAGACCTGGAAGTTCTACAGAGATCCGGCAGAGGCCGTGCAGGTCGGCGTTTCGGGCCTGGGCGGCCCTGTCGGGCTCGTAGCCACGTAAGACGATGTTTCCGGGCCCGGTCAACCTGCCGGGGCTTGGGGCCGCGTGGGGCGGTGGGTCGGGGGTGGGGGTCTGTTCGGGGGTCAGCGTCCTAGGCCGGCGTCGCGGGCGCGGATGATCGCTTCGGCGCGGTCGGCGACGTGCAGTTTGGTGAAGATGTTCGACACGTTGTTGCGGACGGTCTTCTGGGACAGGAACAGTGCTGCGGCGATCTGCGCGTTGGAGCGGCCCGCGGCGACCAGTTCTATGATGTCGCGCTCGCGGGGGGTGAGTTGCGGGAAGACGTACTCGGCGGGCTCCGGGACGGAGGCCTCCGCGTCCTGGGGTCCGGCGAAGAAGTCGGCGACGCGGCGTGCCACCGACGGCCCGAAGATGACGTCCCCGGCGGCCACCCCGCGGATCGCCCTGACGATCTCGGCCTGGTTCGCGCCCTTCAGCAGGTAGCCGCGCGCTCCGGCCCGCATCGCGGCGAAGAGGGTGGCCTCCTCCTCGGCCATGGTCAGCACGACGACGCCGATGTGCGGGCTCGCCGCGGTGACCCGGCGGGTCGCCTCGATCCCGTCCATGCCGGGCATTCCGACGTCCATCACCACGATGTCGGGTTGGAGTTCGGCAGCCCCCGTGACGGCCTCGGCCCCCGAAGCCGCGGTGCCGACGACGTCGATGCCGGGCACCGAGCCGAGCAGCATGGCCAGTCCGTCGCGATAGACGGGGTGGTCGTCGGCGAGGAGGATCCGCAAGGGCTCGCCGGAAGCTTCAGGCACCTGCGGCCTCCATCGCCGTCTCCATCGCGGACTCCGCCTGCAGGGGGAGTCTCGCGCGCACCAGTGTGCCACCGCTTTCCGGGCAGGTGACCGCGCAGTCCCCGCCCAGTTCGGCGGCCCTCTCACGCAGCGACAGCATGCCGACGCCCGCGGCGGTGTCGGGACCGATGCCCGAGCCGTCGTCGCGGACCTCGACCTCCAGCACCGGTCCGCGCACGGCGAGCGTCACCTCGCAGCGGCCCGCGCCCGAGTGCCGGACGACGTTGGCGAGGGACTCGGACACGATCCGGTAGGCGGCGACCTCCACGGCGGCCGGAAGCTCGTCGAGGCCCCCGCCGCCGACCACGATGATCTGGAGCGCCGCCGAGCGCAGACGGTCGGCGTGCTGCTCGACGGCGCGCAGCACGCCGAGTTCGTCGAGGGCGGGCGGGCGCAGGTCGTGGACGAGGCGGCGGACGTCGGCCATCACGCCGGAGACCTCCGCCGCGGTCTGCTCCAGGATGGCGTCCGCGCGGGCGGGGTCGCCGGCCGCGAGGTTGCGGGCCAGTTCGATGCGGAGCGCGACCGCGCCGAGGCTCGGCCCGAGCCCGTCGTGCAGGTCGCGGCGGAGCCTTCGGCGCTCCTCCTCGCGGGCCGTGACGAGTTGGGCGCGGATCCGCTGGAGGTCGGCGCTCAGTTCGCTCGCGCGGGCCGCCGCCGCGGCCTGGCGCACGAGGTCGCCGAGCAGCCGCTGGTCGCGTTCGGTCAGTTCGGCCCGGCACAGCACGAGCCTGCCCACGGCCGCGGTGGAGTAGACGACGGGCAGCGACACCGAGGGGCCGCGTGGGATTCCGTGCTCGACGACCGAGCGCACCCCGTCGGGATGCTGGATCTCGACCCGGACGTAAGGCAGCCGGAAGGCGTCGGCGACCGTTCTCGCCAGGGCGGACAGCTGCTCGTCCGGGCCGCTGGCCTGGTCGAGCCGGGCCGCGAGGGTCGAGACCATGGCGTAGGGGTCGTCGCGGGAGCCGCGGACGAGGCGGCGGGACAGCCGCCACAGGCCCGTGCGCAGCGGCGCGTAGGCGACGGCGACGACGGCGATGGCCGCGAGCGCCGAGTCCCGTTCGCCGAGGACGCTCCCGGCCACCGTGAACACGACGACGTCCAGGCCCACGACGACGCAGGCGAGGAGCGCGTACAGGAGCGTCGCCGGGAGCAGCCTGTCGATGTCGTAGAGCCGGTACTTGGCCACCGCCGCGAGGATCGCCGCGCAGGCGAGGCAGATGCCTGCGTAGAGCAGGAGTGCCGGGAGGTCGGACGAAAGGACCAGGGGAAGGAGCAGCACGCACGCGTTGACCAGCGCGGCCCAGATCAGCCAGCGGATCTGGGCGCGGCCCTCCGGCCCCGCGGCGCGGTAGCGGTGCACGAGAACGGCCAGCGGGACGAGCAGCGTCACCGGGGTGACCGCCTGCGCGGCGTGGACGGTCGCGGTCCAGAAGGCGTCGGGCAGGTTCAGGCTCAGCGGGTCGAGGTCGAGCCGGGCGATCTCCGGCGCCGGGGGCCCTTCCATGGCGGCGATGACCGAGGAGGGGACGAGCGCCCAGACGACGGGCAGCAGCGCCGTCAGCCCGAGGCTCACCGCCGCGAGCACCCGCCAGAGCCGGGTCTCCGGCAGCCTGCCGTCCGGGAAGAGCAGGAGCAGCAGGGGCAGCCCGAGCAGGAGCGCCGCGCCGAGCCTGGTGTAGAGCCAGAACGCGGGGGCGACGCCGGGCGCGCCCGGGGCGACGTAGAGGCCGTGCACGATCCAGGCGCCGGCCAGCCCGTTGAGCGCCCAGTGCAGCCCGGACACCATCAGCACCCAGGCGACCGGATGCCGGGGCAGCCTGCGCAGCAGCAGCGCCGCGGAGGCCGCCTGCACGAAGCCGCAGAGGGAGGCGGGCCAGCTCGTCCCGTCCACGCCGGTGTTGCGCGGGACGTCCACCCCGGCGTTCCGCACCTCCAGGACCGCGGTCGCGATGGTGCACGCGAGCGCCACGAGGGCGAGCGCGGCGGGCAGGACGGCCCGCACCGAGCCGGGAGCCGACGCGGGCTGGACGGTGGAAGGTTCGGAGGCCGCGGGTGGCGGGGCGCCGGTGGGCTTCTCGGCGGGGGACGCATCGGTCACGTCCGTCATTGTCGCTTTTTCCGGGGCGTCCTCCCAGGGACGCGCGTCCCGGGACGGCCCGGCGCTGATCCGGGCGCGGATCGGGGATGGGCGGCCCTGCCGGCTCGGGACGGCGGGCGCGGATCGTGGACCACGTCGCGGCAGACGCCGCACGTGACACCGACCGGAGGAGACCATGGAAACGCGCTACACCAACGAGCGGGCCCGCGCCCGGACCGACGTCGCCGCGCCGAGCGGCCCCGCGGCGGGGACCGGGCCGTCGGATGCGGCGATCCGCAGGGCGGGCCTCGGCCTGACCGCGGGCGCCCTGACCTGGGCCGTGACGATCTGCGCCTTCGGCAGCGACGGCACGGGCACCGAGGGCCGGATCATCGACCTGACCGGACTCGCCTTCCAGCTCGGCGTGCTCTGCCTGCTGTGGGTGCAGATCCGCACGATGGCGATCGGCACGTCGAAGGCCGCGCGGTTCGCGCTGCGGTTCGAGGCGTTCGTGCTCGGCCTGGCGAGCGTCTGGTCGCTGCTGCACGGCGTCCTGCCCGACGCGCAGGCCGAGTCGGGGTGGCTGGCGGTCCTCGACCTGACCTGGCCGCTGTCGATGCTGGGCATGGCGATCATCTCGGTCAAGCTGGCCTTC
The DNA here is from genome assembly GCF_054783995.1 of Actinocorallia aurea. Classification (NCBI taxonomy): domain Bacteria; kingdom Bacillati; phylum Actinomycetota; class Actinomycetes; order Streptosporangiales; family Thermomonosporaceae; genus Actinocorallia; species Actinocorallia aurea. The sequence goes on from NZ_BAAGPQ010000036.1 coordinate 40,544, forward strand.
GCGGGCCGCTGGCGGGGCGTGCTGCGCGGGTGGCCGCTGGTCGCCGAGAGCTGGGCGATCGTGTCGGTACCGGCCTACGGGATCTTCGGCGAGGACGTCGCGGGCTGGGTCGGCGGTGTCCATCTGGTCGTCGGGTACGCCGCTCTGGGCGTCCTGCTGGCGCTGCGCCCCGAGCTCACCCGGCGGTGACCGGAACCGGGCCCGGCGGGGCGGGCCTTGAGACTCCGATCTAGAACCTGTTCTACTTGAGGCATGCACGAGATCCAGGGACGACAGATCGCCATGCCCGTCGAGATCCGCAAGGCCCGCGTGGCTTCGGCCATGTGGGCCGTTCCTGCGCGCACCGCCCAGAGCGTCATCGGCTACAGCGGCCTGCGCGTCCTGCGCCCGGGCCCCGGCCTCGCGGTGTGCACGCTCGCCTTCATCGAGTACGAGGACGGTGACCTGGGCCCCTACCACGAGTTCGCCGTCGCCTTCCTCGTCGAGGGCAAGGGCGAGGGGGCCTCTCCCGTCGGAGCCTTCATCCACTGGCTTCCCGTGGACGGGGAGTTCACTCTGGCGGCGGGACGGGGCATCTGGGGGTTCCCCAAGGTCCTCACCCACCTGCCGATCGACTGGTCGAACCCCCAGCGCGCGGCCGTCCACGAGAAGGGCGCCCTCGCCGTCGCCCTCCAGGTGAAGCCCGGCCTTCCCGTGCCCTCCAGCGCGGGCACCACCACGGTCGACGCCTACTCCTGCATAGACGGCGTCACCCGGCGCACCCCCTGGGTGATGACCCCGTCAGGCGTGCGCATGCGCCCCGGAGGGGCTGCCGTCGTCCTCGGCCCCCATCCCGCCGCCGAGGACCTCCGTCGCCTCGGCCTCGACCGCCTCCCGGCGCTCACGACGACGACCGTCTCCCACCTGCGCATGACGTTCGAGGACGCCGTCCCGGTCTCCTGACGTCCGACGGCCCGCCCGCGCGCCTTTGCCCTCGCATGGGACGACGGGTGTTTTGCCGGGAGCGGATCGCTGGCATCCCCACAGGGAGGGGCGAGGACGCTTTGGGGGGACGCATGAGGATCGGTTCGGTCGCGGCGCTGGCACTGCTGGGCGGGACACTGCTGTTCGGCTGCGGCGGCGGCGACGAGGACGCGGGCGACTCCGGCTCGGTGTCCCCCGAGGCGGGCGTGGACGGGCAGGTCGGCCAGATCGACCTCCGGGACGTGTTCGTGCTCGGCGGCGACGACGGGGCGGAACTGCCCGCGGGCTCGAACGTCCCGGTCTACCTGACGATGGTCAACCATCCGGCGGGCGGCGAGGTCGACAACACCTCGGGCACCACCGCCCAGGCCGATGTGCTGCAGTCCGTCACGTCGTCGGCCGCGCAGTCGTCCGAGATCGTCGGCGGCACGATCCCGCTGCCCGCCGGGCAGGACGTCCGGGTCGGGCCGGGCGCGAAGATCATCCTGAAAGGCGTCAAGGCGCCCCTGCCGAGCGGCGGGAACATCGAGCTCACCTTCACCTTCGCCAAGGCCGGCACGGGCACGCTCAGCGTCCCTGTGCAGTCGCGGCAGGAGACCCTCACCACGTACTCGCCCGCGCCCTGACCACTGCGGATCCCGGCGGAGGAGGCGGCGCCATGGCGGAACGGACATCCCGCGAGAGACTTCTGGGCGCCGCCGCACGACTGTTCGGCGAACTGGGCTACGACCAGACGACGAGTGAGCTCATCGCGAGCGCGGCCGGTGTGCCCATCGAGGAGATAGCCGGGGAGTTCGGGGGGCGGCGTGCCCTCTACTTCGCGGTCTACCAGGAGGCGCAGGACCTCGACCTGCGGCTCGTGGCCGAACATCTGCGGCCCGGCTTCACCCGGGACGACTACCACCGCCTCGTCGACGACTACCTCGACTACATGCACGAGAATCCGCACGTGGCCGCCTTGTGGGTGCAGCGGTGGATGAACGACGCGAGCGACCTCAGGGACGTCGAGCGGACCTACGCCAAGCCGCAGGCCGACCCCCTCGTGCCCGCGCTGGCCGCGATCGCGCGCGAGGGGGTCGACGCGGAACTCGTCGTCTGGACGCTGGTCTGGACGATCCAACTGCACGCGGTGGCGGGCATCCCCCTCATCGCGCCGCGCGGCGATCCGAGGGAGATGGCCCGCTTTCGTGCGCACGTCCACCGGGTCGTGGACGCGCTCTTCGTGTGATGTCAGGCGTTGCGGACCGCGCGACGGGCACGGGCGGCCAGGGCGTGGATCTCGGCCTCGGTGGCGCGGAGGTCGGCTTCGGCGCGAGCGGTGCGCGCGGCGGCGGCGCGCTCGCGGGCGGTCGGACGACGGTCGGACTCGGTGTGCCTGCGAAACCACTTCATGTCACTACTCATGCCCAAGACAGCAAGGATCAGTGCTTTTCGTGGCAAAGGTCACGCAATAGCGGGCTGCAATCTAGGCGAAACAGGAACATTCAGGTACATAGCGGGAGGTGCTTCAGGGGATGGCGGACCCATGAGTGCCTTCGACGAACTGCGCACAGCGCTGCGGGGCGACCTCATCCTTCCCGCGGACCCCGGCTACGACGCGGCACGCGCCGTCTACAACGCCATGATCGACAAACGGCCCGCGGCCATAGCCCGATGCCGCGACGTCGCCGACGTGATCGCCTGCGTCAGGCACGGCCGCGCCCAGGACCTCACCCTGGCCGTCCGAGGCGGCGGCCACAACGCGGGCGGCCTCGGCATCTGGGACGACGCCCTCGTCATCGACCTCTCCGCCCAGCGCGGCACGTCCGTCGAACCGCAGGGGCGGACCGTCCGGGTGGACGGCGGCTGCACCTGGGGCGACGTGGACCACGCCACGGCAGCCTTCGGCATGGCCACCCCGTCCGGGATCATCTCCACCACGGGCGTCGGAGGACTGACGCTCGGCGGCGGCATAGGCAACCTGTCGAGGCGCTGCGGGCTGACGATCGACAACCTGCTGTCGGCCGACGTCGTCCTGGCCGACGGGGCGTTCATCCGCGCCTCGGAGACCTCCCACGACGACCTGTTCTGGGCGCTGCGAGGCGGCGGCGGCAACTTCGGCATCGTCACCTCCTTCACCTTCCGCTGCCACGAGATAGGCGACAAAGGACTCATCGTCGGCGGGCCCGTGCTCTACGACCTCGACGACGCGGGCGACGTCCTGCGCTGGTACCGCGAGGTGCTTCCGTCCCTGCCCGAGGAGCTGAACGGCTGGTTCGCCTTCATCACCGTCCCGCCCGCGCCGCCTTTCCCCGAAGCCCTGTGGGGGCGCAAGGTCTGCGCGATCATCTGGTGCTACAGCGGGCCGCGCGACCGGGCGGACGAGATCCTGTCACCCGTCCGCTCCTTCGGCGCGCCACTCCTCGTCGGCCTCTCCGCGATGCCGTTCACGGCCCTGCAGAGCGCGTTCGACGCCCTCTACCCGCCCGGCCTCCAGTGGTACTGGAGGGCCGACTTCTTCACCGAGATCACCGACGAGGCCATAGACGTCCACCGCGCCTTCGCCGAACGCCTGCCGACCCCCCAGTCGACGATGCACCTCTACCCCGTTGACGGTGCCGTGGCGCGGGTGCCGTCCGACGCGACGGCCTTCGCCTACCGCGACGGCGGGTGGTCGGGCGTCATCGTGGGCGTGGACCCCGACCCGGCCAGCGCCGAAGCCCTCAGAGCCTGGGCGCGCGAGTACTGGGAGGCCCTGCACGGGACGTCGGCGGGGGGCGCCTACGTCAACTTCATGATGGACGAAGGGCAAGACCGCGTCCGGGCCTCCTACCGGGCCAACTACGAGCGCCTCGCCGCGGTGAAGGCCCTCTACGACCCGGACAACGTGTTGCACGTGAACCAGAACATCGTGCCGGCCGTATCCGCGTGAAGGCAGGAGACGGCCCTGCGGAGCTGTCCTTGTCCTTCGCCCCCTGCCTGCGCCTGTTCCTGCGTCCTCGGGACCGCGCAGGAGCCGTGCGGGTACGCCACGACGGAACGTCCTCGCTAGGGCACGTCGTCGAGGCGGTCGGCGTACCGCTCACCGAGGTCGGCGGGCTCGAAGTGGGCGGTAGGCGGGTCTCCCCCTCCTACCGCCCGAGAGACGGCGACGAAGTGCGCGTCACCCCGGTCCGCAGACCGCAGTCGCTGCCTTCGCCGGCCCGCTTCCTCCTGGACGTGCATCTGGGCTCCCTGGCCCGGCGGCTTCGCCTCGTCGGGCTCGACACCGCCTACGATCCCGCGCTCGACGATCCCGCTCTGGTGGTCGTGGCCAACGGCGAGCGGCGCGTCCTGCTCACCCGCGACCGGGGCCTCCTGCGGCGCCGTGCGCTCTGGCTCGGCGCCCACGTCCGGGGAGACGACCCCGACGACCAGTTCGCCGACGTCCTCGACCGCTTCGCGCCGCCGCTGGCGCCCTGGACACGCTGCCCTGCCTGCAACGCCCTTCTCCGGCCCGTCCCCAAGGCGGACGTCCTGACGTCCCTGCCCGCCGGGACGTCCCGGACCTACGACGAGTTCGCCCGCTGCACCGGGTGCGGGCGCCTGTACTGGAAGGGCGCCCACCATGCCCGGCTCGCCGAGCTCGTCGCGACGGCGCGGCGCCTCACGGAGGCGGCGGCCGAACGCTGACGGAGCGGGGAGGGGCAGCGGGGCGTGCCCGGAGGGGCCGGGAGTCCTCCGGGCACGAACAGGGCGGGGGCTACCAGCGAAGGTCGAGGTCCACGACGTCGTCGAAGTCCTCGGTGCCGGCGACCAACGGGTCGTCACTGGGCTTGTGGACCGCTTCGGCCGCTGCGGGCTCGGCGAGCACGGCGGGGATGCCGGTCGCCGTCAGGCCCAGTACCACGGCCAGCGCCCTCGGGACCGTCAGCCGACGGCGCCTGCGAAAGCGCAAGGGACTGCGGTTCACGGAAGGCTCCTTCCGTCCCCGGCGGCGCACCGCCGGATCGAGTTCCGGGAGCAGGAACAGCACTCCCGTCATTACTCTAAGTATCCATTAACGGGCCGAATGTAACATTCCTACCGGTGATCCCCGACCCTGGACACACACCCACCACCTCCGACACACCGGACACGCAGGCCACACGCGTATCACTAGTCGCGCTCCGTGTCCATAGCCGCGCGGACGGTGATCTATCACTTTCCCGGAAGGCACATATCGTATCCAGGCACTCACGAAACGTGACACTCTCTTGGCGAACACGAGATCGCGTGGAGGTGGATCATGGGCGTGGGCGGGCAGCCTGGCGGAGCCACGGCACAACGCGTCCCCTGGCGGATGCCCGGGCCTACCGGCCTCGGCACCGGCGCGGCCGCCGTCAACAGGACCATCGGCGCGCCGCCGGTGTACTCGCACAGATCGTGGGGCGACGGAACGGCGTCGCCCCTCTACGTCCCGGCCGTCGAGCGGATCGACGACGCGCTGTCGGCCGAGGTGGAGGCCCGGCTGCTGGCCTGGGCCTCGGGGCTCGGCTTCCGCGACGACGAACTCGACGCGATGGCCGCGGCGGGCTTCGGCAGGCTCGCGATGCTCACCCACCCGGACAGCGACGACCCCGAGGCGCTGCTGACGGCCGCCAAGCTGAACGCGGCCTGGTGGGCCGCCGACGACTACTACGCCGACGACACCTCGCTCGGCGCCGTCCCCGAACTGCTCCCGCCGCGGCTCGCGCTGGCGATGTCGGCGATGGACGCGCCGCCCTTCGCCGGCGACTTCACGCCGCCGCTGGAGGAGGCCCTCGCCGACGACCTCGTGCTGCGGATGCTGCGCTCGGCCACCGCGCACATGGCAGCCCGCGCCAGTGCCGCCCAGGTCCAGCGCGTCTGCTACTCCACCTTCGCGATGTTCGTGAGCTGGAGCGCCTACGCCGCCTGGCGCGAGACCGACCGGCGCCCGCCCGCCTGGGAGTACCTGTCGGCCCGCCAGCACGACAGCTTCTACACCTCGATGACCCTGGTCGACGCCGTCGGCGGCTACGAGGTGCCCGCCGAGCTGTACTACCAGCAACGCGTACGCGACGCCCTCTTCCACGCGGGCACCGCCTCGGTCATGCTCAACGACCTCTTCTCCGTCGCCAAGGACGCCGCCGACGCCAAGCCCGTCTGCAACATGGTCCTGCTCGTCGCCGCCGACCGCGGCTGCTCCGTCGCCGAGGCGACCGAGACCGTCGTCGACCTGCACAACGACCTGGTCCGCGCCTTCCAGGCCGCGCACGCCGAACTGGCGGCCGTGCCGTCCCCGCAGCTCCAGTGGTTCCTGCGCGGGGTCCGGGCCTGGATGGGCGGCGGCTTCGAATGGCACGACACCAACCCCCGCTACCGCACCCCGGCCGAGTGAACCGGCCCCGAAGCCACCGCGCGAAACCCGTCAAGTAGACACCGACCGAGAGGAACGGCCATGTCCCCGACCACCACCGCCCCCGTGCTCAAGAGCCTCTACCAGCGTTCCGTCGCCGACTACTGGAACGCCGAGCGCAATCCGGTCAACCTCCTGCTGGGCGACGTGAGCGGCACCTACCACCATCACTACGGCATCGGCGAGCCCGACTGGTCGGTGCTGGAAGGCCCGGAGGACACCCGCGAGCAGCGGACCATCGAGGAACTGCACAGGCTGGAGACGGCCCAGGCGTCGTTCCTCCTCGACCACCTGGCGCCGATCCCCGCGGGCGGCCGGCTGCTGGACGCCGGCTGCGGCAGGGGCGGCACGAGCTTCATGGCCCATCTCCGGTTCGGCGCCCAGGTCGAGGGCATCTCGATCTCCGAGGAGCAGGTGCGGTTCGCCAATGAGCAGGCCGAGCGCCGGGAGGTCGCGGACTCCGTGCACTTCTCCTTCCGGAACATGCTCGCGACGGGCTTCGAGACGGGCACCTTCGACGGCATCTGGAACAACGAGTCCACGATGTACGTCGACCTCTTCGACCTCTTCGCCGAACACAGCAGGCTGCTCAAGCAGGGCGGCCGCTACGTGACCATCACGGGCTGCTACAACGACGTCTACGGGCTGCCGTCCCGGGCCGTCAGCGAGATCAACTCGCACTACATCTGCGACATCCACCCGCGCAGCGCCTACTTCAAGGCGATGGCCGCCAACAACCTCGTGCCGATCAACGTCATCGACCTCACCGAGGCGACCATCCCGTACTGGCGGATGCGCGCCCGCTCCGAGCACCTCGTCACCGGCATCGAGGACGCCTTCCTGGAGGCCTACACCGGCGGCAGCTTCCACTATCTGCTCATCGCCGCCGACCGGGTCTGACCCCCGGAGGAGGAGAAGGAGAGGCGATGCCCCCCATCGAGGAGGCCCTGGCGGACCCGCCCGCGCTCAGTCTGGCGACCGAAGCGGCCCGCCTGCTGGCGACCACCACCAAGACCCCGCCCCAGATGCAGGCCATCTCCTCCAGGTGGCTGCTGCGCAAGCTCCCCTGGGTCGAGGTCCGCGGCGGCACCTACCGGATCAACCGCCGCCGCACCACCACGGCACGGCCAGGGCTGCTCGCCTTCCGGTGGGGCGCCTCGGGCGTGCGGGTCGCACCCGACTCGCTCGGCGGGTTCCCCGCCCTGCACGGACTCGACGGCTCCGCCCGGGGCATCGCGGTGCTCGTCGAGATCGCGGGCCGCTTCACGGCCCGCGACGTCGAGCCCGGCGACGTCCTGGCCGCCGAAGGGCAGCCGGTGACAGAGGTGCTGGCCGTCGCGCGCGGCCGCGTCGAGCGGATCGGCACCGGCCGGTACGGCGGCCCGGCGATGCTGGGCGTCCTCACCGACGGACGGCACGCGGGCGCCGACCTGCTGACGGCGGGCACGGACGGCCCCGTGTGGAAGGAGACCCTGCGGGCCGCCACCGCGGGCACCGTCCTGGCGCTGCCCCGGGCCGAGCTCGCCGCGCTGCGCGACGTCAGCCCGGAGCTGCGCGCGCATCTGGCGGCCCACCGCGAGGCGGCCGCCGCCCCGGCCAACCGCAGGGGCGAGACCGAGATCCGGCTGGCGGCGGGCCACCGGGGCGAGCCGCGCCTGCCCGAGACGTACGCCGACTACGACCCGCGTCCGCAGGAGATCGAACTGGCCGTCGCCCAGACGGTCCTGAACCTCCACACCCGGGTCGGCGACCTGTACAACGGGCCGATGAACCAGGCGGAGGAGCAGCTCCGCCTGGTCGTGGAGGAGCTGCGCGAGCGGCAGGAGTGGGAGCTGGTCAACAACCCGGACTTCGGGCTGCTGCACCAGGCCGACGACACCCAGCGGATCTCCACCTGGTCGGGCCCGCCCACCCCCGACGACATGGACGACCTCCTGGCGATGCGGCGCGGCACCCGCCTGTTCCTCGCCCATCCCAGGGCGATCGCGGCGTTCTTCCGAGAGTGCACCCGGCGGAGCGTCGCGCCGGACCAGATCGTCGAAGGGGACAAGCGCCTGCTGGGCTGGCGCGGGGTGCCGATCTACCCGTGCGGGAAGATCCCGGTCGGTTCCGACCACACCACCTCCATCCTCGCCATGCGTACGGGCGAGGACGACTCGGGCGTCGTCGGACTGCATCAGACAGGCCTTCCCGACGAGTACGAACCCTCCCTCAACGTCCGTTTCATGGGCATCACCGAGGCGGCGATCGCCCGCTACCTGGTGAGCGCCTACTTCAACACCGCGATCCTCGTCCCCGACGCGCTCGGGGTCCTGGAGTGCGTGGACGTCGCGGCCCCTCGCGTTTAGGGGCGGCGCGGACGAAGGAAACGGAGGGCCTGGGCCCCGCGGCGGGAAGCCATCCCGTCGCGGGGTCCGGCGTGCGTCCGGGACCCGGGCATCACGGCTGCGCGGCGGTGCCGCGAGAACGACTACGACAGGAAATTCTCATACGAAATACCAGAAAGGTGTCATTCGGGCGTTGCGGACTGAGGGTGGCCTAACGCGACATTAGGATTTGGACGGCCGTCGACCGGTGCACCCCCTTCGGGCTGGGGCGGTTCCGCGTGGACGCGCCTCCCGACCCTTTCCGGAGGACCCTCATGTCCACTCCCCGCCTATCGGGGCGCTCCGCCAGATCACGCATCGCCGCCGCGCTCGTCGCGCTGACCACCGCGTTCGGCACCGTGGCGGTCGGAGCCGCCGCGGCCCCCGCGTCCGCCGACGAGCCCTGCGCGGGCGGCTACGTCGCCATCACGTTCGACGACGGCCCCACCACGCTGACCCCCGCCTACGTGCAGGCGCTGCACGACGCGGGCTGGGTCCGTGCCACGTTCTTCCTCACCGGCGCGCACGCCCTCGACTACCCCTCCTACGTGGACCTGCTCGCGCAGAACGGGCACTGGATCGGCAACCACACCTTCTCGCACCCGTTCCTCGACACGCTCAGCTCCACCGACGCGTTCAACGAACTGCTCGGCACCAACCAGATCCTCCTCGCGCAGACCGGGGTGGCGCCCTCCCTGTTCCGTCCGCCCTACGGCCGGACCAACGCCGCCATCCGCTCCAGCGCCACCAGCCTCGGCATGACCGAGGTCCTGTGGACCACCGACTCCTACGACTACAACGGGATCACCGCCGCGCAGATCACCGCGAACGCCCTGACCGTGGCCCCCGGCGGCATCATCCTCCTCCACGAGGGCTACCAGTCCACCTTGGACGCCCTGCCCGGCATCATCTCCGGCCTCGCCGAGCGGGGCCTGTGCGCGGGCAAGATCGTCCCGTCCGAGACCGCCGTCGAGGCCTGGCCCGGCACCACGTTCTACGCCGTCGCCGCCCACTGGTGACCGACTCCCGGGCGTGCGGCCCCCGCACGCCCGGGAAGCGCCCCTCCCCCACGGCTCAGCCGAGGAGTCCGGCGACGACCCGGAGATCGGAGACCAGACCCGCGTACGCCTCGTCCCTGCCTTCGGCGCGCAGCACCGCCGACGGATGGATCGTGGCCACGAAGCGGACACCGGTCTCGCGCTCCGGCCGGGCACCGAGCGCGTCGAACGCCGGGCACTCCTGGACCGGTCTCCCCCTACCCTGCCTGACCGGGCACTTTCGCGTCCTGTGGACAACGCGCCACAGAGCGTGGCGGGAATGTTAGAAAGGGAGCAGCGTCCGGCCGTCGGGGCCCGGACGCCCACCCCCCGCCGGAGGGCGAGATGGATGCTCGGATGTCAGTGCGCGAAGCGGGTCTGGCCGTCGCCGACCCGCAGTCCTACGCGCAGGAGCGGCGGCTGCACGAAGCCCTGCGGATCCTGCGCCGCGAAGACCCCGTGCACCTGGTCGAGGCCCCAGGATTCGACCCGTTCTACGCGGTCACCCGGCACGCCGACGTGCTCGACGTGGAACGGCGGCACGAGGAGTTCCTGAACGGCCCGCGCCCGATCCTCGCCACCTCCGAGATGGACGCGCTCCAGCGGCGGCACCGCGAGCAGGGCACCGGCCTGCGCACCCTCGTGCACATGGACGATCCGCAGCACCGGGTCGTCCGGGCGATCGGAGCCGACTGGTTCCGGCCCCAGGCGATGCGCAGGCTCCAGGCGCGGGTCGACGAACTGGCGCTGCGCTACGTCGCCCGCATGGCGGAGCTCGACGGCTCGTGCGACTTCGCCGGACAGATCGCCGTGCACTACCCGCTGTATGTGATCCTCTCGCTGCTCGGCCTGCCCGAATCGGACTTCCCGCGCATGCTCACCCTCACCCAGGAGCTGTTCGGCGGCCAGGACTCGGAGTTCCGCCGCGGCGCGAGCCCCGCCGAGCAGTTCCAGACCCTCGCGGAGTTCTTCGCCTACTTCAAGGAGCTCACCGCCTCCCGTCGCGCCCACCCCACCGACGATCTCGCCTCGGCGATCGCGACCGCCCGCGTCGACGGCGCACCGCTCTCGGAGGCGGACGCCACGTCCTACTACGTCATCATCGCCACGGCCGGGCACGACACCACGAGTTCCACCATCTCCGGCGGGCTGCACGCCCTCATCGAGCATCCGGAACAGCTCGCCCGGCTGCGCGCCGACCCGTCACTGCTGCCGACCGCGGCCGACGAGATGATCCGGTGGGTCACCCCGGTCAAGGAGTTCATGCGCACCGCGGCCCGCGACACCTCGGTCGGCGGAGTCCCCGTCGCCGAGGGTGAGTCCGTCCTGCTGTCCTATCCGTCGGCCAACCGCGACGAGGAGGTCTTCGCCGACCCGTTCCGCTTCGACGTCGCCCGCGACCCCAACCGCCACCTCGCCTTCGGCTTCGGCGTCCACTACTGCCTCGGCGCCGCCCTCGCCCGGATGGAGATCAGGTCCCTCTTCGCCGCCCTCCTGCCCCGCCTGTCCTCCATCGACCTCGCCGGCACCCCCGAATGGACCGCCACCACCTTCGTAGGCGGCCTCAAACGCCTCCCCATCACCTACACCTTCACCTGAACCACCGGGACCTGCGGATGTCCGGAGGTCTGCGCATGGTGCGGGTCAGGGGTGGGCGGGCGTGAGGGCGCGGCGGGGGTGGGCCGCGGTCACGCGGGGGGTCGGGTCCGGGGCGTCGGGGTCGCGGAGGCGGTCGGTGAGGAGGAAGCCGGGGAGGTTCCACGGGGGAGCGTCGTGTTCGGAGAGGAAGAAGGGGGGTCCGTGGGAGATGGGTGTCCAGCCTGACGCGAGGCCTCGTTCGACGATGGCGCGGACATCGCGCGAAGTCGGAAAGGAGGTGTCAGCCGCCCGACCGAACCGGCGCACCCCGCACCCGCGTCAGGACGACCCGCCGAGTCCGCCTGCCCTGACCGAACCGCAGGTCGCGGGCTCGGCCAGGGCCATGTGCCCCTGCTTCGTCCCGCCGTGCGCAGGCCGCCTCGCCGACCGCTTCGCCCCCGGGCGTGGCGGGGGTGGGTGAGGTCAGGTGAGTTCGGTGGGGAGGGGGGTGGTGTGGAGGACGGTGAGGGAGGTCACGGCTCGGGTGAGGCAGACGTAGAGGCGGGCGAGGCCCCGGGGTTCTGCGGTGACGATGGCGGAGGGTTCGGTGAGGACGACGTGGTCGTATTCGAGGCCCTTGATGAGAGGGGCGGGGACCAGGTGGAGGCGCAGGTGGGGGGCGTCGGCGGCGGTGCCGTCGGCGGTGAGGACGGTATGGGGGATCTCCTCGGCGTCGAGGAGGGACGCCAGGGAGGCGACGTCGGAGTCGGCGGCGACCAGGGCGATCGAGCCTTCGCCGGACAGCAGGTCGCGGACCGAGGCGACGGCCTCCTTGGCGGAGTCGGGGACCTGCCGGACCATCAGGGAGCCGCGGCCGGGGCGCAGGGAGCTCGGTACGGCGAGGCCCGGGGCGATCGACGGGAGAAGGCGCGCGGCGTAGTCGAGGACTTCGCGCGGCACCCGGAAGCCGACGGTCAGTTCGGTGACCTCGCCTTCGCGGCCGAGGTGGTGCAGCACCTCGGTCCAGGTGCGGGCGGACCACGGGGTGGTGCCCTGGGCGAGGTCGCCGAGGACGGTCGCCGAGCCCGTGGCGCAGCGGCGGCCAAGGGCGCGCAACTGCATCGGCGACAGGTCCTGGGCCTCGTCGACGATGAGGTGGCCGAGCGAGGGCGTGCGCTCGACGAGGTCGCCGAGCTCGTCCAGCAGCGCGAGGTCCGCGGCCGTCCAGCGGGCGGAGCGGGCCGAGCGCGGCGCCTTCGCCCAGCGCAGCAGGTCCTGCTCGTCGCCGGACAGGACGCCTTCGGCGGCGCGGGCGAGGAACTCGGCGTCCGACAGCAGGCGGAACAGCACCTGCTGGGGCGTCAGCTTCGGCCAGACCTGGTCGACGAGCGCCTTCACGGGCCGGCTGCGGGCGACCGCGTCGTGCACCCTGTCGTCGGGGGCTTCGCCGCGCTGCTCCATGAGCAGCAGGACCCGGTGGGCGAGCCGCCGCGCGAGCGCCTCCCTGCCGTTGGCGTAGCGGGTGGTGCCGCGCAGTTCGGCGACGAGTTCGCGGACCTCGTAGTCGGGGACGCGGAAGCGCGCGCCGCCCCGCACGACGAGGAGCCCTTCCTCCGGCCGGGTGACGTGCAGCCACAGGGCCTTGCGCAGCACGTCGACGATCTTGGCGTCGCCCTTGAGCGCGGCCCGCTCGTCGGATTCGTCGCCGGTCGGGCCGCCGAGGAGGTCGGCGACGGTCGCCTGGTCGACGCGGACCTCGCCGAGTGCCGGGAGGACTCCGGAAATGTAGGAGAGGAACGCCCGGTTGGGTCCGACGATCAGCACGCCGGACCTGTTCAGCCGCTCCCGGTGGGTGAACAGCAGGTAGGCGGCCCGGTGCAGGCCGACCGCGGTCTTCCCGGTGCCCGGCGCGCCCTGGACGCAGACGGTCTTGGCCAGTTCGTCGCGGACGATGACGTCCTGTTCGGGCTGGATCGTGGCGACGATGTCGCGCATCGGGCCGGTGCGGGGCCGCTCGATCTCGTCGGTGAGCAGCCGGGACGCGGCGAGTTCGCGGCCGTCGAGGTGCTCGTCCTCGAAGGCGGTCAGCTCGCCGCCGCGGTAGCCGAACCTGCGCCGCCGCGCGACGCCCATCGGCTCGCTCGGCCCGGCCTGGTAGAAGGTTCGGGAGACGGGCGCGCGCCAGTCCAGGACGAGGGCCGCGCCACCGTCGTCGTGGACGTGCCGCCGCCCCACGTACACGGTCTCGGGCAGGTCGCTCGGGAGGTGGTCGAGCCTGCCGAAGAACAGGGGCGTGTCAGGGTGGTCGGCGAGGGCCCGGATCCGCTGGTCGAGCAGCGATTCGAGGATCTGGGCGGAGACCCAGTCGCCCGCGGCGTCCGCCGACAGGGACTCGGCGTGCTCGCGCATCCGCCGCAGGGCCGTCCGTGCCCCTTCCAGATGGGCGCGCTCGGCCTCCAGCACCCCCGCCGCGTCGGCCTCTCCGGACATGCTTCCACTCCTGTCGGTCAAGATGGGCGAACCGACGAGCTTACCTTCCCCCTCGGCCTGGTCGATCTCGTCACGCCTGCCGATCTCACGGCCGCGCGGCCCGGAACCCACGTGGGTGGAGTGAAAGGCGGTGGTTTGTGGAGAATGAGGGGATCTTGGGGTGAGGAGCGCGGGGTGAAGGTTCATCATGTGAACTGCGGGACGATGCGGATGCCGACCGCGCCGCTGGTGTGCCATGTGCTCGTGGTGGAGACCGGGACGGGGCTGGTGCTCGTCGACACCGGGTTCGGGCTGCGGGACGTGGCGGAGCCCCGGCGGCTGGGGCCGATGCGGCATGTGATCCGGCCGGTCCTGGCGGAGGAGGAGACCGCGGTCCGGCAGGTCGAGGGGCTCGGGTTCCGGCGGGAGGACGTGCGGGACATCGTGCTCACGCATTTCGATCTCGACCACATCGGGGGGCTCGCCGACTTCCCCGACGCGCGTGTGCACGTCACGGCGGACGAGGCGCGGGGGGCGGTGCACGCGCCGTCGTGGCGGGAGCGGATGCGGTACCGGCCGGTGCAGTGGGCGCACGGGCCGCGGCTGGTGGAGCACGGTCCGGGCGGGGAGGCGTGGCGGGGCTTCGCCGCGGCGCGGGAGCTCACGGAGATCGCGTCCGGGCTCGTGCTGATCCCCCTGCCCGGCCACACCCGGGGCCACGCGGCCGTCGCCGTCGAGGCGGGCGACCGCTGGATCCTGCACTGCGGCGACGCCTTCTACCACCGGGGCACCCTCGACGGCTCTGACGTCCCGCTCGTGCTGCGCGCCCAAGAGTCCGTCGTCGCCTTCGCCGGCGCGCGGGTCCGCCGCAACCACGCGCGCCTCGCCGACCTCCACCGCCGGTCCTCCCCGGACCTCACGATCGTCTCGTCCCACGACCCTGCGCTCCTTTCCGCCGCACGGCTCCCCGCCTGACCCGTGTCCCGGGATCAGGCGGCCCCGCCGCCCGGCCATCTCAGCCGGGGCGCACCGCGCCGGCCTGATGTGCGGCGGTGTCGTGAGGTCCGGTGAGGCCCCGCGCGGGCCCGATCGAACGCGGATGCCCCTCCGGGCGGGTTCGGCCGGAGGGGCGGGTGCTTGCGGGACTGGGCGGTCAGGCGGAAACGTACCGGGCGCGTTTGGCGGGGTCGATGTTGGCGCGGCTCAGGTCGCCGGAGTAGTGGGCGAGGACGCGGGGGTCCATGATGCGGCGCCAGAGGAACGGCAGGTAGGCGAGGCGGGTCATGGTGGCGTAGCCGGCGGGGAGTTCGGGGGCCTCGTCGAAGTGGCGGAGGACCTGGTAGGGGCGGGCCGGGTGGGCGTGGTGGTCGCTGTGCCGCTGGAGGTGGAAGAGCAGGATGTTGGAGGCGAGGCTGTCGCTGTTCCAGCTGTGCCGGGGGCGGACCCTCTCGTACCGTCCCGAGGGCGTCTGCTCGCGCAGCAGCCCGTAGTGCTCGACGTAGTTGACGACCTCCAGGGCCGCGAACCCGATGACGGCCTGGACGACCAGGTACGGCAGGACGCCCGCACCGAACACCGCGGCGAGCGCCGCGTAGAGGACGACGGTGAGGGCCCAGGCGTTGAGCACCTCGTTGCGCAACGTCCACGGCCCCGTCCCGCGGCGTGCCAGCCGGCCGACTTCGAGGCGCCAAGCGGAGCGGACGCTCCCCACGACGGTCCGGGGCAGGAACCGGTAGAAGCTCTCCCCCAGGCGTGCGCTGGCGGGGTCCTCGGGGGTCGCGACCCTGACGTGGTGACCCCTGTTGTGCTCGACGAAGAAGTGCCCGTAGGCGGTCTGCGCGAGGGCGATCTTCGAGAGCCACCTCTCGACGGCCTCGCTCTTGTGCCCGAGTTCGTGGGCGGCGTTGATGGCGATGCCGCCGACGGCCCCGGTGGCGAGGACGAGCAGGGCCTTCTCGTAGCCGGCGACGTCGCCGCGCGACCAGATCCAGCAGGCGAGGACGAGTCCGCCGTACTGCAGCGGCAGGTAGGCCCGGACGCACCAGCGGTAGTACCGCTGCTTCTCCAGCCAGGCCATGACGGCTTCGGGAGGGTTGCGCTCGTCCTTGCCGAAGACGGTGTCGAGGATCGGGCTGAGGCCCATGAGCAGGAAGGGGCCGAGCAGCCAGAGGACGCCCCAGCCGGTGGCCTCGACCAGGAGATATGACGCGAACGGGGCCGCCGGTACGGCGAGCCCGAGGATCCAGAGGTACTTCTTGCGGTCCACCCATCCGAGGTCGCGCGGGGGCGCGGCTTCAGCGGTCATGTCACCACCCCGTACGTACGATCTACAGTTGTTTACGTTGTACGTAAACGGTCGCACGCGCCCCGCGGCCCTGTCAACGGTCCCCGCCCCAGAAGGCCTGCCGCGTAAGGCTTTCCGTCTTCACACAAGGCTCCGAGCGGCCTTCCCCGAGCGCGGCTCGGAGCCCGCCTCCCCGAGCGGCGCGTAGGGTGCCGGTGTGAGGCCACGGCAGTTGGAGTACGTGGTGGCGGTCGCCGAGCAGGGGTCGTTCACCGAGGGCGCGCGGGCCGCGCGGGTGAGCCAACCCGCGCTGTCCCACCAGGTGAAGGCGCTGGAGCGGGAACTGGGGCACGCGCTGTTCGAGCGCACGCCCGAGGGGGCGCGGCCGACCCCGCACGGCGAGCGGTTCCTGCCGCATGCGCGCGCGGCCCTGGCCGCGACCCGGGCGGCGGCCCGCGCGGCGCAAGACGCGGCCCGGCTGGAGGGCGGGGAACTGCGCGTCGCGGCGCTGCACTCGATGGCGATGGGGCTGGTGCCGCCCGCGCTGGGCGCCTGGCGGCTCGCGCATCCGGCGGTGCGCGTCGCGCTCACCGAGTACGCGCACATCGACCTCCTCGCCGAGGCGATGGAGCGCGGCGAGGCCGACATCGGGGTCGGCACCGAACCGGCGGGCTGGCCGGGGCCGCTGCGGGTGCTCGGACAGGAGGAACTGCGGCTCGTCCTGCCCGAGGACGATCCACTGCTGCGCCGTCCGGGCGGCGTCCCGCTGGGGCTGCTGGCCGACCGGGCGTGGGTCCTCTACGCCGCCGACTTCGGACTCGCCCCGCTGCTCTCCCGGATCTTCGCCGACGCCGGATTCGTCCCGCGGGCGGCGGCCCGGGTGCACCACACCGCGACGGCCGTGGAGCTCGCGGCGGCCGGTCTGGGCCCGGCCCTCGTCCCCGCCGACGTCATCGGCGCCCGGCACGCCGCGCACACGGCCCGCCCCGCCGATCCGATCGTGCGCCGCCTCGTCGCCTTCACCCGCACCGACCCGGCGCCCGCCGCCCAGGCCTTCGCCGACCTCCTGGCGGCCCACGCCCTCCTCCCCTAGGAGGCGGGGTTCTGGAGGAAGGTGAGGAAGCGGGCGGTGGAGGGGGAGGGCGGATCGGTCATGAAGGCGGCCAGGTGCCGGCGGATGGGCGGGGTCGGGTGGGTGGGGGTGACGGGGAGGGCCGGGTCGAGGACGCCGGAGGGGACGAGGGCCGGGCCGAGCCCCGCGGCGGCGAGCTGGAGCGCGGTGGCGCTGTGGTGGGTGCGGACTGCCGCGCGGGGTTCGAACCCCGCCTCGGCGCAGGCGGCGGCGACGAGCGGGGCGAGGGCGTTGTCGGCGTCGTAGAGGACCCAGGGACGGTCCGACAGGGCGCGCAGGGGGACGTGGGGGTAGTCGGCCAGCGGATCGCCCGGGGGCAGGACGAGGACCAGTTCCTCCTCGCCCAGCTCGTACAGGGGGCCGCTCCAGCGGGTGGGGCGCGGGCCGATGCCCAGATCGGCCCCGCCCGAGGCGACGTGCCCTTCCAGCGCGCTCACGGACGCGAACTCGGCGACCTCCACCTCGGCCCCGGGATCGGCGGCCCGCCAGGCCCGGACGGCCGGGGGCACGACGCCGAGCGCGATCGAGTACAGCGTCGCGATCCGCAGGCGGGCGGGCCCGGCCCGTCCGGCGCCCTCCCCGGCGGCGAGCCGGGCGCTGCGCAGGGCGGCCACGGCGTGCGGAAGGTACTCGCGGCCCATCGGGGTGAGCAGGACCCGGCCCGGCAACCGCTCCAGCAGCGGCACGCCGACGTCACGCTCCAGCGCACGGATCTGATGGGAAAGGGTGGGTTGCGTCACGCCGAGTCGTTCGGCCGCGGCGGTGAAGGAGCCCTCCTCCACGACCGTGACCAGGTACTCCATCTGCCGGAAGCTCACGCCGCCCATCCTACGGTGCCCCATATAAACATCTTCTATGGCCGACGGTCACATCGTGTCTTTGACGCATGGGCCCAGGTCGGAGATCGTTGACGGCATGACAGCGTTCGCAGACAGCCTTCGGGACCGCACCGGGCGGCTGCGCACCATGGGACTGCCCATCGTCCAGGTCGCGGTCGCCGCGGCACTGGCCTGGATCATCGCCACCCGGCTCCTCGGCCACGACCGCCCCTTCTTCGCCCCCATCGCCGTCGTCCTGTCCATCGGCGTGGGCCTCGGCACGCACCGCCGCCGCAGGGTCTGGGAGCTCGTGGCGGGGGTGAGCGTGGGCGTCGGGGTCGGCGACCTGCTGATCTCGGCGATCGGCGGCGGCGCCTGGCAGATCGCGCTGGTCGTCGCGCTGTCCATGGCCGTGTCGGTGCTGCTGGACGGCGGCGCGCTGATCTCCCTGCAGGCCGGCTCGTCCGCGGTCCTCGTCGCGACGCTGCTGCCGCCGGGCGGCACCGGAGGCGTCGACCGGATGGTGGACGCCCTGGTCGGCGGGCTCA
The DNA here is from genome assembly GCF_054783995.1 of Actinocorallia aurea. Lineage (NCBI taxonomy): Bacteria > Bacillati > Actinomycetota > Actinomycetes > Streptosporangiales > Thermomonosporaceae > Actinocorallia > Actinocorallia aurea. The sequence continues at coordinate 59,116 of NZ_BAAGPQ010000036.1, forward strand.
TCGGGCTCGTCGCGGTGGCGCTGCTGCCCGGCAACCCCGCAGCGCACGCGACCCGCGCGATCCGCGAACTGCTGGAGGAGCTGTCGGCCGCACTGGAGGCCGCCGCGACGGCACTGCGCGACCGGGACCCGGCAGGCGCCGCCGAGGCGCTGGAGCGGGCGCGCGGCTCGCAGGGGAAGGTCGACACGTACCACGCCGCGCTCACCACGGCCCACGAGACCGCCGCGCTGTCGCCGCTGCACCGCGGCCGCCGCGACCGGCTCCAGGTCTTCGCGACCGCCGCCGACCCGCTCGACCACGCCCTGCGCAACGCGCGGGTGCTGCTCCGGCACACCGTCGCGGTGATCGAGAAGGGCGAGGCGGCGCCGGAGCTGCTCGCCGACGGCATGACGGAGCTGGCGGCCACGGCCGACCGGCTGCGCGAGGAACTCGCGTCGGGCGCGACGCCGCTGCTCACCCGCAAGGCACTGCGCCGCGCCGCGGCCCGGCTCGACCCGGTGCCGCTGCCTTCTCTCGACTTCTCCGCGCACGTCGTGCTGGCCCAGCTCCGCTCCATCGCGGTGGACCTCCTGGAGGCCACCGGCGAGGGCCACACCGACGCCCTCGCGGCCTTCCCGCACAGGGCCGTCTCCCGCGCGTCCTGAGGCCTGCGGCGGGAATCCGCTTCGAGCGGACCCGAGTGGATCGAGCCCCGCCGCCGGAAGAGGCGGTCCTGAGCCGAGAGGCCCCTTTACCTGCGAATCTCGGGACGTTCGTCCTGGTTGTTCCCTGAATCGCCGGGGATGATCACCGATGGGGGCGCGAGGGGCATCTCACAGGCGTACGATGCTGTGATGCAGGTCTCAGCGGCCCTCCTCGGGCTCGTCGCGCCCGGGCTTGTCGCCCTTGGACCCGTCGTCCCTGGGCTTGTCAAGGACGCCCCCGCCGGAACTACCGCCGGGGGCTCCGGCCGGGGAGGCGCACGAGGATGAGGTTCCCCCTGTCCCGTCCGAGCATGAGCCTGTACGCGGCGCTCGCCACGCGCGGCCCCGATCCCGACGGCCCCGCCTCCTCCGGGGTCCGCACGATGTTCCTCGGCACGAGCACGCTGCTGGTCCGCGACACCCGGACGACCGTCCTCATCGACGGTTTCTTCTCCCGGCCCCCGCTCTGGCGGATCGCCACCGGCAAGATCGCCCCGGACCCCGGCAGGATCGACGCCTGCCTGGAGAAGGCCGGCGTCACCTCGCTGGACGCGGTCCTGTGCGCGCACGCCCACTACGACCACGCCCTTGACGCGCCCGTCATCGCCCGCAAGTTCGGGGCGCCCCTGATCGGGTCGGAATCGGCCGTGAAGATCGGCGAAGGGTACGGGCTCTCCTCGGACCTGCTGGTGCGGGCCAAGGACGGCGAGGTGTTCGCGTTCGGGGACTTCCGGGTCACCCCCGTCCACGCCCTGCACAGCCCCGGCGACATCGCCGAAGGGCCCGTCACCGAGCCGCTCGTGCCCCCGGCCCGGTACACCGCGTGGCGGTCGGGCCAGTGCTACACGTTCTTCCTGCGCCACCCGGCCGGCTCGCTGCTGATCCACCCGAGCGCCAACCACATCCCCGGCAAGCTCGCGTCCTTCCACGCCGAGACCGCCTACCTCAGCATCGGCCGCCTGGGCTCCCAGTCCGAAGAGGACCGCGAGTCCTACTGGCGGGAGACCGTCCTGGCCACCGGCGCCAAGACCGTCCTGCCGATCCACTGGGACGACTTCATGCTCCCTCTGGACCGCCCCCTGCGCCCCATGCCGTTCTTCATGGACGACATCACCCCGGCCATGGACTTCCTGGAGCGCGCCTCCCGCCGCGACCGCGTCACCCTCGTCGTCCCCACCGCCTGGCAGGAGACCGACCCCTTCGGCACGTGGCGCTGACCCCCTCAGCCCAGGAGCCGGGTCGCGACCGCCGCGAGCTCCGGGGAGAGCGGTCCGCCGACCGGGAGCCCGTACAGGGACTCGTATCCGCAGGGCTTTCTCGCGATGAAGACGGTCAGCGTCCTTCCGGTGGCATCGGTGAGGTGCAGCGTGTCCACAGCGGTGTCCCGGCCCCGGCAGCGATCGCCGTGCTGCCGCGCTCGCTCGACCGCCGCGCGGATCTCGGCGAGCCCCTCACGGGTCCAGCCCGTCCCGCGCAGTCTGAGTGCCTTTCGACCGTCCTCGACGTAGCGGCAGGCGCGCACGACCGCCACGGGCACGGGCAGGTGCGCTTCGCGCCGTCGGTCGAACCCGTTCTCACCCCGTGGGATGGCCGGTGGCAGTGCCGCCCGCAGCCGGTCGAAGTCGCGCGGCAGCTTCTGCAGGCAGTCCGCGGGCGGAATCTTCGTGGGATCCGCGACGGTGTTCTCGGCCTGCCAGAGCCGGACGAACTCCCGCGTCACCCGGGTCGCGCCCCTGCGCACGGCGACCCGGCTCGTCAGATGGTTCCGGTTGAAGTCGAAGGTCATCGGCATGGAGGTGCCGTCCGGGTATCCGAGCACTAGGTTGACGCGGCCGAAGCCCATCGCGGTTCCGATTCCGCCGCCTTTGACGGACGGCAGATCTGCGAGGAACCGCTGCAGCTCCCCGACGCGTCGGGTGAGGCGCAGAACCTCAACAGCCTTGTCGCTCTCCCAGCTCCAGGCGCACAGCACCGCGGAGACCGCGCCGTCGGGCGCGAGGTCGTGCGGGAGCTTCGAGAGCGGCCATGGACCTGCGCCGGGTACGCGGTCGAACTCGTGCTCGAACACGACGCGCGGGCAGCCGTCGGGGCCGAGGGCCACCGCGGGCGCCGGCCGGTCCCAGTGCGGGTAGAACGCATTGCCCAGGCCCAGGGCGCACACGGTGGCCACGCAGAACAACCCGATGCGCAGGATTCTCACTGCTCCCCCTCCACCCTTCGTGGAGACCCGAACCTAGCGGGAAGATCCACAAGTGAAGGGCGGAACGGGAGGATCGCGTCAGATGGGCAGGGACATGGCTTTCGCGGTGAGTTCGACCGAGTGGAGGCGGTCTGCCAGGACGGGGGCCTGATGGGTGACCATGATCTCGTTGGAGAGGGTGGAGGCGGCGAACTCCTCCAGCCACGCGCGGACCTCGTCGGGGGTGCCGGCGGCGGTGCAGCGGGTCATTCCGGCGAGGGGCCTGCCGTTCGGGGAGGCGAGGAAGGCGTCGATCTGGTCGTCGGTGAGGTCGGCGGCGCCCATCGGGCCGCGGGAGATCATCGCGCGGGCGCGGGCCCGGTAGGCGACGGTCTTCTGCTCGATGGCCGTGTCGTGGTCGTCGGCGGCGAAGACGTTCGCGGCGGTGATCAGGTACGGCTCGGCGAGGTGCTCGGACGGCTTGAACGTGTCGCGGTACAGACCGGAGGCCTCGTGCAGCGCGTCGGGCGCGAAGTGCGAGGCGAACGCGTAGGGCAGGCCGAGCTGGGCGGCGAGCTGCGCGCCGAACAGGGACGAGCCGAGGATGTACAGCGGCACCGGGTTCTCGGCGAGCGGCACGGCCTGGACGCCGGGCACCAGGGAGTTCCCGCTCAGGTAGCCCTGGAGTTCCAGGACGTCCTGGGGGAAGGTGTCGGCGGAGGTGTTGTCGCGGCGCAGCGCCCGCATGGTGCGCTGGTCGGTGCCGGGGGCGCGGCCGAGGCCGAGGTCGATCCGGCCGGGGAACAGGGTCTCCAGCGTGCCGAACTGCTCGGCGATCACCAGCGGCGAGTGGTTCGGCAGCATGACGCCGCCGGATCCGAGCCGGATCGACTCGGTGTGCGCGGCGACGTAACCGATGAGGACGCTTGTCGCGGTCGAGGCGATCGAGGCCATGTTGTGGTGTTCGGCGTACCAGACCCGCTTGTACCCGGTCCGCTCGGCCGCGCGGGCGAGTTCGACGCTCGCCGCGAAGCTCTCGCGGGGCGTCTGCCCGTTGGCCACGGGGGCGAGGTCCAGGATGGACAGTGCGGTCATGAGCTCTGACTACCTTTCCTAAAGATCGCGGTGGACCCGTGCGGCGAACTCCCGGATGCGCTCCTCGTCGCGCCGGTAGTACGTCCACTGGCCCCGCCGGGTCGCCGTGACGAACCCGGCCCGCTGGAGCACCGCGAGATGCGCCGACATGGTGGACGCCGAGGTGCCCGCCTTGCGCTGGAGCAGGCCGACGCAGACGCCGAGTTCCGCCGCGTCGCCGACCGGGAAGTGGGTCTCGGGCTCTTTCAGCCACTCCAGCACCCGCAGCCGGGTCTCGTTCGCCAGGGCCTTGCACTCGTCGAGCACGGACACCGCCCCTTCGGCATTTCGCTGATTAACGAAATACTATGCGCCGTCCAGCCTTGCCCGGAACGCGACGGGGGCCGCCCTCGGGAGGGCGGCCCCCGTGATCACTCGAACCGGGTGGCGGTCGTGCCGGTGCCCTGCCGGACCAGGGAGGCCGCGCCCGCCGTGGCGGCCGCGGTGAGCGCCAGGCCGACGGCCAGGGTGGCGAAGAAGACCGGGTCGGGGAACCCCATGCTGAGCTGGCCCCGGGTGAGTCCTTCGAGGATCAGCCAGGCGACGCCGAACCCGGCGGCCGACGACAGCAGCAGGACCGCGGCCAGCGGGACCGCCGTCTCGTAGGCGATCACCCGGCGGAGCACCTTCGGCGGCATGCCCATCAGCCGCATGAGGCCGAGGACCCTGCGCCGGTCGAGCATCGCCGCGGCCGTGGACACCGCGAGGGAGACCCCCGCGACGAGGATCGCCACGAAGACGCCCAGGTAGGCGAGCCGCGCGAGGTTCCCGACGACCCCGCGCAGGCCGAGGTCGGCGATGTCGGATCGGGTGAGCGCCACGACGGTGGTGAGGCCCGAGACGTCCAGGGCGGTCCTGGCCCGCTCCAGCCCGGCCGGGGTGCCGTCGGTGAGCGCGAAGGCCATCGACGGCTCCAGCCCGCGAAGGCTCCGCAGCGGACTCGGCGTCGCGGGCGCCTCGGGTTTCGGCTCCAAGAACGGCCAGGCGTCGAACCGCAGGTACCGGGCGCCGGAATCGACCGGGAGACCCAGTGCGCGGGCGTCGTCGGCGGAGACGGCGAGGAACTCCCGTTCGGCAGGTCCGTAGGCGACGATGAGCCTCTGCGCGCCCGAGGCCGCCGTGCGCAGCGCGTCGGGGGTGGCCGCGCCGGGCGCTATCCCGGCGAAGACGCTGCTCACCGGGGCATGGCCCGGCCCGGTGTCCGGCGTGGTGCCCTGGTCGACGGAGCTCGCGCCGCCGGCGAAGACGCTCACGGTGAACACCGCGACGACCATGCCGCTGACCGAGCGGAACGTCGCCGCCGGGGTCGCCCGGATCCGGCCGCCCGCGATGGTCCCGGCGGCGCTCTCGGCCCGCCGCTCCAGGGCGCGGCCGGCGAGGAGCGTCAACCAGGGGCCGACGACGGCGATGCCGACGGTCGTCAGGACGAATCCGGCGAACGGCAGGACCTGGAGCGCGGTGTCGGGCAGCGCGTCCGACCCGAGCGTGGCGACGGCCATGACGGCGAGGCCCGCGACGAGGGGAAGGATCCGCCACGCCTTCGGGAGGCGCTCGCGGCGCTGCCGGGCGGCGCCCAGCGGTCCGATCCCGTCGCGGTGGATCCGCCAGGCCGCCGCGGCTGCGGCGACCCCCGCCACGGACACGACGGTGAGGGCGGCGATCGCCGGGGACACCCCGAGGTCGGCGGCGTAGAGCCTGCCCTCGGCGACGGGCATCAGGGAGGCGACCGGGCGCAGCGCCCACGCGAGCAGCGCGCCGACGACGCCTCCGGCGAGCGCCACGGCGCCCATCTCCCAGGCGGCGAGCCGGGCGAGCGCGCCGGGCGTCGCGCCGATGAGCCGCAGGGTGGCGAAACGCTCGGCGCGGGCCGCGGCGCCGAGCCGGGTGGTGATCCCGACGAGCAGCAGCACCGGGAAGAACACCGCGACGCCGCCGATGAGCATGACGGTCCGGTAGGAGCCGCCCCGGACCGCGGGTTCGGCGTCCAGTTCGGTGACGACCGTCGGATGCGCCAGCGCGGCGGCGCGTTCGGGGGTCACGCCTTTGACGACGACGAGGGCGTCGGGGCCGGGCAGGGCCGACGCGGGAAGGGTTCCGGCGAGGACGCCGTACCGGGCGCCCAGTTCGGCCGGGGGCGCGGCCGCGATGAGCTCGGCCAGCGCCGGCGAGGCGTAGTAGGAGCCCGCCGCCGGAAGCGCCCCACCGCCGGGGAGGGTCGCGGAGGCGTCCGGCCCGGCGGCGACGTCGCGCCGGAGGATCGGGACGCCGCGGTGGTAGTCGGTGGAGCGCACCCACAGCGCCGCACCGGGTTCGAGCACCCCGCTTCGGGTGGCCGCGTCCGCCTCGGTCCCGCTCGTGTAGAGCCAGGCGGCGCGCTGCTCGCGCTGCTCCAGGCCGCCGCCCGCGCCCCACAGCAGCAGGAAGGCGGCGACGCCCAGGGCGACGCCCGCGCCGATGCCGAGGAGGCGGCCGACTGAGGAGCGGCTGCCGAGGAGGGCGAGCCGGGCGGCCGAGAGGTTCACGCGGCCACCGCGCCGATCCGGCCGTCGCGCACGATGACCTCGCGGTCGGCGTGCGCGGCGGTGCGCGGGTCGTGGGTGATGAGGACGACGGTCGTGCCGTCCTCCCGGACGAGGTCGAGCATCGCGGTCAGCACGTTCTCGGCCGCCAAGGAGTCGAGGGAGCCTGTGGGCTCGTCGGCGAAGAGCACCTTCGGGCGGGTGACCAGCGCACGGGCGATCGCGACGCGCTGGGCCTGCCCGCCGGACAGCTCCGTGGGGTACTTCTCCCCCGCGCCCGCGAGGTCGAGCCGGTCGAGGGCGGCGCGCGCGGCGGTCCGGGCGCGGGCTCTGGGCGTCCCGGCGAGCAGCAGCGGGAGGGCGACGTTGTCGGCCGCGGTCAGCTCGGGCAGCAGCTGGCCGAACTGGAAGACGAAACCGAACTCGCTGAGGCGGAGCCTGCTGCGATCGGCCTCGCCCAGCGCCGAGACGGTCCGGCCCGCGACGTCCACGGTGCCCTCGTCCGGGGTGATCACCCCGGCGAGGCAGTGCAGCAGGGTCGACTTGCCTGATCCGGAAGGCCCCATGACCGCGAGGACCTCGCCGCGCCGCACGTCGAGGTCGACGCCGCGCAGCGCCTCGGTCGGGCCGAACGACTTGCGCAGCCCCCGGGCGGAGATGACGGGGGCGGGCCCGCCGGACGGCGGCTCGGCCGAAAGGCGGGGCAGGGGGGCGTTCATCGGAGTTCCTCTCGCAGGGCGTCGAGGCGGGCGGCGGCGAGGTCGATCCACCGCAGGTCGGCTTCGAGGTGGAAAAGGGCGTGGTCGAGGGCGAGCACGTCGAGGAGGGCCGCGTCGCGCCGGGCGCGGGTCAGCTCGCGCATCCGGGCGAGGTGGGAGGTGCGCTGGACGTCGAGGAGCCGTTGCGCGTCCTCGTCGACGAGGAGCGCGATGACGGTCTTGGCGAACAGGTCGCTGCGCGACGTCGGCGAGGGCGGCTCGGCGGTGAACATCCAGCCGAGCAGCATCTCCCGCCCGATGGGGGTGATCTCGTACTTCTTGCGGTCGGGCGCCTCGCCGGTCGCCTCGTGGCCGCTGAGCACGATGAGGCCGTCGCGGACCATGCGCGAGAGCACCGCGTACACCTGCCCGAAGGCCAGTGGTTTCTCCGCCCCGAAGTACCTGTCGAAGGCGTGCTTCAGGTCGTACCCGTGGCTCGCCTCTCGGCTGAGCAGCCCGAGAAGGGTCTTCCCGTTGTCCATGGTCGGTGACTATACGCGTGATGTATAGCCAGGTAGATCCCTCCCTGGAATGACCTCGCCTCCCTCCCGAGTACCACGCGGGCCCTTAGGCGGCCCCGAAGGCCATCAGCGGCACAAGGGCGAGGACCGTCCAGGCGAAGACGCGGCGGGTGCGGTCGGGCGGGACGCGGCGGGCCAGGCGGCCGGCGAGGAGGGAGGCGGCGATCGCGGTCGCGGCGAAGGCGGCGACGAGCCCGAGGTCGAGGTGGGCGCCCAGGTGGGCGGTGAAGCCCGCGGCCGAGTTGACGATGATCACCACGAGGGAGGTGGCCGCGGCCTCGGCCGCGGTGAGGCCCAGCAGGAGCGTCATGGCGGGGACCGCGGCGAAGCCGCCGCCGACGCCGAAGACGCCGGTGAGGGCGCCCGTGCCCGCCCCCGCCAGCAACGCCTTGGGAAGGCAGTGGCGGCGGTCGGGGCGGGCGCCGGGCGCGGCGCGGCAGGCACCGCCGAGGGGGGTCGCGTCGCGCAGCATGCGGACGGCGACGACGACCATGAGCACGGCGAACACCGGCATGAGGACCCGCTCGGAAAGGGCCCCGCCGAGTTTCGCGCCCGCCACCGCCGCGGGGATGCCTCCGGCGGCGAAGACCGCGGCGACGTTCCAGCGGATGAGGCCGGAGCGCAGGCGGGGCAGGAGCGCGCCCGCCGACGACAGCAGCACGACCACCAGTGAGGTCGGGATCGCGACGGTGACGGGCTGGCCCGCGAGGAACACCAGGACGGGGACCGCGAGGATCGATCCTCCCGCGCCGAGCAGGCCGAGGGTCACGCCCACGGCCGCCGCGCCGAGCAGGGTCAGTGCCAGGCTCACCGGTTCCAGGGCAGGAGCGCGAGGCCTCGCCCCATCAGACAGGTGTCGGTCGCGCCCGCGAAGGCGAGCCCCGCGCCGACGAACCCGGCGACGGCCACGGCGGGCGTCCACGCGAGGCTCGCGAGGACCGAGGCGAACACCAGCGTCCCGGCGACGAACCGCACCTGGCGCTCAAGACTCCATGTCTGCTTCCCCCGCACGAGGTCTCCCCCGTCGGCCTCCCAGGCCTGGACGCCGCCGTCGAGCACCGCGCCGGTGACGAGGCGCTGCGCCTGCCGGGCCCGCATGCCCGAGCGGCACACGAGGACGACGGTGCGGCCCGCCGCCTGCTCGGTGACCGAGGCCAGCGCGGACGGGAGCGCGTCGAGCGGCACGTTGACCGAGCCGGGTATGTGCGCGGACTCGAACTCGGCGGGCGTCCGCACGTCGAGGAGGAGGGCGCCGCCGCCGAGGGCGCGGACGCGGGCGGTGTCGAGGTTCTGCATGGCTCTTCTTTCCCGTGGTGCGTGGTGGTCGGTCAGGCGAGGTCGGGGGCGGCGGCGCCGGTGAGCGCCAGCGCGGTGAAGCCCGCCCGGACGAGCAGGGTCGCCGCGATCGAGGCGCGGCGGCCGGAGCCGCACGCGACGAGGACGGGGCGGGAGGGGTCCAGCTCCGCCGGAATCCCTCGGGTGACGAGGTCGGGCACGAACCGCTCGATCGCGCCCGGAAGGGGGCGTTCGGCGTGCTCGTGCGGCATCCGCACGTCGAGGACCTGCGTTCCGGGCACGAGCGGGGCCGCCTCGTCGAGGTCGAGGAGGGTGAAGCGCGAGGTGGCGAGGCCGCCGAGGTCGTGGACCGTGCCGCGCATGTCGTCGAAGCCGATCCTGGCGAGCTGGACGCGCGCCTCGGCGACGTCCTGGCCGGGCTCTGCGACGAGGACGACGGGCGCGCCGTAGGGCAGCAGCCAGCCGGCCCAGCTCCCGAAGTCGTCGGCGAGTTCGATGCCGAGCGAGCCGGGCAGGAAGCCTTCGGCCTGCCTTGCGCGCGGGCGGACGTCCACGAGGTGGACGCCGGGCAGCGCGAGCGCTTCGGCGGCGGTCAGCTCGGGCAGCGGGGACGTCGGCGCCGCGCCGGTTCCCCGGACGTTGCCGGGGCCCATGTGCGCGTAGAACGCGGGGATGGGCAGCCTGGTCTCCAGCATCTGGTCGGCGAACTCCTCGGGGCCGGGCAGCGCGAGCAGCGGGTTGCCGTCGCGCTCCGCACCGATGGTCGAGGTGTGCCGGCCCGCGCCCGTCACCGTGCAGAAGGAGCCCTCCCCGTGCGTCGGGTAGAGGCCGACGTCGCGCGGCAGGCCGGCGAGCCTGTGGACGGAGCCGTACTGGAGGCGGGCGAGGGTGCGGGCGCGTTCGGGGCCGAGCAGGTCGGTGCGTCCGGCGGAGGCGACGAGCAGGCTTCCGCCGGAGAACACCGCGACGGGCTCGCCGTCGCGCAGCACGACGTAGCTGGTGTGCTCGGGGGTGTGGCCGGGCGTGTGGACGGGCCGGATCGTGAGGCCGTCGGGGCCGGGCAGGTCCTCCATGTGAAACGCGGGGGTGTGCCGGTATTCGGGAGCGGCCCCCGCCGGCATGACGAGTTCGGCGCCCGTCCGGGCCGCCGCGATCGGGCCGCCGGACAGATAGTCGTTGTGCAGGTGGGTCTCCAGGACGTACCGGACGTCGAGCCCGCGCTCGTCGGCGGCCTCGAGGAACCTGTCGACGTCGCGCTGCGGGTCGATCAGGACGGCGTGGCCCTCGTGGGCGAGGAGGTAGGACTGGTCGCCCAGTCCCGGCGTGCGGAACCCGATGATTTCCATGTGAAATACCCCCTGGGGTATAGCTGAGGCAAAAAAGGGGCCGTCCGCAGAGCGGACGCCCGGGGCCTTGGGCTCAGGCGAGAGCCAGGAACAGTTTCTCGAGATCGGCGACGTCCATCGGCGGTTCGTCGCCGCGCGCCGCGGCGGCCTGGCAGTGCCGCATGCCCGTGGCGACGAGCTTGAATCCCGCCCGGTCGATGGCCTTGGACACGGCGGCGAGCTGGGTGAGGACCTTCACGCAGTCCTCGCCCTCCTCGATCATCGCGATCACCGCGGCGAGCTGCCCGTTGGCGCGGCGCAGCCGGGTGACGGCGTCGCCGGCCAGTTCCTGGTTCATCTGCATACCTTAAGATACCCCCTAGGGTATTAACCTCCAAATCCACCACATGTCCCACCAAGCACCGGGATAGTGAAATTTGGAACGTTGTGACGCAGATCATCAGAGATAACCGCACTGATCCAGATTCCTAACCGATCGGACAGTTATCGTCGAGGCGGGGGCTCAGCGTCTTCGGCGGGATCGCGTGCGCGTCCGCGCACGACTCGCCCCCTCGCACCCATGCGCGAAAACCGGGTGCATGACTCCCCGCGGCTCCTCGGGCCCGAACGGGTCCCGACCGACACGGCGACATAGAGAGGTTTTCGGGGTGGCAGCTCTCCTCTACCGACTCGGCCGGTTCTGCTTTCACCGGCGCGGGCGCGTCCTTGCCGTCTGGCTGGTGCTGCTCGCGGCGCTCGGCGGCGCGGCCGCGCTCTTCAGCGGACCCACGACCAATGCCTTCACCATGCCCGGCACCGAGTCGTACCGGGCGATGAACACACTGGAACAGGCGTTCCCGCAGTCCGGAGGCGGCGCCGGCACGGTCGTCGTCGCCACCGCCGACGGCACGCCGCTCACACCGCAGCAGGTCGCGCCGCTCGTCGCCGAGGCCGCGAAGGTGCCCGGCGTCATCAGCGCGCTCGACCCCTTCCAGGTGCGGGCCGTCTCGCAGGACGGCAAGTACGCCATCGTCAACGTGCAGTTCGACACCACCGCGCAGGAGGTCACCGCCGAGCAGCGCGCGGCCTTCGAGGCCGTCGGCGCCGACGCGGCGGGGCTGCGCGTCGAGCACGGCGGCGAGGTGATGAGCAGCAGCGTCGAGGAGATCGGCTCGACCGAGGTCATCGGCGTCGCCGTCGCGGCGGTCGTCCTGCTCGTCACGTTCGGCTCGCTCGTCGCGGCAGGCATGACCCTCGCGAACGCGCTCGTCGGCGTCATCGCGGGCATGGCCGGGCTCTACGCGCTGAGCAGCCTGGTCGAGCTGAACAGCACGGCGCCGGTCCTCGCGCTGATGCTGGGCCTCGCCGTCGGCATCGACTACTCGCTCTTCATCACCTCCCGGTACCGGCAGTACCTCGCCGACGGGCTCGACCCGCGCGAGGCCGCCGGACGGGCGACGGGCACCGCGGGATCGGCCGTGGTGTTCGCGGGCGTCACCGTGGTCATCGCGCTCGCGGGGCTGTCGGTCGTCGGCATCCCGTTCCTCACCGTCATGGGCCTTGCCGCGGCAGGGACCGTCGCGGTGTCCGTCCTGGTCGCGCTCACCCTCCTGCCGGCCGTCCTCGGCTTCGCCGGGCAGAAGGTCCTGCATCGCCGGACGCGCAAGGGCACGAAGACTTCCGAGCGCGAGCCCTTCGGGTTCCGCTGGGGCCGGTTGGTCACCAAGGTGCGGATTCCCGTCCTGATCGTCGGGATCCTTGCGCTCGGCGGGCTCACCCTGCCCGTCCAGGACATGCGCCTGGCCCTGCCGGACGCGAGCACCGCATCCGAGGGCACTCCCGCGCGCGAGGCCTACGACCTGACGTCCGAGGGCTTCGGGCCCGGCTTCAACGGGCGGCTCGTCGCGGTCCTCACCGCCGACACCAAGGAGGCCGCCGCCGCTGCCGCCCAGCAGGCCGCCGGGCTCATCCAGGGCACCGAAGGCGTCCTCGCGGTCGCGCCCGCCCAGTTCAGTGCCGACGGCAGGGCCGCGCTCATCGCCGTCGTCCCGAAGACCGGGCCGACGGAGGCCGCGACCGAGGACGCGGTCCACGCGATCCGCGCGAAGGTCAAGGACGTCGCCGGCGCCGAGGTCGCGCTCACCGGCGTGACCGCGGTCGGCATCGACGTGTCCGAGAAGCTGTCGGACGCGCTGCCCGTCTACCTCCTGCTGGTGGTCGGCCTGTCGCTGCTGCTGCTCATGCTGGTGTTCCGCTCGGTCCTCGTGCCGCTGAAGGCCACCCTCGGCTTCCTGCTGACGATCGGCTCGACGTTCGGCGTCACCGTCGCGGTGTTCCAGGAAGGCCACCTGGCGTCCCTCATCGGGGTGGACACGCCAGGGCCGCTGGTGAGCTTCCTGCCGATCCTGCTCATCGGCATCCTGTTCGGGCTCGCCATGGACTACGAGGTGTTCCTCGTCTCGCGGATGCGCGAGGACTACGTGCACGGCGACACCCCGCACCAGGCGACCGTCAACGGGCTCGGCCACAACGCCCGGGTCGTCACCGCCGCCGCGCTCATCATGATGTCGGTCTTCGGCGGGTTCGTTCTGGTGCCCGACCCGATCATCAAGTCGATCGGGTTCGCGCTGGCCGTCGGCGTCTTCGTCGACGCGTTCGTCGTCCGGATGACGCTGGTGCCGGCCGCCATGTCGCTGCTCGGCAGGGCGGCGTGGTGGCTGCCGAAGCCGGTCGACAGGGCGCTGCCCGACCTCGACATCGAAGGCGCGAAGCTGCCCTCGGCCGAGGCGCCCGAGCCCGAGGTGAGGACGCCGCAGCCCGTCGGCTGACGGATCCGTGCGAGAAGGCCCCGGAAGTCGAACTTCCGGGGCCTTTCGCGCTTCCCTTGCCCTTCACGGCCCGCAGTACCGAAAGAGCACGACGACCATCTCCGTGCTCTTCACCCCTTACCTGCCCGCGCGAGCCTTCCCCGCCGGATCGTCCCGGCCGTAGGGTGCGGGCGTGAACCCCTCCCCCGCGGTCCCCGTGCTCGAAGGCAGGAAGATCTGCCAGATCGGCATCCTCGTGCCCGACGTCGACGCGGCCGTCGCGTCCTACGCGGCGTTCTGCCCGCCCGAGCTGTGGCGCAGGGTGGAGCCGGACGGGCCGATGCCCGGCACGTCCTACCTGGGCGCCCCCGGTGAGTTCACCGTCCGCCTCGCGTTCGGCGGGGCCGGGCCGGAGATCGAGCTGATCGAGTCGGTGCGCGGCCCGAGCGTCTACAGTGCCTGGCTGGAGACCCGCGGACACGGGGTGCACCATCTCGCGGTGTTCGTGGAATCCCTGGAGGAGGAGACGGCCCGGATGGAGCGGGCCGGTTTCCCGCTCGTGCAGTCCCTCACGGGCTTCGGCCCGCATGCCGACGGCGGCTACGCGTTCTACGACACCGTCGCCGTCCTGGGCCACTACACCGAGGCGCTCCGTCCGGCGACCCGCCCCTGACGACCCCGAGACCGCCACAGAACCCGACATTCGCGATAAACCACCAATAAGTAGTGTGATCATCGCAGAAAGTGACGATACCTACGTCAGTGGTGCCGGGCGGACGAGGGGGAAGTGCCGTGATCGACGGTCCTGCGCGTTCTCGGCTGCCCGCGGCGGCCCGGCGTGAGCGCTACGGCACCTGGAAGAGCTCGCTCCTGCTCTTCGGGTTCGTCTGCCTGTGGGAGGGGTTCTGGCTCGGCTGGGACGCCCTCGTGCCGGGACGCGAGGAGGTGACCGCCGGACAGGCCGTCCAGGTGTCCCCCTCGGTGTCCTTCATCCCGGCGCACGCCTGGTCGCTGTCGCGCGGCAAGACCACGCCCGGCAGCCAGGCGACCGTCACCCGCAGATCCAGCGCGTTCGTCGTGCGGCTCGCGCCGTGGACCGAGCACCTCGACGCCAAGGTCGAGCAGGAGCGCAGGATCCTGCGGTCCGCGTCGGGCGCCCGCGTCTTCGGCGGCGACCAGTCGTTCCAGACCGAGAACGGGCTCAGCGGCGTCCGCTTCTACTACTCCGGCGTGCGCGGGGAGGGCCTGGTGTGGATGGGCTGGGAGCCGACGGCCAGGACCGTCGTCACGGTGCGCGCCGAGAGCCCGCACGGCACGCTCCAGCGCCACCTTCCGGACTTCCACGAGATGGTGGACAGCGTCCGGATCGGGACGCGGACATGACGGCGGTGCGCGCCGACCCGTCGCCGGAGGAGGCCCCGCCGGGCGTCGACGGCTTCTTCCAGCCGCGCCGCGCCGCCTTCTGGCTGCTGCTGTTCTTCCTCGTCGTCGGGGCGTTCTCGACGCTGTCGAAGATCCACCTCAGCTACGAGATCGTGCCTACCGCGGTGCTCGTCGGCATCTTCGTGTGGACGCTCTACACGGTGCCCTTCCTCTGGTTCCTCCGGGCCCTCGACGTCTTCGAGCAGCACTCCCCGCTCGGTTTCGCGCTCGCGTTCGCCTGGGGCGGGTTCGGCGCGGTGTACCTGGTGATCCCGGTGAACAGCGCGGTCGAGTCGCTGGCCGCCAAGCTCGGCGGACCGGAGTTCGCCGCGAACTGGGGGCCCGCCCTCGCCGGGCCGACGAACGAGGAGCTGTTCAAGTACCTCGGCGTGGTGCTGCTCGTGCTGATCGCGCGGTCGCAGTTCCCGACGATCCTGTCGGTGGTCGTCACCGGGGCGACGGTCGGGCTGGGCTTCCAGGTGATGGAGGACCTCGTCTACACCGCCAACACCGCGATCCAGTTCCCCAGCACCAACCAGGTCGCGCCGGTCGTCGTCATGCTGATCGTGCGGGGCGTGCTCGGCGGGCTGTGGAGCCACGCGCTGTACACCTCGATCGCCTGCTTCGGGCTCGGCTACCTCGTCGCCCGGCCCGACCGACCGCTCGGGCGGCGGATCGCGGTCGCCGCGGCGTTCTTCCTGCTGGCCTGGTCGGCGCACTTCTTCTGGGACTCGCCCCTGCTGCGCGGCCTCGGCGGCGGCGTCATCGTCCTCGCGCTGGTCAAGGGCATCCCGGTCCTCGTCGTCGGCTACGCCGTCTGGTACCTCGCCGAGCGCGAGGAGGGCCTGCGGGTGCGCGCGATCACCGAGTCCTACCTCGACCGCTCCCTCGTCGCCCCCGAGGAGATCCGCACCCTCGCCTCGTTCCGCGACCGCAGGGCCGCGCGCAAGACGCTGCGCTTCCGCCACGGCAGGCCCGCGGCCCGGACCCTGCGCCGCCTGCAACGCGCGCAACTGCACCTGCTGCGCGTCTGCGGGCAGAGCGGGCCGGGCCCGCAGGCCTGGCGCGCCGCCCAGGAGGTCCGCGCCCTGCGCGCGGACCTCGCGGACATCACCGGCTTACCCGCCTGATCACGCGCTCGCGGCGGCGGCCTCCTCGGCGGTGAGGACGAGCGGGGCCACGAGCCCGCGGGCCGCGACGCCGGCCTGCGGCGGGTCCACCGGACGGCGCAGGTGCCAGTCGGTGGCGGCCTGGTAGGCGGAGGCGACCTCCAGCAGGCGGTCCTCTTCGTAGGGCTGGCCGCCGAGGATCGCGCCGACGGGGACGCCCGAGGCGCTGAACCCGATCGGGAAGCCGATCTCGGGCAGGCCGAGGATGTCGAACGGCACGACGCTCGTCTGGAGGATGACGTCGCACTGGGCGAGCGGCCCGTCGAGGACCTCCCGGATCAGGTGCGCCTTCGCGCGCTGGGAGGTGATCCACTCGTCGCCCGACAGCATCAGGCCCTGGAGCCAGCTCAGCACCGAGACGCCGAACAGCTTGAGGTCCCGCTGGAGGTGGGCGCGGAACGGCTCGGTGCGCTCGGCGAGCCGGGCGTCGTTGAACGTGCCGGTGAGCAGCGCCCAGTCGTCGGGGTAGGCGACGTCGACGAGGCGGACGCCCTCGATGCCCGCGAGGGTGTCGAGGAAGGCCTGGCGCAGCGCCGCGGTGCTCCCGCTCGCGTAGCCCGCCGGGACGCCGACGACCGTCGTGCGGCGCATCTTCGGCCTGCCCTTGCGCAGGACGGGCGTCGCGGCCCGGACGAGGTCGGGCAGGTCCGGCAGCCCCTGGGTGCGGGGGTCCTTCGGGTCGGGACCGGACATGACGGTCAGCATGACCGCCGCGTCGAGCGCGTCGCGGGCGATCGGCCCGGAGTGGTCGCGGGTGAACGACAGCGGGATGATGCCGTAGAGGGACGTGCGGCCCATCGTCGGCTTCAGACCCGTCATGTTCTGCTGGTTGGCGGGCAGGATGATGCTGCCGCCGGTCTGGGTGCCGATCGCGGACGTCGCGAGGCGGCCCGCGACCGCCGTGGCCGGTCCGGTGGACGAGCCGCCCGGATCGGTCGCGATGTTCGTCGGGGTCCAGGCGTTGACCGTCGTGACCGTGCCGTTCGGGGTCGTCGCGCGAGTCGTGGCGAGCGGGCCCATCTGGCCCTTGCCCAGCACGATCCCGCCCGCGGACGTGAGCCGGGCGACGGCCGTGGCGTCCTCGTCGGGGACGAAGTCGGCGAACACGAAGGAGTTCGCGGTGGTCGCGATCCCCTTGGTGAAGTAGTTGTCCTTGACGCACAACGGGATGCCCGCGAGGACCCCGGTCGGCCTGCGGTCCTGGGCCTTGGCGGCGTCGAGGGCGGCGTCGCGGGCGATGGCGTTGAAGGCCTTGTAGGTGGGCTCGAACGCGTCGATGCGGGCGAGGTGCGCCTCGACGAGGGTGCTCGGCTTGAGCTTGCGGGCCCTGATCAGCGCCGCGGCCTCGGCGAGGGTCGCCTCGGTCGGGTCGTCGAGCGCGGCCTGACGCACGTCCACGTCGGGCAGGGAGGGCGCGAGCGGCCTGCCGCCCGCCTTGGCGGGCGAGGCGACGAAGGCGGCGGCCCCTGCCGCGGCGCTCGCCTGCGCGAGGAAGATACGGCGCGAATACTCCCGGCTCACCTGCCCTCCTCCGTCCAGGCCTCGGTGATCGACGGGTAGAGCAGCGGCGGGGACGCCTGCTGGGCCTTGGCGAGGCCGTCGGGGCCGGTCGCGGGAGGCGTCCAGAACGACAGGGCCGCGGGCCGACCGCCCTGCCGGACTCCGTTGACCTTGGCCCCCGCGAGGAAGGTGCGCAGCGACTCCATGGCCGCGGCGCGCGTCGGGGACCCGGTCACGGGGTCGGCGGTCTCGGGGAGCTGGTCGATGTCGACGCCGGCGAGGGCGAGCCGCGCCCGGATGAGGGCGTCGAGCTCTGCGTCGGAGGGGATGGCCACCGGAGCACGTCCTTTCTCGATCTTCCGGTGATCACATCGGCCTCCGGTTTCCCGGGGGTTTCGGAGCGGTTCGCTTGGAGTTACTTGATGCCCGAATTGTCGCTGTGTCAGCGGGTCGGGGTGTCCACGCGCCGGCCGCTCGCGGCGAAGAAGAGGGCGCGGTCCAAGTCCACGGCGAGGTGGACGCGGGCGCCCTGGACCATGGTGCGGGCGGCGCCCGCGCGGAACAGCAGGTCGGTGCGGCGTCGCTGGCCCACGTGCCGGGGCTCTTCCTGCGGCGGTTCGGCCGGACGTCGGCGCAGCAGCCCGCGCAGCCTGCCGTCCTCCCGCCCGCCGTCGGGGCGCGGCCGCGGCCGGACCCCGACCGCGTCCACGTCGACGCCGGGGATGCTCACCTCGGCGAACGCCATCCACTCGTGCCCGTGGAACTCCGCGGCGCGCAGCCGCGCCGTGATGACCGGCCCGCCGGACGGCTCGGCCACCGGCGTCAGCGACTCGGGCCGCAGCCCGACGATGACGGGGCGGCCGTGGTGCGGCACGAACGCGTGCGAGCGCGGGTCGCTCCACGGCAGGGTGAGCTGCTGGTCGCCGAGCGAGATGATGATGCCCTCGTCGCGGACGGCCCAGGCGGTGCCGGCGAGCAGGTTGATCTGCGGGCTCGACAGGAACGCCGCGACGAACACCGTGGCGGGGTCGTCGTAGACCTGCTGGGGCGTGCCGACGTCCTGGAGGACCCCGTCGCGCATGACGCCGATCCGGTCGGCGAGGGTGAGCGCCTCGATCTGGTCGTGCGTGACGTACACGGTGGTCGCGCCGAGCGAGCGGACCATGCCGCCGATCTCCATCCGCAACTCGGTGCGCAGGCCCGCGTCCAGGCTCGACAGCGGCTCGTCCATGAGGAACACGCTCGGCTCGCGGACCATCGCCCGGCCCATCGCGACCCGCTGGCGCTGGCCGCCGGAAAGGGTCGCGGGCTTGCGGCCGAGGAGGCCGTCGAGCCCGAGCGCGCGGGCCATCTCCGTCACCTTGCCCGCGGTCTCCTCGGGCTCCTCGCCGGACAGCCGCAGCGGGAAGCCGATGTTCTGGCGGACGGACATGTGCGGATAGAGCGCCCCGCTCTGGAAGATCATGGCGACGTCGCGGTCGCGCGGCTGGAGGTCGTTGGCGCGCCTGCCGTCGAGCCACAGGTCGCCGCTGGAGATCTCCTCCAGGCCCGCGATCATCCGCAGCACCGTGGACTTGCCGCAGCCGGACGGGCCGAGCAGGACGAAGACCTCGCCGTCGCGGATGCGCAGCCGCATCCCGTCGACGACCCGCTGCCCGCCTCCGAACGACTTGCTGACCCCGTCCAGCACGATCTCGGCCATCACACCCACCTAGCACCCGGCACGCCTCGTGTTACCCGCATCACAACCTAGGCGTCGGACCACGAAAAGAAAAGATCAGAAATTCCGCCGCGAGGTGGGTGTTCGCCCTCATGAACATGAGAGACATTCGGGTCTGGCTGTTCTACACTCTCAGCCCGCGACGGCTCCGCGTGGAAGGGGCGTCCGGCGTCCCCACCCCCACGCGCCGCGGCGCGGAGACGGAGAACTGCCATGAGCCACCCCCCGATGAAGGTCGCCGCGGTCGGCGTCCACGTGCTGGACACCCACGTCGTCGGGGTCACCGGGATCCCCGAGGGGTCCGACGGGCAGATCGTCGAGACGATCCGGTTCTCGGCGGCGGGCACCGCGGGCGGCACCGCGCTCGTGCTGGCGCGGCTCGGGGCCGAGGTGCGCAGCTTCGGGGCGGTCGGCGCCGACCCGATCGGGGCGGCGCTGCTGTCGCTGCTGGAGCGCGAGGGCGTCGAGACGTCGGGGCTGGTGCGCAAGGACGGGCAGCAGACTTCCGCGTCGGTCCTGCCGGTCCGGCCGAACGGCGACCGGCCCGCGTGGCACTGCATCGGCGCGAACGGCGCGTTCACCCTCGACGACCTCGACCGGGACGCGCTCGCCGGGATCACCCATGTGCATTTGGGCGGGCCGGAGTTCCTCGGCGGGCCCGCCGCAGGAGAACTCCTCGCCTACGCGCACTCCCTCGGCGCGACCACCTCGGTGGACGTCCTCGCGCCCGGCGACCCCGACATGCTCGCGTGGATCGCGGACGCGCTCCCGCACACCGACTACCTCCTGCCGAACGACGAGCAGGTCCTCGGTTTCACCGGCGCGCCCGACCTCGCGTCCGGCGCCCGCGCCCTCGTCGAGCGCGGCGCGGGCTGCGTCGCCGTCACCCAGGGCGCCAAGGGCGCGCTGGTCGCCACCGCCGACCGCGTCTTCGAGGTCCCCGCCCTGCCCATCCCGCCCGAAGAGCTCGTCGACACCACCGGCTGCGGCGACGCCTTCTCGGCGGGCTTCCTGCGCGCCCTGTCCCTCGGCCGCGACCTGGAGGCCGCCGCCCACCTCGGCTGCGCCACCGCCTCCTTCGTCGCCCGAGGCCTGGGCACCGACGCCGGCACCTACAACCTGGAAACCGCCCTAGCCCTCTAACCCGACCTCAGCACCCCCGCACGACCACGCGAGGCTCCGTTCCCCCGGAGCCGCCAAGCGCGCCCATGCGCGGATTGTTTCCAGGGAGCGCCGAAGGCGCGGCCGCTCACGTGATCGGGCGCCCCTGGGCTGCCCCGTAGGCCCCCAGGGCCGGAGGGGCAGCCCAGGGCGCGAAAGCGCCCGATCACAGCCCGACCGCAGGCCCCCCAGGGCCGGAGGTCGGGCCAGCAAACACAGCGCGAAAGCGCCCGATCACAGCCCGACCGCAGGCCCCCCAGGGCCGGAGGTCGGGCCAGCAAACACAGCGCGAAAGCGCCCGATCACAGCCTTGCCGCAGGCCCCCAGGGCCGGAGGCAAGGCCGGCAAACACAGCGCGAAAGCGCCCGATCACCGCCCTACCGCAGGCCCCCAGGGCCGGAGGCAAGGCCAGCAAACACAGCCCGGGCGAGGGCCGGGTCGTCGGAGAAGATGCCGTCGATGTCTTGGGCGAGGAGGAGCTTGAGCCAGCCGGTGGCGTCGCCTTGGGCGCGGGCGTAGGCCGGGGAGGCGGGGTCGCCTTGGCGGAAGTCGGCGGGGAGGAAGGAGTTCTCCGGGCGGAAGGTCCAGGGGACGACGGTGAGGCCTACGCGGTGGGCGTCCTTGACGAGGGCGGTCGGGGCCGTGGTCCTGCCCGCCGTGTCGAGCGGGATGATCCAGTTCGTCGCGGGGCCTATGCCGTCGGCGAATGAGGCGGTCCAGCGCAGGCCGTCGCGGGTGACGAGGTCGGCGTAGGTGCGCGTGTCGCCGGATGCGGTGAAGTCGTAGGGCCTGCCGGTGGCGTTGAGCAGGAAGACGAGGCGGACGTCGGTGCGCTTGTCGAGGCGTTGGAGGATGCCGGGCTCGAAGGACTGCACGAACACCTTCGAGGAGCGCTTGGTCAGGCCGTTCTTCTTCAGCGCCTTCAGCAGCGGCTCGTCGAACGGCAGGCCGATCGAGGCGAAGTAGGTCGGGTGCTTGGTCTCGGGGTAGACGCCGACGCCGTGCTTCTTCGCCAGTTCCGCGACCTCGTCGAACGACGGGATGGCGTACTGGCCGTCGAAGGCGGTGTTGTCCGGGCGGATCGCGGGGATGCGCTCCTTGGCCCGCAGGGTGCGCAGCTGGGCGAACGTGAAGTCCTCGGTCCACCAGTCGGTCGCGGTGACGCCGTCGATGGTCTTGGTCTTCTTCAGGTCAGCGAACTCGGGGTGGGCGGCGACGTCGGTGGTGCCGCTGAGCGCGTTCTCGTGCCGGTCGACCAGGACGCCGTCCTTGGTGAGGACGAGGTCGGGCTCGATGTAGTCGGCGCCCTGCTCGATCGCCAGCTCGTAGGCGCCGAGTGTGTGCTCGGGCCGGTAGGCGCTGGCGCCGCGGTGCGCGACGACGATCGGCTCGGCCCTGTCCCGGCCGGGCGCGGCGACGGCGGTCTGTCCGGCGCCCGCCAGCAGCACGCCCGACGCGATGACGCCCGCGCTCAGGCCGGCGATCACGGTCCTCTTCCCCAGCAGCCTCATGGACAACCCTCCAAGATCGGTTGCCCCGGAAGCTATGCCGGTGCCGTATCGCGCGCGCCGACTCCCGGCGACGCGCACGCGAACATCGGGTGGCGCGACCCTCGGACGGCCGGGAAAGGCGCGAGGCCCGCTGCGACCGCGTCAGGGAGCGTTCCATGCCCTCCCCGGCCGCGCCGCCGGGGAGGGCCGCCCGAACGCCGCGCGCCTCAGCGGTCGGGACGGAAGGGGAGCACGCGGATCACGTCGCTCGCGCCGCGCATCCGCTTCGGCAGCTCGCCGGGGATCGCGGGCTCAGCGGGCGCGGGCGGGCCGTGCGGCGAGGCCGCGGCGGGCGGCAGCGTGACGGCTCCGGCGTCGCGCAGGTCCGCGAGCGCGCGCATCGTCGCGAACAGGCCGCGGCCGACGGTGAAGGCGAGGTCGCGGACGCTGCGCCTGCCGTTGACGGCCTCCAGAAGGGGGTCGTGCGCGACGGCGTCCGGGGTGCGCAGCGGGACCGTCGCGAAGGCGAGCCCCTGCGCGTCCCACTCGGCGGCGACGGCGAGCCGCCGCTCGGTCTCCCGGATGAGCTCCGGGGCGGCCAGCCCCGGGTCGAGCAGGACGAGCGGGCCGGTCTCGGTGACGTCCAGGGGCTCGGCCGCCAGCTTCTGCACGCCGCACAGGGCGAGCGCGAAGATCGCGTCGGCGAGCGCGGTCGTGGCCAGGACCTCGACGCCGAGCGGTCCGAGCACGCCGAGGAGCGCCTCGGCGAGCCGACCGTCAGGGGCCCCTTCGGCGAACGCGGCGCTCCACTGCGCTTCGCGGACGCGCCCGGAGCGCAGGAGAAGGGGTTCGGGGCCGGGCGCCGCGGGAGTCGAGGCCGCGACCACGCGCCCCTCCCGCAGGATGACGCTCCCGGAGACGGGACCGTCGGCCCGCAGGACCCCGGTGAAGCCCTCGCCCGCCCTCCGGTCGAGGCCGGCCAGCAGCACTCCGGCGGGTCTCGGACGCGCGTCGCGGCTCTCGCTCATCGGCTCAGCGGTCCACGAGTTCGGCCAGGCGCTGCACCGTCGTGCGGGAGCGGACGTGCAGCCGCGCCACGTCGAGGCCCTCGTCGCCGAGCACGACCATCAGCGCCTTCCTGCCGACGGCGTAGACGACGATGTGGCCGCTCGCGCACCGGACCACGACCTCGCGCAACTCGCCCATGCCGACCTCGTGGCCGGCGCTCTTGCTGAGGCCGAGGGTGGTCGCGGCGAGGGCGGCGAGCACGTCGGGCCGCGCCTCGTCGGTGTCCGCGACGATGAGCATGCCGTCGACCGACGCGGTCGCGGTCTCGGTCACGCCGGGGACGTCGCCGCGCAGCGCGGCGAGTTCCTTGAGCACTGCTTCCTTGTCCATGCGCGCGATCAGACCCCGAGTTCGCGGGCGATTCTGCGCAGCGTGAGCCGGGCCAGCGCCAGGTTGGCCTTCTCCCGCTCCAGTGCGACGTACATCAGCAGCCGGTCCTGGCCGCGGTCGATGACGCGGATGAGGTGGTACTGGGTGTCGAGGGAGATGAGGATGTCCTCGATGGAGTCCTCGATCTGGAGGGCCTTGAACGCCTTGACCTGGGCGCGGACGATGTCGGTGGTCACCGCGGAGGCGACGTCGAGGTCGATCTCGCCGGTCACCCGGATGCCGATCGGCATGCCGCTCTCGTAGTCGACGAGCGAGGCGCCGGCGGCCCCGTCGAGGTCCATGACCTCCTTCAGCGCCGCTTCGATGGTCTGGCTCATGGGTGCCCCCCGCTGAAAAGGAAACGCGAAAGTCACCGTCCGGTAGATACCGGATGGCTCCAAGATTCGCTGGATGCCGGGATCTTAACGCAATTAGTGCATTGCTCAAAATTTGTACTATTTCGTGAGAAGAATTCATATCTAACGACGCGTGTGCGAAAAATGGGAGTTGCTAGCACGGGCAAAAGGCTGGTGTCATATGCCCCCAGAAATGGCGTCAGGGGGATCGCGGGCATGAAAAAACCTCCCCGACCGCGCCGCCGGGGAGGTTCGCCCGGCACCGCGTGAGCGGCGTCCGGGACAGAGGGTGGGAGTCTCGGGGTCAGGACTCCAGAAGGGGTTCCAGGCTCTCGACGGCCGCGGTGGACCGCTCGGTGAGGCGCGGAAGGTCGAGGGAGGCGTCGCCGAGGACGACCAGCAGGCTCCTGCGGCCGACGGGGCGGACGGACAGGCGGCCGTCCGCGCACTGGATGACGACCTCGCCGGGACGGCCCAGGGCGATCTCGGCGCCGGTGGTGCGGCCGAGGCCGAGGGCGGTGGCGGCGAGCGCCGCCGTGACGTCGGGACGGCCCTCGTCGGGGACCGCCGCGATGAGCATGCCATCGAGGGAGGCCGCCGCGGCCGCGGTGACCCCGGGGACGTCGGCGCGCAAGGAGGCGAGTTCCCTCAGGACCGCCTCGGTATCGGCCTGCGCGACGGCCGGAAGGCCGAGGGCCGCTTCACGCAGGGCTCCTTCGAGGGTCTGACTCATGGCGCTCCCGTCCCGCTGGACACTCGACAGGTGCCGTCCGGGTTCTCCGGGCCGCACCAAGATCGCTGAATGCCCGTGATCGTAACGCAATGAGTCCGTTGTGCAAAATGCACCATTTCCCGTGCGCTGCGGCCTCAGAGGGGTTCCGGACCCGTCCGCGGCCCGCCTCCCTTGGCGAGTCTTGCCCCGCCGCGGGCCCTGCCCGGGGACGCCCGCGGGTAGCGCACCGGAATGGCCGTACGAGACATCTACATCGAGGCGCCGCGCGAAGACGTCTGGCGCGTCCTGGCCAACGGAATGGCCTACGCGGAGTGGGTCGTCGGCACCCGCGAGGTCCGCTCGGTCGACCCCGCCTGGCCCGCCGTCGGCGCGGAACTGCAGTTCACCGCAGGATACGGGCCCTGGAGGCTGCACGACCGCACCGTCGTGCGCGTCAGCCGCCCGCCGGACCGGCTGGAGCTGGAGATCCACGCGAGGCGGTTCGGCACGATCCGCGCGGCTGTCCAGCTCATCGAGTGGGGCACGGGCACCGTGGTCGTCCTCGACGAGCACCCGCTGCGCGGCCTCAGCGCCGCCTTCCACTCGCCCACCACCGAACTCGTCCTGCACCTGCGCAACCGTGTGGTCCTGGGCAACCTCTCCCGGGTCGCCCGGCGCGTCGTCGAGGCGCGGCGCACCGGCGTCGGTCCCGGCTGAGCCGTCCAAGGCACTGCCTGGGTCGCCAGGGGCGGGCCTGAGCCGCAGCCGGGCGTGGCCTGGGCCGTCAGGGGCGGGGGCCTGAGAGCAGGCGCTGGAGGAACGCGAGCGGGGCGCGCCCGTGCAACGCGGCGCGGGCCGCGTTGGCGCCGCACGCGCCGTGGACCCCTCCGCCGGGGTGCGCGCAGGCGGAGGCCAGATAGAGGCGCCGGACGGGCGTCTCGGCGCGCCCGCTGCCGGGGACCGGCCGGAAGAAGAGCTGCTGGTGGATGGCGGCCGTGCCGCCGTTCGTGGCCCCCGCGTCGAGGTTGGCGTCGAGGCCGGCCAGGCCGGGCGGGGTGAGGACGCGGCGGTCCACGACCCGGGCGGAGAATCCGGGCGCGAAATGCTCCATGCGCGCTTGCAGGCGGTCTGCCATGGCCTCGGCCTCCCTTTCGTCCCAGGATCCGGTGATCGCGTCGGACCCCGCGTCGGCGGAGACCCGGCGCGGCACGTGCGTGTAGGCCCAGGCGGACTCGGTGCCGGGCGGGCAGCGCTCGGGATCGGCGATCCCCATCTGGCCGACCAGCGCGAACGGCCGGGCCGGGACGGTCCCGGTCGCGAGCTCGGCGCTGTAGCGGGTGAGGTGGTCCATGCCGTCTCCGAGGTGGACGGTCGCGGCCCGGCGCGCCCCGTCCGCCGCCCACGGGATCGGCCCGGAGAGCGCCCAGTCGACCTTGAACGTGGCGTGGTCCCACTGGAAGCGGCGCATGTCGTCGCGCAGCCTCACGGGCAAGTGCGCCCAGTCGACCAGCCCGCCGTACAGCGCGGGCGCCGACACGGCGGCGAGGACGGCGCGGGTCGCCCGGACCGCGTCGCCGTCGGCGGTCCGGACGCCGAGCGCCCGCCCCCCGCGCACCACGACCTCGGTGACCCGGACGCCGCAGCGCACCGTCCCGCCCAGGGACTCCAGCCGCCGCACGAGGGCGTCGGTCAGCGCGCCCGCACCGCCCCGCGGCACCGGCCAGCCGTGCCGCTGGCCGAGCATCGCCATGAGCCAGCCGAACGCGCCGGACACCGCGGCCTCGGGGAACAGGTCGGTGTGCAGCGCCGACCCGGCGAGCAGCAGCGGGCCGCCCGGTCCGGTGAACTCCTCCTCGCCGAGACGGCGCACCGGCAGGGTGAGGAACCGCGCGGCGCGCAGCCCTCCCGCGGCCCGCAGCCGCAGTGCCAGCGCCGTCCCGGCCCGGACCGGCGGGAACGGCGTCAGCAGGGCCCTGACCAGGTCGTCGCCGACCTCCTGCCACAGGCCCCACAGCCGCAGCCACGCGTCCCCGTCGCCCGCGCCGAAGACCTCCAGCCCCTCGGCCGTGCGTTCGGCCTCCTCCTCGATCATCGCGCAGCGCCCGTCGGGCAGCGGATGCGCCAGGACGGCCGGGGAGCGCCGCCATTCGAGCCCGTGGCGCTCCAGGCCCAGCCCGCCGAGCACCGGCGAGGCGACACCGAGGGGGTAGAAGGAGCTGCACAGGTCGCTCACATAGTCCGGATGCACGCCGCGGTCGCTGCGCACGGCCCCACCCGGGGTGTCCGCGGCTTCCAGGACGACCACGTCCCAGCCCGCGGAGGCCAGCACATTGGCCGCGACGAGCCCGTTCGGGCCCGCGCCCACCACCACCGCGTCCGCCATAGCCGTGCCTCCCCCGGGCCTGTTCCCCCGAACCCGCCCCTGAGATGCGCCTACCCGCCCCGCCGCCGCTCACGCGGGACGGGGCGGGACCGGCTCGTCGGACGGGCTCAGCGGCCCCGGGCCGCCGACGGCCTCGCCAGCAGCAGAATCCCCGCGGCGACGTAGGTGACGACCATCCACGCGGTGAAGATGTAGGTGCCGGTCTCCGGGTTCGTCAGCCCCTCCCCCAACCCGGTGACGAGCAGCCACAGCGACCCGGCGAGCGGCAGGAACCGCAGCGGCCCCTTCCAGCGGCCCACCCGGATGACGGCGATCGCGCACGCCAGCATCATGACCTGGGTGAGCGGCCACGAGGGGTCGGTCGCCTTCACCCACAGCGGCGTCTCGGAGTACGTCTCGTACGGGAGCGTCCCGAGGCTCGTCGCGATGGCGATCGGGACGAGGGCCAGCACGACGATCGGCAGCGCCTTGCCCTTGCGGTCTCCGGTGGCCCGCGCGGCGAGCATGAGGCCGGCCAGCGCCGCGAGCGCGACGAGGAACGCGCAGCTCGCCGCGAGTTCGACCGGCGGCACCTCGTCGCTGTCGCGCACGAGCGGTTCGCCCGCGAACTGGCCCGCCGCCCACACGAGCGGCCCGGCCGCCAGCGCCAGCCCCGTGAGCCGCACCGCCGCGTCGCCGGGCCCCCCGCCCGCCTGCGCGGAATGGACCCTCTGTCCTAGATCTCTCTGTCCCGGGTCTCTCTGTCCCGGATTCCTGTCGACGGACACCGCCGCCCCCTTTCCCGGCGGCGCCCTGCCCCCGTTGCGTCCACGGTCGCGGGGGCGCGTCCCAAGCCGCCAGGGAGCGGGGCAAGCCCGGAGTCCCCGAGCGGATCCGGGACTTTCGGGGGCACAGGCCCCTCCCCGCTCCGGGACGCCGGGCTAGCGGCCCGGGTCCGGCGGGCGGGCCAGCGCCTCGACGACGGCCAAGGCCAGCAGGACCAGCAGGGTGATCAGCAGGACGACCAGGCCGGTCGGATAGTTCCAGAAGAAGAACACCAGGATCGCCGCGAGGACGACGCCGGTGCGCAGCAGCCTGCGGTGGTCGTAGACCCAGCGGCTGCCGTGGTCGCGGCCGCGCAGCCTGGCCAGGCCCGCCGAGAGCGTCTCCCGGGTCCGCACGGCCGCCGGGGACCGCCCGGTGAGGAACGCGCCCGCCGCGACGACCAGCGCGACCACCGCGACCATCCGCAG
Source organism: Actinocorallia aurea (assembly GCF_054783995.1). Taxonomy (NCBI): domain Bacteria; kingdom Bacillati; phylum Actinomycetota; class Actinomycetes; order Streptosporangiales; family Thermomonosporaceae; genus Actinocorallia; species Actinocorallia aurea. The sequence continues at coordinate 86,920 of NZ_BAAGPQ010000036.1, forward strand.
CGTCGAGCGCAGGAAGGTGATGAGCGTGTCGTACATGCTTCCGGCGGCCGCGGTGTTCAGGCCGCGGACCGCGATCGCGTCGAGGAAGTAGGCGCGGCCCGCGAGGAGGCCGAGGCCGAGGAGCAGCATCGAAAGGACGACGCCCAAGGCCGCGGCGATGAGCGCGCGGCGGTGGTCGCGCGCGGTGTAGACGCCCGCGGTGATCAGGATGAGCGACAGGACGGGCAGCACCCAGCGCAGCGCCCCGAGGACCTGGTACCAGCGCTGGGCCTTGACGAGCGCGGGCGAGTCGAACACCTCGAACGTCGGATTGATCTCCGGGATCGCGCCGGCCGCGCCGAGCCCGTCGGCGACGAGGCGCTGCTTGACCCCCTCGATCACGGGCCCCAGTTCGAGGGAGACCGTCGTGCCCTCGGTCTTGAGGACCTTGCTGCCCTGCCCGGAAAGGACCGCCGTGAGCTGCTTGTGCGCCTGCCGGTTCGCGCGGACCCAGAGGTTCTCGAAGGTGTCGGTCTTCACGAAGGCGAGCGCCTTGTCGTGGATGAACGACGTCAGCGCGTTCTCGATCGGGCCGGACAGGCCGTTCAGGCGGTCGCCGAGCCGGGCGGGCAGCCCTCTGCCTTCGAGGGCCGTCAACGCCTGGTCGACGAGTCCGGGCACGTCGAGCCGGTCGACGATCTCCGTGGTGACCCGGTCGGCGACCGCGGTCTGCACCTCGGGCCTCTCGGCGAGCGGCGCCACGGTGGCGACGTACCGGTCGGGGTCGCCGATCTGGCTGCCCGACCAGGCGGCGACCACGGCGAGCGGCGCGAGCAGGCAGCCGAGCACGATGAGCACGACGGCCCCGACCGCCCGCGCGGTGTGGCCGGGCGGCCTGCGGCCCGCCTTGAGCTCGGCGACCTCCGTGCGCAGCCGGGCGAGCTCCGCGCGCTCGGCCGCGTCGAGCCCGCCCGGCGAAGCCGACGACGAACCCGCCGCCGACGAACCAGCCGCCGACGAACCCGCCGCGGACGAGCCTTCCGAAGACGAACCTGCCGCCGCAGAGCCCGCCGCGGACCGACCTGCCGTTGAGGAGCCGGGCGCTGAGGAGCCGGGCGCTGAGGAGCCGGGCGCTGAGGATCCTGCCGGTGCCGCCCCGGACGGCCGCTCCGGCTCGTCCGGTCCGTCTTCTCCCACCGGTTCGGACATCGGCACCCCCGCGTCTGTTGTCCCTGCGGTAGGTGTTCCTGGAAGGACACGCTTTTAGGCGGTTACCCGCCGTTCTTGGGCTGATGTTTAACAGTTGCCCATTTCGTCCAATAGTCGGGCGGGAAACAGCAGAGTCATGGACGATTACCCGCTGCTCAACCTGTTCTGGACGATGCTCGTCTTCTTCTGCTGGGTCATCTGGATCTTCCTGCTCTTCCGGGTCTTCGCCGACCTGTTCCGCGACCACAAGCTGAGCGGCTGGGCGAAGGCGGGCTGGACCGTCCTCGTGATCGTCCTGCCCCTGGTCGGCGTGCTCATCTACCTGGTCGCGCGCGGCAGCGGCATAGCGCAACGGGACATGGCCGAGGCGCAGGCCCGCGAGGAGCAGTTCCGCTCCTACGTCCGCGAGACAGCCCAGGGGCCGAGCGCCGCGGAGGAACTCGGCAAACTCGCCGCTCTGAAGGAGCGGAACGCCATCAGCGCCGAGGAATACGAGCGCGCGAAAGCGAAGATCCTCGCCGAGTGACCGACCCTTTCCACCGCCGAGTCGGGCGGGGCGGCCGGACCCGCCCCGCCCGACCTTCTTCGCGTATCGCCCAATACCGCCCGGGTCTTCCCGGGAGCCCTTGCCATCGCCCCGACCTCCGTCGATAATGAAAACGGTTTTCGTTTCGGAGCCCTCCGCGGGAGGAATCCGACTGATGGAAGGAGAGGGCATGTCTCTTACGGTTCCGGCGGAGCTGGTGGAGCGGGCGAAGGAGGGGGAGGTCGACGACGCGGCGTTCCTCGCGTGCGTCCGCGACTCGCTGCCCTACGCCTGGACGCTCGTCAGCCGGGTCGTCGGCGAGCTGCGCGAGGGCGACGCGGCGTTCGCCGACAACCAGGTGCCGCCGCCGGACGAGGCCGCGCGCGGCCAGCTCCTGCGCGCCCTCGCCAGCGACGCCATGCGCGGCGCGCTGGAACGGCACTTCGGCGTCCGGCTGGCGTTCCAGAACTGCCACCGGGTCGCGGCGTTCCGGCCCGAGGCGACCGAGGCGCTCGCCCGCTTCACCTCGCCGCGGGCCCAGCTGCTGAACCAGAGCCCCGAGTTCGTCGACTGCTGACGGCTCAGCCCGGCCGCCCCTCCAGGGGCGGCCGGGCCCCGAACGGCGGGACAGGGCGGCAGGGCCCGGACATCGAGGTCTGGGATGCGTCGGGGCCGGGCCAAGGTTCGGCCACGGCCGAGGGGGAACACGCGGCGGGTGGGTATCGCTCCGCCACGGCGACGGGGCCGTGAGCGAGAGGCGGTACGGATGAGGCTGGTGGTCGACCTCAACCGGTGCCAGGGGTACGCGCAGTGCGCGTTCCTCGGCCCGGACGTCTTCCGGATGCACGGGCAGGAGGCGCTCCTCTACGACCCCGTGGTGCCGGAGGACCGGCGCGAGCAGGTGCTCGCCGCCGCGGCGGCCTGCCCCGTCCAGGCGATCCTGGTGGACGCGCCCGGCCTCAGGGAGGTCGATCCGGTTGTCGGCTGACGGGATCGAGCGCATCGTCATCGTCGGCGCGTCCCTGGCCGGCCTGCGCGCCGCCGAGGCGCTGCGCGACGAGGGTTTCACCGGACGGCTCACGCTCATCGGCGACGAGCCGGTGCCCGCCTACGACCGGCCGCCGCTGTCCAAGCAGGTGCTGCTCGGCCAGGTCGCGCCCGGCGCGACCGCCCTGCCGCACACCCGCGACATCGACGCCCAGTGGCGGCTGGGCGTCGCCGCGACGGGCCTCGACCTGTCGCGCAAGACGGTCCTGCTCGCCGACGGCGCCAAGGTGCCGTTCGACAGGCTGCTCATCGCCACCGGAACCCGCGCCCGGCCGTGGCCGCGCGTGGGCGAGGCCGCGCTCGAAGGCGTCCTCACGCTCCGCACGAGCGAGGACGCCGAGCATCTGCTGCGGCTCCTGGAGGCGAAGCCGAGCCGTGTGCTCGTGGTCGGCGCGGGCTTCACCGGCTCGGAGATCGCCTCGGCGTGCCGGGAGCGGGGCGTCGAGGTGACCGTCGCCGAACGCGGCCCCGCCCCGCTCGTCGGCGCGCTCGGCGGGGTCGTCGGCGACGTGGCCGCCCGCCTCCAGCGCGCGCACGGCGTCGACCTCCGATGCGGCGTCACCGTCACCTCCTTGGAGGGGGACGAAGCGGGCAGGCTCCGCCGCGCCCACCTGTCGGACGGCACCGTCCTCGACGCCGACATCGCGGTGATCGCGCTCGGCGCGATACGCAACACCGACTGGCTGGAAGGCTCCGGCCTGGCCGCGGGCCCGCGCGGCATCGCCGCCGACGCCGCGTGCCGCGCGTTCGACCACAACGGGATCGCCACCGACGACATCTTCGTCGCCGGGGACGTCGCCCGGATGCCGCATGCCCTGTTCGGTTACCAGTTCCTCAGCCTGGAGCACTGGGGCAACGCCGTCGAGCAGGCGGCCCTCGCCGCCCACAACATGCTCTGCGCCGGTCAGGACCGCCGCCCGCACCTGTGGATCCCGGCCTTCTGGTCGTCGCAGTTCGGCGTCAACATCAAGTCGGTGGGCGTGCCGACGATGGGCGACGAACTCCTCGTCACCCAGGGCTCGCTCGAAGAAGGCAGCTTCACGGCCGTCTACGGGCACCGCGGCCGGGTCATCGCCGCCGTCGCCTTCGACCACGGCCGCTGGCTCGACCACTACACGGGCCTCATCGAGCGCGCCGCGCCGTTCCCGCCCGAGTTCGTCGGTGTGGACCGGCCGCCGCCCGGGACCTCCGCCGTCCCTGCGGGCTTCCCCGACCCTTCCGTGCCGAGCCACGGGCCGACCGTCACCGTCAGCGGCTACGCGCCCAGCGAGCGCCGCATCACCTTCACGCCCGCCCCGGCCTGAGCCCCGGCCCCACAGCGAGGATCCATGACTTCCGCCGACAGCCTCCTGCAGGCCATCAACGACCCGGCCAACCGCGCCGACCCGTACCGGCTCTACGAGGACCTGCGCCGCACCCCGGTCGTCCGCCAGGACAACGGGGTGTACGTGGTCAGCGCCTACTGGGACGTGCGGTCCCTGCTGAACGACCCGCGGGTCAGCTCGCAGACGCGGCCGCCCGTGGTGGAGGCGCCGGGAGAGTCCAAGAGCTTCCTGCGGCTCGACCCGGCCGAACACGACCGGATCCGCCGGATCATCACCCGTCCCTTCGGGCCGCCGCACACCCCGCGCCGGGTGTTCGAGATGCGCTCCGGCACGGCCGGGGTCGTCGGCCGGCTCATTGACGCGTTCGCCGGCAAGGACAGGGTCGACATCGTCGACGAGCTGGCCTACCCGTTCCCGATCTCGGTGATCTGCCGGCTGTTCGGCGTGCCGATCGAGGACGAGCCGCGGTTCCACCTCTGGACCGAGTCCCTGCTCGGCAACGCCGCTCTGGGGCCCGGCACCGGAGCGCCCGACCCGCGCCTCATGGACGCCGAGACCGCCAAGGTCGAGATGGCGGGCTACCTCGCCGAGCTGTTCGAGCGCCACCGCCGCGAGCCGGGTGACGACATGTTCTCCGCCCTGGCCACCGAGGACAGCCCCGACGGGAGGCTGTCGCCGCCCGAGCTCGTCGCCAACGCGTTCCTGCTGCTCATCGCGGGCCACGAGACGACCGTCAACCTCATCGCCAACGGCGTGCTCACGCTGCTGCGCAACCCCGACGCCCTCAAGCGCCTGCGCGACGACCCGGACCTGGCCGTCCCGCTGGTGGAGGAGCTGCTGCGGTTCGAGCCGCCTGTGCAGTACCTGCCGAACCGCCGCACCCTCGACGACGTGGAGGTCGCCGGGACGGTCATCGCGAAGAACACCGACGTGAACCTCATGCTGGCCGCCGCCAACCGCGACCCGGCGAGGTTCGCCGAGCCTGACAAGTTCGTGCCGGACCGGCCCGACGTGCAGCACCTCGGCTTCGGCAGCGGCATCCACTACTGCTTCGGCGCTCCGCTGGCCAGGATGGAGACCCGGCTCGCCCTGACGGAGTTCGCCCGCCGCCTGAAGGATCCCGAACTCGTCGCCGATCCGCCCCCGTACCGGCCCAATCCGGTGCTGCGCGGGCCGCGCCATCTTGAGGTCTCCTTCAGCTCGGTGAAGGACTGATCGACGGGTTTCACCCCACTCATTCCGATCGTCCTTCTTACTCGCGTCAACTTCACGGGGCCTCGTCCGAATCCGGCCGAGGCCCCGTGGCGACGCACGTCCAGGTCGCGGGATCTTCGGCGAATTCCCACATCCTCACTCCTGTCAAAACCGGAAGTTCTGCCATTGACCGGTGCGTGCGGTGCGGCGAATCTGAAATCTGCTTCACGGGGTTACTCGTGTGCTTCGAGTGCTCCCCGGAACCCCCCAAGACAGGAGACGCAATGAGGCGCACGCTGATCTCGGCCTGTGCCGCGGTCGTCGTGGGCGCGGCGGCGGTGGTGGCCTCGATGGCCCCAGCCGCCGCGGCCCCCGACCCCGGCGCGGACCGGATCCAGGTGTTCACCGGACAAGTCACGGCCGAACAGCTCCAGAGCCTTCGGGCACTGGGGCTCGACCACGAGGACATCGCACTCGGCGCGCGCGACGGCGACAAGGTCGCGGTCGAGGTCGTCATGAGCGCGCGCAAGGGCGAGGCGCTCGCGGCCAAGGGCGTGCCGATCGCGCCGAAGCCCGTCGCGAAGGCCAGGGCGGCCGTCGCGGGCGACGGCGTCTACCGGCCCTACAGCGGCACCGGAGGCATCCGGGAGGAGCTGCTGACCGCTGAGGCGCAGTACCCGGCCATCGCCGACGCCGTCGACATCGGCAAGAGCGTCCAGGGCAAGCCGATCACCGCGGTGCGCGTCACCAAGGGCGTCAAGAAGCAGCCGGTGAAGAGCGGCCGCCCGACCGTGGTGTTCCAGGGCACCCAGCACGCCCGCGAGTGGATCACCACCGAGAACGTGCGCCGCCAGCTCCAGTACTTCCTCGCCCAGTACGGCACGAACGCCGAGGTCACCAAGCTCGTCGACACCACCGACCTGTGGTTCCTGCCGGTGGTGAACGTGGACGGCTACGACCACACGTTCACGCCCGACAACCGCCTGTGGCGCAAGAACCTGCACGACAACGACGGCGACGGCGTCATCACCACCCTCGACGGCGTCGACATCAACCGGAACTACCCCTACAAGTGGGGCTGGGACAACGAGGGCTCGTCCCCCGCGATCGACAGCGAGACGTTCCGCGGCACCGGCCCGGCGTCCGAGCCCGAGACGAAGGCGCAGAACGACTGGGTCAAGAAGATCCGGCCGAAGTACGTCATCAACTACCACTCCGCCGCCGAGCTGCTGCTCTACGGCAACGGCTGGCAGCAGCAGACCCCGACGCCCGACGACCGGATCTTCGAGGCACTGCTCGGCGACGACGCGAACCCCGCGGTCCCCGGCTACGACCCCGACCTCGGCGCCGAGCTGTACATCACCAACGGCGACACCGACGGCCACTTCACCAACGAGTACGGCGCGCTCACCATGACGCCCGAGATGTCGACCTGCGAGACGGCGAGCGCCATCTCCCCGGACGACGCCTGGGACCCCGCCGCCTGCGAGAGCGTCTTCAACTTCCCCGACGACGAGGGCCTGATCCAGCAGGAGTTCGAGAAGAACCTGCCGCTGGCGCTGGCCACCGCCAAGTCCGCGCACGACCCCGACGACCCCGTCTCGGTGGTCGGCAAGACCGCGCCCGACCTCGTCATCGACCCGTTCCCGGTGTCCTACGGCACGACCCAGCCCGTCGCCGTCGAGGCCAAGCGGGCCCTGGCGAGGCTGCGGCTCAGCTACCGGATCAACGGCGGGCCCGTCCGCCAGGCCGACGCCAAGGAGTGGAAGGGCGGCGAGCGGTACGGCGGCGAGAACGACGTTTACTACGCCGAGTACCGGGCGAACGTGAAGGCCAAGCCGAACGACTCGGTCGAGGTCTGGTACACCGCCAAGAAGGACGGCAAGGACGTCGCCAGCGAGAAGTTCACCTACAAGGTGGCGACGGACATCGGCGGGAAGGTCCTCGTCCTCGCGGCCGAGGACGTCACCGGCCTGAGCCCCGCGCAGGGGGTCACGGCCGCCAAGTACGCGGGCTCCTACGAGGCCGCGGTCAAGGCCGCCGGCTACTCCTCCGACGTCTACGACCAGGACGCCTGGAACGCCGCGGCGCACCCGCTGGGCGTGCTGTCGCACTACGACGCCGTCATCTGGGAGACCGGCGACGACGTCATCCCGCGCGCCCAGGGCCAGGTCCCGGGCACCGCGTCCAAGCGCGCGCTGGCGACCCAGCTCGCCGTGCGCGACTACCTCAACGAGGGCGGCAAGCTGCTCTACACCGGCAAGTACGCCGGATTCGCCGAAGCCGCCAACGGCGCCTACTTCTACGAGCCCGACGCCGCCGACCCCGAGTGCACGGTGCCGTCCGAGCCGCCCTGCCTGCCCCTGGTGAACGACTTCCTCCAGTACTACCTGGGCGCGTACACCTACGTCAGCGGGACCGGCCAGGACGCCGACGGCAACCCCTACCCGGTGAAGGGCGGTTCCGGGAAGTTCACCGGCTTCTCCGGGGTCCTGAACGGCGGGGACTCCCCGAACAACCAGGACCACACGGCGTCGCTGCTCACCACGTCGAGCTTCCTGCCCGCCGCGGACTTCCCGCAGTTCGCCAGCGCCGCGACCGTCGAGTGGGACCGCGCCGGATCGGGGCCGTTCGACCCGAAGACGGGCAGCCAGTACGTCTTCAGCCAGAACGCCGACGTGTCCTACAAGCGCCTCACCCGGACGATCGACCTGACCGGGAAGTCCGCAGGACAGCTGGCGTTCCAGGCCTCGTTCGACACCGAGGCGAACTGGGACTTCCTCTTCGTCGAGGCGCACACCGAGGGCCAGGACGACTGGACGACGCTGCCCGACCTCAACGGCGCGACGAGCCAGGAGACCGGAGACAGCTGCGCCTCCGGCTGGCGCCTGCTGCACCCGCAGCTGGACCACTACCAGGGCGCTGACTGCTCCCCGACCGGCACGACCGGCGCGTGGCACGCCGCCTCCGGCCAGTCCGGCGGATGGCACGAGATGGCGTTCGACCTGACCCCCTACGCGGGCAAGAAGGTCGAGGTGTCGATCTCCTATGCCAGCGACTGGGGCACCCAGGGCATCGGCGTGTTCGTCGACGACGCCAAGGTGACCGCCGACGGGGCGACGCTCGCCGAGACGTCCTTCGAGGACGACCTCGGCGGCTGGGCGATTCCCGGACCGCCCGAGGGCTCGTCGGTGTCGGCGAACGACTTCGTGCGCACCGCTCTCGCCTTCGAGGAGGGCGCGGGCGTCACCACGAAGGACACCGTCTACCTCGGGTTCGGCCTGGAAGGGCTGAGCTCCGCGGCGTCCCGGGCCGACCTCGTCAAGAAGTCGCTCCAGCACCTGCTGCGCTAGCCGCGCGGCACTGATCGCGCCCCGCCCGGAAGCCTTCCGGGCGGGGCTTTCTGCTTGATCACTCTTGGATCACAGCGGTTGCGGGGCAGGGCCGGCGGGTGTTGGGTGGCCAGATCATGAACGAGCAGAGTTTGGCCGGGGGCAACACCCTCGGGCTGGTGCGGGTCGGCGACACGGTCCGCCGCCCGGTGCACGAGAGCAGCCCCTATGTCCGGGACGTCCTGCTGCATCTGGAGAAGGCCGAGTTCGCCGGTTCACCGCGGCTGCTCGGCGAGGACGAGCACGACCGCGAGATCCTCACCTACATTCCCGGCGAGACCGTCCAGGACGATCTGCCCGTGTCCGACGCGCGACTGGAGTCCGCGGCCCGGCTGATCCGCGCGTTCCACGACGCGACGGCGGGCTCGTCCGTCGCCGACGGCGGCGAGGTCGTCTGCCACGGCGACCTCGGCCCGCACAACACGGTCTTCGACGGCGAGACCGCGATCGGCCTCATCGACTGGGACGACGAACTGGCCCCCGGCTCCCGCCTGCACGACCTCGGCCACGCCGTCTGGTGCTTCGCGAACGTCGCCGACCCGGGCAGCGCGCTCGCCGAGCAGGCCCGCCGCACCGCCCTGTTCTGCGCGGCCTACGGCTGGGACGACCCCGCCGCCGTCCTCGCCGAGATCACGGCCCGCTTCGAGCGCACCCGCGAGGCCCACCACGCGGCGGGCAGGACCGCCGCCGAAGCCGTCTTCGCCGACCTCGCGTCCTGGATGCGCGCCCACGAGGCCGAACTGGCCGCCGCCCTGCCGTGAAGTCATGGGAAGACCCGGTCCGGGTTGTCCGCGTATGACGATCATGGTCGGTGGCTTCAAGAGACCGTGAAGTGTCTGGCGTTCCCGCACGCGCCGTGTTCGGATTGCTGCCTGTGCCGCTCTCTGCCTTCTCCTCTCCGCCGGCGGACCCCGCGGGCCGGGGATTCCGCGTCGCGACGTACAACATCCACGCCGCGGCGGGCGGCGACGGGGTGTTCGACCTCACCCGCCTGACGACGGTGCTGCGCAAGCTCGACGCCGACCTCATCGGGCTGCAGGAGGTGGACGTGCACTGGGGCGACCGCACCGGCTGGCTCGACCTCGCCGCGGCGCTGGGCGGGGCCCTCGGCATGCACGCGTGCACCGGGCCGATCTACAGCCTCGACCCGCCCGCGCGGGGGGCGCCGCGCCGCGAGTACGGCAACGCGATCCTGTCGCGGCTGCCCTTCGCCTCCGTCGCGAACCACGCGATCACCCGGCTGTCCACGCAGACTGCCGCACCGGTGGCCGCCCCCGCGCCGGGCTTCCCGGAGGCCGTCGTGGAGGTGCACGGCGTCCCGGTCCACGTCTACTCCACCCATCTGGACTTCCGGCCCGACCCCGCGGTGCGCCGGGTCCAGGTCGCCGAGATGCTCGCGGTGCTGGCCGGGGACGGCGCCGCCGCGCGGATCCTGATGGGCGACTTCAACGCCGAGCCCGGCGCCGCGGAACTCGCGCCGCTCTGGGCCGTGCTCACCGACGCCTGGGCCGCCGCGGGCTCCGGCGCGGGCCTCACCTATCCGGCGGCCGAGCCCGAGCAGCGCATCGACTACATCACCGTCTCCGGCGCGGTCGAGGTCCGCGCCGTCGAGGTGGTCGAGGCCGACGCCTCGGACCATCTGCCCGTCGTCGCCGACCTCGTCCTGCCGCGCCGCTGACCGCGGCCGCCCCTCGCCGGGCGGCCGCGGTCGGCCCGTCAGAGGCGGGCCGTGCGGTACGGAACGAGCCGGACGGGGCCGGTGATGCCGTAGGCCTGGCGGGCGTTGCCTCCGTAGACGCCGGGGTCGGCGAGGCGCAGCCGGTTGTTGAGGGTGGTCGTCACCTCGATCACCAGGGTGTTGCGGCCGGGGCGCAGGTGCGCCGAGACGTCCGGCGCGGGCGTGATCGGGTTGACCGGGGGCAGCGCCTTGCCGTTGACCCACACGCGGGCCGTGTCGAAGACCTCGCCGAGCGACAGGACCGCGCCGTGGTCGGCCGCCCAGGTCTCCGGCAGCTCGACGGTGGTGGTGTAGCGGCCGACCCCGGACACGTCCTGGAGTTCGGGGATCGCCGACCAGGCCGTCAGGGCGGTGAGGGCGACGCTCACCTTCTCCTTGACGGTCTCGGTGGCGGTCGCGCCGGGCAGCCAGGACTCCACGTCGAGCGTCCAGGAGGCCGGGACGATCTCGGCCGGCACCTCGCCGATCGTCGAGGAGACGGTGCTGCCGTCGGACAGGGTCGTCGTGTACGCGCCCGCGGTCCGGGCCCGGACGGCGAGGCGCGAGCCGTCGAAGAAGACCGCGTCGGCCGTCGTCGCCGTCGCGTAGTCCTTCTTGCCCTTGCCGCCTTCGCCGAGGTGCTCGGGACGGGCCAGGACGACCGCGACGGTGTCGTTGACCTGGAGCGCGACCCGGAAGGTGACGGTGTCGCCGGACTCGGTGAACTGCGCGACGCGGCGGAGCTCGCCCGTCCACAGGTCGAGCAGGAACGGCACGCGGCGGCGGTCGTCGCGGGTCAGCGTGACGGCGTGGTCGATGGCGACGACGCCCTTCGCGCTGTCGGCGTGCTTGCCGTTGGACAGGTAGTACAGGTCCATGTCCTTGTCGACGCGGCGCAGGTTGAGCAGCGTGGACGTCGGGTACGAGGCGTCGGGCGTCACGCCGAGTTCGGCGAGCGCGCCCGGGATCCCGTCTGCGGTGGCGACGCCCCGGACCTTCGGGTGCGCGAGCAGCTGCCCGATGAGCGCGCGCAGGCGGGTGTTCTCCTCGCCGACGGCCAGGCCCGGGATCGTCGCGGCGCTCCAGTCGCCGACGAACACGATCGGCAGCCCGGCGCGGGCGTAGCCGAGGAACTTCTCGGCGACGGCGACGGGCACCGTCGCGGCGTTCGAGTAGAACCGGTCGCCCTCGATGACGATCGCCTTGTAGGCGGGCCCTTCGGGGGCGAGGCGTCCGTCGCGGACCTTCGCCGACGGCAGGGACAGCAGCGGCTCGCTGATGAACTGGTGGGTCCAGCCGATCGGGATGCCGGAGGCGGTGAGCCAGCCCGCCCCGATGCCGGTCTTGGAGTAACCGGTCTGCCGGAAGACCGCGAGGTCGGCGCGCATCGCGCCGGCCTGGGTGACGGCGTGGACGCGGGCGAGGTAGTCGGCGACGTCGCGGGTGTGCGTCCAGGCGGGCTGGCGCGGCCCCCACGACTCGGAGTAGCCGACCTTGCCGCCGTACGGGGTGAACGCGGCGAAACCGGGCCACTTGACGCCTGGGACCGTGGCGTAGGAGAAGCCGTGGATGTAGGTCTGGTTGAGGCCCGCCGCGTACGCGCCGGACATCGTGCGCAGGATCTTCTTCCACGGGGTCGCGTACGCGCCGCCCTGGTAGGCGCCCGCCTCGCTGGACAGGACCGTGTGCCCCGCCATGTCCCGGCCGCCCGCGAGGGCGCGGTAGTCGTCGAGGTTCTTGAAGCCCAGCGACTCGCCCTCGGTGACGTCGAGGACGGCCGAGGCGGCGATGGCGTCGGTGTTGAGCCCGTAGGGCTGGGCGCGGAGCTTCATGCCGAGGCGGTGCGCCCAGTCGCGCAGCGGCGTGAAGTGGTACTCGAGGAAAAGGTCGGAGACGGTCTCCCAGTAGTCGTGCCGGACCTGCCGGGTGAACGCCGCCTCGAACGCGAACACCGTCTGCTCGTTGTTGAGGACGATCGCGGGCAGCACCGGGAGGAGGTCGTAGCCGCGGCGGCGCCGGAACTCCTCGGGCAGGGAGGTCGTCCACTGGAGCGCGTCGGTCTCCAGCTCGAAGGAGTCCTCGAACAGGGAGCCGCCCGCGCGGCGCAGCAGGGCGCGCAGGCGGGGGGTGAGGATCTCCTTCTCCCAGTAGGAGATGAGCGCCGCGGTGCCGGCCTCGCTGAAGTGGTCGACGACGTACGCGGGGGTCGCGGTGTGCGGCCCGGACTCGGGGGTCTGGGCGGAGCCGCGCTCCCAGTAGGAGAACAGGTACCAGTCGCCGTCGGCCGGAGCGCTCCACGTCAGGTTCCCGCCCGACACCAGGCCGGTGAGGTCGGTGGCCGAGGTGTGCTCCAGGCCGGTCTCCTTGCGGGTGGCGTTCGCGGCGTTGACGCGGACCGCGTTGACGCCGCGCAGGGTGTGCTCGGTCCCGTGCGCGACGGCAGGGGCCGGGACGGGCCCGCTGTAGGTCTGGCCCGCGGCGACGAGGACCGCGCCGTAGGCGAGTTCGCGGCTCGCGGCGGCGCTGTCCGCGGTGAGGGTCGGCACCGCCGACGGCCACGCCGGGCCGAGGGTCAGGTCGATCTCCAGGCCGCGGCGGTCGGCGCGCTCCAGCGCGGCCTCCACGCCCGCGAGCCAGGAGGCGCTGCCCCAGCCGTGGTGCGCGGTGTCGAGCACCGACTTGTCGGCGACGCTGTGGTGGACGCCGGCGATCTCGGCGCCGCCGAAGCCCGCGTCGGCGATCTGGTCGACCTCCCGGGCGATCTCCTTCGGGTCGACCAGGCCGTCCGGCCACCACCAGCGGAAGCGGGGACGGACCGCGGCGGTCAGGTCGGGGAATCCGGTCCCCGCGGCGCTCCCGGCCGCGGCGGGCGGCGCCTGCCAGCCGGCGGTGGCGGCCGCGGCACCGGTGACGGCGGCGGCCTGGAGGAAGCGGCGGCGGGAGAAGAAGGCGTGGCTGGGCTGAGCCGTCATGCGTGTACCTCGAACTCGGGGGCGGGACCGGCCGCACGCGGGTGGGCCCGGTCCCTGGGGTGGGTCTTTGCAGCGTGAGTAAAACGTTTTAACAGAGGGTCGTTGATCGACGGTAGATGTGAGCAATATCAATCGTCAAGACCAGATCAGATGATCCGTCCCGGATTTGCACGTTTTACTGGCCTGTGATGCCTGGGACGAGGGTGCCCGGTCAGGGGGTGCGGATCAGGACGAACTGGGCGTCCTGCGGGTCCGTCACGGAGACGGCCCGCCCGTAGACGGGGTCCTCGTACTCGGCCACGAAGATCCCGCCGAGCGCCAGGGCGCGGTCGGTCGTCTCCTGCACGTCGGCCACGCCGAAGTGCGGGAGCCAGTCGGCCAGCGCCTCCTTCGGGATGTTCGGGCCGATCGGGATCATGGCGGCGACGGCGGCCCCGCCCGCCGTCCAGCGCACGCCCAAGCTCTCGCGCGCCCGGCCCCAGCCGAACACCCGGAGATAGAACGCCTCGGCCTGCTCCGGGGCGCGGGTGAACAGGGCGGTCCACGCCCAGGTGTTCGAGCGCCCGGTCAGCTCGGCGCAGCCGCGCGTCCCCGGCTGCCACAGCGTGAAGAACACGCCCTCGGGGTCGAGGCAGCCCGCGAGGACGCCGTAGTCCTCGATCGGGCGGGGCTCCACCACGATCTGCCCGCCCCCGTCCCGCACCCGGGCGGTGGCGGCCGCGACGTCCTCGATCGCGAAGCTCACGGTCCAGTCGGCCGCCGCTCCCGACGTCGGCTCCGGCCAGAGGCCCGCGACGCTCGCGCCGCCGCGGAAGAAGGTGCCATAGCCGCTGGCCTCGTCGTACTCCAGGCGCCACTCGAAGAGCGCTCCGTAGAAGTGCACCGCCTCCTGAGGATCCCTGGCGGTGAGCTCCAGCCAGCAGGGAGTGCCCGCCCGCACCCCCTCGCCTCTCCCCATAACTCCATCGTCACCCGGCGTCTTCGCCCGGAACCCGGGTGAGACCAGACCTTTACCCCCCTTCGCCCGGCCCTGTCCTCGCCCTGTCCTGCGTGGCCGCGCCCGGCCAACCCGCGCAGTCCCGTTCCGGCTTCCGGACTTCGGTGATCGAATCGGGCCATGGGAGTTCTCACGGGGAAGAACGCGATCGTGACGGGCGGCTCGCGCGGCATCGGACGGGCGGTGGTGCGGCGGCTCGCGGCCGACGGAGCCGCCGTCGTCCTCGGTTACGCGCGCGACGAGAAGGCCGCCGAAGAGACACTGCGGGAGGTCGAGGAGGCGGGGGGCGTCGCCTTCGCGGTGCGCGCCGACCTGGCCGAGGACGGCGCCGCGGCCAGGCTCGCGGAGTTCGCCGAAGCCCGTCTGGACGGGCTCGACATCCTGGTGAACAACGCGGCGGCCGAGGTGGCGCCGACCCCGTTCGCGGACATCTCCGACGCCGCCTTCGACACGGCTCTGACCGTCAACCTGCGCGCGGCGTTCCAGCTGATGCGGCACGCGGCGCGGGTCATGCGCGGCGGCGGGCGGATCATCAACGTCTCCACCGCCAACACCGTCCGGCCCGCTCCGGGCAACGCGCCCTACGCGGCCTCCAAGGGCGCGCTGGAGCAGCTCACCCTCGTCGCCGCCCAGGAGCTCGGCCGGCGCGGCATCACCGTCAACACGGTGTCGCCGGGGGCGACCGACACCGACCTGCTGCGCGGCGCCAATCCCGCGGAGGCGCTGGACGCGGTCGCCTCGATCACGCCGCTCGGCAGGCTGGGCGCGCCCGCGGACGTCGCCGACGTGGTGGGATTCCTCGCCGGGCCCGACGCCCGCTGGATCACCGGGCAGAACCTCCGGGCCACGGGCGGGCTGGCCTGAGCCTCAGGTGCCGTCTACAGCTTTAGGTGCCGTCTACAGCTTTAGGTGCCGTCTTCGACGGAGTGGCGCACCGAGTCGGCGCGGTCGATGACGTACGGGCCGACGTGGACGCCGGTGGAGACGGCGAGGATCAGGACCAGTGCGGGGAAGACCAGGCGCTTCTCGGTCTTGTCGCCGGTCTTGAACCACTTCGGGCCGAACATGGTCTGCGACCACGGCCAGCCGAGCGGGCAGCCGCCGCGCGTCACCATGTCGCCGAGGATGTGGATGACGACGCCGACGACGATCGCGTAAGGCAGGACGGTGAGGTCGACCTCGAACCACAGCAGCGCGACGGTGATGGGGATCGGCGACAGGTCGTCCCAGACGCCCTTGATGTTCAGCGGCCGGATCGCGGCGGCCAGCACGAGGATGAGCACCGCGCCGACCAGGACGACGCCGGCCTCCTGCCCGTAGCGGTAGGCGGCCGTGCCGAGGCCCGCGGCGACCAGCGCGCACGCCATGATCGCGAGGAAGCCGTGCCACGGCTTACGGTAGGCGGCCCTGCCCTTTCCCTTGGACGGCAGCAGCCCGAAGAACAGGCCGAACACCAGCATCGCGCCAGTGATGGCGAGGCCCGTGTAGAGGGTCTCCTCGTCCTGGGTGTAGATGGCCGAGGCGAAGAAGACCAGGGCCGCGACGAGTCCGATGCCGAGCGCCGAGTGGGTGCCGTTGCGGTGCCCGCCCGCGACCTTCCCGATCGTCCAGGCGAAGCCGCGGGTGAGGGGGCCGAACGTCCGCGCGATGTGCGAGCCGTGGTGGTCGATGTCCGGCAGCACCGCGGCCCCCGCGCACGCGACCGCGCCGAGCAGGATCTGGTCGGGCGGCAGGTCGAGGGGGATCGCACCGGCCGTGAACAGGGCGGCTCCGGACAGGGCGTGGGTGCGGCCCATCATGGGAGGGGGACTCCTTAGCGGGGGTTGCCGGGGGAAGCGCCGTCGGCGCTTCCGCATTGTGGCATCCCCCGTCCCGTTTCCCCCGGAACGCCACGCGGGGCGTCCGGATCGGGCCTTCTCGCGACGTCAGCGGGGTCTGTCCGCCGTCAGGGAGTACAGGACGGGCAGGTGGGAGTCACCGACGGGCAGCCGGTAGAGGCCGTCGTCGCCTCGGGCGAGGAATCCGCGCGGGTCGAAGGGGGCCGCCTCGTGCTCGCCCAGGTGGGTGAGCACGAGGCCGGCGCCGAGCGCGGCGGTGACGATCTCGCCGAGCGAGTAGGGGTACTCGACGGTCTCGCGCGGCTCGGTCTTCACCGACAGGTCCGCGTAGGTGCCCTCGTTGACCTCCCGTCGCGGCTCGCCTCCGCCGTACGGCCAGTCGATGACGAGCGGGTCGAGGGAGGCGACCATCTGGCAGGCCGGGTGCAGGTCGACCAGGACGAGCCTGCCGCCGGGCCGCAGCGCCCGCGCCGCGCCGCGCATCCATGACGCGGCGTCGCCGATCCAGCACAGGACCCCGATGGTGGCGACGACGAGGTCGAACCTGCCGTCCAGGCTCGCCGGCAGGTCCTGGGTGTCGGCTTCGACGAACTCCGCTTCCAGGCCGGCCCGCTCGGCGAGGCGGCGGGCGCGCTCGACCGCCACGGGAGAGAAGTCGACGCCTGTGACGTTGGCCCCGCGCCGCGCCCAATCGAGGGTGTCCATGCCGAAGTGGCACTGGAGGTGCAGGAGGTCGAGCCCTTCGACGTCTCCGGCGAGGCCCGTCTCCAACGGGTTCAGGGTCGTCCGTCCGGCGAGGAAGGACTCCTCGTCGTAGAACCTGTCGCCTTGCGTCGTCCCGTGCAGCTCCGCCCTCTGGTCCCACAGGGCCCGATTGAGGTCTGTGCCCGCCTTACGCGCGTCGTCTGCCATGGGAGGGAGCATCGCATCGGCGCGGCGGGGACGGAAAGCGCTTTTCCGGGCTTGGCGCGCCGTTCGACCGGCGCGGGGATTGCCCCGACCCGCGGCGGGACAGATCTGGATACGGCGGTCTGGATACGGCGGTTCGGCGATCGGTGGAGGAGATCCCATGGCGAAGGTCCTTTTCGTGATGACGGGCGCGCGTTCCTGGACCCTCAAGGACGGCACCGCGCACCCGACGGGCTTCTGGGCCGAGGAGGCCGTCGCGCCCTGGCGGGTGCTGACGGAGGCGGGGCATGAGGTCGTCTTCGCCGCACCGGGCGGGGCGGTCCCGGTGCCCGACGAGGCGAGCCTCGCGGCTGCCGTGAACGGCGGCGAGGAGGGCGCGAAGGCCGTCGCCGACGGGCTCGCGGAGATGACGGGCCTTAAGCGCCCGCTGCGGCTGGAGGACGTCGATCCGGCCGATTACGACGCGGTCTTCTACCCGGGCGGGCACGGCCCGATGGAGGACCTCTCCGTGGACGAGGCGTCGGGCGCGCTCATCACCGCGCAGCTCGCCGCCGGACGGCCGCTCGCGCTGGTCTGCCACGGCCCCGCGGCGCTGCTGGCCGCGCGCGGCGCGGACGGCTCGTCGCCCGTCGCCGGCTACCGGCTGACCGGCTTCACCGACGAGGAGGAGCGCCAGGGCGGTCTCGCCGACAAGGCGCCGTGGCTGCTCCAGGACCGCCTCGTCGAACTCGGCGCCGAGTTCGACGAGGGCACGCCGTGGCAGCCGCACCTGGTCTCCGACCGCACCCTGCTGACCGGGCAGAACCCCGCCTCGGCCGAGCCGCTGGCGCGCGAGCTGCTCACCCGCCTGCCCGGCTGACGGGTCAGGTGCCCAGGTGATCGTGCCCAGGTGATCGTGCCCGAGTGATCGTGCTCAGGTGATCGTGCGCAGTCCCGCGACGCCCCTGGCGAGTTCGTCGCCCGGGAAGTCGGCGAAGAACGCGTTCTGGAGGATGTAGCCCGGCATGAGGGCGAACAGCGCCTTGCCGACGGCCTGGGGGTCGGCGTCCGGGGCGAGGCGGCCCTCGTCGCGCAGCCGGAGCGCGATCTTGACCCACCGCTCGCGCAGGCCGCCGAACAGGAGGCGGATCGTGGGCCCGACCTCGGTGTCGTAGGTGGCCAGCGCCCACGCCTGCGGGACCAGGCCGAGGACTTCGAGCTCGGCGATCTCGCGCACGGCGTTCGCGAACCGTCGGAAGATCTCCTCGACGGGGGGCAGTTCGGGCAGGGCGAGCAGCGTGTCCATGCGTTCGTTGAGGAGTTCCCGCTTGTGCAGCACGATCGCCTTGACGATCTCGTCCTTGCCCGGGAAGTAGCGGTACACCGCGCCCGCGGACAGTCCGGACTCCCGGAAGATGTCCTGCATCGAGGTGCCGCCGAAGCCCTCGCGGGCGAAGCACCGGGTGGCCGCGTCGAGGATCTGGCGCCGCCGCGCCTCAAGGTGCTCGTCACTCACTTTGGGCATGCCCACAAAATAAAACGGACATTCGCTTTTGACAACTCGGCGCACGCCGTGCTGCACTGGATAAAAGAAAACGGATGTTCGCTTTGTAGAGATGGAGCCCCCCATGTCGCAGTCACGGCTGCCGATCGTGTTCGGCGTCGCACTCGCCTTCGTCCAAGCGCTTCTGATCGTCGCGTTCTCCTGGGCGCCCACGCAGTCCGCGCCGCGCGACCTCCCCGTCGGCATCGCCGGCCCTCCCCCTGCCGTCGCCCAGCTCACCCAGACCCTGGAGAAGGCAGAGCCCGGCGCCTTCAAGGTCACCTCCTACGCCGACGAGGCGGCCGCCACCGCCGCGATCGAGGACCGCGAGGTCTACGGCGCGATCGTCCTCGGCGGGCAGACGCCGCACCTGCTCGTCGCCTCGGCCGCCTCCCCGACCGTCTCGGCGCTGCTCACCGAGGCCGCGAAGCAGATGTCGGCGGCCCCGGCCGCCGCGCCCGCCGCACAGGTCACCGACGTCGTCGCCATCAGCGCCGACGACCCGCGCGGGGCGGGCTTCGCCACGATGATCCTGCCGCTGGTCATGTCCGGGATCGCCGGGGCCGCGCTGGTGTCCTTCCTGCTCACCACCACCGCCGCCCGGCTCACCGCGCTCGGCGTCTTCGCCGTCACCGCGGGCCTGCTCAGCACGCTGGTGTCGGTGACCTGGCTCGGCCTGCTCCCGTCCTCGGCCTACTGGCCGATCGCCGCGGTCGGCGCGCTGGTCACCTTCACCGTCCCCGCGGCGATCGGCGGCCTCGCCGTCCTCATCGGCCGGGCCGGGTTCGGGCTGGGCGTCGCCGCGACCTTCCTCGTCGGCAACCCGTTCTCCGCCGCCGCGAGCGCCCCCGAACTGCTCCCGCAGCCGTGGGGCACGATCGGCCAGTACCTGCCGCCCGGCGCCGCGGCCACGCTGATGCGCTCGGTCGGCTACTTCGACGGCGCGGGCGCGATCCGTCCGCTGCTCGTCCTCGCCGCGTTCGCGCTCGCCGGCCTCGCGCTGCTCGTGCTCGGCGGACGCCGCGGGCCCGCCGCCCCCGAGCGTCCCGTCACCGACGACGCCCTCGTCGCCGCGGCCTGATCCCCCGCCCCGCCGGTAGCCCCGGGCCCGGCGGGGTAGGGCACGTTCATCGGCATCTTTTCCAGGGGGGCGGGCAGATGGGCGGCACGGCGCAGATCGGGATCAGCGGACTCGCGGTGATGGGGCGGAACCTCGCGCGGAACTTCGCGCGGCAGGGCTACACCGTGGCGGTGCACAACCGGACGGAGAGCCGCACCAAGGCCCTGGTCGAGGAGTTCGGATCGGAGGGGGCGTTCGTCGCGGCGCGCACCCCGCAGGACCTCGTCGCCGCGCTGGAGCGCCCCCGCCGCGTCATGATCATGGTGAAGGCGGGTCCGCCCACGGACGCGGTCATCGAGGAGTTCGCGCCGCTCCTGGAACCCGGCGACATGATCATCGACGGCGGCAACGCGCACTTCCTCGACACCCGCCGCCGCGAGAAGGCCCTGCGCGACAAAGGCATCCACTTCGTCGGAACCGGAGTCTCCGGCGGCGAGGAAGGCGCCCTGAACGGCCCTTCGATCATGCCGGGCGGCTCCGCCGAATCGTACGCGTCGCTCGGCCCCATGCTGGAGAAGATCTCCGCCAAGGCCGGCGACGGCTCCCCGTGCGTCACCCACATCGGCACGGACGGCGCGGGCCACTTCGTGAAGATGGTGCACAACGGCATCGAATACGCCGACATGCAGTTGATCGGTGAGGCCTACCAGCTCCTGCGCGACGTCGCAGGCCGCTCCCCCGCCGAGATCGCCGAGGTCTTCCGCTCCTGGAACACCGGCCGCCTCGACTCCTACCTCATCGAGATCACCGCCGAGGTCCTCGCGCACACCGACGCCGCCACCGGCGAGCCCTTCGTGGACGTCGTCCTGGACCAGGCCGAGCAGAAGGGCACCGGCCGCTGGACCGTGCAGACCGCCCTCGACCTCGGCGCGCCGGTCTCCGGCATCGCCGAGGCCGTCTTCGCCCGCTCCCTGTCCGGCCACGCCGACCTGCGCGCCGCCGCCACCGGCCTGGCCGGCCCGAAGCCGTCCCCACTCCCGCAGGCCGAGGCCGACGCCTTCGCCGCCAAGGTCGAACAGGCCCTCTACGCCTCCAAGATCGTCTCCTACACGCAGGGCTTCCACGAGATGTCGGCAGGCGCCACCGAATACGACTGGACCCTCGACCTGGGCGCCATCTCCGCGATCTGGCGCGCGGGCTGCATCATCCGCGCCGCCTTCCTGGACCGCATCCGCGCCGCCTACGACGCGAACCCCGGTCTCCCCCTCCTCCTCGCCGACCCGGGCTTCGCCGACGAACTCGCCGGGGCCCAGGACGACTGGCGCGATGTGGCGGCCACGGCGGCTCACCAGGGCGTCCCGACCCCCGGCTTCTCCGCCGCCCTGGCCTACTACGACGCCCTCCGCTCCCCCCGCCTCCCCGCCGCCCTCACCCAGGCCCAGCGCGACTACTTCGGCGCCCACACCTACCACCGCACCGACAAACCCGGCGCCTTCCACACCCTCTGGTCCGACGACCGCTCCGAGGTGGACGCCTGACGCGCGCGTCAGGGGAGGGTGAGGGCCGGAACCCGGGTGGCGAGGTCGGCGGTCAGGGTGCGGACGGTTTCTCGGGCGCAAGATTTGTTGGTGCCTATGAAGCCGTTGGGGCCTCGTTTGATCCAGCCCGTCACGTAGGTGCGGTCCAGGTCGTGGACTCGGCCCTGGGTGTGGGGGACGGTGCCCGTCGTCCGGTCGAAGGGGAGGTCGGGGACGGGGCGGGCGTGGTAGCCGATGGAGGAGAGGACCAGGCCCGCCTCCAGGAGGTCGTCGCCGATCAGGACCCCTTCGGGGGTGATGGCCGTGGGGGCGCTGTGGTAACGCAGGGTGACGCGGGCACCGGGGGAAGGGGGTGCGAGGCCGGAGAGGAGGGCAAGCTTGCGCGCGGCGGACGGGGTCAGGTCGCCCGGGTCCGTCAGGTCGCCCTCCACCGAGACGTTGACGGCGGCGGCCAGGCCGAGGAGTTCGCCGGAGGTGAAGGCCGAGTCTGCGGGGCCGCGGCGGGCCAGGACGACGACCTCTTCGACGCGGCTTTCGCGCAGGGCGGCCAACGCGGCGGGGGCGATGGAGGTGCCGGCCAGGTCCTCCGGGTCGAGGGTGAGGACGCGGGCCACGTCCAGGGCGACGTTGCCGTTGCCGATGATGACGGCGCGGGGGTGGGAGAGGTCGAAGGTGTGCGACCTGTGGTCGGGGTGGCCGTTGTACCAGCCGACGAACTCCGTCGCGGTGGCCACGGAGGAGGAGCCCGGAAGGTCGAGGCGGCGGTCGGCGGCCGCGCCCACGGCGTAGACGACGGCGTCGTGCGAGGCGAGGAGGTCGGCGTGCGTCAGGTCGAGGCCGATCTCGACGCCCAGGTGGAGGCGGAAGCCCTCCTGGCGGGCGATGACGTCGAAGGTGGAGGTGACGCGGCGGGTGTCGGTGTGGTCGGGCGCGACGCCGAAGCGGGCCAGGCCGTACGGCTCGGAGAGGCGCTCGTACACGTCGACGGACGCGCCGGGGATCGTGAGGATCTCGTCGGCGGCGTACATCGCGGCGGGCCCGGAGCCGACGATCGCGACGCGCGGCGGGGCCGCCTCGCCGATCGACAGGGGCGTGGGCACGCGGGCGAGGACGGTGCCCCGGTCGCGGCCGCCCTTGTAGAAGTCGGCGTTGATCTCCAGGAAGGGGAGCTGGTCGGCGCCCAGCGCGCTGTGCGGGCGGATCGCGCCGACGGGGCAGGCCGTCATGCACGCACCGCAGTCGACGCAGGCCGCCGGGTCGATGTAGAGCATCTCGGCGGTCGCGAAGTCGGGCTCGTCGGGGGTGGGGTGGATGCAGTTGACCGGGCAGGCGTAGACGCAGTTGGCATCGTTGCAGCAGGACCGGGTGACGACGTGCGGCATGGGGGTGGCGTCTTCCCTGGGGCGGCGGGTCGGGCGGCGAAGGCTCAGGCGGCGGTGCGGGCCGGGCGGTGCGGCTCGCCGCGGAAGCGGGAGGCGGGCCCGTCGATCCCGCACCTGCGCCAGACGGCGCGCGACACCGGGTTCATGAGGCCGAGCTGGTCGGCGAGCATCCGGACGTCGTAGAAGCAGTCGCGCAGCATCTGCCGGGACTTCGGCGCCTCCCAGAACGCCTCCTTCAGCACCTCGCGCGGGATCTGGAACTCCTTGCCGAACTCCGGCGGCGGCACCACGATCGCGCCGCCGAGCCAGCGCATGACCAGCGGGTAGATGATCGATGTGACGAACCGGGCGATCCGCCCCTGCTTGCCGATGTGCTCGCGCAGGAAGCGGTGCGCGAAGGAGATGTGCCGCGCCTCCTCGGCGATGTGGATCTCCATGGTCCGCAGCATCGCGGGAGGCACGTCCTTGCCTTCGCGGATGAGGCTCTTCTGGATGTGGTCGATGGGCTCCTCACCGGCGAGGATGCCGATGAAGAACAGCGCGGGCCAGCGCGCGAACAGCGACCAGACCGCCATGGTCTTGCGGTAGTCCTTGCGCATGCCGGGCACATCGGCGCCGGTGCGGTTGACGAACTCCTGGAACATCTGGATGTGGTTGCACTCCTCGGTCATCTCGTGGAGGCAGTACCGGAATTCCGGGGAGTTGTTGGGCAGCCGCATGGCGTACTGCATCATGCCGCGGATCAGCACGCTCTCGAAGCTGAGGCCGACCTTCTGGACGTTGGCCATGCGCCAGCGGCCGATCGCGATCTTCTCGTCCAGGGGAAGGGCCTGGTACCAGGGGTGCGCGCCAAGCGGGTCATGGTGCTCCGACAGGACCCAGCGGGGGTCCTCCGGGTCCATCCGCATCTCGGGGGCGTCCCAGTCGATGTCGAGGTACGGGTCGAACCGGCGGTGCACCGACCCTTCCGAAAGGGTCTGGAGCATGTCCCGATAGTCCTGCTCGATCATCACTGCCTCCGCAGTCCGTTTACACTTACTGCGGTGACTGTAAACGGGTACGGCTGGACGGTCAAGGGCCTCCCCCGGGAGGCCCTAAAGTGATGTGCGTGACAGAGCGCCCATCACGCCGCACTCCCGGAGAGTTCCGCACGCTGATCCTGGACGCGGCCGGCGAATGCCTCGTCGAGGGCGGCTTCGCCTCCGGACGGCTGCTGTCGGCGATCGCCCGCAAGGCCGGCGTCTCCCGGCCGACGCTCTACAAGTACGGCGGCACGGTCGACGACATCAAAGAGGCGCTCGTCGAACGGGAGCTGGCGAAGTTCATCGGGCACATCTCCCCCGCCTTCGACGAGATCGCCTGGACGCCGGAGTACCTGACCGACCTCCTCGTCCTCGTCATCGACTACGCCCGCCACCACCCGCTGCTCACCGCGGCCCTGCGCGACGTCCCCGAACTCGTCCTCCCGGTCTTCACCCTGCACGCCGGCGTCCAGGTCGACCGGATCGAGGAGTTCGTCACCCCCGTCCTGCGCGCCCACATCGCGGAGGGCCGGATGCCCGACGTGGACATCTCCGTCCTCGTCGACGCGCTCTACCGGGTCGTCATCTCGGCGGTCGTCGTGCAGACCCGGTACGACTTCGACGACCCCGAGGTGCTGCGCGCCTACCTCCGCACGGGGATCTCCTTCCTGACGGGGCTGCCCGCCGCCCGCTGAGCGGCGCAAACCCGCGGTCAACGATCGGCACCGCCCGCGTCACGGTCCCGGCCGAGTGCCAAGGACCGTCCACCATCGGCCTCCGGCCATCGACGCGGCGGGCCGGACGCGCCCACACTGGAGGGAAGAGGTTCCCTCCAGCCGGGAGCGGAGGTGGCATGGTCTTCCGATCCGCCCGCGCGGGCGACCGGGGCTACCGGGACCGGATGGACGCCGGGACGCGCCTCGGCGCGCTGCTCGCCGACTCCGGACTCGCCGCGATGCGGCCCATCGTGCTGGGGCTGCCGCGCGGCGGGGTGCCCGTCGCCGCCGCGGTCGCCGCTGCGCTCGACGCGCCGCTCGACGTGATCGTGGTGCGCAAGCTCGGGCTGCCCGTGCAGCCGGAGGTGGCGCTCGGCGCGGTCGGCGAGGGCGGCGTCAAGGTGCTGAACCAGCACATCATCGGACAGGCGGGCACGGGCCGCGCCGAACTCGCCGAGGTCGAGCGGCGCGAGCGGGCCCTCCTGGAAGAGCGCGCGGCCCGCTACCGCGCGCTGAGACCGCGCATCCCTCTGGAGGGAAGGTGCGCGGTCATCGTCGACGACGGCCTCGCGACGGGCGCCACGGCGCGGGCCGCCTGCGCGGTCGCCCGCGCGCTGGGCGCCGACCGGGTGGTCGTCGCGGTCCCCGTCGCGGCGCGGGACTCGGCCGAGACCGTCGCCGCGGTCGCCGACGCCCTCGTGTGCCCGCTGCTGCCCGACGCGTTCACCGCCGTCGGCGCCTGGTACGGCGACTTCAGCGAGACGACCGACGGGGAGGTCGCCCTCCTGCTCTCCCGCGCGGCCGCCGCGGAGGCCCCCGAGGCCGACGCCGACGTGCTGGTCGGCTGGGAAGAACTGCCCGGCCATCTGACGGTCCCGCCCGGCGCCCGGTCCATCGTCGTCTTCGCCCACGGGAGCGGCAGCGGGGCGGCCAGCCCGCGCAACCGGCAGGTCGCGCGGACCCTCAACGACGCGGGGCTCGGCACCCTCCTGTTCGACCTGCTCCGCGAGTCCGAGGCCGACCGCACCTTCGACATCGCGTTCCTCGCCGCCCGGCTCGAAGGCGCGACCAAGTGGCTGCACGGCAAGGCCCCCGACGTCGCCGTCGGCTACTTCGGCGCGTCCACGGGCGCCGCCGCCGCGCTGCACGCCGCCGCCTCACGCGTCTCGCCGGTGCGGGCCGTCGTCTCGCGCGGCGGCCGGCCCGACCTCGCCGGCGACCGCCTGCCCGACGTCCGCGCGCCCACCCTGCTGATCGTCGGCGGGGCCGACACCGAGGTGCTCGACCTCAACCGGGCCGCGCAGCGCGGGCTGAGCTGCCCGAACCGGCTCGAAGTCGTGCCGGGGGCCACCCACCTGTTCGCCGAGCCGGGGGCGCTGGAAGCCGTCTCCGTCCTCGCCGCCGCCTGGTTCCGCCAGCACCTGCCCTAGGCTCGCGGCATGACGCGGGGTGGATTCGGCGGGCAGACGTGGCGCGACGTGGTCTTCCTGCACTGGCGGGCCGCGGCCGCGGACGTCGCCCCGCACCTGCCCGACGGGACCGTGCCCGACCTCGTGGACGGCACCGCGTGGATCGGGGTCGTCGGACTGCGCATGACGGCGCTGACCCTCGCGGGGGTGCCCTACCGGTCGTTCCTCGAACTGAACGTGCGGCTGTACGGGCGGGACGCCGAGGGGCGTCCGGGCGTCGTCTTCCGGGCGATGGAGGCGAGCGACCCGGTGTTCGCCGCCGCGTCGCGGGCCTCGTTGCGCCTGCCGTACACATGGGCGTCCATGCGCTTCGCCCACGACGGGCGCGTCGTCTCCTACGCCACCCGGCGGCTCCTTCCCGAGGCCGGACGCGCCGGGGTGCGCCTGCGCGTCTCCGTCGGCGAGCCTTTGCCGGAGCCTTTGAGCGCCGAAAGGTCCCTCACCGACAGGCTGTTCCTCTACCAGCGCTGGTACGGCGCTTCCCTACGCCTGCCCGTGGACCACGCCCCCTGGCCGCTGCACTCGGCCCGCCTCCTCGCATGGCACGACGACGGGCTCCTGTCCGCGTCCGGCCTCCCGGCCCTGCCGGGGCCGCCCGACAGCGTCCTGTACTCCCCCGGCGTCACCACCCGCCTGCACGCGCCGGCCGTCCTGCGCGGTCGGGTCAGGGCTTCCGGTACAGCAGGTGCCCGCGCCTTTGGCTCTCGCCCTCGCGCTCGGTGATGAGCCTGGCGGCCTCGACCAGGCCCGTCTCCTCGACGAGCGCCCCCAGGCCGTCGGGCGACCAGCGGAATCCGGGCGTCACCTTGTGGTCGAACGGGAGGTGGGCGGTCGAGGGGTCCTCGTGCGCCTGGAAGGCGAGGACGAGGTGGCCGCCTGGCGCCAGGACCCGGTGCAGTTCGCCGAGCGCGACGGGCATCAGCGCGGGCGGCAGATGGATCAGCGAGTACCAGGCCATGACGCCCGCGAAGGCCGCGCCCGGGTGCGGCAGCGCGGTCACCGAAGCCCGCTCGAACGCGATCTCCGGGTACCCCAGCCGGGCCAGCTCCACCATGCGCGGCGCGAGATCCACGCCCTCGACGTCGAGGCCGAGCCGCCGCAGGTGCGCGGTCCCGTGCCCGGGGCCGCACCCGGCGTCCAGCACCGGCCCCGTGCCGCGCACGAGATCGGCGAACGCCCCGATGAACCCCCGGTCCAGCGGCCGGGTGGCGAGGCTGTCCCGGTAGTGGGCGGCGTAGGTCTCGGCGATGCCGTCGTAGGCCTCGGCCGTGACGGCGAGCTGTGAGTTGTCCACCACGGCGACCCTAGCGCGCTGGGGGATAACCGGGAGGCTTCCCGGGGTAGCGCTCCTTGGAGGGCATCGAGGGGGGCTCATGGAGATCGGTTACAAGCTCATGGCCGAGGCGTTCGGGCCGGGCGAGCTGGTGGAGCAGGCGGTGCGCGCGGAGCGGGCCGGGTTCGACTTCGTGGAGATCAGCGACCACTTCCATCCGTGGGTGGAGGAGCAGGGGCACGCGCCGTTCGCGTGGACGGTGCTGGGCGCCATCGCCGCGCGGACCGAGCGGATCAGGCTGCTCACCGGGGTCACCTGTCCCACCGTCCGGTACCACCCCGCGGTCGTCGCGCAGGCGGCGGCGACGCTCGCGGTGCTGTCGCGTGGCAGGTTCACCCTCGGGGTCGGGTCCGGCGAGCGGCTGAACGAGCACGTCGTCGGGGACGGCTTCCCCGAATCGCCCAAGAAGCGGCAGGACATGCTCCGGGAGGCCGTCGAGATCATCCGGCTGCTCTGGAAAGGCGGCTACCGCTCCTACCGCGGGGAGTACTTCGAGGTGGCACGGGCCAGGATCTTCGACCTGCCGGACGATCCCGTCGACGTCGCGGTGGCCGCCGGGGGCCCGGCGGCGGCCCGACTGGCCGCCGAGATCGGCGACGCGCTGTTCTTCACCGAGCCGGATCCCGCGCTCGTCGGCGCCTACCGCGACGCGGGCGGCAAGGGCCCCCGCTACAGCGAGATGACGGTGGCCTACGCGCGGGGCGAGCAGGAGGCGGTCAAGGCCGCGCACGCGACCACGCGCTGGTCGGTCCTGGGCTGGAAGGTCATGGCGGAGCTGCCCACCCCGGCGAGCTTCGCGGCGGCGTGCGCGACGGTGCGGGAGGAGGACGTCGCCGCGTCCTTCCCCTGTGGACCCGACCCTGACGCGATCGTCGCCGCGGCGCGCGAGCACGTCCAGGCCGGCACCGACCATCTGGCGATCCTCAACTGCGGCCCGGACGCCGATTCCTTCTTCGACTACTACTCCGAGAATCTGGACGGCCGCCTGCGCGCACTTCCGAAGCAGCCCTGAACCACTGCATCCGCCGCCTTTACCAATAATCATTCCGAAGTTATGCATTAGGTGCTTCTCCTGCGCTTGGACATAGCCTCGTAGTCCCTAAGAATTGGGTGGTATAGGTTCGGACCGTGCTCCCCCGGCCAGGCGGAGCGGCTCGCGGACGGGATGGGGCGATGGAACCGGCGGAGAAGATCGAGTACGAGATGATGCTGCTCGGCCGGCACAGCCAGGTACTCGGCCCGCACGGACGGCACGGCGACCGGATGGACCGCAGCGCCTACGTCCTGCTCAGCCGGATCCTCCTGGACGGCCCGATGACGATCCGGCAGCTCAGCGAGGCCTTCGGACTCGACCAGTCCACCCTCAACCGGCAGACCTCCGCGCTCCTGCGGGCCGGGCTCGTCGAGCGGATCGCCGATCCCGACGCCGGGATCGCCCGCCAGTTCAAGATCACCGATGAGGGCGCCCGACGGCTGGAGGAGGAGCGGCTGCTGACGATCGGCGGCGTCGAGAAGATCGTCGTCGACTGGACCGCCGAGGACGCCGACGCGTTCGCCGCCTTCCTGCGCCGCTTCAACACCGACGTGGAGAAGCTCACCGGACGCCCCTGGCCCCGCCCCTGACCTCGGACGATCTTCCCTTTCGCGGCAGATCGTTGACATACCGGCGTCTTAGGGTGGTGCACATGGCCCGAAGCCCGCACGCGCCGCCGCCCGACCGGGTCGTCCAGGTCGCGCTCCGGCTCTTCGCCGGGGTGGGCTACGACGCCACCACCGCGCAGATGATCGCCGACGCGGCGGGCGTCGACGTCGCGGAGGTCAGGGGGCGCGGCGGCAAGGCCGCCCTGTACGAGCAGATCATCGCCGACTTCTTCGCCGCCCAGAACGCCCTGTTCGACGAGATGGCCGACTCCTTCACGAGCGACGCCGACGGCGCCCGCGTGTTCCTCGCACGCGTCCTCGACTTCTACCTCGACAGTCCCGAGGTGATGGCGCTCTGGCTGCACCGCAGGCTCGACGACGCCGCCGACCTCTCCGAGATCGAGCCCCGCTACCGAATGCCGCTCTTCCAGCGGGGCGCGGAGATCGTCGGCCCGGGGTTGCTGAGCGAGCCCGACTACCTCATGCTCGGCAACATCGTCACCTGGAGCCTCTACGGCTTCCTCAACGGCGGCGTCGCCCTCGAGGACGGCACCCACCTCGCTCCCGACGACCCCGAGGCGCGCCGGATCTTCCGCGCCCAGATGCACCGGGTGCAGGATCTGGTCCTCGCCGCGCGGGACGCCCTGCCGCCCTGACCGGCGGCCCTCCGGCGCGCGGCCGGGCGGGCGGTCCCTACGATCTCCCTTGTGGAGATCGCGACCATCACGACAGTGCTCGACCTCGTCGGCGTCTGCATCAACGGGCTGCTGGGCGGGGTGGTCGCGCGCAACCGCGGGTTCGACCTCTTCGGGTTCGCGGTGATCGGCGTGGTGTCCGGGCTCGGCGGCGGGGTCGTCCGCGACGTCCTGCTCATGCAGGGCCCTCCCGTCGCGCTCACCAACCCCCTCTACGTGCCGACGGCCCTCGCGGGAACCGCCGTCGCCTTCCTCCTGGCATTCAGCGAGCAGGACTGGAACCGGTTGTTCCTCGGCCTCGACGCGATCGCCCTCAGCGTGTGGGCGATCGCCGGCGCGCAGAAGACCCTCGCGGCGGACCTCGCCTGGGTCCCGGCGATCCTGCTGGGCACCCTCACCGCCGTCGGCGGCGGGGCGATCCGGGACCTGCTCGTCCAGCGCGTCCCGACGGTCTTCGGCGGGAACGAGCTGTACGCGTCGGTCGCGATCGTAGTGGCCACCTTCTACGTCGCCTGCTCGGCCTTCGGCGCGGTCGTCGCCGGGACCGTCCTCGGCATCGCCGTCGGCACCCTCATGCGGCTCCTCGCGTACCGCAGAGGCTGGGGGCTGCCCAGGGGGATGCCGTACGAGGCGCGGGAGGTCTTCGGCCGGGTGCGCCGCGCGCCGCGGGAGCGCCCGCCGCGCGGCAGGGCGCGGCGGCTGGGCCGCAAGGGCTCCGACGACGGCTCCTAGCTCAGCCCTGCGCGCGCCCCACCGCCCGCAGGCGGCGTGCCGGACGGGTGAGCAGCACCGCCGAGCAGACGGCGAAGGTCGTCGCGGTGGAGACGAGGAGCATCACGCGCGGCTCCAGGACCGCCGTGTAGGACCCGGCGAGCGCCTGCCCGACCGCGACGCCGGCGACCGAGCCCGCCACCTCGTAGGCGGTGATCCGGTTGAGGACCGCGTACGGGACCTGCGTCTGCACGCTCGTCGACCACATCACCGACCAGAACGCCCACGCGCAGCCGCCGACGAAGTGGCCCGCCATGAGCCAGGGCAGATCGGGCTGGAGCGCCAGGGTCAGCGGGATGAGCGTGTAGCCGAAGAGGGCGACGCCGCCCGCGGCCAGGGGCCTCGCGGGGCGCACCCGCATCGCGGCGAGCCCGCCGGCGACGGTGCCGATCCCGAGCGCGGCCATCACCCACCCGTAGGCGGTCGCGCCGAGCCGCTCCCCGACGAGCTGGGCGCCGAGCGGCACGACAGGCCCGAACACCAGCAGCCCGAAGAACACCCAGATGATGATCACCGACCACATCCACGACCGCGCCCGGAACTCGCGCCAGCCCTCGCGGAGGTCCGCCAGGAACGCCGTCGCCCGCCGCGCCGCAGGGGGCAGCCCCCGGAGGAGGGCGAGGAGGAGCCCGCTGACCAGGAACGTCGCCGCGTCGACGGAGTAGGCGACACCCGCGTTCGCCAGCGCGACGAGCATTCCGGCGACGACCGGCCCGGCGACCTGCGCGCCCGCGTCGGCGATCTTCAGCACCGCGTTCGCGCGCTGCGGGTCCGCCGCGACCAGCGGCACCATCCCGTTGACGCCCGGCTGGAACATCGCCGCCGCGACGCCCGACAGCAGCGACGCCGCCAACAGCAGCCCCAGCGACGGCGTGCCGGTGAGGAAGGCGACCGCGACCGCCCCCTGCGCGACGACCCGGACGGCGTCCGCGCCGACCATCATCACGCGGGCGCCCGTCTTGTCGGCGAGCACCCCGCCGACCAAGAGGAACAGGACGAACGGCGCGGTCCACACCGCCATGACGTAGCCGACCCCGGAGACCCCGTAGAGCCTCCCGACGGCCAGGGCCGTGGCGACCGGCATCATCGCGTCGCCGAACAGGGAGACGACCCGGGCGCCGAAGTAGAGGGTGAAGTTCCGGGTCCAGAGTCCCTGGCGCGCGACCGCCGTGCGCGCTGCCGTCGTGGTCAGGGTGAGGCTCTCCATGACAGGACATCTTGGACGCGTCCCGGGGACCGCACAGGTGTCCGGAAAGACGTGATCCGGTACTTTCCTGCCATGCGGCATCGTGTGGTGGCCCTGGTCGGCCCAGGGCAGGAGCTGTACCCGGTGACCTGCGCGTCCGCGGTGTTCGGCAACCACGGCCCGGACATCCCGCGTCGGTACTCCTTCCGGCTGTGCGCCGAACGGCCCGGGCCCATCCCGACGACCCTCGGATCCGCCCTGCACGTCACCGACGGCCTGGAGGCCCTCGCCGAGGCCGACACGGTCCTGCTCGCCGACTGGCGGAGCCATCCCTCACCCAGACTGCTCGCGGCCGTCGGCGCGGCCCACGCGCGCGGCGCCCGGCTCATCACGGTCTGGGCCGGCGTGTTCGTCCCCGCCGCGCTCGGCCTCCTCGACGGGAAGCGGGCCGCCGTCCACTGGGAGCTGGCCGCGGAACTCGCCCGCCGGTTCCCCCGCGTGCGCCCGGACGCCTCCGTCCTCTACACCGACCACGGCGACGTGGTGACGGCCGGCGCGTCGGCGACCGTCGTCGACCTGTGCCTGCACCTCGTGCGGGCCGACCACGGGGCCGCCCTCGCACTGCGGATCGGCCGCCACATCGCCGCGGCCCCGCACCGCGAGGGCCGCCAGCGCCAGTACCCGAGGCTCCCCACGGAAGGGGCCGCCGCCGACCCCCTCGCGCCCCTCCTGGACTGGATCACCGAGCACCTCGCCCGGCCCCTGACCGTCGCGGAGATGGCCGATCACGCCGGACTGTCCGAGCGCACCCTCAGCCGCCGGTTCACCGAGCGCCTCGGCGTCTCCCCCGGCCGCTGGCTCCTGGAGCGCCGCATCGCGCACGCCCGCGCCCTCCTGGAAGAGACCGACCTGCCCATCGAGGCGGTCGCCCTGCGCACCGGCCTGGCCTCGGCGACGAACCTGCGGCGCCGCTTCCGCGCGGCCGTCGGCACCACCCCGTCGGCCTACCGGCACGCGCACCGGGGCCTGCCCGCACCGTCCGCGTAGCGCCGCGGCCCTGCCGTGGACCGCGGGTCAGCCGACGCGGCGGCGCGGGATCGACAGGGCGGTGAAGGCCTCATCGAGCAGGGCGAGGAGATCGCGGTCCGTCGGATCCTCCATCCAGGTCTCCAACGCGGCGTGCAGGCACGCGAGGGCCGCGGCGGCGCGGACGGAATGGCGCATCTGCGGCACCCGCGCCCGTGAGCGCCCGGCGAGCGCCTCGGCGAGCAGCGGCCGCCAGGCGTGCTGGCGCTCCAGTTGACGGGCGCGCAGCGACGGCGTGTCTCGCAGCAGCCGGGTCAGCGCGACGGTCCGCTCCGGGTCACTGGTGTAGGGCTCCATGACGGCGCCGAGGGCGTGGCGCAGCGCAGTCCAGTCGTCCTCGCCGGCGGGCCGGGCGCGCAGCGCCTCGGCGGCGGCCCTGCCCTGGGAGTCGAGGGCGTCGAGGACCGCGTCCTCCTTGCTCTCGAAGTAGCGCAGGAACGTGCTGCGCGAGACCCCCGCGGCCTCGGCCACCTCGGTGATGGTGACGTTGTCGAAGCCGTCGCGGGCGAAGAGGTCGAAGGCGACCTGGGCGAGCTCCGCCCTCACCGCGGCGCGGGCGATGTCCCTGGTGCTGGTGGTCCGTACGGCTCCGTTCACCGGGTCAATGCTACGGGGTCGGCCACATCCGGCCTCAGGGGGCGGACGTCAGTGCGTGACGACCGCGACCGGGCAGTCCGCGTGGTGCAGGACCGCGCCGCTCACCGAACCCAGGTAGGGCCACAGATCCGTACGGCGGCCCGGACCGATGACGATCAGGTCCGCCGACCTCGACTCCTCAAGGAGCGCGCTCTGCGGCTCCTCGAAGTGCAGCACCGGCACCGCCCGGACCAGTGGGTATCTGTCCCGCCACGGCTCCAGCAGGCCCTCCAGCGCCTCCAGCGGGTCGGCCGGCTCGTCGTCGCGCGGCGGCCTGGCCCGCACCACCCGCAGCACCGCCCCGGCGCGGTCGGCCGCCTCGAACCCGTAGGCGAGCTCCGCCGCGTCCCCCGGCCTGCCCGGAGCGAGCCCCACCGTCACGGCGCCCCGCCTGCCCTTGTCATGCCCCCGCACCAGGACGACGGCCCCCGCGGTGTGCCCGGCCACGCCGAGACTCGTCGTGCCGAGCAGCAGGAACTCCGACACCCTCCCCGCACCCCGGTGCCCGAGGACGAGCACCGCACCGCGATCCGCCGCGGCCCGCAGCGCCGGGATCGCCGGACCGTCGAGCAGCTCGGTCTCCACCTTCAGGCCCCGCCCCGCGACCATCGCGGCGGCGGCCCGCAGCACGAGATCGGTCTCCCGGCCCTGCGCGTCGCGGCCCGGCCGCTCCGGGGTCGGCCACGGCCCCCACGGATCCCAGGCGCGCAGCACCCTGAGCGAACTCCCCCTGCGGGCCGCCTCCAGAGCCGCCCAGCGCACGGCGTTCGCCGCCACCGCCGACCCATCCGTGCCCACGAGCACCGCACCGTCTCGACTGTCCCCCATACCGAGCCCATGCCCATCCGCCGAGAGGCGGACACCCGGGCCCGCCCAGCGGGGGCGGACCGGGGTCCGGCGAGTCTTGGGGCACGCAGCGGGGGCGGGCGGGGCTCCGGGGCGGGGCTCGGTTCGGGGTGGGGGCGGGCCGTTCGTCAGGGCTCGGGGGAAAGGGAGAAAGGGAACTCGGGAGAAAAGAAGAAGACCCCGGCGGGATGCGCCGGGGCCTTCTGTGTGGTGGACGATACTGGGATTGAACCAGTGACCTCTTCCGTGTCAGGGAAGCGCTCTCCCGCTGAGCTAATCGTCCGGGGGAAATGCGAGGTGGAGACGGGATTTGAACCCGTGTACACGGCTTTGCAGGCCGTTGCCTCGCCTCTCGGCCACTCCACCGTGATCGACCCTTCAAGGATCTCTCCGAGCGGAAGACGGGATTCGAACCCGCGACCCTCACCTTGGCAAGGTGATGCTCTACCACTGAGCCACTTCCGCGTGTCTGCCTCGGCCCTTCCGGTTGTCCCGGCCGGTCCCTGGCGACGTGGAAAACTCTAGCCAACTCTCGGCCCTAGTGCCAAACCGGAACCGCGAAGCGCATCGTGAGCTGCGTCCGGGGCCTGCCGAACCGGGTGCGAGTGGTGGGTTCCGGGCGTGAAACTAGGGGTATGGATGCGTTCGCCCACGTGGGGGGTCTTCTGGCCACGGATCTGGCCGAGGTCTCCTGCGACCCGGCCGTGCTCGACGGGCGCGGCTGGTGGGCCGTGGCCGTCACCTACGAGGGCAAGGTGACGTGCGCCAGGTTCGACCGCGTCCGGCCCGCCCCGCACCCGGACGGCCCGTGGCGCTCCCCCGGACCGTGGCGCAGCTCCCTCGACCGGCCGGCCTACGAGCAGGGCGTCCGGGAGATCCGAGCGGCGATCGCCGACGGGATCGTCTACCAGGCGAACCTCTGCCGGGTGCTGTCCGCGCCGGTCGAGGACGGGATCACGGGGCTCGGCCGCCGCCTCGCCGACGCGCATCCCGCCCCGTACTCGATGACGCTCAAGCTGCCCGGCCTTGAGATCGCCTGCGCGAGTCCGGAGCTGTATCTGGCCCGTGACGGCGACACCGTCACCTCCGGGCCGATCAAGGGCACCGGGCGGACGGAGGCCGACCTCCTGCCGAAGGACCGCGCCGAGAACGTCATGATCGTCGATCTGGTCCGCAACGACCTCGGCAGGATCGCGCTGCCCGGCACCGTCGAGGTCCCGGCGCTGTGCGCGGTGGAGCACCATCCTGGCCTGGTCCACCTGGTCTCGACGGTCCGCGCCAGGACATCCGCCGGCTGGTCGGAGATCCTCGCCGCGACTTTCCCCCCGGGCTCGGTCACCGGCGCCCCGAAGGCGTCGGCGCTGGAGCTGATCGAAAGGCTGGAGCCCGTGGCCCGCGGCCCGTACTGCGGCGCCATCGGATGGGTGGACGCCGACCGGCGCAAGGCCGCGCTCGCCGTGGGGATCCGGACGTTCTGGATCGAGGACGGCCTGCTCTGCTACGGCGCGGGGGCGGGGATCACGTGGGGGTCGGATCCCACGAGAGAATGGCGGGAGACGGAATTGAAGGCCGAGCGCCTACTGGAGGTGGCTAATGCTGGTCTGGACTGACGGCGTCCTGGGTCGCGACACCATCAGCGTGGTCGATCACGGGATCACCGTGGGCGACGGCGTGTTCGAGACGATCAAGCTGGTCCGGGGCGTCCCGTTCGCTTTGACGCGCCACCTTCGGCGGCTCGCCTTCTCCGCCCGGGGCCTGGGCCTGCCGGAGCCCGACGAGGGCTTCGTGCGCAAGGGCATCGAGGAGCTCCTCGCCGAGGCCGACCCGTGGGAGCTGGGCCGCATCCGGATCACCTACACGGGCGGCCCGGGCCCGCTCGGCTCGTCCCGGGGCGAGGACGGCCCGACGACGATCGTGATCGTGAGCGAGCAGAAGCCGTTCGCACCGACGTCGCGGGTGGCGACGGTCCCGTGGCCGCGCAACGAGCGGGGGCCGCTGGCGGGTCTGAAGACCACCTCCTACGCCGACAACGTCGTCGCGCTGGCGAAGGCGGCCGAGGCGGGCGGCGACGAGGCGATCTTCGGCAACCTCGCGGGAAACCTCTGCGAGGGCACGGGCTCGAATATCTTCGTCGTCGCCGACGGAAGGCTGATCACGCCGACGCTGGCGAGCGGCTGCCTCGCGGGGGTCACGCGCGCGCTGGTCCTGGAGTGGACCGACGCCGAAGAGGCCGACGTGCCTTTCGAGGCGCTCGGCTCGGTCGAGGAGGCGTTCCTCACCTCGACGACCCGGGACGTCCAGCCGATCACCTGGATCGACGGCCGGGAGCTCCCCGTGGGCGAGCGCACCCGCGCGGCCGCGGAGGAGTTCGCGATCCGGTCGGCCGAAAAGGTCGATCCCTGATCCGTAAAGGGACATTCTCCGGAGCCTCGCTGCTTGTTACACGAAAGGCCTTATTCCGACGGCCGTCCCGGTTCAGACTGATGCCGTGTACGACTTCGATCTCCTCGTGCTCGGATCCGGACCGGGCGGCCAGAAGGCCGCCATCGCCGCCGCCAAGCTCGGCAAGAAGGCAGCCGTCGTCGAGAAAAGGCACATGCTCGGCGGCGTTTGCATCAATACCGGGACCATTCCCTCTAAAACCCTCCGCGAGGCCGTCCTTTACCTGACCGGCCTCAGCCAGCGCGAACTCTACGGGCAGAGCTACCGGGTCAAGGACGAGATCACCGTCACCGACCTCGGCATGCGCACCCAGCACGTCATCGGCCGCGAGATCCAGGTGATCCGCAGCCAGCTCGGCCGCAACCACGTCCACATGTTCGAGGGCACCGGGCGCTTCCTCGACGCCCACACCATCGGCGTGTCCGGCGGCACCGAGGAGAAGGAGGAGAAGAAGGTCACCGCCGAGAAGATCGTCATCGCGACCGGCACCTCGCCCGCCCGCCCGTCCAGCGTCGAGTTCGACGACCGCACCGTCATCGACTCCGACGCCATCCTCCACCTCGACCGCGTCCCCGAGACCCTCGTCGTCGTCGGCGCGGGAGTCATCGGCATCGAGTACGCCTCCATGTTCGCCGCGCTCGGCACCAAGGTCACCGTCGTCGAGCGGCGCGAGCGGATGCTGGAGTTCTGCGACCTGGAGATCGTCGAGGCGCTCAAGTACCACCTGCGCGACCTCGCCGTCACCTTCCGCTTCGGCGAGAGCGTCGCGGCCGTCGAGCGCCGTCCGCGCGGCGCCATCACCGTCCTGGAGAGCGGCAAGAAGATCCCCGCCGACTGCGTCATGTACTCGGCCGGGCGCCAGGGCAAGACCGCCGAGCTGTGCCTGGAGGCCGCGGGGCTGAGCGCCGACGGGCGCGGCCGGATCGAGGTCGACGAGCACTACCGCACCGAGGTCCCGCACATCTACGCGGTCGGCGACGTGATCGGCTTCCCCGCCCTCGCGGCCACCTCGATGGAGCAGGGCCGCCTGGCCGCCCAGCACGCCTGCGGCGAGCCCGTCGCCGACATGCACGAACTCCAGCCGATCGGCATCTACACCGTCCCGGAGATCAGCTTCGTCGGCAAGAGCGAGGACGAGCTGACCCGCGAGCGCGTCCCGTTCGAGGTCGGCATCTCCCGGTACCGCGAGCTGGCGCGCGGCCAGATCATCGGTGACTCCTACGGCATGCTGAAGCTGCTGGTCTCCCCCGAGACCCGCAAGCTCCTCGGCGTCCACGTCTTCGGCACGGGCGCGACGGAACTCGTGCACATCGGCCAGACGGTGATGGGCTGCGGCGGCACCGTCGACTACCTCGTGAACACCGTGTTCAACTATCCGACGCTCGCCGAGTCCTACAAGGTCGCGGCGCTGGA
The DNA here is from genome assembly GCF_054783995.1 of Actinocorallia aurea. NCBI lineage: Bacteria > Bacillati > Actinomycetota > Actinomycetes > Streptosporangiales > Thermomonosporaceae > Actinocorallia > Actinocorallia aurea. Next base: position 124,783 of record NZ_BAAGPQ010000036.1, read on the forward strand.
CGCCATGAACAAGATGCGCGCGATCGAGCGGCTCACCGCGGAACTGTGAGACGCGCCGGACCATGCGCGGAGCCCCGCGCAAGCCGGGTGTGGTGACGGCCGGCGCGGGGCTCCGCGGTCTGCGCGAGGGGTGTCAGGACGACCAGAGCAGGTGTTCGAGCTCGGCGTCCATGTCGACGAACTCCGACTCCCGGCCTGCCGCGACGATGTCGTACGTCTTGTGCAGGAAGTCCGCCATCGGGGTCAGCGGGACGTCGAAGAGCGCGTTGCCGAAGGGCGACGACAGGGCGAGGTGCAGGGTCCTGTCGTTCTCCGGACCGGCGGGCCACACCTGGACGTCGCCGTCGCCCGCGCGCCGCTCGATGCCGATCGTCAGCAGTTCGCGTGCGAAGATCCATTCGACGGGATCGTCGTTGCCCACGTGGAACGACATCCTGATCGCGTACGGGTCGTCGGCGGCGTACTCCAAGGTCGCCAGTAGTGGCACTGTGGAGCGATCGGGCACGACAAGCCGAAGGCCCAACTCCGCGGAGACGGTGGTGCTGCCGTTCATCGCCATTCCTTCGCGTCGGGCCCGGTGCTCGAGCATGAGTTGAGGACTGCGCCTCAATGACGGGTGTCCCCCTGATCTATGACGCGTAACTGCGAGAACACGTCAGAACATTCCCAGCACCAGGCCACGAGAGGCCCTGACAGTCGGTGACCGAAACCGCGCTGACCTGCGGGAACGCCTGCGGGCACGGGTCCGGAGGTCTGACTCCCCGGTAAGGTTTGCACCCGGCCCCGGGGCGGTTCAGCCGCCGCGGGACAGACTTTTCACGTAGGGTGAAACCGTGGCGATTGACCAGGAAAATGATCTCGGGGAGCGCCCGAGCCGCCTTGCGCGCTTCCAAGCGGTGATGCGCTCGAATCCCCTGCTCTACACGACCTGGCGCGTCGGCGTCTTCACGGTCGGCATCGCGGTCCTCATCGCGGGGCTGCTCATGATGGTCCTTCCGGGACCGGGCATCCTCGCCATCGTCGTCGGCTTCGCGATCCTCGCGACCGAGTTCGTCTGGGCCCAGCGCGCCCTCACCAAGGCCAAGGCCGCCGCGGAACGCGCCAAGGAGAAGGCCCTCGACCCCAAGGCCCGCAAACGCAACCTCATCCTGGCGGTGATCGGCGGCCTTCTCGTGGCCGCCCTCGTCGTGGCCTACCTCTACGTCATCGGCCTCCAGTACCCCTGGAACGCCGACTGGAGCCGCGTCAACACCACCTGATCCGCAGCCGCAGCACGTCGAAGAGGCCGTTCCCGCGAAGGGGAACGGCCTCTCGTTCTTTCGGAGCCCGGGTGTCAGGGGGCCAGGGTGACGGGCAGGGCCGCGACGGAGTTGGTGAACACCGACGGCACCGGCACCAGTTCGGCCTCCGCCGCGGCGGGCCGGGCGCCGGGCCACCGGGTGAAGAACTCGCGCAGCGCGATCGCGGTCTCCAGGTGGGCCAGCCGGGAGCCGGGGCAGACGTGCGGGCCGCCGCCGAAGCTGAGCAGCCCCGCGTCGCGCGGCCGCGACAGGTCGAAGGCCTCAGCGTCCTCGTAGCGCGCGGGGTCGCGGCCCGCGGCCAGGTAGGCGGCCAGGATCCCTTCGCCCGGCTCCAGGGTGACGCCCGCGATCGTGATCTGCTCGGTCGGGTACCTGGCCATGAAGTTGGTGATCGGCGGGTCCCACCGCAGGGTCTCCTCGACCGCGTTCTCGAACGTGCGTGACCCGTCGAGCACCTGCGCGAGCTGCTCGGGATGGCCCGTCAGCGCGCGGACCGCGTTGAGGATGAGACCGCGGGCGGTCTCGTGGCCCGCGGTCAGCAGCACCCACAGCGTTCCCGCGACCTCCTCCCCGTCGAGCCTTCCGGCCTTCTGCGCCTCCAGGAGCGCGCTGGTCATGTCGTCGCCGGGGTGCGCGGCCCTGAAGGTGATGATGTCGGTGAGCAGCGCGGGGATCTCCTGGTAGATCCGCTCGGCCTCCTCCGCGCCCATGGTGCTGGAGAAGATCGCCGAGACCAGCCGGCGCAGGCGCGGGAAGTGCTCGTCGCCGACCCCGGTGATCGCCGCGATGATCTCCAGCGGGAGCCGCTCGGCGTACAGGGCCAGGTCGGCCACCCCGCCCTCGGCGGTCGCCTCCAGCTCGCCCAGCAGCCGCTGGGCCGTCTCGGTGATCCGGGGCACCAGCGCGTTCACGGGCCGGCCCGACAGGACGGGGCCGAGGGGGCGGCGGAGCCTGGCGTGCTCGGCCCCGTCCGCGGTCACGAGGTTGTTGACCACCAGCATCCCGTGGATCGGCGAGTCAGGACCGATCATGCCCTGCCGGTAGGCGGTCCACCGCCGGTAGTCCTTGCTGATGCGCTCGTCGCGCAGCAGGTCCGTCAGCTCGGCGTGGGTGGTGACGGCCCAGGCGGGCACGGGCTCGCGGCCGGGCGCGCCCGGCAGCAGCACCGGGACCACGGGGCCCGCCTCGCGCAGCAGGCGGGCCTGGCCGTGGTGGTCGCGGCCCTGCGGGTCGAGTGCGGTGGCGGGCGGGTGCCCGGTGAGGCCGGAGGACGACATGGGAGGCCTTTCGTTTCACGCGGAGGGAGGGGTCCGGCCGCTGAGCGGCCGGGAGAAGGCGACGGGCAGCGCCGCCGGGCAGCGGGCCCACGGGGACGGGACCCTGGTGATCTCGTCGGCCGGGACGGTGAGGGAGAGGTCGGTGAGCAGGTGCAGGATCGTGGCGAGGGCGGCGCGGGTGATGATCCGGGCGAGGTCCCGCCCCGGGCACGCGTGCGGGCCCGCCGACCAGGCAAGGTGCGCCCGGCTGCCCGGAAGGATCCGGTCAGGGCGGATCGCCGGGTCGTGGTTGGCCGCGGCGAGGCCGAGGACGAGCGCGTCGCCCTTGGCGACGGGCCTGCCCCCGAGCGTGGTGTCGCACAGGGCGTAGCGCGCGGGGAAGTTCGTCATGGGCGGGTCCCGCCACAGCACCTCGTCCAGCGCGTCGTCGATCCCGAGCCTGCCGACCCGGACGTTCGCGGCGAAGCGCGGGTCGGTGAGCATGAGCCGCAGCGCCTGCCCGATCCAGCTCATCGTGGTGTGGTACCCGGCGCTCACCATCACCACGATCGACTGGAGGACCTCGGCCTCGGAGCGCAGGTCTGGGTGGTTCACGAAAGCCGTCGTGAGGTCGTCGGCGGGCTCACGCCGGCGCGCCTCCACGGCCTGCCCGAGGAGGCGCTCGAAGACTGCGTTGCCCTCCTGGGCGTCCTCGGCGGACCCGAACAGCTGGTTCATCGCGACGAGGAGCCGACGGCCCTGCGCCACGTCGAGGCCGAACAGGTCGGCCAGCGCCAGCATCGGCACGACCGCGGCGTACTCCGCGATCAGATCTGCCTCGCCCCGGTCACCGAACCCGCGGACGAGGTCGGCGGAGATGGCCTCGCACCTGCGGCGGAGCCGGCGCTTGTCGACGCCCTCGATCCCCGCGTCGAGCGGGGCCCGCAGCCGCCGGTGGTGCGCGCCGTCGTAGCCGATGACGTTGTCGCGGAAGAACATCATCGGCCCGAGCGGCGAGTCCTTCGGGACCGTTCCGTCGGCGAACAGGCCCCAGGTGCGGGCGTCGCGGCAGAACCGGTCCGCGCTGCGGGTGAGCTCCAGGACCTCGGCGTAGCCCATGACGAGCCACGCACCGATCCCCGGTTCCAGTTCGACCCACTTCAGCGGGCCCTCCTCCCGCCAGACGGCGAGCACCTCGGCCGGATCGTCGGCCTGCGTGGTCGTCGCCGACAGGGGCGGCGCGATCGCGCCGGTCACGGGACAGCGGACGGAAGTGGTCACCAGGGGGCCTTCGCTGAGGAGGGCTGCCGACGGGTCTGCAGCGCGTGTTCGGTGAGCGCGACGAGCACGCCGAGGCAGCTCGCCCGCTCGGGGGCGCGGCAGCGCAGCACCGGGGTTCCCGGCGTCAGGTCGAGCGCCTCGCGCAGTTCCGCGGCGGTGTGCGCGGGGGTGTCGGGGAAGACGTTCAGCACGACCGCGAAAGGCACCCGCACCTTGGTCTCCAGGAGATCGAGCGCGTCGAAGCCGCCCGCGAGGCGGCGGCTGTCGACCAGGACGAGCGCCGCGGCCGCGCCCTGCCCGAGCGTCGGCCACGTGTCCCAGAACCTGGGCTGGCCGGGCGCGCCGAACAGGTAGAGCGCGACCGAGCGGGAGACGGTGATGCGCCCGAAGTCCATCGCCACGGTCGTCGTCGTCTTGCCCGGCAGCAGCGACAGGTCGTCGACGCCCGCGCTCGCGGCCGTCATCGTCTCCTCGGTCCGCAGCGGCGCGATCTCGCTGACCGATCCGATGAAGGTCGTCTTGCCGACGCCGAAGTCGCCGAGGACGAGGATCTTCGCCGCGCGGACCACCGAGTCGGGCACGTAGCGCACCTCAGAGGGCGCGAAGCCCATGGAGCACCTCCTCAAGCAGGTCGAGGTCCGGGTCGCCGTCGGTCCGCGGGCGAACCTGGAGGTGGCCGGTGTCGATGAGGTCGCTGGCCACCACTTTCACGACGCTCACCGGCAGCCCCAGGTACGCGGCGGCCTCCGCGACCGAAAGCTGCCCGGCGCACAGCCGAAGCAGCGCCCGCTCCGTCCGGGTCGCCGTCGCCTGGAGGCTCTTGCCCGGGACGGTGAGGAGCAGGCTGTCCTCGGCCAGGATGTTGCGGGAGGGCTCGATCCGCCCGCGCGCCCTGACGTAGTGGGGGACCGGCTGGTCGGACGGCTCACGCGTCATGTGGCCGGGGCTCCCTGGTCGGCGCGCGGCGCGGTCTGCATCCCCTCCCGCATCCGTGCGGCGTCGCTGACCATCTGGTAGGCGACCTGGGAGGCGTCGACCTTCGCCTCGGCGACCACGGCCAGCAGCGTGCCCTCCCCGGCCGCGCGCACGAACAGGAAGCCCCCGTCGAACTGGACCACGCACTGCTCGACCCGCCTGCCGCCCATGCCGTGCTCGGTGGCCATGCCGACGCCGAGCGCGTGCATGCCGGAGCAGGCGGCGGCGAGCCGGTCCGCGGAATCCCTGGCCAGCCCCGGGGACGCCTCCTTGATCAGTCCGTCGGTCGTCACGATCGCCGTGTGCCGCACGCCCGGCAACGCCCGCAGATCGCCCAGCATCCATCCGTCGCTCATCGTCATCCGTCCTTGGTCGTAGGCCGCTCGGCCTTGGTCAGGTCCACCAGCGCGCCCATCAGCCGGGCCGCCTGGTCCGGAGATGCGGGCGACGGGGCCGGGCTCGCCTCCTCGGATACCGCAGTGTCCTCGGCGGCCTCGGCGGCCGCGCCGCGCCGGGTGCGCCGCCGGGGCAGTCCGGCGGAGGTGCGCTCCTCGGACCTGGCGTGGCGCGGTCCACCGGGCTCCGGCCCCCGCGGCGCGGGCAGCTCTCCGGGCTCCGCCACGGTCGTCACCAGCCGCTGCGGCACATGCACGATGACGCGGACGCCGAGGTACGGCGAGGTCTCCAGATGGACCCCGAATCCGTGCTCCCGCGCGAAGTGGCCCATGATCGCCAGGCCGAGGCGCGGCACCTGCTCCACGTCGGCGAGGCCCACCGGACGCCGTCCGGAGGCGATCTCCCGGGCCTCGGCGAGCCGGTGCTCCTCCATGCCGATCCCCGCGTCGTCGACCCGCAGCACCGCGCCGCGGTCGGTGGGGGTCACCATCACCTCGACGCGCGTGGACGGCGCCGAGTAGCGGGTGGCGTTGGCGAGGGCCTCGGCCACGAGGTGGATCAGCGGCTCGGCCGCCGCCGCGACGACCGCGACGGTCTGGTCGCCGACGATGTCGACCCGGGCGAACTCCAGGATGCGGCCCTGCCCGGCCGCGGCGACCTCGACGAGCGCCACGGGTTCCGGCCACTGCTGCCCGGGAGGCTCCCCGCACAGCACCGCGAGCCGCTGCGCGTGCCGTCCCGCCTGCGCGGTGGCGTGGGCCATCCGCATGCCGAGCTCGCGGGCTCCCGCGTCGGCGACGTCGGCCAGGTCGGAGGCCTCCTTGAACAGGAGAACCATCGTCGACTGGACGTCCCGCGACAGCCCGAGCACGGCGACCCGGGCCGATTCGGCACGCTCGGCCGCCTCGTCGGCGTCCGCGCGCAGCCGCGCCTTCTCCTCCTCATGGGCGAGCCGCTTGTCGGCAGCCGCCGTCCCCATGACGACGAACTGCTGGACGAGGTCGTGGATCCCCGCGGCCATCTCCGCCCGGTCCGGCTCGGCGGCCGGCTCGCCGGCCAGCACCGCGGGCATGCCGGCCAGGACGTCCTGGAGCAGTTCCCGCTCGGCGGTGTTCACCCGCAGGAGATGCGCGCGCCAGGCCGCGTCGCGCTGCTGCCGGTAGGCCTCGTGGTCCTGGGACATGAGCCGGGCGAGCTGCGCGATCCGCGCCCGGACCGCCAGCAGCGCGAGCGCCGCCGACGCCGCGACGACGGCCGCGAGCGCGGCGAAGAGGAGCGGGGAGGGGCCGTCGCCGAGCAGGGCGAAGGCGCCGCAGCCCAGGCCGGCGGCGCCGAGCAGGGCCACGGCGACCGCGGCGGACAGCGGCAGGCCGACCGCGGCGGCTCTGCCGTGCGCCTTCGGGGCCCCGGGACGCGGCGGGGCAGCAGACATGATCATTGGGAACAGCGTTGACGACCGACCGCCCGACGACAACACCAATCGGAAAGGTTTTCTGCCATGACCTTTCCGATTGGTATAGTCCCTGACAGTGAGGCTAATTACGAGGGAAATCCACGGATGAGTGCACGCTGCCGCAAATGCAAGAACCCACTCAGCCGTGACAACCGGACCGAACTCTGCGGCCCCTGTACCGTCGCCGCCCGGACCACCCCGTCGCCGATCCGGCTGGGCCGCGGATTCTGGACCCGCCCCGACATCCGGGCCGCCCTCGCGGCGCAGGACTGGCGGTCCGTCCTCATCGAGGTCCAGGCCGGTACGGGGGCCTCGCAGGCCGCCATCGCCGAGGCCGCAGGCGTCTCCCAGGCCCAGATCTCCCGGCTCTGCAACGGCCGTCGAACAGACCCGACCTACCACCACATCATGACCATCCTCACCAGGCTTGGAATGAACCCGCCATTTCAGGCAACTGCCGACATTTCAGACCTCGCCCCGGTGGATCGGGCGGGCGCGTCACCGTCCGGGCCTCTCGATAAGGCAATTCAGAATCCGCTCGATCCGCCCCGTCCGGAGCGCCACCCGTTCGCCGAAGAAGTGCGTGAACTCACACTTTCTCCGGCCGATCCCGACGTCATCGCCGGGCTGCACGCGATCCTCACCGCCTACATCCGCGCCGACGCGATGCTCGGCCCGGCCCTTCTGCTGGAGGCCGCCTCGGCCCACCTCGCCACCGTCGAACAGGTCTGCGCGAGGACCCGGGGCGCCGACCGGACGGCCGCGCTGCTCCTCGCCACGGAGTGGATCGAGTTCGTCGGCTGGCTCCACCAGGACACCGGCGACTTCGCGCGGGCGGCCGCCCTGACCAGCCGGGCCCTGGACTGCGCCCTCCAACTCCAGGACCCGCGCGTGACCGCCTACGTCCTGATGCGCAAGAGCGCCATAGCCACCGACGCCGGCGACGCCCGCACCGGCCTGGGCCTGGCCGACGCCGCCCTCGCCATGTCCGGCGACCTCACCCCGCGCCTGCGCGCCGTCATCCTCCGCCAGCGCCTGCGCACCCTCCACGCCGTGGCCGACCGCGACGCCGAGCGGGCCGCCGACCGCGACGCCGAGCGGGCCCTGGCCGAGGCCGAGGCGGGCGACGGCCAGTCCGAGGACGACCGCGCGGGCTACTGCACCCCCGCGTACATCAAGATGGAGATCGGCGCCTCCCTCCTCGCGGCGGGCCGCCCCCAGGCCGCCCTCCCCCTCCTGGAATCCCACCGCTCCCACGGCTTCGACCCCGCCCAGGCCCGCGACCACGCCCTCGGCCTCGCCCGCCTCGCCACCGCCCAGGCCGCCACCGGTTCCCCGGACCAGGCCCACCGCACCGCCGCCGAGGCCCTCCGCGCCGCCGTGCCGATCACCTCCGCCCGCCTGGCCGCCCAGCTGACCGCCCTCACCGCGGCCTTCACCCCGCACCACCACCCGTCCCCGCCCCCTTTCCCGTCATGACCGACCGGTCTGCAGGGTGCCGCCGCATCCATGGCCAGACCCTCGTCCCGGCGCACCGCGAGGAGCCGCGTGCCGATCTCGGCGAGCCCTCCTCGCATGACGTCGAGTCCGCCGTGCTCCAGCGCGGCGTCGCCGCCCCCTTGGCCAGGCCTTGACCCCGTGAGCGGGGTCCTCGGCGCAGCGACGGGTAGAGCGCCTGACATGGTCGGATCAACGAGCCCGCGGCTCTCGGCGCGCGCGCAGGACGCATGACGGAGAACCTGGTCGCGGCGGTGACCGGGCCCGATCTCGGGGCCGCGCGGATGCAGATGGCACTGTCCCTCGGATGGCACATCGTGCTGGCCTGCTTCGGCGTCGGCATGCCCGCGATCACGCTGCTCGCCGAGTGGCGCGGCCACCGCACCGGCGACCTGTCCTACCGGCTCCTGGCCCGCCGCTGGGCGCGCGCCATGGGCGTGCTGTTCGCTGTGGGAGCCGTCTCCGGCACGATCCTGTCGTTCGAGATGGGGCTGCTGTGGCCGGGCCTCATGGGCACCTACGGGCAGGTCATCGGGCTTCCGTTCTCGCTGGAGGGCATCGCGTTCTTCCTCGAAGCGATCTTCCTCGGCATCTACCTGTACGCGTGGGACCGGATGAAGCCGGTTCCGCACATGCTGGCGGGTCTGCCCATCGTGCTGGCGGGCGTCGCCTCGGCGTTCTTCGTGGTGACGGCCAACGCCTGGATGCAGGCACCGACCGGGTTCGACCAGGAGGGCGGCAGGATCGTCGCGGTCGACCCGCTGGCGGCGATGTTCAATCCCGCGACGCCGCCGCAGACCGTGCACATGATCCTCGCGGCGTTCATGGTCGCGGGCTTCGGCATGGGAAGCGTCTACGCGGTCGCCATGCTGCGCGGCCGACGCGACCGCTACCACCGGCTCGGCCTCCTCCTGCCGTTCACGGTCGCCGCCCTCGTGACGCCCTTCCAGATCGTGGCGGGCGACTGGGCCGCCCACTTCGTCGCGGGCAACCAGCCGGTGAAGCTCGCCGCGATGGAGGGCCTCTTCGAGACGACGCGCGGCGCTCCGCTCGCCCTGGGCGGCGTGGCCGTCGACGGCGAACTGCGGTACGCGCTGGAGATCCCGAACCTGCTGTCGCTGCTCGCGCACTGGAATCCGAACGCCGAGGTCATCGGCCTGAACTCGGTGCCGCCCGCCGACCGGCCGCCGGTCAACGTCGTGCACTGGGCGTTCGACACCATGGTCGGCCTCGGATTCGCGCTCCTGCTCCTGTCGGCGTGGGCGGCGTTCACCTGGTGGCGGCGGCGCGACCTGCCGCGCAGCCCCTGGTTCCTGCGGGCGGGCGCGGTCTCCGGCGTCGCGGCGGTCCTCGCGCTGGAGGCGGGCTGGATCGTCACCGAGGTGGGGCGGCAGCCGTGGATCGTCTACGGCGTGCAGCGCACCGCCGACGCCGTCAACCCGGCACCGGGGCTCTTCTGGGGATTCGTCCTCGTGAGCATCGTCTACGTGGCGCTGACGGTCGCGACCGTCTACGTGATGCGCAGACTCGCCCGGGACGCGCCGGTGCCGCTGGCCCCGCAGGAGGCCGACGTGGCCGGGACCAAGGTGGTGTGACATGGCCGCGCAGATCATGCTCGCCGTGCTCTGGATCGGTGTGAGCGCCTACGTGCTGTTCGCGGGCGCCGACTTCGGCGGAGGCATCTGGGACCTCCTCGCCGGCGGCAGCGAGCGCGGACGGCCGCAGCGCACCCTCGTCGAGCACACGATCGGCCCGGTGTGGGAGACGAACCACGTGTGGCTGATCTTCGTCATCGTCGTCATGTGGACGGGCTTCCCGTCCGCCTTCGCCGCGATCGCGTCGACCCTCTACATCCCGCTCACGCTCGTCGCGCTCGGCATCATCGCGCGCGGCGCGGCGTTCGCCTTCCGCAAGGTGAGCGGGCGGCTGTGGCAGCAGCGGCTCTTCGGGGCGACCTTCGCGTTCTCCTCGCTCGTCACCCCCTTCTTCCTCGGCGCGGTCGCGGGCGCCCTCGCCTCCGGCCGCGTCCCGCCCGGCATCGCCGCCGGCGACCTCGTCCGCAGCTGGGTGAACCCCACGTCGCTCGTCACGGGCGCGCTCGCGGTGGCCACCACCGCCTACCTCGCCGCCGTCTACCTGACCAGGGACGCGCAGCGGGAGGGCGAGACCGCCCTCGTCGAGGCGTTCCGGCATCGCGCGCTGGCGTCCGGCTGCGTCGTCGGGGTCCTGTCGGCGATCGGCCTCGCCGTGCTGCACGCCGACGCGCGCGCCCTGTTCGACCAGCTGGTGACCGGGCGGGCGCTGCCCCTGCTCGTCCTTTCGATCGTCGCGGGGATCGCCTCGCTGATCCTGCTGCTGCGGCGTTCCTACGTCGCCGTCCGCGTCACCGCCGCCGTCGCCGTGCTCAGCCTGCTGTGGGGCTGGGGCCTCGGCCAGTACCCCGACCTGCTGCCCGGCCTCACCGTCGCGCAGGCCGCCGCCACCCCCGCGGCCCTCACCGCGAGCCTCGTGGCCCTCGGATGCGGAGCCCTCCTGCTCCTCCCCTCCCTCTGGTGGCTCTACACCACCTTCCAACAGCCCCCCGCCCCACACCCCACCACAGAGGAATAGGAGCCACAGCGCCCACACAGGCCCGAAGACACCCGGTGAGCTTCCGACGGCCCGGGATCGTCCTCGTCAGGCAGTGAGTCAGTCCGCAGCTCAGCCGATCGACCTCGGAGACGCCAATGGCCGGTTCCCTCGACGGGAAACCGGCCATTGACCTGCTGCTTTACCTGGGGTGGGCGATACTGGGTTCGAACCAGTGACCTCTTCGGTGTGAACGAAGCGCTCTCCCACTGAGCTAATCGCCCCGAGGTGTCCGGGCGGGCGGCCCGGCAACGGGGTTAAGAGTAGCGTGTTTCGGGGGTGGTTCGCACATCGAAAAGGGGGGCGGGGACGGGCGGGGGTGTTTCCGGGTGTTTCTGGATCTAGACGGTGAGGGTGCGGCAGCCGAGGGCGGAGGCGATGGTGCGGGCGGCGGAGGCTGGGGTGGAGGCGGGGGTCAGGCGCCGGGGGTGGGGCCAGAGCCAGAGGTAGTGCCAGCCGGCTTCGGGGTCGAGGCGGCAGGAGATCTCCTCGCGGGCGGCGGCGCGGGTGACCGCGAGGCGTTCGGGGCGGCCCTCGGCGGGCGGGAGGAGTTCGGTGCGCAGGTCGGGCCAGCCGCGCCGGACGGCCTGGGCGAGCGCTCTCAGGTGGGCGGTGCCCGGGTCGGGGGAGCCGGGGGCAGGCGGCTCGGCGGCCTCCGTGATGTCCATGCTCATAACGGTGACGGTAGAGGCGGACGGGCTCCGCGGTCCATCATGTTTCGCGGCGTTGCTCGGACGAGATCCAAAGAACGCCCCAGGCCGTCCGTTCTGACTGGATTTTATCTCCGCTGTCCGATCAGGCATCCTGCCGCGGCCGACCCGGAGACGGCGAAGGCCGCGCCCCGCAGGTGGGACGCGGCCGCATCGCGGATCGGGGTCAGGACGTCCGGGCCGCGGCCGTGAGGTGGCGGCTGACGCGCTTGATGAGGAGGGCCATCTCGTAGGCGACCTGGGCGGCCTGGGCGCCCGCGTCGCTGAGGACGGCGAGGCAGGTGCCGGTGCCCGCGGGCAGGACGAAGAAGAGCCGGTCGTCCAGCTCGATCACCGCCTGGTTGACCCGATCGGCCGAGTAGTGCTCCGCCGCGCCCCGCGCCAGGCTGTGGAAGCCGGAGGAGAGGGCGGCGACGAACTGGGCGTCTTCGGCGGACATGTTGCGGGACGCGGCCATCACGAGGCCGTCCCGGGAGAGCAGGAGCGCGTGGTGGACGGGGACGACCCGATCCACCAGGTCGTCCAGGAGCCAGTTGAGTTCGCCGGTCACGGTCTCTTCCGTTCGTCGTTCGGGTCTTCGCCCTGCCCGTCGCGTCCGAGCGCCCAGCCGTACTGGAGCGAGGACATGAGGGCGCGGCTCGACTCGGGGTCTGGTTCCTCGAAATCGTCCTCGACAGGGGGCGGCGCGGCCTGCGTGCGCAGCTGCGGAGCCATGCTCTGCTGCTTGCGGCGGCGCGGGAGGCGGCCGGACTGCTCGGGGGTCGCGTCGGGTTCGAAGCGGTTGTCCGCCGCGCGCGGCGGGGCGGCGAGCGGCACGGGCCGCCGTTCCGGGGCCGCAGCGACGGCCGGGGCCTGGGTCTGCGCGGAGCGGGGCGGGTTCACGGCGGCGGGCCTGATCGGCGCGTCCTGGACGGTCAGGGACGCGGGGATGAGGACGACGGCCGTGGTGCCTCCGTAGGCGGAAGGCTGGAGGGCGACTCGGATGTCGTGCCGTGCGGCGAGCCTTGCGACGACGAAGAGGCCGAGCCGGTCGGAGTCGGCGAGGTCGAATTCGGGCGGTTCGGCGAGGCGGCGATTCAGCTCGGCCAGCTGGTCGGGGTAGAGGCCGAGGCCGCGGTCGATGATCTCCACGGCGAGCCCGTTCGCGACCGTCTCGGCCTTGACCAGCACCTCGGTGCCGGGCGGCGAGAACACCGTGGCGTTCTCGATCAGTTCGGCCAGCAGGTGGATGACGTCGGCGACGACCGCGCCGGTGATCGACGACGAGCGCGCGACCGCGGGCTCGACGCGGGTGTAGTCCTCCACCTCGCCGATCGCGGCGCGGATCACGTCCTCGATGGGGACGGGGTGGTCGAAGGCACGCACTGTCGGCTCCCCGGACAGGATCACCAGGCCCTCGGCGTGCCGCCGCATGCGGGTCGTCAGGTGATCGAGTTTGAACAGGTCGTCCAGCTCCTCGGGGCTGGAGGCGCGCCGCTCCATGGTGTCCAGCAGTTGGAGCTGACGCTGCAGGAGGCCCTGGCTGCGCCAGGACAGGTTGACGAAGACCCGTCCGATGCTGCGCCGCAGCCTGGCCTCGCCGATGGCGACGTCGACGGCGGTGTGCTGGACGGTGGCGAACGCGTCGGCGACGGACGCGACCTCCTTGGTCCGCGCCCCGCCCGGCAGTGGCTGCTCGGCGAGGGAGACGTCGATGTTCTCGCCGCCGCGCAGCCGGGAGACCACGTCGGGCAGGCGCTCGTCGGCGAGGGTGTGCGCGGCGCGTTCCAGCACGCGCAGGTCGCCGGTCATGCTGCGCGCGAAGCGGACGGACAGCACCAGCGAGGCGACGACGGCGAGGAGGCCGATGCCGCCGGCCGCGTAGAACCGCAGCATGATCTGCTCGCCGACGGGCGCGATCTCCTCGTCGAGCATCGCGCTGACCTCGCCCATGTTGGCGTACCAGGTGGGATCGACCTTGGCGACGACGGCCTCCCACTGGGCGGTGGTCGGGCCCGCCTTGCCGACGTTGATTCCGCCTGTCTTGATCTTTCCTTCGAGGTCGCGGTAGCCGGCGAACGCTTCCGAGTCGCCGAACTCGGCGACCTTGGCGCGGAGGTCCTCGTCCAGGCTGGCCAGGCCGAGGCGGAAGAACTTGTCGCGGCTGTCGGCCCAGCCGCTGAAGGCCGCGCGCTGGGCGGTGTCGAGCTTGCCGTTCGCGGGCAGCCCGCCGATCAGGGCCACCTCGCGGAGCATGAGGTCGTGCGCGTAGAGCACGTGGATGACGGCGTTGCTGTTGCGGTAGGCCGCGACGTCGTCGACGCTCACCATGCCGCCGAGGAGCTGGATGGCGGTGTCGACGATGGTGCTGTAGTCGGTGATGACCTCGGCGCTCGACACCCCGGCGGCGACCTTGCCGCGCAGCTGGGTGAGGGTGCCGAACGCGTCGTTCAGCTCGCTGACACGCGTCTTGGACAGGTCGTCCATGGCGTCCTGGGTCTCTTCGGAGAACGCCGCCGCGCGGAACATCTTCACGGTTCCGTCGGTGTACTGGATCTGCTGGTTGAACTTCTCCGACTGGGCGGCCGCCGCGGTGCGCTCCTTCTGGATCGCGTCGAGGACGGCGCCCGTGGGCAGGCCCATGTTGTCGTACTGGGTGTCGAAGTCGAGCTTCGTCAGCGCCGCCGTCAAGGTGGTCGTGGCCGCGAAGGACCACAGGACGATCAGTGAGAGCAGCGGCAGGGCCAGCAGGATGGCGAGTCTCCCGCTGACCGGGAGGGCCCTCGGACCGCTCCCGCCTCTCGCCGACGAACGTCTACCGCGCACCACGTACCCCGTCCCCGCATAGAAAGCGACATTCTCGTAGGACGCAACGTAGTTCTCGGACGGTCGGCAGACCACCATTTTGCCGGACTTAACCCGAAATCGAAAGCAAAATTAGATCTCCCGTTCGGTCAGTCGAGACGGTCGACCAGACCCCACACCAGGGCCGTTTCGGCGTCCAGCGGGGCGTTCACCAGGGCCATGTGCAAGGTCCGCCATCGGCCGATGCGGCGCGGCAGGCTCACCGTGCCGCCCGCGCCGGGGATGAGGCCCATCGCCACTTCGGGCAGCCGGAACGTCGTGCCGGGGGCGGCCACGACCGTGCCCGCGAACGCCGGCAGCTCCACGCCGGCGCCGACGCACGTGCCGTGGACGCGCACCGTGACGCGGTCGCGCAACCGGTGCAAAGGCAGGGCAGCGCCCGCGCGCGTGCGCAGGAAGTGGGCGGCGGCCAGATCGGTGGCGGTGCCGAACTCGGCGAGGTCGCCGCCGGCGGAGAAGACCGGCCCCGCCCCGTCCAGGAGGACGCGGCGGACCGTCGGATCGAGTTCCGCGATGGACAGGCCCTCGACGAGCGCGTCCCTGACCTGGCGGCCGTAGGCGTTGCGCCGCTCTGGACGGTTGAGGGTGAGGTGAAGGCTGTCGCCTTGCCTTCGGAACAGGACAGGGTCGGCCACCTCGGGCGGCGGCTCGGCGGCGCCCCTGTCGGCGAGCCATGCGGCGAACTCACGTCCGGACAGGAGGGTCGAGTAGGCGAACGACTCAAGGTCGAGCGCCTGCCGGACGTCCAGACGTGTTCCGGAGCGCAGGACTCCGCCGAGAGTGAAGGCGGCCTGGGGGCTGTTCTCGGCCGTCGCCTGGAGGAGTTCGAGTTCGGCGCGCGGGTCGGGCACCCCGACGTACGGACGGGGAAGGGCGCGGCCCGAACGGACGAGCGTGAGGTCCAGGTGAGGGGCGAGCACACGGGCCGTCTCGGCAGGGGAGGCGGCGTTGACGAGGCCGATGAGCACGCGGTCGTGGGAGGCGAGCCGTTCGACGGCCCTGCCGAGCACGCCAGGCTTGCGGAAGCCTTCGAGGTCGACGCCCACGACGGGGGCGACCGGCATGCCGTCCTCGCCCAGCGCCCCGGCGTCCGCCACGCCCTCGGCCAGTTCCTCCACGGACACGACCGCACCGACCATGGCCCCTCCAACACCGAGATCACCGTCGGTTCGAGTCTAGTGCCGATCCGGTGGCCCTCCTGGCGGGCCGACCTGCCCCTGCGTGGTTAGGCTCGACCGCTAAGGGAGGTGCTGTGGAAGGCGTCGAAAGCGAGGATCTGGCTTGGGCGCGCAGTGGCGTGGTCGCCTTGACCGGCCGTGACGTACCGCTCGTCCCTCCCGGTACAGGGGCCCTGAAGGCTTACGCGCTCGGAAGGCGGTTCACCGAGGCGACCGGCGTCGAGGTCGACGGAGGGCGGTTGCTGTCCGAGCGGGCCGCCTACACCGGCTTCGTACGGCGCGGAAGCGTCTCCGCCGGGGGAAGCTGCCGCCTTCTGCCGTGCCTGGACGGGTGGGCCGCCGTGTCGTGCGCGCGCGCCGACGACCCCGCGCTGCTCGGCGCGCTGGCGTTCGCCGAAGCGGGCGAGGACCCGTGGGACGCGACGGCCCGGTGGCTGCGCGGGCACCCGGGCGGGGAACTCGACGAGCGGGCCGCGCTCCTCGGCGTCGCGGCGGGCGCGGTGCGCCGCCCGGAGGCGCCGTGCCCGCCCGGGCCGGGAACGCCGCGATCCGTGGCGGGCATGCTCGTCGTCGACTTCAGCGCGCTCTGGGCGGGGCCCCTGTGCGCCCACCTCTTGGGGCTGGCCGGGGCCCGCGTGGTGAAGGTGGAGACCCCGACCAGGCCGGACGGAGCGCGCGGCGGCGACCCGGACTTCTACGACCTGCTGCACGCCGGGCACTCCTCGGTGGTGCTCGACCCGGAGACGCCGGGCGGGAGACGCGCCCTGGCCGCTCTGGTGGCCGCCGCCGACATCGTCATCGAGGCCTCGCGCCCGCGCGCGCTGGCCCGCTGGGGGCTCGACGCCGAGGCCGCCGCCGCTTCGGGCACGACCTGGGTCTCGATCACCGCGCACGGACGCGCCTCGGACCGCGTCGGCTTCGGCGATGACGTCGCCGCCTCGGCGGGACTGGTGGCCCGGGACCGTTCGGGTCCGGTCTTCGTCGGGGACGCCTTCGCCGACCCCCTCACCGGGCTGACGGCCGCCGTCCTCGCCGCGTCGGAACCCCCTTCCGGCTCGGGAGTCCTCTGGGACTTGTCCATGACCGACGTCGTGGCGGCCACCCTCTCCGCGTCGTCTACCGGGCTCTCCGAGCGCGCGCGCTTCACGTCCTCGGGGTGGGTCGTGGAGGCGTCCGACGGTCCTGTTCCGGTGGCCGAACCCGTTCGTCGGGCGATCGTCGCGGGAGGTGCCTCCGCGTCGGGGGCCGATACCGTGTCCGTGCTCGGATCCTTGGGGATCGCTCTTCCCTGACGTCGGAAGGACGTGCACGGGGCTCCGCCCCTCTCCGGGCCTGCCCGTAGGGTGGGGCGCGTGGGCGGGCCGGGGACTCTGTTGCGCGACGCCGAGGTCGACGGCCTTCGGCGCGCCGACGTGCGGCTCAGGAACGGCCTCGTCCACGAGGTCGGCACCGGCCTCGCGCGGGACGGCGACGAGGTCGTCGAGTGCGCGGGCAGGGCCCTCGTCCCCGGCCTGTGCGACCACCATCTGCACCTCCTGGCCCTCGCCGCGGCCCGCCGCTCGGTCGCGTGCGGCCCGCCCTCGATCACTGCCCCGGAGGCCCTTCGGGCGGCGCTCGCCACCGCCGCGCCCGGCCCCGACGGCTGGGTGCGCGGCGTCGGCTACGCCGAGACCGTGGCCGGCGACCTCACCGCCGAGGCGCTCGACGGGTTCCGCGCCGACGTCCCCGTCCGGCTACAGCACCGCAGCGGCGCGCTGTGGGTGCTGAACTCCGCGGCCGTCCGCGCGGCCGGGCTGGCCTCCGGCGACCATCCCGGCATCGAGCGGGACGCGCGAGGCGCTCCGACGGGGCGGCTCTGGCGAGCGGACGCATGGTTGCGGACCCGGCTTCCGGACGAGGGCGGCACGGGCCTCGCCGAGGTGGGCGCGGCGCTCGCCTCGGCGGGCGTCACCTCCGTCACCGACGCCACTCCCGACCTCGCCCCGGAGGCCGTCGCCCTCCTTGCGCGGGCCAGAGCGAGCGGTGCGCTTCCGCAGCGCGTCAAACTGCTCGGGGCCGCGGGACCCTTGCCGGGCGGCCTCACCTCGGGCCCGGAGAAGATCGTCATCGCGGACTCCGGGCTCCCCTCCTTGGACGACCTCACTGCGCGGATAGCCGCGGCCCACGCCTCGGGACGCCCGGTGGCCGCCCACTGCGTCACCTATGCGGCTCTCGTCCTCTTCCTGGTGGCCATGGAGGCCGCAGGCGCCCTGCCCGGCGACCGCATCGAGCACGCCGCCCTCGTCCCACCCGACCTCTTCGACACGATCCGGCGGCTCGGCCTGCGGGTCGTCACCCAGCCCGGGTTCCTCGCCGACCGCGGCGACGACTACCTGCGCGACGTGCCTTCCACCGACCACGCCGACCTCTACCGCTGCGCCTCCCTGATCTCCGCGGGCATCCCGCTCGCGCTGTCCAGCGACGCCCCCTACGGCCCCCTCGACCCCTGGACGGTCATCGACGCCGCGATCCGCCGCCGCACCCCCTCAGGGGCGATCCTGGGACCCGGAGAGCGCCTCAGCGCCCGCGCGGCACTCGACCTCTGCCTCGCCCCCTCCGACGACCCGGGCGGCCCGGCCCGCCGCGTCAGGCCCGGCGAGCCCGCCGACCTGGTGCTGCTCCGCGCGCCGCTGGCCGAGGTGCTGGCAGCGCTGCCCGACACGCCGGTCCAGACGGTCTTCATGAACGGTCACCCGGTAGCAAATCACCACTTACCTCTTGGCTAGGGTCATAGCCGTAAGACAAGCGACCTGTACGGCGTCTGCGCCGACGGGACCGGCAAGACGGCGAGGTGGCCGACATGGGCGGACTGCGCGAGACCCTCGATCTGGAGCGGCTCGACGACCTGATCTTCCGGAGCGCCCCGGCCACGACCCGCAACACCCGGGTCTTCGGCGGCGAGGTCGCCGCCCAGGCCCTCATGGCCGCGGGCCGCACCGTGCCCGGCGACCGGCACGTCCACTCGCTGCACGCCTACTTCCTGCGCCCCGGAGACCCCGGCACCCCGATCGTCTACCAGGTCGACCCGATCCGCGACGGCGGCAGCTTCACCACCCGCCGGACCGTCGCCGTCCAGCACGGCAAGCCGATCTTCCACCTGTCCGCCTCGTTCCACCGGCCCGAGGACGGCTTCTCCCATCAGCCCGCCAAGACCGAACGGCCCGAACCGGAGGAACTGCCGCCCGGCGAGGACGTCATCGCCGCCGCCGACCCGGAGACCCGCGCATGGTTCGAGCGGGTGCACGGCGACAGCCCCTTGGAGATCCGGTTCGCCGAGGAACTCCCCAGGTTCGCCGGGCTCCGCGGAGAGAGCGCCCCTCCCGTCCAGCGGTTCTGGTTCCGCACCCACGAGGCCCTGCCCGAAGACGACCCTCTGCTGCACGCCTGCGCAGTCGCCTACGCCTCGGACCTCCTGCTGCTGTGCAGCGCCGTCGCCCCCCACGCCACCACCCTGGACGGCGGAGGCTTCCAGTTCGCCAGCCTCGACCACACCCTGTGGCTGCACGGCGTCCCGCAGGCCGATGACTGGATCTTCTACGACCAGGAAGGCATGTGGGCCGGAGGCGCCCGCGCGCTCTGCCGCGGATCCCTCTCCGACCGCTCTCACCGGCTCCTCGGAAGCGTCATGCAGGAGGGCCTCATCCGTCCGGTGGGCTGATCCCAGGACGGTGTCTCAGACCGAGACGCTCGCCTCCCGTCCCGGTTTTGCGGGCCGGCAGGGACCCGGGGTCCCCGCCGGCGCGCCACGGCCTGAAGTGCCGCGGACTCAGAAGCCGTCGAATCCCCAGCCGGTGAAGGAGTCCTGGTCATGGCAGCCCGGAAGGGGCGGGAAGACGAAGGAGCACCCTCCCTCGCCCGCGGGCGCGGCCGGGGCCGCCGACGCGGACGCCGCGGGAAGGCCGAGGAACAGTCCGGCGGCGACGACGGCCCCGGCGGCGAGACGACGAGCGATACGGGAATGACTCATGGCGATTCCTCCACTACAGAGAGTGATCATTGCGCCCAGTATGTCACCCGCTTCCGCATTGTCGGAGGCACCCCCTCGACAGCGAGAACCCCTCCCCGTAAAGGGAGGGGTTCTCTTCCCACTCTCACGGTGCAGCCTCAGGAGGCCGGGACCGGATATGAGGACCGCGCCGGCGTCATGACGCTCAGGACCGCCGGCCGGCCCCGCTCAGGACCGGGGCCGGATCACCAGCCGTCGTAGTAGCCGTAGCCCCAGCCACCGTCTCCGTACCACCAGTCACCGAAGTCGCAGTGGTAGCTGTCCCCCCATCCGTCGTCGCACCAGTAAGGGCCGTCGTGCGTCGGAGCCGTCGAGACCGACGCCGCGGCAGAAGCGGCCGGCGCGGCCACCACTGCCCCACCCACGAGCACGCCCGCGACAGCCAACCCGCGAGCGAAGCGCGATGCGCTCATCACAAGCCTCCTCATCCGTTGGAATGACCATCACCTCCACTGTCACACGCCCCCCCGTGATCAACACAAGCAAAACAACCCACCCAAACCACCCCATAAGCCGCATTTGCCACAAAGCACGCATATACCCCTCCAGCCTCCCCCTCCCCGTTGCCCTCCCCCGACCCCCCACCACCCCGCCGAACCC
>NZ_BAAGPQ010000037.1:0-18397 GCF_054783995.1 Actinocorallia aurea
ACCACAACCGGCGAGAAACACCCCTGTTCGCCGCCAGCATCGCACGCCACGCCCTGACACGTGCGGGCAAGTGACACACCGCTGCGTGACCGGCAGACCGACTGGCCCGATGCCCACGGGCCCCGTTCGCGGTGCTCTCCGCGGCTCATGGAAGGTGCAACATGTCCTCACCGCACGAACACGCCGACCATTCGCATGGCGAGGGATGCGGTCATGTGTCCTTTACTCATGAAGGACATGTCGACTACGTACACGACGGTCATTTCCATCGGCTCGTGAGCGGGCAGATGCACGAGTGCACCAAGGAGGGACACGAACCGCACGGCGCGCATCCGCATGAACACCACGCAGCATGCGGGCACGTATCAGTACCGCATGGCGACCACGTCGACTACGTGCACGATGGTCATCGGCACGCTGCGCACGGCGACCATTGGGACGATCACTGATCAGCCCGCGGCAGGCGGCGATCGCTGAACCACACGGGGCGGTGCGGTCGCCAATGGCCCCAACGTGACCGAGTCACCGCTTATCCGATGTCCGGCATACGACGCCCGCGTGAGGCCTTTGACAGGGGCATTGCGTTCCTGTCACGAGCCTCACGCGGGTTCGGCCGGCGACGAAGCCCGGCCCCGAGGGAAGGACACGGTGCCGCAGTCGTCCGACGTTGGCCCGCCCGCACACGTGTCTTCGCAGGGCTTTGGCGACTCGCTCAGTGGCGCTGCCCAGGCGTATCAGTCACTGGTCGCGATCTGACGGGCGCGGACTGGATCGCTGTATACATTCCGGTTGCCGCCTCGGCCACTTGACACCGAGTTGGCTGGTCCGGGTCCGGGCCGCTTCCACGCTCTTGACGAAGGCAGCCATCGTCGGTACCTGCTCGGCGTACTGAAAGGCCACCGTGGAGGGAGAAGGCACGGTGATGCTGTTCGGCCGGAG
Organism: Actinocorallia aurea; assembly: GCF_054783995.1. Taxonomy (NCBI): domain Bacteria; kingdom Bacillati; phylum Actinomycetota; class Actinomycetes; order Streptosporangiales; family Thermomonosporaceae; genus Actinocorallia; species Actinocorallia aurea. Next base: position 940 of record NZ_BAAGPQ010000037.1, read on the forward strand.
TGAGCATGCTGGCGGAGTGGTTCAGGCAGGAGAGGACTTGAGCGGCCTTTTTCTGGCGGGCCGTGGAAGGGTTCTGCGGGACGGTCCAGACCTCTCCGCCGAGACGTGTGACCGCGGTCTCCCCCGTCCGAGGAACTGGGACCTGGGTCACGCCCCAGTGCAGCTTCTTGTTCTTGTTCAGCGCCGGGATCCGCCAGGGTCCGTTGATCATCATGGCCGACCTCCCAGCGGCGAATTGATCGTGGACATCGGCTTGGGTCCATTTCAGCACCGACTTGGACATGGATCCGTCTTTCACCAGGTCGACCCACAGCTGTAGTGCCTGCGCGGCCTGTGGCGTGTCCAACTGCGTCTCGTCCCCGCCGTTGGGCCACAGAAAGGGCAGGAATTGCCAGGCGCCCTCGAACGTGGGGTTCGCGTCAACCGCCATGCCATAACGTCCGGGACGGGTCAGCTTGGCTGACGCAGCCTTCAGCTCGTCCCAGGTCCTCGGGACGGTGGTGTCCGCCTTCGACAGCATGTCCTTGTTGTAGAAGAGGGCGACCGTGCTGACGTTGGGCGCCAGTCCGTACACCTTTCCCGCGTAGGTGCCCGCCGCCAGAATGCTTTCGGCGAAGCCCCTTTAGTCGACACCGTACTGGTCCAGCGGGGTGAGCACGCCGGTCTGGGCGATCCGCTGCAGGTCGGCGTTGTCCAGCATCAAAAGGTCGGGAAAGGTCCGCGACGACGCCTGTCTCAGGGCCCTGGAAACAAGCAACGCCCCCGGAACGCTCGTCTGCTAAACCTTCACGCCCACGGACTTGCCGCAGGCGGCGAGCATCTCGTTCCACTGGCTGTGTTCGGGTTCGTCGGTGTAGTAGTCGAGCGCCGTGATGGACGTGACCCGGTCGGTGCCGGGCCCGGTGTCGTTTCCGCAGCCGACGGCGACCAGGGCCATCGTGATGGCGCCTGCCATGAGGGTGACTCTCCGCCGAGCCACGGAGCTTTCGGAGGTCCGACCTGCGCGAGGCGTTGCGGCGGCTCGGTGTCCGCGGCAACAGGTGACTGCCATTTTCTCCTGCCCATAAGAGTCGTCATTGCCCGCGACCGCCCTGGTCGGCGCCGTGTTCGGCTGCTTCCCGGATCATCGTGCTGACGGCGACGGGCTGCGAGAGGGCCACAGCATGGGAGCCGTCGATCAGGTACTGAGTAGCAGCCATGCGTTGTGCCATGAAGCGCTGGGCTGTTGGATTGAGTATTCGGTCGGCGGTTGCGATGGCATACCAAGAGGGCTTTGACGCCCATGCCGGCGGGCCCGACCTCCCAGTAAGCACACTGTGCGTGATCGGACGTTGCGCCACTGCCATCACGTTCTTCCTGTGAGCCGGCAGGTCGGCCGCGTACACCTGCGGGAACCATTGCTCGCTGATGCAGAGCTCACTGTCCGGGGCGCCGGGAAGCTGCACCGGAAGGTCGGCGGTGAGGACCGTGTCAGTGACCGGCATGGGAAACCGGCTTGTGATGTCCAGGACGCACTCGCCGGTATCCAGGCCGAACGCTGCGACGTAGCACAACGCCACGACGTTGTCAGCGTTGGTAGCGGCATGTGTGACGACCGCGCCGCCATAGCCGTGGCCGACCAGCACGACGGGAGCATCGATTCTGCTGACCACGTTTTGGACGTACGAAGCATCATGAGTCAGTCCACGCAGCGGGTTTGCTGGAGCGAGTACGGTCGAACCAGCAGCCTGAAGGAAGCCGATGACCTCCGACCAGGAGGAGGCGTCGGTGAACGCCCCGTGCACGAGCACGATGGTCGGGGGTAAAGGGATGATTGACATGGCGACGCCCTCCGATCGGGTCTGCCGTCCCAGCCAAGCGGGTCCCGGCACCCAGGGGCATCGCGTGAAAGTACCGATCATTAGCGAGTGCACTCCGACTCGGGCAAGGCTCTGACCAGATTGGCGAGCTGGACCCGGGAGTTGACTGTCAGCTTGCGGAAAGCGGAGGTCAGGTGGGTGTTGACCGTGTGCGGGGAGACAACGAGCAGTTCGGCTGCCGACCGGTTGGTGTGGCCCTCGGCGATCAGGCGTGCCACCTTCTTCTCCGAGGCTGTGAGTGCCCCCCACCCCTGGACGGGGCGGCGGGCGCGTGATGCTTTGCCGCTGCTCACCCCTGTGCCGTCCAGTTCGTGCCGCAGGCGAGTCGCCGTGGCCTGAGCGCCGGCCCCGGCGAACAGACCATGGGCGCGGTTGAGGGCCGCGGCGGCCTCAGGCTTGCGGCCCACCGCCAGGAGCGACCGGCCGAAATCGGCGAGGGCGGCAGCACGGACCAATGGGCGAGGGCTTGCTTCGAGCAGCGCTACGGATTCTTCGAGCAAGGCCGGGTCGTTCTTCACGAGCCCCCGGGCCTGCATGGCGATGCCCGTGGCGGTCGGTACTCCAGAGTTGCGTTCGGCGTGGGTCCAGGCCTGAGCGGCCAGATCTTCGGCGAGTCCGTGGTCCGCGCCGCGCAGGGCCATGCGGATCGCGGCGTCGACCCAGTCCCGCAGTAGCCGCCAACGCATGAAGAGGCCGTCCTGCTGCACCTGTCGGACCTTTGCGGCGGCAAGCTCGGCGTCTCCGTCCGCCTCCGCGTGTAGGGCCTCCAGGAAGCGCACCACGGCCGCGTTGCCCGGGTTCGGTTTGACCGTCAGCCGTTCCTGTGCAGCAGCCAGGTGCTGACGAGCCGCTTCTCGGTCACCGCGCAGCAGGGCGATCCTGGAGCGGATCACGCGACCGTTCACCTGCTGCACGGGCACCTGAACGTCGTCTTCCAAGCGCTCCATGGTCGCGAAGTCGGCGTCGGCGTCGTCAAGCCGGCCGAGCCCCAGATCGTGCTGGCCCTGTGCCCAGAGCAACATCGCCTGCCGAACCGCCCCGGCATCATCCGCTGCCCGCAGGAGCAGTCGTCCGCTGGACGCGAAGTCGTCCATGTGCAGGTGCGCGACGACCTCTTCGGGAAGGAAAGTGGGATCGATGCTGCTGAGCGCGGCGAAGTGCTCCAACGCGACGGCGTTCTCGCCCGCATTCTGCGCGATCTCGCCGAGCCCCGACAGGGCCAGGACGTGTGCCTCCCGATCACCGGCCGTGATGGCGGCACGCAGCGCCTTCTCTCCGGCCTCACGCGCTTCGACAAGGTCGTGCCCCCGGGAGAGAGCCAGCGCCTGCAGAGCGGCCAGCCTCGCCCCGGCTTCCGAGGTGGTGCCTGCGACGGCGAGGGCAGTCTCGGATCTGCGACGCAGTTCCTCGGTGAGATCCATGGACCACAGCGTTCCGCCGAGGGCGGCCTGTAGCCGACTGAACACATCCAGCGGCGGTTGGCAGGCCAACAGCCGGTCTCCGGTCGACAGCGCCTCTCGGCTCCGGCCGGCCCGAGTCAGATACAGGATGGCCTGCTCGCCCACGTCGAACTTCAGCGGCCGGACGGGCGGGACCAGTTCCAGGGCGCGCGTCATGAGGTCGGCCGCGAGGTCCGGGGTCACCGACAGCACGTCTTCAGCGGCTGTTCGCAGCAGCGCCACGGCCTGCTCGTCTCCGGGCAGGGCGCCCCTGAGAATGTGCGGCACAGCATCGAGCGGCCGATGACCTGCGGACACAAGATGGCCAGCCGCCTCCCGGTGCAGGGCCTTGCGGGCTGAGGGCGGGATGTCGACGTAGACGGCCTGGCGCAGCAGATCGTGTCGGAAGACCAACTCATCGCCGTCGTCGTCCAGAAGTCCGGCACGCATGGCTTCTTCCAGCGCCGAGATCAAAGTGGCCGGCGGCTGGCCGCACAGCGAGGCGGCCGCGTAGAAGCCGAACCTGCGGCCCAGCACGGCACCCATCTGAAGAAAGCGCAGGGTGGTGGGCTGAAGCGATTTCAGCCTGCTGCGCACACCCACTACGAGCGTCGAGGGAACCAGATCCCCCGAGGCCTCTGTGCCCCCCAGCCCGACAAGCATCTCGACCGCGAGAAACGGGTTCCCTCCTGCCCCATCGAGCAGGTCTCGAAGGCGTTCGCCAACGGCTGCTCCAAGAATGTCTTCGGCCACTTCGTGGATGGCCATGCTGGACAGCGGTCCCAAAGGTACGGAAATCGTCGGCAGCGCGCCTTCGACAGCGGCAACGATCTCTTCGGCCTGCCCAGCCGGATCCGGGCGCCCGGCCAGTGTCCACAGCACCGGCGAGGTCCGCAGCCGTGCGGGAAGCTGTGTCAGGGCGAACCGGCTCAGTGGGTCGGCCCATTGCACGTCGTCCAGGGCGATCAGCACCGGTGTGCTGCTGGCTCTGGCTTCGATCGCTTCCGCCAGACGCTCCACTATCCAGATCCGCTGATCCCGATTCTGCGCCAGGTCACCGAAGGTGTGGTCGGAGAGCAGCGGCTGATCGCCGTGCAGGACGCAGGCCGCCAGAGAGGACAGCGGCACGATGCGGTGCAGCTCGTCGGCTTTGCCGAGGCCGACGGAGAATCCCGCCGCGCCGGCCTCAGCGGCGGTCTCGGCCAGCAGGGTGGTCTTACCGATGCCCGGTTCTCCCTGGATCAGGGCCAATCCGCCACAGCCGGTGCGGGCCACCGAGGCGATCAGCGCCTGTAGTTCTGCGAGTTCGGCCTCTCGGCCGCGTATTCCGCTACGGGTTAGCGTATCGCCCGACTTCATCACTTTCACCCCTTCCGGCCCCTACCGGATGCCAGAGCTCAGGCCAGTTCTGTACCGACGAGAGGCCGCGGACTGGGCAGCAGCCCCCTCTCGATACGGGAATCTTGCCAACGCGCCACAACCGCGCGCATCACACGAGTACGAGCGCCTGTGGTGATGGGTGAGGGATACGAAGAAGTTACCCTCCGTGCTCGCGCGCGGCCATCAAACGGGACAGTTCGACTCGAGAGGTGATGTCGAGCTTGATAAAGGCGTGCCGCAGGTGTGAGTTCACGGTGTGCGGTGAGATCGCGAGGCGTTCCGCGGTCTGCCGGTTCGTCAGGCCCTGAGCCACCAGCCGGATCACCCCGACCTCGGAGGCGGTGAGCTCGGGCCACGCTATGACGGAGCCCCTGGACGTCGTACGGCGCCGGGGTGCCCCCAATGCTCGTAGACGACGGCGTACACGTGTGGCATCCCGCTCGGCTCCCGCCCGGGTGTAGAGGTCGAGCGCCTGGTCGAGATGCGGAACGCCGTGGACGGCGCGGCGTGCGGCCAGCTTGCGGCCGGTGTCCTCGAGCGCCGAGGCCCGGGGAATCAACCGGGAGAGACCGTCGTACAACTCGACGGAACGTAGGAGGGGAGCGACGTCGTTGTCGAGCAGTCCCCGGGCGTGTGCGGCTGCCGCCGCGAGGATCGGGAACTGCGGATTGCCGGCCGCCCGACGTTCCGCGAGGGCAACGGCGGCTACGGCGCGTTCTCGTGCGCCTGCCCGCAGGGCCATGCGGACGAAGACGGGTGCGTCGGCCGGATCGTCGGGACTGGCCAACGAGGGGCCGTCGAGATCGAACGTGCGGAAGGACTCGTCGAGCAGTGTCATGGCCCGGCCGGGATCGTCTTCGGCATCAGCCAGCAACGCCAGCAGCCAGGAGCCGGCATTGCGCATGAGTACTGCCGGGTCGGTCAGCATCCGTTCTGCATCGGTCGCGTAGGCACGCGCCGCGTCCAGATCGTTGGTGTGCAGTGCGACGCGTACCAGGGTGTACAGGAGCGTGGCGTCGGCGAAGTTGCTCGTGCCCAGTTCGTCGACCATCGCGGAGGCGGCCTCGGCCTCGGCCCGCGCGTCTGCCAGACGGCCCGCGTCCAGCAGCACCCGGGACCTGTTCATGATCCACGAGCCCATGGCCGCGGCCTGGCCTTGGCGTTGGGTCTCACGCGTACCGACTTCGGACTTTTCGAGCGCTTCTGCCGAGCGGCCCGCCGCATTCAGCAGGAACGCAGTCCACAGAGCTTCCGGAACCCACAACGAATGCGCGATTCCGACCTCGGACGCCAGGTCGGAAGCCCGGCTGGCAGCTTCGAACGCGGCACTCCAGTCCATCCGGTAGAACTGCACGACCGAGTCGACGGCGACGGCGGTGGCCTCGGCGGCCTTGTCCTGAGCCTGTACGGCGGCCTCAGTGGCATCGGAGACTGCGTCCGCAATCGCCTCGAAGTCCCCGATCATGGACAGGGCCAGGCATCGCAGGGCAAGCAGTTGGGCCCGCAGCGAGGCCGGGATGCCGTCAAGAGCGGCTCCGGCCTCAGCTTGTCGAGCGCTCTCCGTGAAGTCGTGCTGACCGGACACCCTCGCCAGGCCGAGCCGCACCCGTGCCTCGGCCTCCGGAGCCATGTTGCCGGGCAGAGCCTCAGCGGCGAGTTCCCTGGCCTCGGCCGGCCTGCCCGCCTGCCACAGCAGCAGCATCGTCTCGGCGATGATCGCCGGTCGGCTCGGGTCCCGCTCGGCGGTGGTTGCCAGTGCCCGACGGCTGAGTTCCACCGCTGACGACGGCGCGGCTGTGGAAAGTTCCGCCGCTGCGGCTCGCAGCAGTTCCGCAGCCCTGGAGTCGCCCGGCTCTGCGCTGTCCAACAGCAGAGCGGCCACCTCGGTCACCGGTGCCCCCCGCCGTAGCAGGACGTCCGCTGCGTGGCGCCGCAGAGCCCGGCGCAGGGACGGGGGCAGACCACTCTCCGCGGCTTCGCGGATCAGGTCGTGGCGAAACAGCAACCGATCGTCCCGTTCGACGAGCAGGTGTGAGTTCAGGGCCTCCTCCAACGGTGCCATCAGGGTCGCCGTCGGCCTGTCGAGCAGTTCCGCCAGGAGGTCGACGGTGACTATGCGGCCAACGGCGGAGGCGGTCCGCACGATCTCCCGGGTCGGTTCGGAGAGTTGGTCGAGGCGCTGTCGTACGGAGGTCTGGAAACGGTGCGGAAGGTGTCCGCCCGTCAGGCGCGCCCTACCCTTCTCAACGATGAGCGCGTTCTCCTCGCGCATGCCGCGCAGCAGTTCCACCAAGAGGAGGGGCACCCCCTCCGCGCGTCGGGCGACGCTCAAGGTGGCCGCATCTGGAAGCGCCCCGAGCACGTCCTCCGCGATCTGGGCAACTGCGGTGTCCGCCAGCAGCCCCAGCTGGAGCCGGTGGGCGCCGACCTCGTACAGCCGGTCCAGCGTCGCTCGCACGCCGGGCGCCCACGTGCCACTGCGGACCGCGATCAGCCACAGGATCGCGTGGGAGGACAGGCGGGCCGTGAGCGCTCGTAGCGCAAGGAGTGTCACGTCGTCCAGCCACTGGACATCGTCCAGGATGATGACGAGAGGAGTGCTGAGCGCTGCCTGTTCCAGGCGGTCCTGCAGTTCCTGCAGCAGCCAGAATCGCTGATCGGGTTCCGCCGCAAGTTCTCGCAGTTTGCTCGTGTCGAACAGTAGCTCGGAGCCCGTCAGGAGGCCTTCCAACAGTGGGCCCAATGGAATGAACTGACCATCCGGATCGGCGCCTCCCCGGAAAACCCTCAGCCCTCGCCGCACAGCAGTGACCTGGATCTCCGCCAAGAGACGGCTCTTGCCGCTGCCGGGTGAACCTTCGACGCAGACGATGCCGCCGCGGCCCTGAGCCAGCGCTTTCAACCGCGCGTCGACGACGCCCAGCTCGTCTTCTCGGCCGCGTACGGGCAGTTGAACGCCGGTTACCCCGTCGGTGGGGAGCGGCTGCTGAAAGCGGTCCAAGTGGGATCCCGTGGAGGCGAGCGGCAAGGAGCCGCCAGAAGGAACGGCATGAGCCGGTCCCGGCATGCCATGTACAAATCAACGGCGGAACTTCTCCATCTGTTTCGTGATCCGCGCTTCTTACGTTCGCGGAACGCGAGCTACAGAGATCGGGCTCGTCCCATTGGCCATCCTATCTGTGAATCGCTCCGGTTTGCCTGGAGAGTTGATCACTTGTAAGGATTGAGTCATGGCACGTCCGTCCCAGTACCCTCCCGAGTTGTGGCAGCGAGCGGTCCGCATGGTCGCCGAAGTCCGCCCCGATTACCCGAACGAGTCCGCAGCGCTGGCCGCGGTAGCGCAGAAGCTGGGGATCGGGTCGCGGGAGACCCTGCGGAACCGGGTCCGCCAGGCCGAGGTCGATACCGGGAAGCGTCCGGGCACCACGACCGAGGAAGCGGCGCAGGTCAAGGCGTTGAAGAAGGAGATCGCGGAGCTGCGGCGGGCGAAGGAGATCCTGAAGGCCGCGGCGAGTTTCTTCGCGGCCGAGCTCGACCGGCCACACACGCGCTCGTGGCGTTCATCGACGAGCACCGGGACCGCTTCGGCGGTGTTGAGCCGATCTGCCGCGTGCTCACCATGCACGACTGCAAGATCGCCCCTTCCACCTACTACGCCTTCCACCAGCGCCAAGCCGCGCCCTCGGCACGAACCCTGCGCGACAGCGAGCTCAAGGCGCTGATCAAGGAGATCCACGCCCTCAACTACTCCGCCTACGGGGCCCGGAAGATCTGGCGCCAGCTGCACCGCCAGGGCCGTCCGGTGACGCGCTGCACGGTCGAGCGGCTGGTGCGCGAGATCGGGATCAGCGGCTCTGTCCGCGGAAAGAAGCACATCACGACGGTCTCGGATCCGTCCGCGGCACGTGCTCCGGACCTGCTCGACCGGGACTTCGTCGCCGCGGCGCCGAACCGGTGCTGGGTCGCGGACTTCACCCACGTCGCGGCCTGGGCCGGCGTCGTCTACGTCGCGTTCGTCGTGGACACTTTCTCCCGCCGGATCGTCGGCTGGGCTGCCTCGACCAGCAAGCAGACCCGCCTTGTCCTGGACGCCCTCGAGATGGGCCTGTGGCAGCGCGACCGCGACGGCCACCCCCACCAGCGCGGCTCGCTGGTGCACCACTCGGACGCAGGAAGTCAATACACCAGTTTCAAGCTGGCCGAACACCTCCGAGACGCCGGGATCGCCGCCTCCATCGGATCCGTTGGCGACGCCTACGACAACGCCCTCATGGAATCCACGATCGGCCTGTTCAAGACCGAGATCATCAAACGGAGAGGTCCCTGGAAGACCCTCTCCCACGTCGAGCTCGCCACCGCCGAATGGACCGACTGGTACAACCACCGACGCCTTCACGGAGAGATCGGCCACATCCCACCCGCCGAATACGAGACCAACTACTACCTGAACACCACGAAAACCCAGGTCACAGCCACAACCAGCAGTCTCTAACAAAACCGGGGCGATTCAGTAGCACGTTGTGTCGCACGCCAGGCTCGTGCGCGGCCGTTCCCGGCCGAGTCCGGCACCCGGGTCGTGTTGGACTCGATCCCGACGTTCGACGGGCAGGGCGACGGGTCGTGGGGTGCGGAGCAAAGAAGAAGGTAATGGGGAGGGCTTGGCCGGGGTAGTCGCGAAGGGGGCTGAGGCGGCTCAGCTGCGAGACGAATCTGCCTCCTCAGGGCGATTCGGGAGCGTTGGAGCCGCCGACGGCTGGGCGGCACAGCGTCTCCGGCGCCAGCCCCAGGCAGTTGCGGCCGCGACGGTGCACCATGCTGCCAGGGTCAAGAAGGGAGTGAAGTGCTGGTGATCATTGAAGTAGATGGCTGTGTGCTGGGCACTGACCGACGCCCCCGGGGGTAGCCAGCGCCCCAGCGCGCGCGTCGGTTCGGGCAAGAGCGCGGACGAAACCGCTCCGCCTGAGGACGGATTACCGACCATGACCAGCAGAAGCCAGGTCGGGAGAATCGCCCATCGGCCGACCAGCACATGGAATGCGGTGAACATCAGCCCGCAGGTGAACATCGTGACGGCCAGGATCGCCCACGACTCGACGATCGGCAGGTCGAGGATGTGCTCTATCCAGTCGACGACCGCGCAAATCGCTGCAGCGCCGAGCGCTGAGTAGCAGGCGATGGCCAGAACCCTCTCGCGTAGGCGCAGCTGACCGGCATGGGCGTTGAGCTGGGCGGCACCCATGAAACCCAGGACGACTGCCGCCAGAGTGAGATAGAAGATGGCCAGACCCTGAGGGTCTCCTGCTTGTAGTGGATGCAATTCAGTGGTGTGCAGAGACACGCCGGCTTCGTGAGCGGCAGCGGGGGCCTCTTGCTTCAAGACGCGGGCCACCGAGGCACCTGCGGCAGGTACGAGTTGCAGAGCCACGTCGCTGTCCGAACCTGTGTCGCTCCGAACCAGTGCGAAGATCTTCTGAGAATCCACGGCTCGGAGCGCAGACGCCTGGTCGGAGAAGGTGTGCACGACGAGTTCTGTGTTGAGTCGACCATCCCACGCGGTGATGAATCGCTCGGCGCGGTGGTCGTTCCTCAGTGTTCCCACTGGTACGTGGTGCGGCGTCGGATGGGCGAGGTTGAAGCAGTAGGAGCCGGCGAAGAGACCGGCCGCGACGGCGACGATCACGGTGATGGCGGCTGCGGGCATGATGCGCCGAAACGTATGACCGGTACGGCGCGGAAGCACACGCCACGACATCCGGGTCACCGCCGCTGTCCCCTTGCCAGGTGGTGCCGAGCTGCGAGGCAAGGGAGAAACGTGCAGGGGGTCATACCGTCATCACGATCTTTCCGACCACGTTCCCCTCCGTCAGGAGTTGGTGGGCCCGTGAAGCCTCTCTGAGGGGCACGCTGCCTCCGATGACTGGGCGGATCCGACCGTCCGACACCATTGGCCACATGTTCATGCGCACTGCGTCGACGATGTTCGCCTTCTGCTTGCGGCTGCGCGGCCTCAGCGTCGTGGCCGCCAGGGATCCGCCCTTCGCCATCAGTTCACCAATGCCGAGGAGCGCGGATGACACGTCCCCGCCGATCATCACGATGCGCCCGTCCTGGGCCAGAGCGCGTATGTTGCGAGCCAGATAGGGTGCTCCGACGATGTCAAGAATGACATCCGCGCCGTGCCCGTTGGTTGCCTCTGCCACGGCGCTGGTGAAGTCTTCCTCGCGATAATTGATCGCGATATCGGCTCCGAGCGCGACGGCTTGGGCAGCTTTGTGGGAGGTCCCGGTTGTAGTGAGTACGTGCGCCCCAAGAGCTTTGGCCCATTGAATGGCCAGGCTTCCGATACCGCTGGTTCCGCCGTGGACCAGGAAGGTCTCACCGGGCCGCAGACCGGTGAGCATGCCGATATTCGCGTACACGGTGCAGGCCGCTTCGGGCAAGGAGGCCGCTTCCTCGAATGACAGCCCCGTCGGTTTCGCCAGCACTTGGGTCGCGGGCACTGCAACGGCCTGCGCGTAACCGCCGCCGTTCAGCAGGGCGCACACCTCGTCCCCCACAGCCCAGTCGTCGACTTCGCTTCCGAGATGGCTGATGGTTCCCGAGCACTCCAGGCCCAGGAGTGGGGAGTCGCTGGGTGGGACCGGGTAGAGCCCCTGGCGCTGGAGGAGATCGGCATTGTTGACGCCGATGGCCCGGACGTCGATGACGACCTCATCGGGCCCCGGTTGGGGCGTACGCACGTCGGCCCACTCCAGGACGCCGGGCGGTCCGGGGTGCCGCATCACAATGGCTTTCATCATTGAGTTCATGTCATCCACCTCGTATGCGGAATCGCTGCTCTGTCGCCGCTCAGACGGCTTGGTCTGTGCGCGATTCACGTTCACCGATGGACGACGTGAGCGACACGGGACGTGCCCGTTTGCGGCCCAGGCGTTCCAGCCGCGTCCCCGGGTCGGGCATGGTGGGGATGAGGTGCCGCCCCCAAGTGCTGTTGACCAGGCCCGCGAACGACGCGTACCAAGCAAGGCCGGCCGTTGCGAATCCGAAGCCACCACCGACCCGGGTCAGGGGTTCGGACTGGAGAAACTGCGACAGGGTCAGGAGCGTGAACGTGATGGTTGCCGAGGTGAACACAGCCAGGAGCGCGCCCGTGGTGCGGAGTGTGGCAATGGTGAGGTACAGCGTCACGACGGCCCACGGCAGGATGAACAGGCCTGTGGCTACGTGCGCTTCGGCCGCTGGCAGGGTATCGACGATGAAACGGCCGTACAGCGCGTAGGCCATCCAGAAGGCGCCGTAGGAGCAGAAGGCCGTCGCACCGAACGTGGAGCCCTGTCTGAACTCCGCGGCGCCGGCAATCAGTTGTACGACACCGCCGAAGAAGAAGGCGAGGGGGTACACGGCGGGGGTCAGGGCAGGGTCGACGCCGACGTAGAAGAAGCTGAGCATGAAGGTCGCTGTGGCGAAAGCAGCCAGGCCGAGGGGTGCTGGCTCGGCCATGGCGCGGGGGAAGGGGCTGGACATGACGACTCCTGGGGGTGCGTTCGCTGAAAGAGAGGAGCCGCGGCAATGGCCTTCGAGACATTCCGCGGGACGAGGCCTGAGTCCTGTCAGGCTGATGCAGGCGCCACCGCAGCCGTTGCCGCCGGAGTGACAGTGATCTTGATGTGCTTCATGAGGGGCTGGTCGCTCTGCGCGCTGTAATCGCCGATGGAGCACAGGACGTTCATCTCGGGCATGTAGCCGGCCGCACAGCCCGGCGGAATGGCGTAGGGAACGGCAAGGAACCCGTTCAGGCCCCGCTCGGTGCCGTCCTTCGCGGTGGAGACGATGTCCACCGGCTCGAACTCCTCGATACCACGCTCCCGCATGTCATCGACGTTCATGAAAATGAGCCTGCGGAGGTTCTTGATGCCGCGGTATCGGTCGTTGTCCGAGTAAATCGTGGTGTTCCACTGGTCGTGCGACCGGATGGTGGCCAGGACCAACGTGCCGGTGGGCGGGAGGACGTCGGGCAGCGCGGCATGCGAGAACTCCGCCCGTCCCGACGGGGTGAGGAACACCCGCTCTCGGGCCGGTTGGTGAAGGCGGAATCCCAGCGGCCGGCGTACGCGCCGGTTGAAGTCCTCGAAGCCTTCTAGGGCTTGGGCCATCACGTCTCGGATGCGGTCGTAGTCGTCCGCGTAGTTCTCCCAGGGGGTTGCGCTGTGGGGCAGTGCGGCGCGCGCCATCCCGGCGATGATCGCCGGTTCGGACCGGAGGGCGGGGGAAGCTGGTCGCCTCATTCCGCGGGACAGATGCACCATGCTCATCGCGTCCTCGACGGAGACGCTCTGTAGACCGCTTCGCTGGTGATCCTTTTCGGTCCGCCCGAGGCAGGGGAGGATGAGCGCCCGGCGTCCGTGCACGAGGTGGCTGCGGTTCAGCTTTGTGCTGACCTGGACTGTCAGGTCGCAGTTCCGCAGACCGGCGTACGTGTACGGGGTGTCGGGGGCCGCTTGCGCGAAGTTGCCGCCCAGACAGACGAAGGCCTTCACGTCGCCGCGGTTCATGGCCTCGATCGTTCCCACGGTGTCTAGACCGTGGTCTTGGGGCGGGGCGAAACCGCACGCCTTGCCCAGGCGGTCGAGGAACGCGGGAGCGGGCCGGTGGTCGATGCCGCATGTGCGGTTGCCCTGGACGTTGCTGTGGCCCCGCACCGGTGACGGGCCGGCGCCTGCGCGGCCGAGGTTGCCGCGCAGCAAAAGGAGGTTGACGATCTCCCGGACCGTGTCCACCCCGTGTTCGTGCTGAGTCAGTCCGAGGCACCAGCTGATGATGGTGCGCTCAGCGGCCAGAAAGATGTCGGCGGCTTTGATGATGTCGTCACGGCGCACTCCGGACTGATGCTCAACCGTCTCCCAGGATGTGGCTGAGCAGACAGCGGCATAAGCCTCGAATCCTCTGGTGTGCTGCTCGATGAAAGCGCTGTCGATGGCCAGGGGATCGACCCACGCGGCCTCCAGGACCGCCTTGGCCATGCCGCGCAGCAGGGCCATGTCCCCGCCGATGCGCGGTTGCAGGTTCAGAGTGCTGGTCGGGGTGGCACGAAAGCGAGCCATCTCCATGAACTCGTGCGGAACGATGGTGCTGCCCGCAGCGGCTTCGATTATGGGGTTCACGTGCACGATCTGGGCTCCGCGCCGATGGGCCTCGGCCAGGGAGGTCAGCATTCTCGGCGCGTTGGAGGCGGCGTTCACGCCGAAGACGAACAGGGCGTCCGCGGACTCCCAGTCACTCAGGTCCACGGTCCCCTTGCCAGTTCCGATGGCGGCCTGGAGCGCCCGTCCGCTTGCCTCGTGGCACATGTTGGAGCAGTCCGGAAGGTTGTTCGTACCCAGTTCCCGGGCCAGCAGTTGATAGAGGAACGTGCCCTCGTTACTCAACCGCCCCGACGTGTAGAAGGCCGCCTGGTTGGGATCGTCGAGATCGCGCAGCGTCTCACCCACCATGGTGAAAGCCGCCTCCCATTCGATGGGCACGTACCGGTCACTGTCCGCGTCGTAGACCATCGGCTCGGTGAGCCGGCCCTGGTTCTCGAGGTCGAAGTCCGACCACTGCATCAGCTCCGTCACCGTGTGCGCCGCGAAGAACTCCCGGTCGACCCGCTTGCGGGTCATTTCCCAGGTGACGTGCTTGATGCCGTTCTCGCATATGTCGAGGTGCAGTCCCTTCCGGTCGTCCGGCCAGGCGCACCCCGGACAGTCGAATCCGCCGTTCTCATGGTTCATGCGCTGGATGGCGCGCGTTCCGGACAACAGGCTGTGCTCGCGGATCAGGAACTGCCCGACGCTCTTGGCCGCGCCCCATCCGGCAGCGGGGTGTGGGTATGAGGGTTGCTCCGGCGTGTGGTCCTCGGACCTGCTGCCGTGGTCGGTGGTCATGCTGTCCCCTCTTTTGCGGACTTACGTGTAGGGCGACCGACGGAAGCAATGACATGGCTTCCGTCCTCGTCCGAGTGGTGCGCCCCGTGAACCCTCGGTGGCGAGAGGGGCGTTACCGCGGGCGGCGGCTGATCGCCATGGATGATCAAAGTGGGGCAGGCGGCGTGCTCCGCGCACGTTGCGCTGACCGAGCCCAGCAGGAGTCCCGCGAACCCGCCGTGGCCCCGGCTTCCGAGGACGAGCATTCTCGCTCCTGCTGCGACCGAGATCAGAGCGGCTGCGGTGGGCCCTTCGCGCACAGTGAGCCGAAGGCCAGAAGGCTGGTCATTACCCAGTACCTCTGCGCAGGAGGCGCTGAGCAAGGCTTGTGCCTCCACGACGGGGTCCCAGTCGTCCGTTACGCCGGTCCACGAAGAGGGGTTCTGCCAGACGGTCACGACCTCCAGCAGACTCCCGGTGGTCCGCGCCAGGAAATGTGCCCAGGCCAGAGCCTGCTTGGCGGACGAAGAGCCATCTACACCCACGACGATCCGGGGCATCAGAGGGGTCTTGGATTGCGTCATCGGTATTCGTCTCCCTTGTGCGCCGCAGTGCCGGTCTGCAGCGGGGCGCCGAGGTCGGATGTGCCGCTTGTGTCGCTCGCTTCGACGACTGCTTCGCCGGTGCCGGGTTGCCGCCCCGATACGGACGCCGGTGCGGCGGGGGATCGAGTCCGTGAGATCCCGAATGTGCTGATGAGAGCCAGCAGCGCGAGAAGCATCACTGCGATCCCGTACACGTAGGCGGCCCTCACCACTCCGCCGCCGTACACGACGATCACTCCGGCAGCGACTGTCGGAAGACCGAAACCCAGGTACGAGATCAGATACATGACCGAGAGGAGCCCCGCCCTCTGGTGCGGCTCGGCGAGAGGGACGGTGGTGCGCACGCCCCCCTGGAAGCCAGCTCCGAAACCGACACCGGCGACCGCTGTGCCGACGAAGAACAGCCTTGCCGAGCCGACCGCGGTGGCCAGCAGAGTGAGAGCCACGCCCGCAATGAGGGCCATGGTGCCGATCTGCGTGGTGGTTCGTGGTTCCGTCGATCGCAATACCAGGACGGTCAGCGCTCCGCAGGCCGTGAGAGTGAACAGCGACAGCCCGCCGAGGAGCGCTCCCTCTCCGTCGACGACACGACGGACCAAAACCGGGCCGAGCGAACCGTAGAACCCAGCCAGGGCCCAAACGGCCAGGACGACCGGCGCGGTTCGTAGGAGTGGGCCACGAGCCTGCACCGGCACGGTCCAGCTCACACGTAGCGAACGCAGCGCGCCGGGCGTGCGGGTCGCGGTCTCCGCAAGGAAAATGACTCCGACAGCCTGCAGGACGTAGACGCCCAAAAGGATGTAATACACGAGGTGAGTGGGCTGTGGAGCGTAAGTCACGAGGAGCCCCGAACCAAGGGCGCCTATGGCTGTCCCGGCAGCTGGTGTCACCGCGTTGGCGAACGTACCCGCGGAACGCCGGATGTCGATCATTCCGGCACCGACGGCCCCCACGACGGTACCCGTCGCGAGCCCTTGAAGAATCCTGCCGCAGAGCAGGGCGGGAACACCGTCGGCGCTGGCGAGGACGACGACCGCCGCCGCCTGGACGACGATGGAGCCGAAGATTACAGGTCGACGGCCGACATGGTCCGACAGCGAGCCGACGAGGAGAAGCGCCGAAAGAATGGCCACCGCGTACACACCGAAGATCACCGTGGTCGTGATCGGCGAGAAACTCCACTCGCGCTGGTAGGTGGCGTAGAGCGGGGTGGGCGCACTGGCTCCCGCGAGGAAGAAGACCACCACTGAGGCCTGAAGACCGAACGCTGGCCAGGGAGCCAACCGCCACGGCGGTCCGACCGCCTGGCCCTCTGCTCTCGTCATCGGAACTCCTGCTGTGGGGAATGCGTGAACGCGGTCGTTGAACCAGTGGGGGGCTGGGGGTGGGCTGACAGCCTCGTCATGTGCCACGTCCATGGGCCTGTCCCGAAGCAGATCTGTCGTGATGGCTGAGCCGGGAGGACAGCTGGAGACCCGCTCGGGACGGGTTATGAGAGCTACGAGTTGCGCCCGAGGCACGTCATCGGTGATGGCCCGCTGGTGCTGTGCCGGCGGTGTCACGAACCCGGTGAAGTGCGGGGCGCTGCTTGGACAGAGGCAGTGCCGAAGCGGTCTCCGGCCGCGTGCAGCTGAACTCCGACTGCGTGCGCGGCGTTCGACGATGGCAGCGAAGCGAAGACCTCGCGCCGGCTGTGGACTTCGGAGGAGGCCTGCGAAGGCCGCTGCCTCCTCCGAAGCTGTGCGCCGGTGCCCTCTCTGAGGTCACAAAGTAAAGAGGGGCTACGGGGCCACTCGTGACCCAACTGGTGCAGGTCGACGTGCCGTCGCCCTTGCACCGGACCCACAGGCCGAGAGGATGTACCTTCTGCGGGTTCTCAGCCCGGGAGCGTTCGGGCCGCGATGGCCGATGCGCTGATGGCTGCCGGAAAGCCTGCGTAGAAGGCGATCTGTGTGATGAGTGCCCCGAGCTCGGTGCGTGTCACACCGTTGTCGACGGCTCGCCGCAACTGTGCGGGCAACTCTTCGGGGCGGTAGAGCGCCACGACTGCGGCGACGGTTGCGATACTGCGGTCCCGAGGACTGAGCGCAGGATCCGTCCACACCTCGCTGTACAGAGGGTCCTCCACCAGCTCGGTGAGGGCTGGGGTGAAGGCGCGGGCCATTTCGCGGGGTGACGGAGGCAGGTCCGACTGCGCTGTCATCACGAGGTCCGTGTCAGGGCGTGGCGTGCGATGCTGGCGGCGAACAGGGGTGTTTCTCGCCGGTTGTGGT